>JBHGUY010000029.1:0-53633 GCA_048976585.1 Sporolactobacillus sp. | reverse complement strand
GCTCGTGCGAGCCGAGTTTTTTCGTCTGGCGGTTATAGCGAAGAGGTCACACCCGTTCCCATCCCGAACACGGTCGTTAAGCTCTTCTGTGCCGATGGTAGTTGGGGGCTGTCCCCCTGCAAGAGTAGGTCACTGCCAGGCCTTATGGAGGATTAGCTCAGCTGGGAGAGCGTCTGCCTTACAAGCAGAGGGTCATAGGTTCGAGCCCTATATCCTCCATTTATTTATGCCGGTCTAGCTCAATTGGTAGAGCAACTGAATCGTAATCAGTAGGTTGGGGGTTCAAGTCCTCTGACCGGCACTCTGCTTTTTATTTGATTTGAGCCACTAGCTCAGGGGTAGAGCATCTGACTTTTAATCAGAGGGTCGAAGGTTCAAATCCTTCGTGGCTCACCATTTTACACTATGAATTATATTTATTTATATGCGGAAGTAGTTCAGTGGTAGAACATCACCTTGCCATGGTGGGGGTCGCGGGTTCGAATCCCGTCTTCCGCTCCATTTTCATTTATCTGGTATGCCGGGGTGGCGAAATTGGCAGACGCACAGGACTTAAAATCCTGCGGTGGGTAACTACCGTGCCGGTTCGAGTCCGGCCCTCGGCACCATTTATTTTATTCTTAATGTATATGCGCCCTTAGCTCAATTGGATAGAGCGTCTGACTACGAATCAGAAGGTTGGGGATTCGAGTTCCTCAGGGCGCACCATTTCGGGAAGTGGCTCAGCTTGGTAGAGCACCACGTTCGGGACGTGGGGGTCGCAGGTTCAAATCCTGTCTTCCCGATTTCTGTTTTGGGGCCTTAGCTCAGCTGGGAGAGCGCCTGCTTTGCACGCAGGAGGTCAGCGGTTCGATCCCGCTAGGCTCCATCATAGCTCAATAGAAAACAGGACTGTACTGAGAAAAATCAGACAGTCCTGTTTTTTCATTTCATTTGGTAAAAGAAGAAGAACACTATTGTCAACTTCACGATTCGGCTGAATGGTCAGATTATTTTGGATCGGTTGTTCAGTTGATAAATTAGTGAAAATAAGTCATAATAAGATTATAGTCAAAGTTAGTCAAAGTCAGGGAGGATCTGCCCCGATGAGGAATATATCCGATATTATTGAGAAATACATCAAAGAAATTCTGGAGTCCAGCGATATTGATATTATAAAACTCAAGCGCAGTGAATTGGCGGAAAAATTCCAATGCGTTCCTTCACAGATTAATTATGTGCTGAAAACGCGTTTTTCCATTGAGCGCGGGTATGTCGTTGAGAGTAAACGAGGCGGAGGAGGATATATCCAGGTGATTAAAGTGCGGCCGGTCACTGATGCTGACCTCATTGACGAAATGATTCGGCTGATTGGTTATAAATTAACTGAAAATATGGCGGATTCAATTATTGTCCACCTGCTTGAAGAAGAAGTAATCAATGATCGGGAGGCGAGGCTGATGTTAAGTGCCATTGATCAGGGCGTAGTTGACCTTGATATCCCTCTAAGGGATGAAATGCGTGCGAATCTTTTAAAGGCGATGCTACTTTCCCTGACCTATAGTCGTTAAAGCTTGTTCTTTCACCGTATGTATGAATGAAAATTGGGTATAGTTGATGTTGAGAATAACGGATATTTGAATAAAATGGATAGAAAAATCATTTCCTGCTTTTTCTAAAGAGGATTTTGCTGAAGAGGTGTGGAATACTCTTAATAGGTGTTTACTTCATTTTACCGGAAAAGTAGTGCGGAGTTCGGGCTGTGGAACTCCAGAACTTTATTCTTTTGAGTGAAAATATTTGAAGATTCTTACGAGGTTCTCTACAATAGACGGATACAGGTTACGCAAGTAAGTTTTGCGTGATCATAAGTTGTTAGAGAGAACTTTTTATTGATGAATAGCCCACAGATTCAGCAGTTGTCGCTTGCACAGACAATGAAGGCCATTGAAAAGGTAATTAAAGGAGGCCAAAACGATGATGTTCGGAAGATTTACAGAGCGCGCACAAAAAGTCCTTGCACTTTCTCAAGAGGAAGCCATGCGTTTGGGTCACAATAACATCGGCACGGAACATATTTTGCTTGGCTTGGTGCGCGAAGGTGACGGAATTGCCGCAAAAGCCTTGATGGCTTTGAATTTAAGCCCTGAGAAAATTCAGAAGGAAGTTGAAGCACTGATTGGTCGGGGTAATGAGACGGTTCAGACGCCGCATTATACGCCAAGAGCAAAGCGGGTTATTGAACTATCGATGGATGAAGCGAGAAAAATCGGCCACTCCTATGTGGGTACAGAACATATTCTACTTGGATTAATTCGCGAAGGAGAAGGAGTGGCTGCACGCGTTCTGAACAACCTGGGCGTCAGTCTCAATAAAGCAAGACAGCAGGTTCTGCAATTACTTGGCAGCCACGAAGCGACAGCGGGGGGTACGCAGGGAAGAAATGCGGCCCATGCCAGCACACCGACACTTGACAGTCTCGCTCGCGATTTGACTGCGATGGCAAGTGAGGGAGGGCTAGATCCGGTAATCGGCAGAAGCAAAGAAATTGAACGAGTGATTGAAGTGCTCAGCCGACGGACGAAGAACAATCCCGTTCTGATTGGGGAACCCGGTGTCGGTAAAACAGCTGTGGCTGAAGGACTGGCCCAGGAAATCGTCAATAATGAAGTGCCGGAAATTCTACGCGACAAACGTGTCATGACTCTTGATATGGGAACTGTTGTCGCAGGAACGAAATATCGTGGTGAATTTGAAGATCGGCTGAAGAAAGTGATGGATGAAATTCGCCAGGCCGGCAATATTATCTTGTTTATTGACGAATTGCATACATTGATTGGCGCGGGCGGTGCCGAAGGGGCAATTGATGCTTCAAATATTCTCAAGCCATCACTATCTCGTGGTGAATTGCAGTGTATCGGAGCGACAACTCTTGATGAATACCGTAAATATATCGAGAAAGATGCAGCCCTTGAAAGACGCTTTCAGCCGATTAAAGTGAAAGAACCAACGAAGGATCAGTCGATCCAGATTCTGAAGGGATTACGTGATCGCTATGAAGCCCATCACCGGGTGAAGATCACTGACGAGGCCATTGAAGCGGCTGTGCGGTTGTCTGATCGTTATATTTCCGATCGCTTTCTCCCGGACAAAGCCATTGACCTGATTGACGAAGCATCCTCGAAGGTTCGGCTGCGTTCGTATACGGCGCCACCCAATCTGAAAGAGCTGGAGCAACGGCTTGAGACCGTTAAAAAGGAAAAGGATGCAGCTGTCCAGAGTCAGGAATTTGAAAAAGCAGCTTCACTCCGTGACAATGAGCAGAAGATCAAGGAGCAAGTAGATATCTGCGATAAAGAGTGGAAGGAAAAACAGGGGAAGGAAAATACTCAAGTCCTTCCTGACGATGTCGCTCTCGTGGTCGCTAATTGGACTGGAGTTCCCGTTGTCAAGCTGGAACAGCATGAAAGTGAACGTCTGCTTCATATGGAAGATATTCTCCATCAACGGGTTGTTGGTCAGGATGAGGCAATTAAGGCGATCTCTCATGCGATCCGGCGGGCTCGTGCTGGCTTGAAAGATCCGAAGCGGCCGATCGGCTCATTTATTTTTCTTGGCCCGACAGGTGTCGGAAAAACAGAATTGGCCCGTGCGGTTGCCGAAACATTGTTCGGTGATGAAGAAGCGATTATCCGCATTGACATGTCTGAATACATGGAGAAACATACCACTTCGCGTCTGGTAGGTTCGCCTCCAGGCTATGTTGGGCATGAAGAAGGCGGCCAATTAACGGAAAAAGTTCGCCAGAAGCCATATTCGGTCATCCTCTTTGATGAAATTGAAAAAGCGCATCCGGATGTCTTCAATATTTTGCTTCAGGTATTGGACGATGGACGATTGACGGATTCGAAGGGGCGGACGGTTGATTTTCGGAACACGGCAATCATTATGACATCGAATGTTGGTGCCAGTGAACTGCAGCGTAATAAATACGTCGGCTTTTCTGTTGGCAATGAAGGTCATGAGTATAAAGAAATGAAGGATAAAGTGATGACTGAGCTGAAAAAAGCTTTCCGTCCTGAGTTCTTGAACCGACTTGATGAAATTATCGTCTTCCATCAATTGACTAAACCGCAGCTGCTTGAGATTGTCTCGTTGTTGGCGGAACAATTAAAGCATCGTCTGTCCAGTCAAGGAATCGTGATCGATTTAACCGATTCTGCAAAGAAGCAAATTGTTGAAGAAGGCTATGACGCTGAATATGGTGCCCGGCCGCTCAGACGCGCATTGCAGCGACGCGTCGAAGACAAATTGTCTGAAGAGCTTCTGAAAGGCAATATTGCCAAAGGAACGAATGTCGTCATTGATTATAAAGACGGCGATTACCAAGTTCTGACGCAGACTGAAGAAGAGCAGGCAGTTGCCAAGTCATAAATGGCTCGCGGAAGCGGGCGTGCAGACGAAGAAGCCAAAGTTGTGTCAAGCCTTGGCTTCTTTGCTTGCTTTATAAAGGATTGGCTGATGCTGCCCTATAGTTTGCAGAGGACAATTTTAGGATTGATCGAACTTTTTAAGAGAGATTAAAGATTTGCAGTGTAGTATTGAAAAAGCTGAGGTATTTTAGTTGCCCCGGCGTCTCAATACTGAAATTTACGTAGGAAACCGGAATCGGGTGATCAAATGGCAAAAACAAAAACAGTATTTGTCTGCCAGGAATGCGGTTATGAAAGCGCAAAATGGATGGGTCGTTGTCCGGGATGCCAGAATTGGAATACAATGGTGGAGGAAACTGTAAGGCCGCCGGTCAAGACCCGCGGGGGACGATCGCCTGTCGAAAATAAGCCCGCCCGTTTGAATGAAGTGCTCCTTGAACAGGAACCGCGGATTGTGATCGGGATGGAGGAATTTAACCGAGTCATGGGCGGCGGAGTGGTTCCAGCCTCTCTGACTCTCGTCGGAGGGGATCCGGGCATTGGCAAATCGACACTCCTCTTGCAGGTTTCTGAGCAGCTCGCCCGCGGTGGCAGCCGGGTCCTTTATATTTCAGGAGAGGAATCCGTGCGGCAGACGAAGATGCGTGCAAGCCGGCTGAATGTTTCTTCACAGGAACTATTCGTTTTGGCAGAGACCGATTTACAGCAGATTAAAGATCAGATAGAAGTCGTCCATCCTCTGGTGCTAATCATCGATTCGATCCAGACCATCTATGATTCGGAAATGTCTTCCGCACCGGGCAGTATTTCTCAAATCAAGGAGTGCACGGCACAGTTGCTGCGGCTGGCGAAGGATTTCGGTATTGCGATTTTTATTGTCGGTCATGTGACAAAGAACGGTGCACTCGCCGGCCCGCGTACTCTGGAGCATATGGTGGATACCGTTCTGTACTTTGAGGGTGAACGCCATCACACTTTTCGTATCCTTAGGGCGGTTAAAAACCGCTTTGGTTCGACGAATGAAATGGGTGTCTTCGAAATGAAGGAAGATGGGCTGACTGAAGTGGCTAATCCATCTGAAATTTTTTTGCAGGAGCGATCGAAGGGGGCGGCAGGATCGGCCATCGTTTCCGCTATGGAAGGGACGCGCCCGGTATTGGTTGAAGTGCAGGCACTTGTCACACCGACTAGTTTTGGCAATCCGCGACGGATGGCGGCTGGGATGGATAATCACCGGGTCTCCCTGCTCATGGCCGTCCTTGAAAAACGAGTAGGACTGCTTCTGCAAAATCAGGATGCCTACATCAATGTTGCCGGTGGTATCAAGCTGGATGAACCGGCTACTGATTTGGCTTGTGCGCTCAGCATTGCCTCCAGCTTTAACAATCGACCGACAGCAGTGACAGATGTTTTTATTGGCGAGGTTGGATTGACGGGAGAAGTCCGGCGTGTCTCCCGAATCGAGCAAAGAGTCAACGAAGCCTTCAAACTGGGATTTCTCAAGGCTTACCTGCCTGCTAAGAATATCGGCGGCTGGACGCCTCCTGAGGGAATGGAAGTTGTCGGTGTTGAGTCTTTGGCGCAGACGATTCGAATGGCGCTTGGTGGTCAAGCGCAGGAGCTTGAGCCGGAGAATTCCTTCCCGGAAAAATGGTAGAATGCGAGGCTGCGATCAGACAATTTGAAAAATATTACAGCCGGTTGTTTCATTTCTGTCATTTTGTCAATAATGATTTAAGGAGGTGATTGAAAGATGTTAAAACGAATCATTCAGCTATTTTTTATTTTATTGGGCGGCACATTGGGCTTTGTTTATCTGCCAAAAATCGTTTTGCTCTTGAATTTTGGAAATGGAGTGCCTGGATGGATAGAATCACCGTTTGTCGGTATGATTGTTGGAGCAATAATTATGGCCCTTGTTACTTTTTGGTTTGTGGACTCATTACTTAATTTTTTTAAGGCTTTCGAAGATCGGATTATTAAAGCACCGATTACCGATGTTGTTTTTGGCACGTTAGGGCTTGTCTTTGGCCTTGTGATCGCCTTTTTGATCCAACTGCCGCTCTCACGCTGGAATATTGCCGGCTTTAATACGGTTCTACCGATTTTTCTCTACATTTTGTTGGGCTATTTCTTTTTCCGTATTGGTTCTAAGAAGCGGGATGAGCTCATCAGTCTGTTTCACTTGCCGGCAAGGGGTAAGGATAAGGAGAAAAAACGCGAAACGAAGCTGGAGTCTGCGCAGACGATCCCTTATAAAATATTTGACACAAGTGTCATTATCGACGGACGGATCGCTGATATCTGTCAGACGGGTTTTCTTGAAGGAACGATGGTGATCCCGCATTTCGTGCTGGAAGAACTGCAGCATATTGCCGACTCTTCCGATGTGCTCAAACGGAACAGAGGACGACGGGGATTGGACATTCTAAATAAAATTCAGAAGGATCATTCCATTCATGTCGATTTGTACGAAGGCGATTATGACGATATCACGGAAGTCGACAGTAAATTGGTTCGTTTAGCCAAAGCAATGAACGGGATCGTTGTGACGAATGATTTTAACCTGAATAAAGTATGTGAATTCCAGAGTGTCCCTGTGCTGAATATCAATGATCTGGCGAATGCCGTCAAACCGGTTGTTCTTCCAGGAGAAGAGCTTCAGGTTCAGGTGATCAAAGACGGCAAGGAACAGAATCAGGGCGTCGGTTATCTCGATGATGGAACAATGATCGTTGTTGAGGAAGGACGCCGCTATATCGGGAAAACAATCGATGTCATTATCACAAGTGTTTTGCAGACTTCTGCCGGAAGAATGATCTTTGCGAAACCAAAAATGCTGGAAAAGGCGCTGTAATCTGGTAGTCCGGCGCGGGAAACATTCAGGGAGAGTTGGGACGTAGTCATGATTTATCAAGTGGTGGTGGTTGCCGCGGGCCGCGGTCAGCGAATGGAGGCGGCACAGAACAAAGTATTGCTTCCGCTGAAAGGGACACCGGTGATTGTCCATACGCTGCGTGTTTTTGAAGAGGATCCGGATTGTGCGGGAATTGTTCTTGTTGTCCAGTCCGCAGAAAGAGAGAGGTTCCGCTTATTGGTTGAAAAGGAACGGCTGACAAAGGTTCGGTCGTTCGCAAGCGGCGGGAAAGAGCGTCAGGAAAGTGTCTATAATGGCTTACTCAAAATAGAAGGTAGTCCCGATCAAATTGTCCTGATTCATGATGGAGCCCGCCCCTTCATTTCGCGGGATAAAATCAAAGCGGTTGCCGAAGCTGCTGGCAGTCTTGGAGCGGCACTTCTGGCCGTTCCGGTTAAGGATACGGTTAAGCAGGTCTCAGGAGACCGAGTGAAACAGACATTGAAGCGTGAAAGCTTGTGGGCAGCACAGACCCCGCAGGCTTTTCGCCTGTCTACCATTATTCTGGCCCATCAAGCGGCGCACCACGACGACGGTGCCTTCCAGGTGACTGATGATGCCTCGCTCGCCGAACAGGTGGGTTTGCCGGTTCAGATTGTCCGCGGAAGCTATAAAAATATTAAATTAACAACACCTGAAGATATGTTTATTGCAGAAAAGTTCCTTGAGGAAGAGGAGAAAGAAAATGAGAATAGGACATGGTTTTGATGTTCATCCATTCACCGAAAATCGGCCATTGATGATCGGCGGTGTTCAAGTGCCGTATACGCTCGGCCTTGCCGGTCATTCAGATGCGGATGTACTGCTCCATGCGATCAGCGATGCTTTGCTGGGCGCAGTGAGCGAGGGTGATATTGGCAAACATTTTCCGGATACGGATGCTGCTTATAAAAATGCAGATTCAAAGGTTTTGCTGGCCCGGGTTGCTGAGATTGTCCGCGAGAAGGGCTATGAGATCGGTAATATTGATGCGGTAGTCATTGCGCAGAATCCGAAACTGGCACCCTATATCACAGACATGTGCGCGGTCATTGCTGAGATTCTGAACATTGCAGCAGATCAAGTGAATGTCAAAGCAACGACAACCGAGAAACTTGGTTTTATCGGCAGGGAAGAGGGGATCGCCTCCGAGGCGGTCTGTCTGCTTGATCGAATCGGATAAGCGAGGAAGGGCAAGGCGGGAAATTAATTGAAAAAAATTTCCCTGAGCTCTCTATCCGTGCTAAAATGGAAAAGAATAATAAAAAAGTGGTGAATATCGTGACAGAAGAAGTTCGGGTACGCTATGCTCCGAGTCCGACAGGTTTTTTGCATATCGGGAATGCACGTACCGCAATTTTTAATTATCTTTTTGCCCGCCACGCAGGCGGAAAATTTATCATTCGTATTGAAGATACCGACCAGAAACGCAATGTTGAAGGCGGTGAGGAAAGCCAGCTCAAATATTTGAAATGGCTTGGTCTTGAATGGGACGAGAGTGTCGATATTGGTGGTGCTTATGGTCCTTACCGGCAGATGGAGCGTTTGGATATCTATAAAAAATACTGGCAGGAACTGCTTAACAAGGGCCTCGTTTATAAGTGTTATTGCACGCCGGAAGAATTGAAGGAAGAACGTGAGCAGCAGATGGCTCATGGACAGACACCGGGTTATTCTGGCAAATGCCGTCACCTGACGGCTGAACAGATCGCAGCGTTCGAAGCAGAAGGACGGAAACCGACTATTCGTTTCAGAGTTCCGGAGGATGTAACCATCGAGTTTAATGATATTGTTAAAGGTCATGTCGCCTTCCATTCTTCCGATGTCAGCGATTTTGTGATCGTGAAGCAGAACGGTGTTCCTACTTATAATTTTGCGGTCGTTATTGACGATCACCTAATGAAAATGACACATATTTTGCGCGGGGAAGAACATATTTCCAATACGCCGAAACAGATTATGCTGTTTCATGCTTTTGGCTGGCAGGAACCCGTCTACGGGCATATGACGCTGATTGTCAATGAACAGCACAAGAAGCTGAGCAAGAGGGATAATAGTATTGTACAGTTTATCGAACAATACAAAAATATGGGCTTTCTCCCGGAGGCGCTTTTTAACTTCATTACGCTGCTCGGTTGGTCGCCGAAGGGTGAGGAAGAAATCTTCAGCAAAGAGGATTTCATCCAATTGTTCGATGCTGATCGTTTGAGCAAATCACCGGCTATGTTCGATAAGAGCAAACTGGAATGGATGAATGGGCAATACATCACCAAGCTCTCGGAGGAAGAATATATTGCTCTGACTCTTCCTTATCTCATAAAAGCTGGCCTTCTACCTGAAGAAATGTCACCGGAACAGCAAGAATGGGCACACCGAGTTGTTCTGCTCTATCAGGAACAACTTCATTATGGTGCGGAAATCGTTCAGTTAAGCGATATGTTTTTTAACAAAACGATTGATAAAACGGAACTGACGAAGGATGAAGAAAAAATTCTCTCCGGTGAACAAGTGACGGATGTCTTGTCTACGTTCAATCGCGAACTAAAGTCGCTGACGGAGTGGACGGCGGAAAGCATCGCTCCAAAGATCAAAGTTGTTCAAAAAGAAACCAAGCAGCGCGGCTGGAAGTTGTATATGCCGATTCGTGTGATTGCGACCGGATCGCAGCATGGTCCGGAATTGCCTGAAGC
Organism: Sporolactobacillus sp.; assembly: GCA_048976585.1. Taxonomy (GTDB): domain Bacteria; phylum Bacillota; class Bacilli; order Bacillales; family Sporolactobacillaceae; genus Sporolactobacillus. The sequence continues at coordinate 43,635 of JBHGUY010000029.1, read as the reverse complement.
ACTTGAACTCTTGGGGCGGGATCTCGTGCTGCAGCGGATGGACGCTTATCTGGAAAAACAGCAAACCGTTTAATACGTGTGCACGGATGCAAATTTCGAATACTGGCATATGTTAATACAAATAATTTACAGTGTTGATGGGGTTAAGTAGGAATTCTGCGTTCATAGACAGAGAGGGCATGCATCTGCTGAAAGTTGCTCATGAACGAATTATCGAAATGCACCCTGGAGCTTTTTCGCTGAAATTTGGAGTAAGCGAAAACGGATGACTCCGTTACCGGTTTGAAGAGGGGAATGAATTCCCAAGCAAAGTGGAACCGCGTCATCAGGCGTCTTTGTGTCAGAGCGACACAAAGACGTCTATTTTTTTATTATTGCAATCCAGCATTATAAAACAAAGAGAAAAACCTCATGACTAGACTTTTGCATGCGGTAGAATTTGCAGGAAAAGATGGACTTAGGCGAAGAGGAGGTTAACAAGGGATGTTCAGGATGTTCCATGAGGACTTGAACAATGTCTTTGATCAGGATCCCGCAGCCCGTAGTAAAATTGAAGTTGTATTGACCTATTCCGGGCTTCATGCTATTTGGGCACATCGGATTGCTCATTGGCTATGGAAAAAGAAATGCTTATTTTTAGCTCGGGTCATTTCTCAGTTCAGCCGCCTTCTAACCGGTATCGAAATTCATCCAGGTGCACAAATTGGCCACCGCTTTTTCATTGACCATGGAATGGGCACGGTGATTGGAGAGACCTGTGAGATAGGCGAGGATGTGACCTTGTTTCAGGGAGTTACCCTCGGCGGAACTGGAAAGGAAAAAGGGAAGCGGCATCCGACGATTGGTAACGATGTATTGATTTCAGCGGGTGCTCGCGTGCTCGGCTCGATTAATGTCGGCGATCACTCAAAAATCGGTGCGGGGTCGGTCGTTCTCCACGATGTGCCCGCCAATTCCACTGTCGTCGGCATCCCCGGCCGCATCGTGCGTCAAAATGGTGTAAAAATGCACCATCATGATTTGGATCATACCGATTTGCCGGATCCAGTGGCGGACAAAATAGCTCAGTTGGAGCAGCGAATAAATGAACTGACAGAAGAAGTACGCACACTCAAGGTTCTTGAAGAAGGAGCGAATAAAAATGGAACTTAAAATCTATAACACCCTAACCCGGAAAAAAGAAACATTTGTGCCAATTGTGCCGGGCAAGGTGGGTATGTATGTTTGCGGGCCGACGGTTTATAACTATATTCATATCGGCAATGCCCGTCCTGTCGTTGTTTTTGATACCGTTCGCCGCTATTTTGAATATCTTGGATACACGGTTGTCTATGTATCTAATTACACAGATGTGGATGATCGCCTGATTAACGCATCCAAGGATCGCGGGATTCCGGTGCCGCAAATTGCTGAGCAGTTTATTAAAGCGTTCAACGAGGATACAGGTGCATTAAATGTTGAAGAAGCAACGATTCATCCGCGGGCAACCGAAACCATGGATGAGATTATTCATTTTGTCGATCAGCTGGTTGAGAAAGGTTTTGCGTATTCTGCTGACGGGGATGTTTATTTCAGGACTCGTAAGTTTAAAGAATACGGGAAATTATCCCATCAGTCTGTCGATGACTTGAAGTCCGGTGCGCGGATTGAGGTGGATGAGCGGAAGGAGGATCCGCTAGACTTTGCTTTGTGGAAAAAGGCAAAACCAGGTGAAATCAGCTGGAAGAGTCCCTGGGGAGAAGGACGTCCGGGCTGGCATATTGAGTGCTCGGCAATGGTTGAGAAATATCTTGGCGATACTATCGATATTCATGCTGGCGGGACCGACCTCGTCTTTCCGCATCATGAAAACGAAATCGCTCAGTCCGAAGCATTGCATGGAAAAACAATGGCTCACTACTGGATGCATAACGGACACATTCAAATCAATCATGAAAAAATGTCAAAATCGATCGGTAATGTTATTCTAGTCCATGATTTAGTCAAAAAATACGATCCGCAGGTGATCCGTTTTTTCATTCTATCGGTCCATTATCGCCATCCCATTAATTTCAGTGATGAGCTTTTGGAGGATGCGGTGCAGGCTTTTGAAAGGCTGAAGACCGCCAGCTATAATCTGAAGCATCGCCTAAAAAATGGGGCAGTGGAGGAGCAGTCCGATCACGATGTCTCCGCCGATTTTCGCAACCGTTTTGCTGAAGCGATGAATGATGATTTCAATACCGCCAATGCAGAGGCTGTTTTATTTGATGTTGTTCGTGAAGCCAATATTGCGCTGCAGGATCCGAAGGCAGATACGGGAATGCTACTCTCGTATCAGGAAGTACTGAATGAACTTTCTCAAGTGCTGGGTTTGAAACTTAACGGGGAAAAGGAAGGTATACTGGATAAAGAAGTCGAGAAATTGATCCAAGAGAGGGAAGAAGCCCGGAAAGCGAAAGATTATGCGCTCGCTGATAAGCTCCGTGATCAATTGAGCCAAGCGGGGGTTGTCCTCGAAGACACAGCTCAAGGTGTCCGCTGGAAGAGGTCAGATCAATGAAAAAAAATGATCAACTCGTTCAACCCAATGAAGTCAATAGTCTGGCATTGGCCTTTATGGGGGACGCGGTTCTTGAAGTCTATGTCCGCGAAGCAGTGATTGCCTCCGGAAGGACGAAGATCCATATTTTGCATCGGCAAACGGTCGATTACGTTTCGGCAAAAGCGCAGGCAGCCTTTCTCTATGAATTGGTTGATGAAGGCTTTCTAAGTGAAGAAGAACAGGCAATTGTGCGCCGTGGGCGGAATACCAAGGCCCATGCGGCGCCTAAAAATACAGACGTGCAGACTTATAATTACAGCACAGGTTTTGAAGCCTTGATCGGCTATTTATATTTCTCAGGAAAAAAACAGAGGATCGATGACCTTATGGAAAAAATGTTTGCTATGCATCCAATTGAAGGGAGCGCACACAATGAATGATGAATGGATTGTCGGACGCCACCCGGTAGAGGAGGCGATTCGATCAGGGCGTGAAATTAATAAAGTATGGCTGAATAAAGAGGGAAAGGGATATGGAGGGCTGCTTGACCTGATTAAAAAAAACGGTATTGCCGTTCAATTTGTTCCGAAACAGAAGCTGGAACAACTGGCAAAAACGGTTCAGCATCAGGGCGTTGTCGCTTCAATCGCCGCCTATCGTTATGCGGAATTGGATGATCTTTTTCAATTAGCCGAATCGCGCGGAGAGCCACCGTTTTTTATCATGCTGGATAATATTGAAGATCCGCATAATCTGGGATCGATCCTGCGGACGGCAGACGCTTCTGGCTGTCAGGGAGTCATTATTCCCAAACGGCATTCGGTAGGACTGACCGCAGTGGTTGCAAAAGCGTCGACCGGCGCGATTGAGTATGTGCCAGTCGTTCGCGTTTCCAATCTGGCTAGTACAATGGAGCAGCTGAAAAAACGCGGTGTTTGGTTTGCCGGTACGGCTGCTGACGGAGAAACAGAGTATGGTTCTGCTGATTATTCCTTGCCTCTCTGTCTGGTCATTGGAAATGAAGGAGAGGGAATGTCACAGCTTGTCCGTAAGAAGTGCGATTTTCTTCTCAGCATTCCGATGAACGGGGAAGTGACTTCATTGAACGCATCGGTCGCTGCGGGGCTGCTGATGTATGAAGTCTTCCGCCAGCGCCATAGGCAGGAGTGAGTCCCGTGGATGACATTCTGATTGTAGACGGTTACAATGTTATTGGGGCATGGCACGAATTAAGCACCTTAAAAAAGAATGATTTTGAAAATGCCAGAAACCTGCTGGTCGATAAGATGGCAGAATACCAAGCGGTGACAGGTTGGCGGGTCATTGTCATTTTTGATGCTTATCTGCTTCCCGGTAAAGAGACAACATCGAGAAAAGCAAATGTCGAGGTCGTCTACACAAAAAAGAGTGAGAAAGCGGATCAGAAAATAGAAGGGCTGATCAGTAAGCTGAAAAATGTTAAAACACGGATCCATGTGGCTACTTCTGATATGGCAGAGCAATGGGCGGTATTTTCACAGGGGGCGCTGCGAAAGCCTTCCCGCGAACTAATCGATGAAATTCGTCAGATTGATCGGCAAATTGCCGAAAGAACGCTGAATAGGCCGCCTTTTAAAGGCGGGAAGATTCCCATGGATGAAGAGACTTGGCGCAAGCTTGAAGAAATGCGAAGAGGATTTTGAATATTCTTGACGATTCTGATTTTTTTGCTGTATAATGTTTCTACGACCATCATAGTGCTCGGAGGGATAAACATGACAGGCATTCCGGTTCAAACTGCAGCAGCAATATTTCGTTCACTTGATGATGAGAAGGTACTGATCGCTGTTCACAGCGGTAATAGCGAGGCTCTTGAGTTTATGATTGCCAAGTATAAGAACTTTGTCCGTGCCAAGGCTAAGGCTTATTTTCTCGTAGGCGCCGAGCGTGAGGATATTGTTCAGGAGGGCATGATTGGTCTCTATAAGGCAATTAGGGACTATCGAGGCGATAAGCTGGCTTCGTTTAAAGCGTTTGCAGAATTGTGCATCACTAGGCAGATGATTACCGCGGTCAAAACGGCAACAAGGCAGAAGCATATCCCACTAAATTCTTATGTTTCACTAGACAAGCCTATTTACGATGAAGAATCGGAACGGACCTTAATGGACGTGGTTCGGGAGGATCGTTCTTCCGACCCGCAGGAGCTGCTTGTGAACCGGGAAGAATATGATGACATCGAAGAAAAATTATCCGCCATTCTGAGTGAATTGGAACGGCAGGTACTTAGCCAATATCTGGACGGTCGTTCTTATCAGGAAATATCAGTTGATTTGAAGCGCCATGTTAAATCCATTGACAATGCGCTACAGCGTGTAAAACGGAAACTGGAACATTGCCTGCAATTGCACGAACTCAGTCTTTGACAGATACGCCGACATTTGATATATTATATACAGTGTGTATTGACAAAAAAGAGAGGCGTTCGACGCCTTTCTTTCTTTTTACTCTTTAGAAACTTTTTATGCCGCAGTGCCGCGGTATTGTTCCTTGTGGAAAAGGCCGTTCTTTCCATTCAGACATTGGTCTGGGCGGGTGAATGTGTTGATGGAATATAAGCATGAAATTGTCCAAGTTGCCCGGGGCAGAAATGCAGCTAACGAAGTAGATTGATTGAGCGGAGGTACGGCGAACGATGTCTGGCATCATTAAGGGAACTAGTAAATTTTTTCACAACATTGTTACGGAAACAAAGAAAATTACTTGGCCTACAGGCAGAGAACTTTTAAAGTATACAGTGACGGTCATCATCACTGTCGTTTTCTTGGCTGTTTTCTTTGTTTTGGTTGACCTTGGTATAACACAGCTTTTACATCTAATTACCCAATAATGACACTTGAGTCACGCAATGCGTGAATTGAAATTCCTGGAGGAAAAGCGCTATGGAAAAAAACTGGTATGTTATTCACACATACTCAGGGTATGAAAATAAAGTCAAAACAAATCTGGAAAAACGTGTGGAATCGATGGGAATGTCCGATAAGATTTTCCGTATTCTCGTTCCGATGGAAGAGGAAACGGAAGTGAAAAACGGTCAGAAAAAAACGACAATGAAAAAAGTATTCCCGGGTTATGTTCTGACGGAAATGATTATGACAGATGATTCCTGGTATGTTGTCCGCAATACCCCTGGTGTGACCGGGTTTGTCGGATCGTCCGGAGCGGGTTCCAAACCGATCCCGCTTCTACCGGAAGAAGTGGACACAATCTTGAAGCAAATGGGCCTGAAAGAACATACACAGAGTGTCAGCTTTGAACTGAAAGAACAAGTCAAGGTCAAAGAAGGTCCGTTCGCTGACTTTATCGGCAGCGTGGAGACCATTGACCTTGAAAAGAGTAAGTTGAAGGTTCATGTGAATATGTTCGGCCGAGAAACACCTGTTGAACTGGACTTTAATCAAGTCAGCAAACTTGATTGATTGGGGTTGCCAAGTTTTCGGGTTGTTGAACCGATCTTGCTTTTTGGCGGGTGAACATGTATAATTCTAATGTTTGTATGATTGTACCGATCTCACCATCGTCGATTTTAAGGGAAAGTAAGCAGTGCCATAGAGATTTGAGAAAAGTGGGAGGAGAATTCTCCGGACCACAAATTGTTGCAGGGAGGTGCTCTCATGGCTAAGAAAGTTATTAAGCTTGTTAAGTTACAGATTCCAGCAGGAAAAGCTAATCCGGCTCCGCCGGTTGGTCCGGCATTGGGCCAGGCGGGCGTTAACATTATGGGATTTTGCAAGGAATTCAATGCACGTACATCGGATCAGGCAGGTCTGATTATTCCGGTTGAAATCACAGTATTTGAAGATCGCTCCTTTACCTTCATTACAAAAACGCCGCCTGCCGCGGTGCTTTTGAAGAAGGAAACAGGGATTGAATCCGGTTCAGGTACACCGAATACGACAAAGGTTGCTACAATTAAGCGTGACAAGGTTCGCGCAATTGCCGAACTGAAAATGCCTGATTTAAACGCTGCAAATGTCGAATCGGCAATGCGGATGGTCGAAGGAACGGCTCGCAGTATGGGTATCGTCGTCGAAGACTGAGCACAGACTGTACAGCAATAAAATGTTTTGCCTAAGATCGGTGGGAGGTCTGAATGCAAACCGTTATTACCACTAAGGAGGACTTTTGAATGGCTAAAAAGGGAAAGAAATATCTTGAAGCGGCCAAGTTGATTGATCGCTCAAAAACTTATGCGATTGACGAAGCAGTAAACCTTGCTAAGAAAACGGCAACTGCCTCTTTTGATGAATCTGTCGATGTTGCTGTTCGTCTCGGTGTTGACACACGTAAAAACGATCAGCAGGTTCGTGGTGCTGTTGTATTACCGAATGGTACAGGTAAAACACAACGTGTACTTGTTTTTGCAAAGGGTGATAAAGCCAAAGATGCAGAAGCAGCTGGTGCGGATTATGTCGGTGAACAAGAATTAGTCGAAAAGATTAACGGCGGCTGGTTTGATTTTGATGTCGTTGTTGCGACACCGGATATGATGGCTCAGGTTGGCCGTCTTGGCCGTGTGCTTGGACCAAAGGGCCTGATGCCGAACCCGAAAACCGGCACAGTAACGTTTGATGTAGCAAAGGCTGTCAATGAAATCAAAGCTGGTAAGGTTGAATATCGCGCCCAGAAGGATGGGAATGTTCATGTGCCGATCGGCAAGGCATCATTCGAAGACGAAAAGCTGATTGAAAACTTCCAAGTTCTGATTGATACGCTCCTTAAAGCTAAACCGGTGGCTGCCAAGGGCACTTATATGAAAAATGTTGCCATTTCCGTGACTATGGGACCTGGCATTAAGGTTGCAGCTGGAGCAGTGCGCTAATTTTGAGGCCATCCCTAGGTTGACAATCTGGGGCAAAATAGTTAGAATAGCAAGTGCTTGTTAATAACCGAATGATTGAATACCGTAGACAGCTGGGGCATGTTTCATGCTTAAATTATCCCCGCCGAGGTTCATCGTCTTGATAACTCTTCGTGTGTTAGATAGATAAAACCCTCATGTCTCCGGACTGAGGGTTTTTTACTGAACACTCCTTCTCGGGTACTGGATACGGATAGCTTAGAACAGGGAGGTGTAACAAACATGAGCAATGCGAAAATTATTGAAGCAAAACAACAGACGGTTGACGAAATCGCTGGAAAGCTGAAAGAAAGTGCTGCTGTCATTGCTGTTAACTATCGCGGCTTGTCTGTTTCTGAAGTGACTGAACTTCGGAAACAGCTTCGCGAAGCAGGGGTCGACTATAAAGTATACAAAAACACTTTTGTTCGGCGGGCGACAGCGGCGGCTAATCTGAGTGATTTTGACGAAGCGTTAACGGGTCCGACTGCTGTTTCTTTCAGTAAAGAGGATGTGATCGCTCCTGCTAAGGTTCTTTATAATTTTGCTAAGGAACACGAAGCGCTTGAGATCAAGTCTGGGATCATTGAAGGAAAGATTACACCGGTTGAGCAGATTAAAGCACTTGCTGAACTGCCTTCCAAAGAAGCTTTGCTGTCAATGTTGGCCAATGTGCTACAGGCACCAATTCGCGATTTCGCAATTGGCGTAAAGGCTGTTGCCGAAAAGAAAGAACAAGAGGCTTGATAGCAAGCTGAAATAGCTTGTGGTAAATGAAAAAATAGTGAAATCCAGGGAGGATTAATTTCAATGACTAAAGAAGATATCATTGGCGCAATTAAAGAGATGTCCGTTCTTGAATTGAACGATCTCGTTAAAGCAATTGAAGACGAATTCGGTGTGACGGCAGCTGCTCAGGTTGCTGCTCCGGCTGCCGGCGGTGCTGCTGCAGAAGAAGAAAAGACAGAATTTGATGTCGTTCTTGCTGAAGTCGGCGCTCAGAAAATCAAGGTTATCAAGGTTGTCCGTGAAATCACCGGCCTTGGCCTGAAAGATGCAAAAGCACTTGTTGACAGTGCACCTAAAGCTGTCAAAGAAGGCGCAGCTAAAGAAGAAGCCGATGAAATCAAAGGGAAGCTTGAAGAAGTCGGCGCAAAAGTTGAACTTAAATAAGTTCTGCTTAAAGAGAGCCCGCGCGTGCGCGGGCTTTTTTGTTACTTATTACAAGGATATTGTCTGCGTCAGAGCGGTATGATTTTTCCTGGGATATCCAAACAGATAAGTGTTTTTCCAACCTGTTGACTGAGCATTCTGTGAAGGAGAGGAAGCACAATGGATGAGCATTATTACTCGGAACATCCTCAATCAAAAAGCGAACGTCACCGGATTCAAGCCTCATTACGCGGATCAGCCTTTACTTTTACGACTGACGCAGGTGTTTTTTCTAAGACAGGCATTGATTTTGGAACCCGATTGCTGATTGAAACCTTTCGTGAACCGGTTGTTTCAGGCCCGGTACTGGATATGGGCTGCGGCTATGGACCGATTGGTATCAGTGTCAGTAGACTCATGACAGATCGGGAAGTCGTCATGGTGGATATTAATGATCGAGCAACGGGTCTTGCTCGCGAGAATGCCAGGATTAACGAAGTGAGAGCCCGCGTACTCCAGAGCTATCTGTTTGAGAAAGTTGAAGGATCCTATGCGGCTATTCTTTCTAATCCACCGATTCGCGCGGGAAAAAAGGTCGTGCATCAAATCTTTTCAGAAAGTCATGACTTTCTTTTGCATGGGGGAGAATTCTGGACGGTTATTCAGAAGAAACAAGGCGCACCCTCTGCGCTCGCTGCGCTGCAATCTTTGTTTGATCGGGTTGAAATTGTAGCGCGTAAGAAGGGATATTATATTTTCTGTGCAAAAAAGGTTTGACATGGTCGCTTGACTATGATATTATGTTTTAATGCTAACATTGATATAATTGTGGGTATCTTATTCCCTGTTTTTGGGAATGCTAATTAAATAATCTTTGGATTCCGGTAAGCTGGAAGTTTGGGTTGCCGATTTTTTTAATATGCTCGATTTGAGGGGTGAATTAGTTGACAGGTCAACTCGTACAATACGGACGCCACCGCCAGCGCAGGAGCTACGCTCGCATCAAAGAAGTGTTGGAACTCCCTAACCTTATTGAAATTCAGACTGCCTCTTATCATTGGTTTCTTGATGAAGGCATTCGGGAAATGTTTCAGGATATCTCTCCGGTGGAAGATTTTACGGGAAATCTTATTCTGGAATTTGTCGATTATAGTTTGGGAGAACCTAAGTATTCAGTTGATGAGTCTAAATCTCGTGATGTGACTTATGCTGCACCGCTGCGCGTCAAGGTTCGCCTGATTAATAAAGAAACTGGTGAAGTCAAAGAGCAGGAAGTCTTTATGGGTGATTTTCCTTTAATGACTGAGGCGGGAACATTTATTATTAACGGGGCCGAGCGGGTCATTGTTTCCCAGTTGGTTCGTTCACCAAGTGTTTATTTTAACGAAAAAGTCGATAAAAACGGCAAAAAGGGATTCGGTGCGACAGTTATACCGAACCGCGGGGCATGGCTGGAGTATGAAACGGATGCCAAAGATGTTGCCTATGTAAGGATTGACCGTACGAGGAAGGTGCCGGTAACGGTTCTTTTGCGTTCTCTGGGGTTCAGTACAGATCAAGAGATTATTGATCTTCTTGGTGAGGATGATTTCCTCAGAAATACGCTGGAAAAGGATAACACCGATAACACGGATAAAGCGCTCGTTGAGATCTACGAACGTCTTCGCCCGGGTGAACCGCCGACTGTGGAAAATGCAAAAAGCTTGCTTGAAGCACGCTTTTTCGATCCCAAACGCTATGATCTGGCGAACGTCGGCCGCTATAAGATGAATAAAAAATTAAATATTAAGAACCGGCTTTTCAACCAGCGGCTCGCTGAGAAGCTTGTCGATCCGGAAACGGGAGAAATTGTGGCTAATGAAGGCACATTGCTGGATCGCCGGACACTGGATCGCCTTTTGCCGATTATTGAGAAAAAGCTGGGTTATGTTGAATATACCCCGCATGACGGCGTAATCGCCGGTCAGACAGTCAGGCTGCAGTCGATCAGTGTCTATTCACCGCTTGATGAAGACAAAGGAAAAGTAGTTAAAGTGATTGGTAATTGCGGGATTGATACATCAATCAAGCACATCACACCGGCAGATATTCTTTCGTCGATTAACTATTTCTTTGATCTGCTGCACGGAATCGGCGATACGGATGATATCGATCATCTGGGTAACCGGCGCTTACGTTCAGTCGGCGAATTGCTGCAGAACCAGTTTCGCATCGGCTTGTCGCGCATGGAGCGTGTGATTCGCGAACGGATGTCGATTCAGGATACAAATAGCATCACGCCGCAGGCATTGATTAATATTCGTCCGGTTATTGCGTCGATCAAAGAGTTCTTTGGTAGTTCTCAGCTTTCTCAATTCATGGATCAGACGAATCCGCTGGCTGAGCTGACACATAAGCGCAGACTCTCTGCTCTCGGGCCTGGTGGACTGACACGTGAGCGTGCGGGCATGGAAGTGCGTGATGTGCACTATTCTCACTATGGCCGGATGTGCCCGATTGAAACGCCTGAAGGACCGAACATTGGATTGATTAACTCACTGTCCAGTTACGCAAGAGTAAATAAGTACGGATTTATTGAGACACCTTATCGCCGTGTCGATCCGGATACCGGCAAAGTAACCGAACATATTGATTATCTGACTGCGGATGAAGAGGATAATTATGTTGTTGCTCAGGCAAATGCCGAGTTGACTGAAGACGGCTCTTTTACAGATGATCATATTCTTGCCCGTTTCCGAAGCGAGAACTTGGTTGTGCATAGAGATCGTGTCGATTATATGGATGTTTCGCCAAAGCAGGTTGTCTCCGTTGCTTCCGCCTGTATTCCATTCTTGGCCAATGACGACTCGAACCGTGCCCTCATGGGTGCCAATATGCAGCGTCAGGCCGTTCCGCTTCTCAATCCGGAAGCGCCAATTGTCGGAACAGGCATGGAATACGTTTCTGCTCGTGACTCTGGGGCAGCGATTCGTTCGAAGCATCGTGGGCGTGTAGAGTATGTTTCTGCTAAACAGATTCGCATCCGGACACTTGAATCGGTGGATGGCAAGGAAACGGAAGGCGACACTGTCTCTTATAAGCTTTCAAAGTTTGAACGCTCGAACCAAGGCATGTGCTACAACCAGAAGCCAATCGTCGAAACAGGAATGATTGTCGACAAAGGTGAGATCATTGCTGACGGTCCGTCGATGGATAATGGCGAACTGGCACTCGGTCGAAATGTTCTGGTCGGATTCATGACCTGGAACGGTTATAACTATGAAGATGCAGTCATCATGAGCGAAAAATTGGTCAAGGATGACGTCTATACATCGATCCATATTGAAGAATATGAATCAGATGCTCGGGACACGAAGCTTGGACCCGAAGACATCACACGTGATATACCTAATGTCGGCGATGATGCGCTCAAGAATCTCGACGACAGAGGCATTATCCGTGTCGGCGCTGAAGTTCGCGACGGGGACATCCTAGTCGGGAAGGTCACACCAAAAGGGGTTACGGAACTGACGGCTGAAGAACGTCTGCTTCATGCCATCTTCGGTGAAAAGGCGCGGGAAGTTCGCGACACGTCACTGAAGGTTCCACATGGCGGCGGCGGTATTGTTCACGACGTTAAGATTTTCACCCGTGAAGCCGGCGACGAACTGCCACCGGGCGTCAACGAACTCGTTCGTGTCTACATCGTCCAGAAAAGAAAAATTCATGAAGGCGACAAGATGGCTGGCCGTCACGGCAATAAGGGTGTCATCTCGAAAATTCTTCCTGAAGAAGATATGCCGTATCTTCCAAACGGACGTCCACTGGATATCATGTTGAATCCGCTTGGGGTCCCATCTCGAATGAACATTGGCCAGGTATTGGAATTGCATCTGGGGATGGCTGCCCGTGAGCTGGGCATTCGCGTTGCGACACCTGTTTTTGATGGGGCACGTGAAGAGGATGTCTGGAGCACACTGGAAGAAGCGGGACTTTCCCGTGACGGAAAAACTGTCCTTTATGATGGCCGCACAGGTGAACCATTCGATAACCGGGTATCAGTCGGTGTGATGTACATGATTAAACTGGCTCACATGGTAGACGACAAACTCCATGCCCGCTCAACCGGACCTTATTCGCTTGTTACACAGCAGCCGCTTGGGGGCAAAGCGCAATTCGGTGGTCAGCGATTTGGTGAAATGGAAGTTTGGGCGCTCGAAGCTTATGGTGCAGCGCATACTCTTCAGGAAATCTTGACAGTAAAATCGGATGATGTCGTCGGACGTGTGAAAACCTATGAAGCGATCGTCAAAGGCGAGAATGTGCCTGATCCTGGCGTTCCGGAAGCTTTTAAAGTGCTTATTAAGGAATTGCAAAGTCTTGGTATGGATGTCAAAGTTCTGGCTGCTGATAAGTCGGAAATTGTCATCAAGGAACTTGAGGACGAGGAAGAGACGTTGGATGACAGCTTGAACGTTCAAGTCTGATCGCTGAAACTTTTTACATGTGCGAGGGATCTTGGCGACTTTCAAAAAGAAAGCCGATAAATACCGAATAACTCGGCAGACAAACGGGTGGCGTGAAAACCATACATTGAAAATATAAGGGAGGTTGCCCCCTTGCTGGATGTTAATAAATTTGAATTCATGAAGATTGGTTTAGCATCACCGGATAAAATCCGTTCTTGGTCACATGGTGAGGTTAAGAAGCCGGAAACCATTAACTACAGGACACTCAAACCGGAAAAAGACGGCTTGTTCTGTGAACGGATCTTCGGACCAACAAAAGATTGGGAATGCCACTGCGGAAAATACAAACGCGTCCGGTATAAAGGCGTCGTTTGTGATCGCTGTGGTGTGGAAGTCACTCGAGCTAAAGTGCGCCGCGAGCGCATGGGACACATCGAGCTGGCTGCTCCGGTTTCCCACATCTGGTATTTCAAAGGTATTCCAAGCCGTATGGGACTCTTGCTGGACATGTCACCACGTGCACTGGAAGAAATCATCTATTTTGCTTCCTATGTGGTGACCGAACCGGGTGATACTCCGCTGGAGAAGAAACAACTGCTTTCTGAAAAGGAATATCGTAGCTACCGCGAAAAGTATGGCCCTATTTTTAAAGCAGGCATGGGTGCTGAATCGATTAAAAAATTGCTTCGAGATGTCGATCTGGACAAAGAGTCTGGCATGCTTCAAGAGGAATTGAAGACTGTTCAGGGCCAGAGAAGGACACGCGCCGTCAAGCGGCTGGAAGTTATTGAAGCTTTTCGCGAATCAGGGAATGAGCCGTCATGGATGGTCTTGGATGTTCTTCCTGTCATTCCTCCAGAACTGCGTCCGATGGTTCAGCTTGATGGGGGACGCTTCGCTACTTCAGACTTGAATGACCTTTACCGGCGGGTTATCAACCGAAACAATCGATTGAAACGGCTGCTGGAACTTGGGGCACCAAGTATCATTGTCCAGAATGAAAAGCGGATGCTTCAGGAAGCAGTCGACTCATTGATCGATAACGGTCGTCGCGGACGTCCGGTTACCGGACCTGGGAACCGGCCGCTCAAATCGCTTTCCCACATGCTGAAAGGAAAGCAAGGACGTTTCCGTCAGAACCTACTCGGTAAGCGTGTCGATTATTCCGGACGTTCAGTTATCGCTGTCGGCCCGAGCCTGCAGATGTATCAATGCGGGCTGCCAAAGGAAATGGCTCTGGAACTCTTCAAACCATTTGTTATGAAGGAACTGGTCAGCCGCGGGATTGCCAATAATATTAAGAGTGCCAAACGCAAGGTTGAAAAAGTGAGCCCGGATGTCTGGGGTGTTCTGGAGGATGTCATTAAGGAACATCCGGTTCTTTTGAACCGTGCACCGACATTGCACCGTCTGGGTATTCAGGCCTTTGAACCAACTATTGTTGAAGGTCGTGCAATCCGTTTGCATCCGCTCGTCTGCACGGCTTACAATGCCGACTTTGACGGCGATCAAATGGCCGTCCATGTTCCACTTTCGAGTGAAGCACAAGCGGAAGCTCGTCTGTTGATGCTCGGGGCTCAGAATATCCTGAATCCGAAAGACGGCAAGCCGATTGTTACGCCGTCTCAGGACATGGTGCTTGGTAATTACTATCTGACACTTGAACGTAAGGGTGCTATCGGCGAGGGCAAGGTTTTTAAGGATGTTGATGAAGTTATGCTGGCCTATCAAAATGGCTACGTACATCTGCATTCACGGATTGCCGTTCCTGCTATTTCGGTGCATAACCCAACCTTTACAGATGCTCAGAATAAAGAGTACTTGCTGACCACGGTTGGAAAATTGATTTTTAATCATATTTTACCGCCGTCGTTCCCTTATATTAACGAACCGACGGATCACAATTTGCAGATTGCGACTCCGGAGAAATATTTTGTTCCAATGGGGACAGATATTCCAAAGAAGATTGCGTCATTCGATGAAATCTCGCCGTTCAAAAAGGGTTATCTAGGACATGTTATTGCAGAAGTTTTCAAACGCTATAAGGTTACGGAAACCTCTAAGTTTCTTGATCGGCTGAAGGCACTTGGCTTCCAATATTCGACGAAAGCCGGTATTACAGTCGGTGTGTCTGACGTTATCGTTTTGCCGGAGAAAAAGGAAATTCTCGACGAGGCTGAGGGAAGTGTCCAGAAGATCACGAAGCAGTTCCGGCGCGGTTTAATTACCGAAGACGAACGCTATGAACGTGTTGTTGGTATCTGGAGCGACGCTAAAGACACCATCCAGTCGAAGCTGATGAATTCACTTGAAAAAACGAATCCGATTTTCATGATGAGTGATTCCGGAGCGCGTGGTAATGCATCGAACTTCACACAGCTTGCTGGTATGCGTGGATTGATGGCTGACCCTTCCGGTCGAATTATCGAACTGCCGATTATTTCGAGTTTCCGTGAAGGCTTGACCGTACTCGAGTACTTTATTTCGACACACGGTGCCCGTAAAGGACTTGCCGACACGGCGCTGAAGACGGCGAACTCAGGTTATCTGACCCGCCGGCTGGTCGATGTCGCTCAGGATGTCATTGTTCGGGAAGATGATTGCGGAACGGATCGCGGGTTGACTGTACGCGCCATCCGTGAAGGCACAGAAGAAATCGAAAGCCTTTATGATCGCTTGGTCGGTCGTACAGCGAATCAAACAGTTTATCATCCGGATACAGATGAAGTTTTGGTTCATAAAGATGAATTGATTACAGAAGATATGGCCAATAAGATTGTTGATGCCGGGATTGAAGAAGTGGAAATTCGCACTGTATTTACCTGCGAAACCCGTCATGGCGTTTGCAAGAAATGTTACGGGCGTAACCTTGCGACTGGCTCCACTGTTGAAGTCGGTGAAGCTGTAGGCATTATTGCCGCTCAATCCATTGGCGAACCAGGTACTCAGCTGACGATGCGTACCTTCCATACCGGCGGTGTAGCCGGCGATGATATCACGCAAGGGCTCCCGCGTATCCAAGAATTGTTTGAAGCCCGCAATCCTAAAGGGCAGGCGACGATTTCGGAAATTGACGGTGTTGTCACATCGTTGACTGAACTGAAGGATAAACGCGAGCTTGTCGTCAAAGGGGAATTGGAAACAAGAAGCTACACGATTCCGCTGAGCGCACGTATGAAGGTAGGAGAAGGCAGCGAGGTCAAGGCAGGCGAAGCACTCAATGAAGGGTCAATCGATCCGAAGGAATTGCTTCATGTTGTCGGTTTGCGTGGCGTTCAGAATTATCTGCTGCGTGAAGTTCAGAAGGTTTACCGGATGCAGGGTGTTGAAATCGGCGACAAGCACGTCGAGGTCATGGTTCGTCAGATGATGCGCAAGATCCGTGTTATCGACAGTGGGGATACGAGTGTTCTTCCGGGAGCCCTGGTCGATATCCATCGCTTCAAGGATGATAACCGGGATGTCCTGCTTGCACGCAAAGATCCGGCAACCGGTCATCCGGTACTGCTTGGTATCACCAAGGCAGCGCTCGAGACAGAATCCTTCCTCTCGGCCGCTTCCTTCCAGGAAACCACGCGTGTGCTGACAGACGCAGCAATCAAGGGCAAGATCGATGAACTGGTCGGATTGAAGGAAAATGTGACGATTGGTAAACTGATTCCGGCAGGAACAGGAATGCCGAAGTATCGCAACATTGTTCCGGTGACGGCGGACGAAGCAGAGAAGGAAACCGGCAAACCGTCCGGCGAATTGATTAACCAAGAAAGTTAATCAGGTATTGACAACAGGGATCTCCTGGTGCTATTATATCTGAGTGTTCTTGAACACTAGTTACTTTGGAGGATATATTTGCGATGTCTTATGAAAAAGTGACACAGGCAAAGAATGAAATTATTATTGGTACGAAACAGGCGCTGAAGGCATTGAAGGAGAACCGCGTGAAAGAGGTTGTCATTGCTGAAGATGCGGATGTCCGCGTAACCAATAAAGTACTGACTCTTGCGGAAGAACTCGATGTGCCGGTTTGTGTCGTTGATTCGATGAAAAAGCTCGGTCAGGCTTGCGGCATAGAAGTCGGGGCATCGGCCGTCGCGATAAAAAAATAATGTTTTTGTGGGGAGATTCTCCTCACAAAAACAATTTTTTGCGAAAAAAAGAACCGCCTGGATCAGTGGTATTAGAAAGTAACAGAATTCTGAAAGGAGGAACAGGTAATGCCTACAATTAATCAATTAATTCGTCAAGGACGCAAGTCCAAAATCAAGAAGTCCACTGCACCTGCTCTGAACAGAGGGTACAACAGCTTTAAGAAGTCTTTAACCGATGATTTCGCACCGCAGAAACGAGGCGTGTGTACACGTGTCGGCACACTGACTCCTAAGAAGCCAAACTCTGCGCTTCGTAAATATGCTCGTGTGCGTTTATCCAATAATATTGAAGTGAACGCGTATATCCCGGGTATCGGCCATAATCTTCAGGAACACAGTGTTGTTCTGATCCGTGGAGGCCGTGTCAAAGACCTTCCTGGTGTACGCTATCACATCATCCGCGGCGCGCTAGACACAGCCAGTGTGGTTGATCGGAAACAAAGCCGTTCGAAATACGGTGCTAAACGGCCGAAGGGCTAATTAAAGACAAAGGAAAGGAGGAATTGCAATGCCAAGAAAAGGACCTGTTGAAAGACGCGATGTTTTGCCCGATCCGCTTTACAATTCAAAGTTGGTGACGCGCTTAATCAATCGTATGATGAAAGACGGTAAGAGGGGAAAGTCGCAAACGATTTTATATGAAGCCTTTGAACTAATTAAGGAACGTACGAATCAGGAACCGATGGAAGTGTTTGAACAGGCATTGAAAAATGTGATGCCGGTTCTAGAAGTTAAAGCACGTCGTGTCGGAGGTTCCAACTATCAGGTACCAGTCGAGGTTCGTCCGGAACGTCGAACCACTCTGGGCCTGCGTTACCTCGTTAACTATTCGAGACTTCGCGGTGAAAAGACAATGGTGGAACGTCTTGCTAATGAAATAATTGATGCGTCGAATAATACCGGCGCTTCAGTTAAAAAACGTGAAGATATGCATAAAATGGCGGAAGCGAACAAAGCATTCGCTCACTACCGCTGGTAATTATCTAAATTATAGGAAGGAGAGAAAACCATGGCAAGGGAATTCTCCTTGGAAAAGACCCGTAATATTGGGATTATGGCTCACATTGATGCCGGTAAGACGACAACGACGGAACGTATTCTTTTCTATTCTGGACGTATTCATAAAATTGGTGAAACTCATGAAGGGGCTTCACAGATGGACTGGATGGATCAGGAAAAGGAACGTGGAATCACGATTACGTCTGCTGCAACGACGGCACAATGGAAGAACCACCGCATTAACATCATTGACACCCCGGGACACGTGGACTTCACCGTTGAAGTTGAGCGTTCTTTGCGCGTCCTTGATGGTGCGGTGACTGTTCTTGACGCACAGTCCGGAGTTGAACCTCAGACCGAAACGGTTTGGCGTCAGGCGACGACTTACGGTGTACCGAGAATTGTATTTGTTAATAAAATGGATAAGATCGGCGCCGATTTTCTTTATTCGTGCAAGACGCTTCATGAGAGACTTCGGGCTAATGCTCATCCTATTCAGTTGCCAATGGGTGCTGAGGATGATTACAAAGGTGAAATTGACCTCGTAAATATGAAAGCCTATATCTATGAAGATGATCTTGGTTCAATCATTGATGCGGAAGAAATTCCGGATGAATACAAGGAACAAGCCGCGGAATATCATGATAAATTAATCGAAGCTGTTGCCGATGTTGATGACGACATCATGGAGAAATATCTCGGTGGTGAAGATATTACGGTTGAAGAGTTGAAGGCCGCGATTCGTAAGGCAACCTGTGCCGTTCAATTTTATCCGGTTCTTTGCGGGACAGCCTTCAAAAATAAAGGCGTTCAGCATGTTTTGGATGCAACGATTGACTATCTGCCGTCGCCAAAGGATGTTCCGGCTATTAAAGGGACGCTGCCGGATTCCGGCGAGGAAGTGGATCGCCCGGCAGATGACTCTGCACCGTTTTCTGCTCTTGCGTTCAAGGTTATGACCGATCCTTTCGTTGGTAAATTGACCTTCTTCCGTGTATACTCAGGAACAGCTGAAGCCGGTTCCTACGTGCAAAACTCAACCAAAGATACACGTGAGCGCCTTGGCCGTATCCTTCAGATGCATGCCAATCACCGGAGCGAAATCAAAGAGGTTTATTCTGGAGATATCGCTGCTGCTGTTGGCTTGAAGAATACGACAACTGGTGATACGCTGTGTGATGAAGATCATCAGATTGTTCTTGAATCGATGGAATTCCCTGATCCGGTTATCCATGTAGCCATCGAACCAAAGTCGAAAGCCGATCAGGATAAGATGGGTATTGCATTGGCTAAACTGGCTGAAGAGGATCCTACCTTCAAAACGCATACAGATGACGAAACCGGACAGACGATTATCGGTGGTATGGGTGAGCTTCACCTAGATATCATTGTTGACCGTTTGCGCCGCGAATTCAAAGTCGATGCTAATGTTGGTAACCCTCAGGTTGCTTATCGTGAAACATTGACCAAAGCCGGCAGAGCGGAAGGTAAATTTATTCGTCAGTCTGGCGGCCGTGGCCAATACGGTCATGTCTGGATTGAATTCGAACCGCTCAAAGAGGGCGAAGGATTTGTCTTTGAGAATAAGATTGTCGGCGGTGTTGTTCCTCGTGAATACATCCCGGCGGTTGAACAAGGACTCAAAGAGGCTCTGCAGAATGGTTTGCTTGCTGGATATCAATTAATTGATGTGAAAGCAAGTCTGGTAGACGGTTCTTATCATGACGTCGATTCCAGTGAAATGGCCTTTAAGATTGCTGCTTCGATGGCGCTTAAGAGTGCGAAGAATGTCTGCGCTCCAGTTATCTTGGAACCGATCATGAAGGTTGAAGTCAGCATGCCTGAAGAATACTTGGGCGATATTATGGGTGACATCACAAGCCGCCGCGGACGCGTGGACGGGATGGAAGCACGTGCGGGTGCACAAGTTGTTTCTGCTCACGTGCCGCTGTCTGAAATGTTCGGCTATGCGACAACGCTCCGCTCGTCGACTCAAGGACGCGGAACATTCACGATGCAGTTTGATCATTACGAACAGGTTCCGAAGAGTGTCAGTGAAGAAATTATCAAGAAGGCGACCGGGGCATAATTCTCGAATGTGCTGCCCGATTGTCACACCGTATTTTTTATTGTAAGCTAAGGAATAGGACAAGTTTTGTCCGTTTCCTTACTGCATATAAATTAAAACACTGCTATAAGAATTAAAGGAGGATATAAATCCATGGCTAAAGAACATTATGAACGCACAAAGCCGCATGTTAACATCGGTACAATTGGTCACGTCGACCACGGCAAAACGACCCTGACTGCTGCAATCACGACGGTATTGGCACAACAAGGACACGCTCAGGCGCGTGCTTACGATTCCATCGATGGTGCACCGGAAGAACGCGAACGTGGAATCACGATTTCTACGGCTCACGTTGAATATGAAACCGACAAACGTCACTATGCTCATGTTGACTGCCCTGGGCACGCCGATTATGTTAAAAACATGATCACGGGTGCTGCACAAATGGACGGAGCTATTCTGGTTGTATCCGCAGTTGACGGCCCAATGCCGCAAACCCGCGAACACATCCTGCTGGCTCATCAGGTCGATATTCCTGCTATTGTCGTTTTCTTGAACAAGACGGATCAGGTTGACGATCCTGAACTTCTTGAACTCGTCGAAATGGAAGTTCGTGATTTGCTGTCTGAATATGATTATCCGGGTGATGATGTACCGGTCATCAAGGGTTCAGCATTGAAGGCATTGCAAGGCGATGCTGAAGAACAAAAACACATTATGGAATTGATGGATGCAGTTGATGAATACATCCCGACTCCTGTTCGTGAAAATGACAAGCCATTCATGATGCCTATCGAAGACGTGTTCTCGATTACAGGTCGTGGTACTGTTGCAACCGGCCGTGTTGACCGTGGGACGGTTAAGATTGGCGACGAAGTTGAAATTCTTGGGCTGACTGATGCACCTAAGAAAACGATTGTGACTGGCGTTGAAATGTTCCGTAAGACGCTTGATTTTGCTGAAGCCGGCGACAACATTGGCGCATTGCTTCGCGGTGTTGGCCGTGAAGATGTTGAACGTGGCCAGGTTTTGATTAAACCAGGTACCGTTACTGCTCACAAGAAATTCCAGGCTCAGGTTTATGTACTGAAGAAAGAAGAAGGCGGCCGTCATACTCCATTCTTCACAAACTACCGTCCGCAATTCTACTTCAGGACAACTGACGTGACCGGAACGATTACATTGCCAGAAGGCACTGAAATGGTAATGCCTGGTGACAATGTTGACATGACTGTTGAATTGATTGCACCAATCGCTGTTGAAAAAGGTACAAAGTTCACTGTTCGTGAAGGCGGCCGTACAGTAGGCGCTGGTTCAGTATCTGAAATTCTTGAATGATTGGTTCTTCAAAAGGTGTCCTTAACGGGGCACTTTTTTTATGCTCTTTTTTCCTTCTTTGCGCCAATACGAATTATTCAAAGGAGGAATCGATGGAAGAAAACCAAGCAAAACTGTCTAAGAGAAAACGAGTTATACAATAGAAAGTTCCTAATTGGAACCTTAGTTATTTGACCAAGAAGAGTAATATCTATATAATAGAACAGTCGCTGATAAATGTAACATTCGCCTTGCATTATGCCTTCACTTCAGATATAATTGAATGGTTGGTTTTCAGCAATGATGCGGGAGGTTGCGGATACACCCGGCTCCTTTGCCAAGGCGGGGTATGCGGATATTTTCGCGGAGCAAGTCTGTTTTTCAAAAATGGACGAAAAAGGAGGGAATATAATGGCAAAACAAAAGATTCGTATTCGTTTGAAGGCATATGATCATCGTATTTTAGATCAATCCGCTGAAAAGATTGTGGAGACGGCAAAACGTTCCGGAGCAAAGGTGTCCGGTCCGATTCCGCTCCCGACTGAAAAATCGATATATACGGTTTTGCGGGCGGTTCATAAATACAAGGACTCACGTGAACAATTCGAAATGCGTACGCACAAACGATTAGTTGATATTGTTGAGCCAACACCACAAACGGTAGATGCGTTGATGAGACTGGATCTTCCGTCAGGTGTGGACATTGAAATTAAATTATAATCATCAAATTCAAAATTAACAGGAGGTGTTACGGATGACTAAAGGAATCTTAGGTAAAAAAGTCGGCATGACTCAGATTTTTGCTGAGAATGGTGATGTTGTTCCAGTAACAGTAATCGATGTTTCCGGCAATGTAGTCTTACAGAAAAAGACTACAGAGACGGACGGCTACGAAGCTGTGCAAATCGGATTCGACAATGTGAAAACTTCACGCATTACAAAGCCGGCACAAGGTCACGCTGAGAAAGCAAAAGCGGAACCTAAGCGCTTCGTAAAGGAAATCCGTGATATAAATCTTGACGAGTATGAACTCGGTCAGGAAGTTGCCGCAACAACATTTAAAGCAGGAGAAATGGTCGATGTGACCGGTACGTCGAAGGGCAAGGGCTATCAGGGACCGATTAAGCGCAACAATCAGTCGCGCGGACCGATGACTCACGGCTCTCGTTACCATCGTCGTCCAGGTTCCATGGGTGTTATCGATCCGGCACACGTTTTCAAAGGCAAGAAGCTGGCCGGACGTATGGGCGGAGAAAAGATTACGGTTCAGAACCTTGTGATTGCCAAAGTCGATGCTGAACAGAATCTACTGCTTGTAAGAGGCAATGTTCCCGGCGCAAAAAAGAGTTATATTGTGATTAAATCTGCCCTAAAAGCAAAAGAAGCTAAATAAGAAAGGAGGATACTTCCATGCCAAAACTAACTGTTCTTGATCAAAAAGGTGCTGAAGTAGGAAATGTCGAATTGGCTGATTCCGTTTTCGGAATTAAACCTAATGATCACGTTGTCTACCAGGCGATTGTGATGCAACAAGCATCCCGTCGTCAAGGCACACATGCTGTAAAAAATCGTTCCGCTGTTCGCGGCGGTGGCCGTAAACCATGGCGTCAGAAAGGAACTGGCCGTGCTCGTCAAGGTTCCATTCGCTCGCCGCAATGGGTAGGTGGCGGTACGGTTTTTGGACCGACTCCCCGCAGCTATTCCTATAAATTGCCAAAGAAAGTACGTCGTTTGGCTATCAGATCTGTGCTGTCCGAAAAAGTGATCGATAATGATCTTATTGTATTGGATAGCCTGAAATTTGATGCTCCGAAGACTAAAGAATTTGTTTCCGTTTTAAATAATCTTTCTGTTTCGGAAAAAGCTCTTGTTGTCACACAGGATTTCGATGATACGGTTATTCTGTCTTCACGGAACATCCCAGGTGTCACTGTTCTTACAGCAACTGAGGTGAATGTCCTCGATGTTGTTGCACACAACAAGCTGATTGTGACCAAGGAAGCTGCCGAAAAGCTTGAGGAGGTGCTTGGATAATGAAGGATCCGCGTGATGTCATTAAGCGCCCCGTGCTGACGGAACGGACAACCGATCAGATGGCTGACAAAAAGTATACATTTGAAGTCGATCTTCGTGCGAATAAGTCTGAAGTCAGACGTGCGGTTGAAGAAATTTTCGATGTTAAGGTCGTCAAGGTCAATACATTGACTGTCAAAGGCAAGCCGAAACGCTATGGCCGCTACTCAGGACATACATCCAAGTGGAAAAAAGCCATTGTCACATTGACACCGGAGAGTAAAGAATTAGATTTTTACGCAGCTGAGTAAGTATCACTAAAGAAGGAGGTAATTAATCGTGCCACTTAAAAAGTACAAACCGACGACCAACGGACGCCGAAACATGACGTCATTGGATTTCGCCGAAATCACTACAGATACACCTGAAAAAACACTGCTCGCACCCCTTCCTAAGAGGGCAGGCCGCAATAATCAGGGCAAACTGACCGTGCGTCATAAGGGCGGCGGTCATAAGCGTCAATACCGAGTCATCGATTTTAAGCGTAATAAAGACGGCGTTCCGGGTAAAATTGCAACAGTAGAGTATGATCCGAACCGGACGGCAAATATTGCTCTTGTTCACTATGTTGATGGTGAAAAACGCTATATTCTCGCTCCTAAAGGACTCAAAGTCGGAACCCAGATTATGTCTGGCATCGAAGCAGATATTAAAGTCGGCAACGCGCTTCCACTGAAAAACATTCCGGTCGGAACAACGGTGCACAATATCGAATTGAAGCCGGGCAAAGGCGGACAATTGGTTCGCTCAGCTGGTACTTCTGCTCAGATTCTTGGTAAGGAAGGCAAGTACGTGATTGTACGCCTCGTATCTGGCGAAGTTCGTAAGATTTTGGAAACCTGTCGTGCAACTATTGGCCAGGTTGGCAATCTCGAACACGAACTGGTATCTGTCGGCAAGGCCGGCCGTTCTCGCTGGCAAGGTGTTCGCCCGACGGTCCGCGGTTCTGTTATGAACCCGAACGATCACCCGCACGGTGGTGGTGAAGGTAAAGCTCCAGTCGGACGTAAGTCTCCGATGTCACCATGGGGCAAGCCGACGATGGGTTACAAGACACGTAGTAAGAAAAATGCTTCTGAACAGTTCATTATCAGACATCGCAAGAAATAAATGTGGATAATACTTTATTTTGGAAGGAGGCCTACCCATGAGCCGAAGCCTGAAAAAGGGACCTTTTGTCGACGATCATCTGATGACAAAAGTTGTCGCTTTGAACGAAAAAGATGAAAAAAGAGTCATTAAAACCTGGTCTCGCCGGTCAACGATTTTTCCTGAATTTATTGGCCATACCATCGCCGTATATGACGGGCGCAAACATGTGCCGGTTTACATTACGGAAGACATGGTAGGACATAAGCTGGGAGAATTTGCTCCAACCAGAACGTACCGCGGTCATGCATCTTCTGACAAGAAAACAAGCGTTCGCTAACGAAGGGAGGAACTATTGATGCAAGCAAAAGCAATTGGCAGACAAATTCGTATTGCTCCTCGTAAGGCGCGTCTTGTTATCGATCTTATCAGGGGCAAAGATGTCGGATACGCTTTGGCTGTTCTGAAGAACACTCAGAGATCTGCATCGCCGATTATTGAAAAAGTGCTGAAATCCGCCGTCGCTAACGCGGAACACAATTATGATATGGATACAGAAGACCTGTTTATTGAACAAGCATTTGTTGATGAAGGCGCAACGCTCAAACGTTTTCGTCCTCGTGCACAAGGCCGTGCCAGCAAGATTAACAAGCGCACGAGCCATATTACGATCGTCGTATCCGAAAAAAAGGAGGGGTAATGCGTGGGTCAAAAAATTAATCCTATTGGTTTTCGGATCGGAGTTATCCGTGATTGGGAATCGAAATGGTATGCTGACAAGAACTATGCGGAATATCTTCACGAAGATATCAGAATCCGCAAATACGTTGAAAATAGGCTGAAAGACGCTGCGGTTTCCTCTATTGAACTGGAACGTGCGGCTAATCGTATCAACATCACTATCCGTACAGCGAAACCGGGTATGGTTATCGGCAAAGGCGGCTCTGAAGTTGAAGAGTTGCGTAAAGCGCTGAATGATTTGACGGGCAAACGTGTCCATGTTAATATTTTTGAAATCAAGCAGGCAGACCTTGACGCCAAACTGGTTGCTGAAAATATTGCTCGCCAGCTTGAAGGCCGTATTTCTTGGAGACGTGCTCAGAAGCAAACGCTGCAGCGTGCGATGAGAGCCGGAGCAAAAGGAATCAAGACCCAATGTGCCGGACGTCTGGGTGGTGCCGATATGGCCAGAACTGAGGATTACAGTGAAGGAACTGTACCGCTGCATACTTTGCGGGCCGATATCGATTATGGAACAGCAGAAGCTGCGACGACTTATGGTCGCATCGGTGTGAAAGTGTGGATTTATCGCGGAGAAGTCCTTCCGACGAAAGGAACGAATAATAAGGAAGGAGGCAGATAATTATGTTAATGCCTAAACGTGTAAAATATCGCAGACAGCATAGAGGTAGAATGCGCGGCAAGACCAAGGGCGGCGCAGCGGTGACTTTCGGTGAATTCGGCCTGCAGGCTCTTGAGTCGTCTTGGGTATCGAGCCGTCAGATCGAAGCTGCTCGTGTGGCAATGACCCGTTTCATGAAACGTGGCGGTAAAGTCTGGATTAAGATTTTCCCTCAGAAATCCTATACAAAGAAACCTCTTGATGTCCGCATGGGTTCTGGTAAAGGTGCTCCTGAAGGATGGGTGGCTGTTGTTAAACCAGGACGTGTTCTTTTTGAAGTTGGCGGTGTTAGCGAAGAAGTGGCCGCGGAAGCCTTAAGACTTGCAAGCCACAAACTGCCGATTAAAACGAAACTCGTGAAACGAGAAGAAGTGGGTGGTGACGCAAATGAAGGCTGAAGAAATTCGTAATTTAACCACTGCCGAGGTTGAACAAAACGTCAAGTCTTTGAAGGAAGAATTGTTTAATCTGCGTTTTCAACTTGCAACCGGACAATTGGAAAACCCCGCTCGTATTCGTGAAGTTCGGAAATCCATTGCTCGCGCGAAAACGATTTTGCGTGAACGTGAACTGAATGTTCAAAACGGCTGAAAAGGAGGTTATCTTAATGGCTGAAGAAGTACGCATTAACCGTAAAAAAGTATTAACCGGCCGTGTCGTTTCAGACAAGATGGAAAAAACCATCACGGTTTTAGTTGAGACTTATAAAACCCATAAATTATACAGCAAACATGTCAAATTTTCTAAGAAATTCAAGGCACATGATGAAAAAAATCAGGCAAAAGTCGGCGATGTCGTTGAAATCATGGAAACTCGCCCGCTTTCGAAAGATAAACGTTTTCGTCTTGTGAAGATTGTTGAGGAATCCGTCATTATCTGATCACACGGGGAGGCCGTGGATCGAAAGGAGGTCACATAGTTATGATTCAGCAAGAAAGCCGTTTGAAAGTTGCCGATAACTCAGGTGCCCGTGAAATCCTGACGATTAAAGTGCTCGGTGGTTCTGGACGCAAGACTGCCAATATCGGTGACGTCATTGTTGCTTCGGTAAAACAAGCAACACCAGGTGGCGTTGTTAAGAAGGGCGAAGTTGTGAGGGCCGTTGTTGTTCGTACGAAACATGGTATGAGAAGAACGGATGGTTCTTATATCCGCTTTGATGAAAATGCCGCTGTACTGATTCGCGACGACAAGAGTCCGCGCGGAACCCGTATCTTTGGGCCTGTTGCCCGGGAATTGCGTGATGGACAGTTTATGAAAATCGTGTCTCTGGCGCCGGAAGTATTGTGATTTCCAACGATTTAGGAAAAGGAGGTGCTACTTACCATGGCAAAACTGCATGTTAAAAAAGGCGACAAAGTTCAAGTGATTACCGGTAAGGATAAGGGCAAGCAAGGTGTGATTCTTGCAGCCTATCCGGCAAAGGAACGTGTTCTTGTCGAAGGTGTGAACGTGATCAAAAAGCATTCAAAGCCGACCCAGGCAAGTCCGCAAGGCGGAATCATTGAACGCGAAGCACCGATTCATGTTTCCAATGTCATGCTGCTTGATCCAAAAACAAACGAACCGACTCGCGTCGGCCATAAAGTAGTTGACGGTAAGAAAGTACGTGTTTCAAAAAAATCAGGCGAAACAATTGACTGATCCCGCTAATTACGAAGGGAGGCAAACTCATGGGACGTTTAAAAGAAAAATATGAAAATGAAGTCATTCCTGCTCTAGTTGATAAATTTAAGTACACATCGGTTATGCAGGTACCCTCGATTCAAAAGATCGTTATTAATATGGGTGTCGGTGAAGCTGTGCACAACTCGAAGGTACTTGACAGTGCAGTTGAAGATCTCACCGCTCTTTCCGGACAGAAACCGGTGATTACTCGTGCAAAGAAATCCATTGCTGCCTTCAAACTGCGTGAAGGTGTGGCAATCGGTGCGAAAGTCACACTCAGGAAAGATAGGATGTACGATTTTCTGGATAAACTGATTGCTGTTGCACTGCCACGTGTTCGTGACTTCCGTGGCATTTCGAAAAAAGCTTTCGACGGACGCGGCAACTATACACTTGGTATCCGTGAACAATTGATTTTTCCGGAAATTGATTATGATAAAATCGATAAGGTGCGCGGCATGGATATTGTCATTGTAACAAGTGCTAAGACAGATGAAGAATCTTCTGCACTGCTCACGATGCTCGGCATGCCATTCGCCAAATAATAATCGATAAGGAGGATATGAATTTTGGCAAAAACTTCGATGCTTGTATCCGCACATCGTCCGAAAAAATTTAAAGTGCAGGAATATACACGCTGTGAACGTTGTGGACGTCCTCATTCGGTTCTAAGGAAATTCAAATTATGCAGAATTTGTTTTCGCGAGCTTGCTCACAAAGGACAGATTCCTGGCGTCAGAAAATCCAGCTGGTAAAAATATAGTGATAGGGAAGGAGGTCGATTTTGCATGGTCATGACAGATCCTATTGCAGATATGTTGACCCGTATTCGTAATGCAAATATTGTTCATCACGAACAGATTGAATTGCCTGGTTCCGGGATTAAGAGAGAAATCGCTGAGATCCTGAAGCGCGAAGGTTTCATCAAGGATGTTGAATACATCGAAGACGACAAACAAGGTGTTTTGCGCCTGTTCCTGAAATATGGTGTAAACAAAGAACGAGTCATCTCCGGTCTGAAGAGAATCAGTAAACCGGGACTTCGCGTTTACGCAAAAGCCGATGAAGTGCCGAGAGTACTCGGCGGTCTCGGCATTGCCATTGTGTCAACATCAAAGGGCGTCGTTACAGACAAAGAAGCCCGTCAGCAAAAAGTAGGCGGCGAAGTTCTCGCTTACGTTTGGTAATCAGCTAATAAGAATGGAGGTGTACTTATGTCTCGTATTGGTTTAAGACCCACTGCGGTTCCGGAAGGTGTCAAGGTAACGATCGAAGCCCAGACGGTAACTGTTAAAGGTCCTAAGGGAGAACTTTCCCGCAAATTTCATCAGGATATGATCATCAAGCAAGAAGGCAGCGAAATTAAAGTTGAACGGCCGGATGATTCAAATCAGCACAAAGCGCTTCATGGCACAACAAGCAGCCTGATAAGCAATATGGTTCAAGGGGTAACACAAGGCTTCTCCAAGAATCTTGAACTTGTCGGTGTCGGCTATCGTGCAAACAAGCAAGGCCAGAATCTGGTATTGAACGTCGGTTATTCTCACCCGGTTGAAATCGTCCCTGAAGAGGGAATCGAGCTCAACGTCGAAGGCAATAACAAAATCATTGTCGCTGGCATTGATAAGCAGCGTGTCGGCGAAGTTGCGGCAAATATTCGTTCCGTACGCTCACCTGAGCCATATAAGGGTAAGGGTATTCGCTACGAAGGCGAGCATGTGCGCCGCAAGGAAGGCAAGACAGGCAAGTAATTGAGACACACAGAATGTGCGTTTGAGAATAAGGATTGAGCATTCAAACCCCAATCCATAAATCATCGCTGCGTAGAAGGGAGCGACAACACATGATTACGAAAAAAGATAAGAATGCCATTCGCCAAAAAAGGCATTTGCATGTTCGTCACCGGATCAGCGGAACGAGCGAACGTCCGCGTCTGAACGTATTCCGTTCCTCAAAGAACATTTACGCTCAGTTGGTTGACGATGTGAAGGGCGTTACACTGGTTTCCTCATCATCGCTTGACAAAGCATTTGATATGGGAAAAGGCAGCAACGTTGAAGCCGCTAAGAAAGTCGGCGAAATGATCGGCCAGCGAGCTATTGAAAAAGGTATCGATACGGTTGTATTTGATCGTAGCGGTTATCTCTATCACGGCCGTATTCAGGCAGTAGCTGAAGGCGCTCGTGAAGCTGGACTTAAATTCTAATCATAAGGAGGGGAATCCATGGCTTACAATAATGATCGCAAATCAAATGATCGTAAATCAAATGATCGCAACAAATCAGAATTTGAAGAACGTGTCGTAACCATCAATCGTGTGGCTAAAGTTGTAAAAGGCGGACGTCGTTTCCGTTTTGCCGCGCTGGTTGTTGTCGGTGACAAAAAAGGCAATGTCGGCTTTGGTCAGGGTAAGGCTCATGAAGTTCCAGAGGCGATCCGCAAAGCTATTGAAGACGCTAAAAAGAACGTGATCAATGTGCCAATCGTGCATACGACGATTCCGCATCAGGTCGTCGGCCACTCAGGAGCCGGCAGTGTTCTTTTGAAACCGGCATCTGAAGGTACCGGAATCATCGCGGGTGGCCCAGTTCGTGCCGTCCTTGAACTCTCCGGACTGGGTGATATCCTTTCGAAATCTCTGGGTTCAAATAATCCAATCAACATGGTTCGTGCAACAGTTGAAGGATTGAAAAGTCTGAAACGCGCGGAACACGTTGCAAAACTTCGCGGCAAATCTGTTGAAGAGCTGATGGGCTAAGGAGGGAATGGCGATAATGGCTAAAAAACTTGAAATCACCCTCAAAAATAGTGTCATTGGTCACCCTGAATCTCAGCGTGTGACTGTTCGGACACTGGGACTTAGAAAAACTTATCAGACAGTTGTTCAGGAAGATACTCCTGCCATTCGTGGCATGATTAATAAAGTCTCTCACCTGCTCGCTGTCCGTGAATTGAACGACTAAAATCTGATGAATTTGAGAACAAGGAGGTGCCAAGATGAAACTCCATGAATTGAAACCGGCTGTAGGTTCCCGTACGACAAGAAAAAGAGTGGGCCGTGGCTATGGTTCCGGACTTGGCAAAACATCTGGTAGAGGACAAAAAGGACAGAAGTCTCGTTCAGGCGGCAATATTCGTCCGGGTTTTGAAGGCGGACAATTGTCCTTGCTCCGGACTCTGCCGAAAAAAGGTTTTAAGAATCCGACCCGCAAAATCTATGCGATTATTAATGTCGAACAACTGAACCGTTTTGAAAACGGAACAGAAGTTACTCCCGAATTGCTCCTTGAAACACGTGTCATTAGAAAATTAAATGACGGTGTCAAGGTACTCGGTGAAGGCAAGCTTGAATCGAAATTAACGGTGAAGGCCACCAAATTTTCTGCTTCTGCCAAAGAGGCAATTGAAACTGCCGGCGGAAACATTGAGGTGATCTAATGTTTCAGGTGCTTTCTAGTGTGTGGCGAGAAGCTGAGATACGAAGGAAAATTATTTTTACTTTAATTATGCTGGTTATTTTCCGGATTGGGACATTCATTCCGGTTCCGGGAATTAATACGGCAATGATTAATATTAGTGATTCCAGCGCCTTTGGATTGTTTAATACTTTTGGCGGTGGAGCGTTGCAAAACTTTTCCATCATCTCGATGGGTGTTATGCCATACATCACTTCGTCCATTATCGTGCAGCTTTTGCAGATGGATGTTGTCCCTAAATTGACGGAATGGTCAAAACAGGGGGAGATGGGCAGACGAAAACTCAATCAGCTGACTCGCTATGGAACGATTCTGTTGGGATTTATCGAAGCACTCGGTCTATCCTATACATTTAGCAGAACCTATGCAGGACTGGTTGATGATCCATCCATTTGGACGTTTCTCCTCATTGCCGCGGTATTGACTGCCGGTACAGCCTTTCTAGTCTGGCTTGGCGATCAAATTACGGCTCATGGTGTGGGCAATGGCATTTCGATTCTCATCTTTGCCGGTATTGTCGCGCGAATCCCAACGGCTATTAACCAGATTTATGCTCAGCGGTTTGCGTCTTCAAACAACACATTTATGGAAGTGCTTGGGCTCCTGGCTATCGTTGTCGTTGTCTTGCTCATTGTTGTCGGAACAATTTTCGTTCAGCAAGGGACTCGGAAAATTCCGATCCAGTACGCGAAACGTACAAATGGGACGACGACTTACAGCGTAGAACCGGCGCATTTGCCGATTAAGGTCAATGCAGCCGGAGTAATCCCGGTTATCTTCGCGATTTCACTGATGATTACGCCGCCGACAATTGCTCGCTTTTTCGGAACCAATTCAGTTACGGATTGGATTACCCGGATTTTCGACTATTCGACAGTTTATGGCATGGTTATCTATGCGGTACTGATCATTGCCTTCACGTATTTCTATACGTTTGTGCAGGTCAATCCGGAAAAAATGGCGAAGAATCTGGGAGAACAGGGCGGCTACATTCCTGGTATCCGTCCCGGTAAAAGTACTGAGAAATATATCACTCGGATTTTGTATCGTCTGACATTTCTTGGTTCAATCTTCCTGACCGTTATCTCGCTTCTTCCGATAGTATTTGGCGAACTTGGGAGTCTGCCGACTAGTGCACGAATTGGTGGCACAAGTCTTCTGATTGTTGTCGGTGTCGCACTGGATACAATGAAACGGATTGAAAGCCAGTTGGTCAAGAATAATTATCGGGGCTTTATCAGGAGATAATCATATTTAGGCGTGCGGGAGGCATAAAAATGAATCTTATTTTGATGGGTCTGCCTGGCGCCGGGAAAGGCACGCAGGCGGAACAGATCGTTGATAAATACGGATATCCGCATATTTCGACCGGAGACATGTTCCGTCAAGCCATAAGGGATGAGACCGTTCTTGGCAAGAAAGCCCAGGCCTTCATGGATAAGGGTGCACTTGTTCCCGATGAAGTCACGATTGGCATTGTCCGGGAACGACTCAGCCATGAGGATTGTCAAAAGGGGTTCCTTTTGGATGGTTTTCCTCGAACGGTTCATCAGGCAGAAGCGCTGGACGAAATTATGGCAGATAAGGGCAGTGCGATTGACGCGGTGCTCGATATAGAAGTCGATCCCAAGCAGCTGATTGCCCGTCTGACCGGCAGGCGAATCTGCTCAAACTGCGGAGCTACTTACCATCTTATCTATAACCCTCCGAAAAAAGAAGGGATTTGCGATAAATGTGGCGGAGAGCTGAAGCAGCGGGCAGATGACCGTGCGGACACAGTCAAAGAACGGTTGCGGGTCAATCTGGAGCAGCAACAGCCGCTTGTCTCTTATTATGAAGAGAAACGCGTATTGAAACGGGTAAACGGCGATCAGGAAATTCAGCAAGTATTTGCCGATATCGCTGAAACTCTGGGGACTTTATTCGATTGATAAGGTTGAAAAAAGCGAGCGAAGTTGATAAAATCCGGAAGGCAGGGAAGATCGTAGCCGAGGTTCTTCAGGAACTTAGTCAAACGGTATTTCCGGGTATTCGGACCATCGAACTCGACGCACAGGCAGAGCATTTAATCCGAGCTGCTGGAGCGCACCCGTCGTTTATGGGTCTTGACGGCTATCAATACAGCATCTGTACTTCTGTAAATCATCAGCTGGCTCATGGAATTCCTGGATCATACGTTTTGCGGGACGGAGACATTATCAGTATCGATATTGGTGCTCAGTATGAAGATTTTCATGCGGACTCCGCTTGGACGTATCCTGTTGGGAAGCCATCCGATTCTGCCTGCTGTCTGCTGAAGGCGACTGAGGATGCTCTCTACGAAGGAATTGCCAAGGCTCGTCCGGGAGCTCATCTGTCAGATATTTCTCATGCGGTGCAAACCTGTGCTGAGTCATATGGATTTTCTGTCGTGCATGAACTGACCGGCCATGGTGTTGGCCGGAAACTTCATGAAGATCCGGATGTACCTAACTTTGGCAACCCCGGCCAGGGACCCGTTCTTGTTCCTGGTATGGTGCTTGCCATTGAGCCGCTCGTTAATGAGGGAAGCCGGTCGATTTGGATGGTTGAAGATGATGACTGGACGATCGAGACGGAGGACGGCAAAAATTGTGCTCATTTTGAGCATACACTGGTCATAACGGAAAAAGGGAATGAAATCTTGACAAAGCAATAAGTGAAGGTGATGATTGATGGGAAGTGAACAGGCACCGCCTGTCCCCGGCCAACTTGCTCAGGTATTAAAGGGGAAAGAAACCGGTTCTTATTTTGTAATTGTCCAGCTTTTGGATCGTCGATTTGTAATGATTGCTGATGGAGACCGGCGGAAGTTCGACAATGCAAAGAAGAAAAACATCAGCCATCTGGAACTTCAAACGTATGTATCAGCCGAAGTTCAGAAGAGTCTCCTTGAGACGGGGCGTGTGACGAACGGTAAACTCCGTTTTGCCATTGCCCATTTTCTGGACGGAGAAGTGAGTAATCAAAGGAAGGGTGAGTCAGCCGATGGCTAAAGAAGATGTCATTGAAGTTGAAGGCACCGTAATTGAACCACTGCCCAACGCGATGTTTCGCGTTGAATTGGAAAATGGTCATAAGATATTAGCTCATGTTTCTGGTAAAATACGAATGCATTTTATTCGTATCCTGCCGGGTGATAAAGTAACAGTCGAATTGTCGCCGTATGATGTGTCACGCGGTCGCATTACGTTCAGGCATAAATAAAAATCAACGATGCTCTGCATGTGCACGAAGGAGGGCTTTAGCAATGAAAGTGAGACCATCTGTTAAAAAGATGTGCGAAAAATGCAAGATTGTCCGCCGCAAAGGTGTTGTCATGGTGATTTGTGAAAATCCGAAGCATAAACAAAGACAAGGATAAAGGAGGTGCGTTGACGCATGGCTCGTATTGCAGGTATTGATATTCCAAGAGAAAAAAGGGTTGTTATCTCCCTGACCTATATTTATGGTATTGGTTTAACAACTGCCAAGAAAATTCTCGCGGAAGCCAAGGTTTCTGAAGACACTCGTGTCCGTGACCTGACAGAAGAAGAACAGACACGTATCCGTGAAGTTGTCGATCACTACCGTGTGGAAGGCGATTTGCGCCGAGAAGTGTCTCTGAATATCAAGCGATTGATTGAAATCGGATCTTATCGCGGTATTCGTCACCGCAGAGGTTTGCCAGTTCGTGGACAAAATACAAAGAATAATTCACGGACACGTAAAGGTCCGAAGCGGACAATGGCTAATAAAAAGAAATAAGTGAAGGAGGGTTAAACATTTATGGTAAAACAACAACGTACGCGCAAGCGCCGGATTAAGAGAAATGTTGAGAACGGGGTGGCTCACATCCGCTCAACTTTTAATAATACAATCGTCACGATTACTGATCCCCACGGAAATACGATTTCCTGGGCCAGTGCAGGCGGTCTTGGCTTCAAGGGCTCCAGAAAGTCTACACCTTATGCTGCTCAGACTGCGGCTGAAGCAGCTGGCAAGAATGCAATGGATAATGGTATGAAATCTGTTGAAGTCTCTGTCAAAGGGCCTGGCGCTGGACGTGAAGCTGCCATTCGGGCACTGCAGGCAGTTGGTTTGGAAGTAACAACCATCCGCGATGTGACACCGATTCCGCATAATGGCTGCCGTCCGCCAAAACGTCGCCGTGTTTAATTGGCATGTCTCAGGAGTTTCTCAGAAGGAAATCTAAAAGAAGCGGAACATCTGCTGTCTTTTAAAAGCCTTCGGGAAGCCTCTGTATAGCATGCTATTAATCTGTTTATAATGCTTATATTATTAAAATATACGTTATGAAACGATGAGAAAAAGCACGCCGCATGCCTTAACGAGAATTAACCGGGGAATTTCGGCCTGCAGCAGGCTGAAATTTCGACGTTTCGAAGGAGGGTTTCTATTTGATGATTGAGATCGAAAAGCCAAAGATCGATACGGTTGAACTTGCGGATGACGGAAGTTATGGCAAGTTTGTTGTTGAACCGCTCGAACGTGGATACGGTACGACTCTGGGTAATTCATTACGTCGAATTTTACTTTCTTCCCTCCCAGGCGCGGCTGTTACAACCGTTCAGTTTGATACGGTGCTTCATGAATTTTCCACAATCGAAGGTGTGGTAGAGGATGTAACGGCGATTATTCTGAATATCAAAAAGCTTGCTTTGGAGCTTTATTCAGATGATGAGAAAACACTTGAAATCGACGTTCAAAGAGAAGGAAAAGTGACAGCTGCCGATATTATTCACGATAGCGATGTTGAAATTCTAAACCCAGAATTGGAAATCGCAACCCTTGATAAAGGTGCACATTTTCATTTGAGAATGCAGGCCAGAAAAGGTCGCGGATATGTCCCTGCCGAAGGAAACAAATCGGAAGAACTGCCAATTGGTGTGATTCCGATTGATTCGATTTATACGCCGATTCATCGGGTGAACTACCAAGTGGAAAAAACAAGAGTGGGTCAGGTTGCCAATTTTGACAAGCTGATACTCGATGTTTGGACCAATGGCAGTATTCGACCGGAAGAGGCAATTGCCCTTGGTGCGAAAATTCTTACTGAGCACTTGAACCTTTTTGTCGGCTTGACCGATCAGGCACAGAAAGCCGAGATCATGATTGAAAAAGAAGAAGACAAGAAGGAAAAAGTGCTTGAGATGACGATCGAAGAACTGGATCTTTCCGTACGTTCTTATAACTGCCTGAAGCGTGCAGGAATTAACACGGTTCAGGAACTGACGCAGAAATCGGAAGAAGACATGATGAAGGTTCGTAATCTGGGTCGCAAATCGCTCGAAGAAGTAGAAGAGAAGTTAAATGATCTCGGTCTTGGGCTGAGAATCGAAGAATAAGCTGCAATTTGAAAAGTAATGGAATATTTTTCTTTTTTGCGCAAAAAAGAAGAATCAAGATTGAAGAAGGAGGTACAGGTACATGGCATACGCAAAACTGGGTCGGGACTCAGCTGCAAGAAAGGCATTGTTCCGTGATCTGGCAACCGATTTGATTATTAATGAGCGTATTGAAACGACACATCCGAAAGCGAAGGCCGTTCAGCCGATCGTTGAAAAGATGATTACATTGGCGAAGCGTGGCGATTTGCACGCCCGTCGTCAGGCAGCAGCTTTCATCCGTAATGAAGTCGCTGACAGCGAATCGAATCAAAACGCCGTTCAAAAGCTATTTGATGATCTCGCAAAACGTTATGAAGAACGCCAAGGCGGTTATACTCGTGTTCTGAAGACTGGCCCTCGCAAGGGTGATGGCGCAGAACTTGCGATCATTGAATTAGTTAAATAAAAGTTTTCAAATGCAAGGGCAGAAACGGGGTTTTATCCTCCTGTTTTCTGCTTTTTTTATATTATAAGAAAAAACGGTAGTGTAAGAGTGACACTCTATGCATTGCTGGATTAAAAAAGGACTGGAGTCTGGTATACTGTTACCACAGAGTCAGCTCCTTTAGCAGAGATGAGCGGAGAATAGCCGGAGTTTGAGGGGAGGAACAAGAGATGGAGAAGATTATCGAAGTGAAGGACCTATCCTATCGCTATAATGGCGATCAGCCTCTCGTGCTCGATCATGTGAATTTTTCAGTCAGGCAAGGCGAGTGGCTAGCAATCATCGGACATAATGGTTCAGGGAAATCGACCTTGGCGAAGTGTCTTAATGGCTTGATCGTACCCGAAGCAGGGAAGGTCACGGTAGATGGTTATCAAACAGGTGATGAGTCAATGATTTGGGAAATACGGCGACGTGTCGGTATGGTTTTTCAGAATCCCGATAATCAGTTTGTCGGGGCTACGGTGCGTGATGACGTGGCTTTCGGCATGGAGAATCACGGCGTAGCGCGAGATGAAATGATCCGCCGTTTGAATGAGGCGCTCAAACTGGTTAAAATGGAAGACTTTGCTGATCGCGAACCGCATCGTTTGTCAGGTGGTCAGAAACAGCGGGTGGCCATTGCTGGAATTGTT
Source organism: Sporolactobacillus sp. (assembly GCA_048976585.1). Classification (GTDB taxonomy): domain Bacteria; phylum Bacillota; class Bacilli; order Bacillales; family Sporolactobacillaceae; genus Sporolactobacillus. The sequence continues at coordinate 5,901 of JBHGUY010000029.1, read as the reverse complement.
GCGTTGCAGCCTTTGATTGTTATTCTCGACGAGGCGACTTCTATGCTCGATCCGGAAGGTCGACGGGATGTGTTTGAGACGATGCGTTTTTTAAATAAAGAACGAGGTCTTACGGTCCTCTCGATTACTCATGATCTGGAGGAAGCCGCCCATGCAGATCGGCTGATCGTGATGAATGAAGGGAAAATGATCCGCGCGGGATCGCCTGAATTTATCTTTGAACAGACTAAAATGCTTGAAGAGATCGGGCTTGATCTCCCATTTGCTGTCAAAATGGGTCATTTATTGCGACAAAGAGGGCTGCAATTTGGAGAACTGCCCTTGTCCAGGGAAGGATTGGTGAACCGGCTATGGACCTTACGCTCGAACATGTAACTCACATTTATAACCCGCGGACACCTTATATGCGTGAAGCGCTTAAGGACGTCAGCTTGAGCATTCCGTCCGGCTCCTTCACTTCGATCATCGGACATACCGGTTCCGGTAAATCCACGCTGGCTCAGCATCTGAATGGCCTGCTTCTTCCTTCGAAAGGGACGGTTCGTGCGGGCGAGCTTCTCATACAAGCAGGAGAGAAGAAGAAAAATCTAAAGAAGCTTCGCCAGAGGGTTGGTTTCGTTTTTCAATATCCGGAGCATCAGCTTTTTGAGGAAACTCTGCTCAAGGATGTCAGCTTTGGCCCGATTAATTTCGGTGTTCCGCAGGCGGAAGCCGCTCATCGGGCAGAGGAGAGTTTGAAGCGTGTCGGTATTCCGGAATCATTCTGGCAGCGTTCACCCTTCGATTTAAGCGGAGGTCAGATGCGTCGTGTGGCGATCGCCGGGGTACTTGCTGTTGAACCGGAAGTTATCATCCTGGATGAACCGACTGCCGGCCTTGACCCGCGGGGCAGAAGAGAGATTATGGATCTATTTGTCCGGCTGCACCGCGAAGAGCATCGAACGATCGTGATGGTGACACATAATATGAGTGATGCCGCCTGCTATTCTGATCAAGTGCTGGTCATGGATCACGCGCGGCTTGTGATGTCCGGCTCGCCGGGAAAAGTATTTTCTGAAGCGGAGAGGCTACGCGCGATTGGCCTCGATAGTCCGGAGACCATGCTTTTTGTTCGTGATCTGGCGGACAAGTTAGGCATCAAGGATGTAGAGCCCGTATTCACGATGGATGCGGCTGCGGACGCTGCAGCGAGTCTGCTAAAGGGGGATGCCGCCCATGTTTAATCTCGTTATCGGCCAGTACGTGCCGCTTGATTCTTATGTGCATCGCCTGGATCCTCGAGCCAAACTGCTTAGTCTTTTTCTGCTTGTCATTATCGTTTTTCTTGCAAATAGCTGGATAAGCTATGGACTGTTAATACTTTTCAGCCTAGTTGGGATAATGGCATCTAAACTCCCGTTTACCTTTATCTACAAAGGATTAAAGTCTGTCTTTATAATTGTGATTCTGACCTTTCTACTGAATCTCTTTTTTACAGGCGGAGGGACGCTTCTTGTCAGCTGGGGATGGCTGCATATTTACCAGAACGGTCTTATTCAGTCCTTTTTCATTTCGATCCGTATTCTTGTTATCATTGTCATGACCACCCTGCTGACGCTGACCACTTCACCGATTCAGATCACCGACGGCTTGGAATCGATGCTTAATCCTCTGAAGAAAATTAAGCTACCGGTTCATGAGTTTGCCCTGATGATGTCGATCTCTCTGCGCTTTATTCCGACACTGCTGGAAGAGACAGAAAAAATCATTAAAGCACAGGCCGCGCGCGGATCGGACTTCACAAGTGGTCCGCTGAAGGAACGGATTAAAGCCATCGTTCCGCTTCTTGTTCCGCTCTTTGTCAGTGCTTTTAAGCGGGCGGAAGATTTGGCTATGGCGATGGAGGCCCGCGGCTATCATGGCGACGAAGGACGGACAAAGCTTCACCAATTGAATTGGGGAGGGCGGGATTCGGTACTGCTCATTGTCGTTGTACTGCTTACCGTTCTGCTTCTCTTCCTTAGAAATTAGAAATTAGAAATCAGGGGACGGCAAGAAATGGTAAAACTAAAATGTACGGTAGCCTATGACGGTACGGCTTTCTTCGGCTATCAGGTGCAGCCAGGAAAGCGCACGGTTCAGCGTGAAATCGAGACCGCGCTTGCGCGAATTCATCATGGCCAGGCGATTAGGATTGCCGCTTCTGGACGAACGGATCGCGGTGTTCATGCCCGCGGACAGGTCTTTCATTTTAATAGTGATCTTCATATCCCGGAGCCTAACTGGACCAAGGCTCTGAACAGTCTGCTGCCGGCAGATATCTATATACGTGAGACAGAGCAGGTGGCTGACGATTTTCATGCGCGTTTCGATGTCCGGCGCAAGGAATATCATTATCGTCTGCTAACATGTCCGGAGCCTGATTTGTTCCGACGCTTTTATACGACGCATGTTCCTCAGCCGATTGATCCAGAAAAAATGCAGGCGGGCGCTCAATATTTTCTTGGTACACATGATTTCAGCTCGTTCTGTGCGGCAAATACCGATGTCAAAGATAAGACACGGACCATTTACCAGTTGGACGTGATACGAGAAGCGGATGAAATCGTGATTCGAATAACAGGCAGCGGATTCCTTTATCAAATGGTGCGGATTATAACCGGGACCTTACTGGATATCGGAATGGGAAAATTTCCACCGGCGCATGCAGCAGAGATCATAGCTGCCGCGAATCGTGAGGCAGCATCACAAACAGCACCACCAGGCGGGTTGATACTCTGGCAGGTTACCTATTAATAATAGACTTATCAGCGGAGCATTTTTGAGATCAAAGATGGACATGACCTTGACAATTGGTCGTCAATCATATATCATATAATTCGGCATTCTAATTTGACCACTATTAGCCCCAAAGATATTGGATCAAAATAGATTACGGAATACACGGACTTTTGGAGAGCTGAATCGGCTTTCCGGCTCCTGGCGGTTGTGGGTCGCGGGGAGAACTTGAAGGATTCAGGGAGGAAATTATCGTGCGTACAACCTATATGGCGAATTCGGCGACGGTTGACCGCAAATGGCTCGTTATTGATGCCGAAGGTCAAATTCTCGGTCGCCTTGCCAGTGAAGTAGCTTCGATTCTTCGCGGCAAAAATAAACCGACTTACACCCCGCATGTTGATTGTGGAGACAATGTTATTATTATCAATGCAAACAAAATTGAACTGACAGGCAAGAAATTGCTGACCAAACAATATAGACACCATTCCGGTTTTCCGGGCGGTATCAAACAACGTTCTGCGCTGGAAATGCGCCAGACTCGTTCAAGAGCCATGCTGGAAATAACGATTAAGGGTATGCTGCCGCATAACAGCCTTGGACATAAAATGTTTAATAAGCTGCACGTCTATGAAGGTGCTGAACACGCGCACGTTGCACAAAAACCTGAAGCTTATACGCTTCGCGGATAATTGAGGAGGGAATTATAAATGGCACAAGTACAATACTACGGCACCGGCCGCCGCAAAAGTTCAGTTGCTCGCGTCAGGCTCGTTCCTGGCGACGGCAATGTGCTCGTCAATGGCCGTTCTGTCGATGAATACTTTAATCTCGAAACACTGCGCTCAATCTTGAAGCAGCCGCTTGTTACGACCGAAACAGAAGGCAGATACGATGTCCTCGTTAATGTAGACGGCGGCGGTTTCACAGGCCAGGCCGGTGCGATTCGTCATGGCATCGCTCGTGCATTATTGAAAGCAGATCCGGAATATCGTGCAGTTTTGAAACAAGCCGGATTCCTGACTCGTGACCCAAGAATGAAAGAACGTAAGAAATACGGACTCAAAGGCGCTCGTCGCGCTCCACAGTTCTCAAAACGCTGATCTATCAACGTTTCAAAGCCCTTTCCGAGAGATCGGAAGGGGCTTTTTTCATGCTTAAAAATGGGCTCGTGACCATATTTTGACTACGTTTTTCATGAACACTCGATATTCATCACCTTATCCTCTTGGATGATTATCCCTTATTACTTCCCAGACAAAGGGTGTGGTGCGGACAGTTGGAGATCAGATCAATGCACGGGTGACTCCTATGTGTAATGTAAATAGAAGCTGCTGGATAAATAAGCCTATTTACCTATTTGGAAAATAATTGTTTGACCGATAAAGAACGTGAAGGTAATGACCTTCACCCCCCTCGAGTCCACTTTGTGGGCTCTTTTTTACACCTTAACTTTCAACTATTAACCTAGACAGGCAAAAGAGTACAAACATAAACTATAAGAAAGAACCCCCTAGAAATGTAAAAACGACCTATTTATTTATAGAGGGACAGCTGCAGTGTTGAAGAAAATAACGGAATATGAGCAGGCGGAAATATGAGCCGTTTCATTGTTCTGGATGATTCATCCGTCCTATTTGCAGTGGCCTGTTTCCAGGTGGATGCATCTGCTGGTCCCTGACAGGGTCAAGAACTTGATCGAATATTAAAAGAAAAGGATGGTCAGAATGGCAGAACACAAAGGCGTAGATATCGCGCACTATCAGAATGATAGAGGTGTTATCGATTTCTTACAGATCAGATCAGCAGGGTATGAATTTGTGATTGTGAAGGCTACAGAGGGGAGTGAAGCAGGAAGCCGCATCTTGGATCCCTATTTTAAGCAGAATGTGGTTCAAGCGAATGCAGCACAACTTTCCACACATGCCTATCATTTTTTCCGCGCTGTGTCTGAGGCGGATGCTCGTGCAGAAGCCCAGTGGTGTTTAAAAAATATTAGCGGAGTGAGTGGCATTGACTACATCTTTGTTGATGTAGAAGCAGGGACGCTGACAGCCGATAAGGCTGCATTAACCGGCTACGTGAACGCCTTCCTCGATGAATTGGCGAGGAACGGCCGCACAAGCCTCGGCATTTATACCGGCTTCGCATTTATGAACAGCCGCTTAAACGAATCCGACTTGCGTCCAGGTATCTTAAAATGGATTGCGCGATATAATTCAACGCTCGGCCGAGATGCAGATATCTGGCAGCATACCTCGGCCGCTCAGGTGCCTGGAATCACTGGAAACGTTGACGAAGACATCGCTTATACGGATGCGGTCGTTACGGCAGACGAGAACAAACCAGCTCCTAAGCCAATAATTTCAAAACCGTCAGGGACAAAGAAGCCAACAACAAAAAAGAAAGCAGGGAGTGCAACAGTAAAGGCTTATCAAACTTTGCTCAATAAGTTCGGGTACAAATTGACGGTTGACGGGATTCAAGGTCCGCGAACACTTGCGGCTGTGAAGGATTTTCAGAGAAAGCACGGTCTTTCAGTAGACGGCATCGCTGGACCGAAGACGCTGGCTGCCTTAAAAAAGAGTCCTGATCAACCGTCGAAAAAATCGGTTGTCCCCTTCCCCGGGACATTGAAGGAAGGCAGTCGCGGGAAGGAAGTGGAACGTGTCCAGAATGCGTTGAATAGGGCTGCCGGGCAGAAATTATTAGCGGTGGATGGCGTATACGGCTTGAAAACGGAAGCAGCGGTGAAATCCTATCAGTCAAGACACAGAATTACAGCAGATGGGATCGTCGGGCCGAAAACCTGGTCAGTTCTATTTTAAAAAAATGTTAAGGAGACTACGCATACAGAGTCTCCTTGTTTTGTACATATATAGATAATGTACGGAGTTTCCGGACTATGTTCATACAGCGATGATTGAAAAAAATCCCCTGTTTAAGGCATTAATAGCGGCAATCTTGATGCCGTCCATATTTCTCGTCGGTCCCGGACACTAGGTTAGGGCTTGCTGAACATAAAAAAAGTGCTGATACAGCAGGTTTTTTAAACACTTTTGTCGAATAAATATGCAGGGTAATAAACCGTCGTTCGGGCAATTCCGGACAAAAAACCTTGCAGATGGGGCGACTCAATTGTAC
>JBHGUY010000028.1:0-253947 GCA_048976585.1 Sporolactobacillus sp. | reverse complement strand
AGGGAAGTTTGGCGAAGGCAAACGTCGTTTCGGTTTGAATCGTATCTACACGATGTTACGAGAAACCAGTGAAACAGTGATCGCCCTCAAGTTCTTGGTCATGAACCTGGAGAGACGCCTTAGGGCTTCTCTGCGCTTTTTTACTTATTTGCGAACAAATGTTCCTTTCAAACTAAATTTCCTACACTTTTCGACCAGATAGTCCTGTAAGAATCAGGGAATGGCCGATTGGGCTATTGGTGCAACAAACCCTATATAGGACTTTTTTCTTTTATTTTTTGGTGAATTTGATTATAATATCAACAAATGTCGGAGGAGAGATGGATATGGATGTTAAAAATTTCCTGAAAGAGGATATCAATGATGGACAATTGCTTGATGATTTGCTGAATCGGGCAGAAGAAAATGGTATTTCTAAGAAAGCTATTGAATCTGAATTACAAGTGCTGTCCAGAGAAGGAATCATCAAATATTATTATGAATCCCTTGAACATGAACAGCGCATCACCATTAAGGATAATCAACGGCTTCATGAATATGTAGGCTAACGAGACGCTCTCTAAAGCGCTCGGTGTATTGATAAAAATCGCTTCATCTGGCTTCCTGTTTTCATCTAAGCTGTGACCGTGCATTGTGAATATAACGCAGTATCCCAGTTGAAGGAAGGGATTGCATATGAGCAGTGAGCGGCGATGTAGCCGGCCATACTATCCGGACAATCGTTCCGATCAAGGCTCCGATCCCAGCAATCGGCGATCGGGAGACTGCCGGAGAAACGAACAATCCACAAAAGTAAAGGTCAAAGTAAAAGTGACTGTTGACAATGGAGGTCGGCAAAACTAGATAAATTTAAGCCTGCATTGAAAGAAAGCACCCATTAAGGGTGTTTTTAATTTGCTGAATTTAAGAGTGAAATTTCTATCTAAAAAGAAAAAATATCAGAGCTTGATGCTTCAATGAACCACATCACATTTAGTTGTGCTTTCCAAATTCTTTAAATAGTTCCAGAACGAGAGGCATTCCGTTGTTTGTCTGGAAATTAGACGACGATTTATCAGTCGTTAACCCCTTATTTCTCAACTGGATGACGTATTATTATTCGATAGGTCTGATAAACAGAGACCTGCAGCGACCATCTCGTCATTCTTCCGGTATTCTCGTTAAAAATTAGGATGAAGATAATCGAAAAAAATCACGGTCCGTTTGTGAGGAATTTAAAAATGGGAAAAAAAGAGAAAAAGTCGGTATTTTTCTATCACGTGATCATTGTTGTACTCGCATTGCTCTCCATCTCACTCGTTGTATTCTCGCTTTTTCGAGACTTGAGCATTGTCGATTATCCTTATAATTACCTGAATAATGGACTGTTGCTCTTTTTCACCGCTGATTACGCGATAAGGCTTTTTGTTGCCAAGGATAAGAAAAGATTTTTGATTGAAAATTCATTCGATCTTCTCGGACTTATCCCGATGCATCCACTTTTTGTACTGTTTCGTTTTGCCAGAATTGTTCGTATTCTTCGCCATCATCATATTTTTGTTATTCTAGGCGTTGATGGCAAATTGACCGGCAGCATTCATAAATTTATCTATTCGACCGGTTTTATCTATTTGTTTTCAATCAGTGTCGTCATCCTAGTACTGAGCGCGTTACTCTACTCCATTGTAGAAAAAATATCATTGTCCAACGCGTTGTGGTGGGCGGTGACCACAGCGACGACCGTTGGATACGGCGATATTTATCCGCAGACAGTGGTTGGCAAGATCATCGCCTCCTTTCTGATGTTCGGCGGGATTGGTTTTATCGGTTTGCTCACCAGTACGATCACCGACTTTTTCACATTCAATAAAGATCATGAGAAAAGTACTGCTGAACCGGATATCAATAAACTGTCGTCGCAGATTGAAAAACTCTCACAAGAAATCGAAAAACTATCTTATCAAGTGAATCACTTGTCGAAGCGGACCAATCCCCCTAATCGTAAAAATAAATAATTGAGCGTGCAGGAGACATATCGATGATTGCTATTCTTGATCGAGTTCAGGCAAGAAAAATGGGCCGTCCGATGATTAAAACCAAAGTATCTGGGAGAAAGGGCTTGATCATAACCGTTACAAGTGGGGAGAAGGCTGTCGAGAAAGCAGATGAATTAGTGAGCATTTTCCAAAATAAATAGCCTAACCGCGGGCTTGCAGTGCATGGTGAAAAATGCTATACATCGGCAATTATTGATTATGCAAAGAAAAACGCTTTAAATTTCTGGATTGGACTAGAGAATACTATTGCTGATGAAAACGATTGCGGTAGGTCATAACTGAGAATTCCAGCATCGCCATTCACTTCATTTCCCGTAATAAACAAAAAGAGCTTGTTGCAATTGATCAATGATCCTTTCTCTTAATTTCTCCGGATAGATGACCTCGGCGTCTGCGCCTAGTCCTAGAAGTTCGTTCTCGGCTTCATCCTCATTTTCAAAGATCACTTCGTATAAATTTTTCTCAGTATCACTCAAAGATTTGATTTTGCTGCGGTTGACGCACAAAAGATCTAGGGAATTCTTTTGTGCGCGAAGAATTACGGGATAGCAGGTCAGACTTTTTTCAAAATCCGCACACCACTTTTGCCAGAATAAAGAAATGTTGAAACCATCCGGGAATGAGAAGTTTTTTTGGGTAAGCTGTACATCAAGGATCCGTGACACACGATAGACATGCAGCACTTCCTCATGTTTGGCGACCAAATACCAAATATTTGTTTTGGCTACTAAAGCATAGGGAAAAATCTTTCTGCGATTGTCCTGTCCATCTTTTTTCTTGTAGTGTAACTGAACAATCAGATTTTTCTCTAAAGCTTTCAATAAGGGAGACAGCCAGGATATTTTATCATCTTCACTAAACCAGCACTTGGAGTCCAGATAGACGCGTTTGTTAAATTTTTCGGCCATTTTCTTTTGAACGGCTGGCAAGCCTTGGATGAGTCGCTCATTTGTCGATGGACTACCAGTCAAGCCGAGATCGGAAAGAGGCCGCGATGACCTGTTGATAAATAGTCTTTTAGCTTCTGATTCGGTCAATCTATCCATGTCCATATGAAAATTCTCTTTTAAAGCGTACCCTCCGTGCGTTCCTCTTAAGGCGTATACGGGGAATCCAGCAAAACTCAGCGCTTCGATGTCTCTGTAAATGGTTCGCTGCGTCACTTCCAATTTTCCCGCGAGTTCTTTTGCGGTTTTCATTCCCTCGACCTGCAATGTTAATAGAAGTGAGAGTAATCGATCCGCGCGCATCACTCTAACCTCCTTTTGATTTCAAGTATATCATCTATACCTGTCAAGAGATGTCATCATTCTAATTTAGAATAGAGATAACACTTCGAAGAAACGAGTGATCATTTTGCAACGAAAGAAAACTGTTCTTCCGCCATTTCAGAAAAAAGTTTGGTGGCTTCTTCTGGGCTATACTCTTTCACTCTTTGGTAGCGGCTTGTCAGAGCCGTATCTGATCCTTTACCTTGATCAGATAAGAAGTATATCGCTGTCAATATCCGGTATGATTATTGCGACCAGCGGAATTGCAGGGACTGCTATTTTGCCAGTTTGCGGTCTCGTCATAGACAAAGTAGGCGCGAATAAATTATTCCTCCTAACTTTGTTTATCGCGGCCTTGGGAAGAATTGCCTTCGCTTTTGCCAATAATGAACCCTTGGCTTTTTTTGCGGCTGCCTTATCCGGAGTGGGTGCGGCAGGTTCATGGAATGCTTTGTCATTAATTCTAGCGGCTTCAGTGGACGAGTCGGCAAAAACGGAAATTTTTGGGATGGCTTATGCGCTGCAGAATATCGGATCGGGTTTCGGTTCAGCTCTTGGCGGGTTAATTATTCATACGCGTGCGCTTTACACATTCCAAAGTATTTTTATTATCGATGCGATGACCTTTTTGCTATTTGCTGCTTTTTCAAAAAGAGGGTTAAAAGGTTCAGTTAAGCTGTCAATTGATCGAAAACAGGCCATACGAAAAAATATCCAGATAAGATTAGCATTGAAGGATAAAATTCAAGTCAGATTGTCCTTCGGGTACTTTATCATCGCCATTGTCATGACCGGATTCACGACAATTGTTTTCCCGCAATGGGTGATTGGACAAGAGCGGTTATCGGCTCAAGTCATTGGTTACGCTTTTTTTGTAAATAGTCTTGTCATTGTGTTTTGCCAATTTTTTGTCTATAGAACCTGGAGGAAAATACGTCGCACTCTTCAGCTTGCCATTGCTTCATCACTACTGGCCATGGGGTATGCGGTTGTTTTTGTCTCCGGGCTCACGCAATCCTCTTGGGCGGCTATTGGATCCGTTTCGGCCTTCGCGATGACAGGAGTCGGTGAGGCCTTGCTGTTTTCAGCACTTCCCGCATTGGTCAATGATTGTGCTCCCAATGATACAAAGGGCTTTTTTAACAGCATGATCAATTTTGCCTGGCAAGCTGGTTTTATTATCGGACCCTTTCTGGCGGGTGTGATGCTGCGTTCCCCCTTTTCCGGAGGCCTATTCCCGGGTGAGGTGATTGTTCTGCTACTGGTTGGTTATTTATTTTTTTCTATCCGCCATCTTATTCTCAAGGCAGCAGACCAAGGCGGCTGAGAGAGGGTACAGGCCTCGCGGATTTCTGACCTGCTTGGATCAAAAAAGCTTTCCGCTCAAGTTGGGCGGGAAGCTTTGCTAATTAAAATTGATGATTGATTGCTTGCTGTCTGGGTTTCCATGAACGCAGGTATTGAGCCGTGAAATAGGAACCGAGCACGATGAGGACGGCGAACAATTGAGAGACAATTCCTTCGACGTTTGGAAAAATGGCGAACCAGAGACCAATCCAATCGGGAATCGGCAGACTTATCTTTGTTGTAGGCAACCAGCCGGCCAACTGCATTTCTTGGACATTTTCTCCGACCATGACAATCAGCACCAGACCAAGCATAATCCCGGTGAAAATCAGCATCTTCTTGTAAGGAAGCTTGCGCTGCGCGACAAATGTCAGGGCAGCGACGATCATTGTCAGGAATAGTCCAATGATCGCGCCGATCAATACGACTTTTCCGCCCGCTTGCATGCGGATCGTCTGGAGAAAGAGATCGACTTCAAAACCTTCACGATAGATTGCTGAGAAACCCAGCATCGCTAATCCAAAATAAGCGGCCTTTCCTGTATGAGTCAGGGTGGATTTAATTAATTGCGATTTCTTTCGATTATGGGCACCAATCCAGGCGGTCCAGTAGATTTTATGAAAGAACCAATTCATGACCAGCAAAAGCACCAGGATGGCAAGCAAACCTGTTCCTGCCTGAATATTTAATTCTGAAGTCGTTGCCGCGAAAAGTGAGATGATGCCGACGACAACAAACCAAGTAATGAGCGTCGCAATAAATCCGAGCCCTGATCCGGACGCAATCGGTTTCCAGAACACTTGCTTTGTGCGCATCAGACCGGCAGTTAAAGCGGAAAGAACAAGGATTGCTTCCAAACCCTCTCGGAAAACAAGAATGCCGGTATTTACAATACCCATGGACCAGCTCATGTGTTGCGCCGTTGGATCCTGAGGGCTGCCGCCCGAAATCAGTCCCTGCCAGACGAATACACCGACGATTAAAAGAGCAGCCGCACCAAGAAGAATGGACTTCAGATGAAGACGCCGTGTCATTTGCAAAAAGCCCCCTAATAAAATAAAAATATGTAATCGCTAATGATAATCATTATCAGATAAATCATAATAAATTGTCACTAATTTGTCAATAGTCTTGACCCTATGATTATTGAAACAGACGAAAATGGCCCCTGATCAATTCGGGGCCACTTCTGACTATTTCATCTCTTTTTTTCCAATCTTTTTCGCAGGTTTTGGATTCTGAAATAATATGATATATAACAGACAGATCGAAGGTATGATCCCGGTGACTGTTCCTAACGGAAGTAATTTAAAAAAATAAGAAGCAGTGAACAGGCCAAATGAAACAATTGTGATGATCAATCGAATGAAAAATTTGAATTTTTCCATATCTATCATCCTCTATTTGTTCATATTTAATAGCCTTAAGTGATCGATCGCCGCGAATTCAGATGTAACGAATCATTTTCTATAATTAGGCCCAGTAATTTGAGAATGTTTTATCAATGTTCCAATCGATTATATGAATCATTGGAACAATTCATGCCCTTTTTCATCGCTATTTGGTCTGGAGATAAGTGATGCCCATAATCCCAAACAGGCCGTTGATTTGTAAATAGTGGACGTCAATAATTGAAACGGCGCTGTTCAATTGACGATGTTGTTGCCGCAGCTGCAAAAAGAAATGAAAAAATAATTCGCTCAATGGAGATGGAATACGGTCCATAGGGAGGATTTGATTCCTGCCGAGACGATCATAAAATAATATTTCGAGAACAATGCGTCTCGCTTGCAGAACATCATATGATACGGATAGGTTCCTGTCCATCGATGACTTCTTCGTGCTATGATAAAGTTATCTTTTTGAAAATCAGGTGATCAATAATGAAACAAGGAACAACAATTTTAACGCTTGACAATGGCTACCATCTTTGGACGAATACGCAGGGAACAGGTGATATTCATTTACTCTGCTTACACGGCGGGCCAGGCGGGACTCATGAATATTATGAGAATTTTGCTGAAAAGCTCTCGGAACAAGGCTTAGCTATTCAAGTTCATATGTATGATCAATTAGGATCTTTCTATTCGGATCAGCCCGACTATTCGGCTCCTGAAGTTGCCAGAAAGTATCTAACTTATGATTATTTCCTTGACGAAGTAGAAGAAGTTCGTCAGAAGCTGGGACTGGATAACTTCTATTTGATTGGGCAAAGTTGGGGCGGCCTGCTTGTTCAAAAATATGCTTTGAAATATGGACGTCACTTAAAAGGCGCGATTATTTCATCGATGACTGATAATATCGATGAATATGTCGCAAATATTAACAGGATTCGTGAAGAAGCATTGCCTGCTGATGCCGTTGCTTTTATGAAAAAATGTGAAGCCGAGAATAACTATGATAACAAACGCTATCAGGGCTATGTCGATATCCTGAACCAAGGCTATGTCGATCGCAAACAGCCACCGGCCATTTCCCATCTTATCAGTACAATGGCTGTTCCTGTCTATAATGATTTCCAAGGCGACAATGAATTTGTCGTCACTGGGAAATTAAAGGAGTGGGACGTGCGCAACGAGCTGAAAAATATCACCGTTCCGACACTGGTCACATTCGGTGAACACGAGACGATGCCACTTACCGCTGCAAGACGAATGGCCAAGGCGATTCCCCATGCCAGATTGGCGACGACACCGGACGGCGGCCACCATCACATGATTGATAACGCGCCCGTCTATTTCAATCACTTGGCACAATTCATCGAGGACGTCGAATCGGGCAATTTTAACGATTAAAAAAGAGATTCACTTAAAAAGTCGCCATTGAAATTCCATTCAATGGCGACTTTTTCTCGGGATCCCGCAAATGCAGCCGATCAGATATTCCGATCATTTGGATATTGTGGCTGTTGATGTGCTTTGTTATTAAACGGATATCGGGAGAAAAATTGCCGCAATCGATCTCTATTGATCATGAATATTCCTGCCGATAGGCTGTCGATGGATATACCCAATAGTCCTCCTGCGAGAACATCGCTTGGGTAATGCACTCCTAAGTAAACTCTCGAGATCATGATCAAAACAATGAATACGCCTGCTAGGATGACAACCATGATTTTCAGATAGAGTCTTCTCAGATAAAAAATCGCTAGTAGGGCTACTGTTCCATAGAAAAGTGTGGCTCCTAAGGCATGTCCACTTGGATAACTGTATCCAGTCTCTTTTATGAGTCGATGGAATGTTGGACGTGGTCGAGCGATTAGCAGCTTCATCAGTGGATTGATGATGCCAGCTCCGAGAATAATGGTGCTTAGCAGCCAGACACCTTCTCCGTACATTTGATGTTTAAGAAGCATGATCAAAAAAAGGATGGATAGAAGGATGATAGCAGCTGGACTGCCTAACTGGGTCGCCGAGATCATCAGAACAGTCATGACAGAAGATAGGTGACTCTGGAATGCCTGTATGATATAAAAATCAAAATATCCGATTCTATCGATATTTTGGGCAATTGTTACACTCTCCAAGGTGAAAAAGAGGAGAGCGATACTGCCGATGATAAACAGACCATTTATTTTTGTAGATTTGATTCGAGCCATCATTCTCACTGTCCCATTCTTATTGAATTGATCTTATCTTAAAAAAAAAATCAATAGATTGTCATTGGTTTTTGGTGAGAAAATCATGAAAAATGGTGAGAGAATTCTCATGTATAATTTGTTAGACATTTGACTTTTCAACGAACCGCAATGTTTATAATCGCAAGTGATTTTAATCCAATATATTCTGTTGGAAACCAAAAACGTTGCGGGTGACCCTCATGGAAAATGTTATGAATCAATCAATAAAGTTTTTCTCAACGATATTTCTGTTTGCCGTGCTGCTTATTATTTTCTTGAGTTTTATTTTTCCTGATTTTGACTGGGCGAGAACAGGGTTATTCGTCGGACGTTTTTTCCATTATCTGGATGTTCCGGCGACGATGCTATTATTTGCTGTGATTTTGCTGCTTTTCTATATTCTTTTAATGCGTTTTTTCTCCAGAATGAACCAGACCCAGCTTCGAGTTGTTACAGCTATTCTCTGGACCACGGTTCTATTATTCGAAGTACTGATCATTTTTTCCTTCCACGGAATTTTACCTCCAGAATTTGACGGCGGGCACACCTATATCCAGGCAATTAACCTGCTTGACCATAAAAATATGTCTGAGAGCTTGCCCTATTTTCAGATCTATCCCAATAATATTGCCATTACCGTCATCCGGTACTGGGTTTATCGCTTACTCTGTTTTGGACATCCGACTAATTTCATTCTTGCTGATCAAATCACCTGCGCTATAGGGCTTAATATCGGGATTTATTTTACCTGGAAATTCATTGCGTTGGCCTTTAATTTGAAAATGGCAAATCTCCTTTTGATTCTGATACTGACTTGTTTCCCGCTTTTCTTATATATTATCTATTTTTACACAGATTCAGTGGCTTTGATGTTCCCTTCAATGCTGTTGTATCTGACCTATAAGTTCTCTAAAACCGATCAGTTTCGTTATATCGTTATCATCGCCATCTTGCTGGCGGTCAGCGTTCAGATCAGGGAGAACATGATTCTGATACTTCCCGCGTTGATTATCTACATCTTGCTGATTAAAAATATAAAGAAAACAATAATTTGTACGGCGATTATCGCTGTTTTTATCGCTGGTTTCGGGTTCGCGGCCCAAAGCTATGAAAAACATCTTGGGTTTACAAAGAATCCGGCACTGCAGATGCCAGCAACTAGCTGGCTGTTGATGGGACTTTCTTATTCGGGTCGGTATAATATGCCAGATTATAAGTTAACGTTAAGCCAGCCGACCCAGCACCAGAAGCAATCGGCAGACATCGAAGCAATAAAAAATAGGATTAAAAATAAAGAATGGAGCGGTTTGAGCTTGACGTGGGCGATAAAAGCAGCTCGGACGTTTGGCGACGGCAGCCAGGCGTACTATTGGTATTCGAGCAACAACACAGATTACTCGACGTCATATAATTATCTTTTCGGTAACAGGAAACAGCTAATCGTCTTCCTTGTCCAAATTATTCATATTGCCGATCTGATGCTGCTGGCACTTTCAGCCATCGGGCTGCTGCACAGAAGAAAAATTGATGGAAATCTGTTTATTCAGCTTTGCCTGTTCGGAAGCATTCTGTTTTATGTCTTTGTGTGGGAAGCAGAGCCACGCTACTCACTGCTCTTTACATTGCTTGAGCTGTCAGGCGCTGTATATGGGCTAGAAGAACTTCGTTTCTTATCTACTGTTTTTGTCAGAAAGGCGAAACAAAAACAGGTTTATCTTGCGGCTGCCGTGCTTACCCTTACAGGTTTATTTGTTTTAACGGCAGCTGTCGCTGCTAAAAACTATGAAACGTATACACTCGTTAAGAGCCCTCAGAAAATTTACAGCGTCAATCAGCCCAATAGCAAAGGTCTAATGGATGCACCTGTTAATGCTACCCATCAAGTGGAGCAGACATTTAGAGCGGCGGGCTCATTCACCCACGTACGCTTTGAAATCAAAGGAAAGAGAGGGAAGGCACTTTATCGCCTTTCAATTATAGCGAAGGGACAAAATCATCAGGTCCTCGGTCAAAAGACAGTTACCAGCGCCAAGATGAAATCAAGGGGTTACGAGACTATCGTAATCAATCATGAGCCAGATCACCGGGGACTTCAGGATTATATCTTAACAATCAAGCAGATTTCTGTTTCGCCTCGTTCAGAGCTACTCCTTGGCATGAATGGAAAAGGAATGTATGAACAAAGAGATATGTATCTCGGAGGGGCGCTTTACATTAATCACGTGATGCAGAATGCCAAGGATTTGCAATTTCAGGTCTACACGATAAAGGAAAGTCCTTATCTGAATGATGCGATCTATGGAATTCTATTTTTAATCCCCATCATCATTCTTACAATCGGCTTCTTTGGCCTTTTAAGAATGGCCTGGCTGCCCAGCGGGAAAAGAAAGCTTTCAGTTAATCAAATATAAGAGTAATTTGAAATTTATAAAGGAAACAAGAGGCGATCAATTTAGATTAACCACCTGTTGTTTCCTTTATTGTTGCCAGGAGTCTATTTTGAGTACAAATGCTCTTTATCTGTAGACTCGTTTTTTTATTACCGGATCTTTTGTTTTGACTTCCCGAAAGACATAGCGTTTCCCGCGGGAATAAGAAAATATCGCTGCAAGGAGTGACATCAGCATCGACATGATGAATGTCAGAGATAAACCGTGTAGAAATGCGCTGCTCATTAAATGTGGGAAAAAACTCTGCCCGGTAATGATTTTTGCCTGATTGGCTGGCAGTGCATTTAACACTTTTCCAGAAAGTAAACTTTTCAAAGGATTATAACCCAGTAGTGAAGCAAAGAGTGATGAGGTTGGTGGCAGCTCCGCAATTCTATGAGCGATCGGTACAGGGATGCCATGTTGGATCAATCCTTTTGCCATCGCTTGCGGTAATTTTTGCGCGAGTCCGGCAATCAATATCGAAAAGAATACCCCCATACTGAGCATTGTTCCGGCATTTGTAAAAGTTGAGCGCATTCCCGAGGCGACCCCGCGAAATTTTGCCGGAACGGCGTTCATAATAGCTGCTGTATTTGGAGAGGAAAAGAGTCCCATCCCTGCCCCAATAATAAATAAATAGATCCAGAAGAGCCAAGGATTAAAATTAATCGGCAGGGTATTCAGTAAGAAGAACCCAATTGCCGTCACCCCCATACCTAACGTGGCGAGCAGGCGTGATCCAAAACGGTCAGAAAGCACACCGCTGATCGGTCCAGCCATAAAGAATCCGATTAATTGTGGGAGAGTATAGAGTCCTGCCAAAAGTGGCGTACTCGTGTAGGAAACGCCATGCAGAGGAAGATAAATGCCTTGCAGCCAGATGATCAGCATAAATTGCAATCCCCCGCGGGATAGAGAACTCAATATACCACTGATATTACCTGCCGAGAAAGGCCAAATAGCGAATAAGGACATGTCAAATAGTGGCTGTTCCACAAAATGCTCGATGATTACAAACACAATGAGTAAGACCACTCCGCCAATGAGGCCAAGCAATACCCATGGATTTGTCCAACCCATCATCTGTGAACCATAAGGCATGATTCCGTAAGTTAGTCCAAGCATTATGCCGAGGATCCCGAGAGCGAGCGTCAAGTTTCCCAGTATATCCAATTTGATATGTTCATGATGACTTTTTCCAATTTCATGCAGACCAATGTAGGCCCAAATGGTTCCGATTAAACCAACAGGGACACTGACAAGAAAAATCAAACGCCAATAGCCGGTTGCCGCCAGCGCACCGCCAACTAATAAACCAATAACACTGCCGCCTACCGCTGCAACCTGGTTTAATCCTAACGCCATGCCGCGTTGATTGACCGGAAAGGCATCTGTCAAGATTGCAGTGCTATTGGCGAATAAGAAACCTCCCCCGATTCCCTGAACAATTCGGAAGAGGATTAATTGCATTTCACCAGCGCTTCCGGTGCTCCAAGTCAAGGAAGCAAGGATAGAGCCGATGGTAAATATGAGAAAGCCAAGATTATATAATCTGACTCTTCCATAGATATCAGACAATCGTCCTAAAGTCACAAGAAAAACGGTCATTGCAATATTAAAACCCATCAGTACCCAGAGTAAGAGGCTGCTTTGTCCGCTTTGCAATGGGTTCACCTTTAGGCCTTTAAAAATAACGGGTAATGAAATAATGAGTATGGATTGGTTAATCGTTGCCATTAGAACCCCAATAGTGGTATTAGACAGAGCAATCCATTTGTACCTTGGACTCATTGTTGATTTATTTCCCAATGTATAATCTCCTCAGCTTTCAACTAGATAAAAATTTCATTTGATCGATTGATTTAGACGTTTGCGCAAAGAAAAACGTATTCTTTTAAAAGAGGAGCTTTCTGTCCTATCTGTGGCACTTGCTCTTTGGCGGATAACGAAGTTTTCTTTCGATATAAAATAAAAGTATGGGTACAGTATGGAAAGCAAAATAGCGAAAATATTTTTCAAAAATAATTAATGATCGTGAAAAATGGATGGAACATTCAATCTAGCCTTGAGTATAATAGCCACATTCTGGACTGTCAAGCACCTATCCGTTTATAATAATAGTCAGATAGATAATGGCGGTGATCATAACGAGTAAAAAAGAGGATATATTTGATGCAACACTTCAATTAATTATTGAAGAAGGGATGCAGACAGTTACTCTAGCCAAGATTCTCAGTCATGCCAACGTAGGATCAGGAACGCTTTACAATTATTTTTCAAGTAAGGATCAATTGTTCTATGAATTATATTTAAAACTATCTCAAAAAATGTCAAAATGTGTGCTGAACAACTATGATCCGGAAGAAAGTGTCAGAGTCCGTTTTGAAAATCTATTGAGAAGTTATTTGGAATATATAATCCACAACTATGATCAACACAATTTCACAGAGCAATATTTTTATGTACTTCGGAAGAAGAGACCTACTGATCCAGCGTTTGATACACGCTTTCGATCAAGCTTAGGGAAAATCTTTACTGATGGGCAGGATCAAAAGATAATACTGAATTATGAAATCCCGTTCCTCATTCAAATCGTCTGTGGAATCATCATTTCGATCGCCAAAGGCAAACAAAGTAATAGGTACTCGTTGGATGAGCTGCAGAAGCAGCAGGTTCTGAATTCTTGCTGGAATTCAATCCGGGCTTAAGAGGGAACCCGAACAGGGCTCAAAAACGTGCGGTGATTCGACAGTGAGAGTGAGTTGATGTTTATTCCTAAAACCGCTCTTCTCTGCACTCCATCCCGGAGATGGATGGAGGATCTCTTCTGTTTTCATTTTCAAAACAAACGCTCCTTACCAAATTGTATAGAGTTATTCAGCTAAAAAGGCCTCTTAAATATAGAGGCCGTTAGAATCTGTTTATAGACAGATCCATCGAAGAAAGGTCTGATCAGTTTATTAGAAAATACCTTTTACTCCCATGGATTATTATAGTTCGTCAAGGGGTAGGTTGGCTGCGGGGGATATTCCTGTGGAAGTCTTGCGGCCTCATCCACCGGACGCATGGTGTTTAATTGATTGGCTGCAGTTTGTGAACAATTTGCCGGCGGTCCGATCGCAACGGTGTCGTTAATCGGTGCAATCGCCTGCTGCCATTCGTTTTGGCTAAGACAGTAAGTATGCGCGATAATTTCTGGCGGTGTTAATCGAAGTAAATCCGATCCGAAAATCGTTTCCGGAGTGGGTGCATCAAAAATGGCTAACAGATGCGTGTTGTTTGAAGTAGCGATTTCGTAATGCCACCAGCCCTGAGGAATATTGACCACTTGTCCAGCGGTGATCGAGTAATTCTGAAACTGTTTTGTAAAAGGATTCAGTAAAGATACAACAGTGGATCCGGAGATACAATAGACAAGCTCGGCGGCATTTTGATGATAATGGGGCTCAATAACATTATTCTGACTAAAATAAATATCGAGCAATGAGGTATTTTCCAGTGTATTCAATTGTTCGATACCGAGAACGTTAATAAAATTTTGTGGATCCCGAGTAATTAAGCGGCTGCGGTTGACATCGAAAGTGAAGGCAGCATTCGGAGAGGTATAATCCATGTAGGATACCATGATTTTCCCTGCTTTCTTTTGATTTTATCATCTTAAGTTATGCCCTTTATCCGCTCCTGTGCCTGTATTTGCGAACGGGATATTCTTTTTTCATAAAATTCGGTATAGTAGAAAGAGAAAGGGGCGAATTTAAATGAGCTTTTGGCGGGAATTATTCAGAGATCGCGTGAAAGTGACAGTGCTGACTGGATATTCGGAAGCTGCGCATTGGGTATATATTGAAAATAGCGACAATTCTGGAGAAATCTACATTGCCTTGCCAAACGGAAAAAAACGAATTTGCCGGCCGATTGCAATCAACTGGTTGAATTCTTCACCGATTGAGACGGATCTGCCGGTGACAGGTGCTTTTGCAGGTCATGGAGAAGGCGTGGCGTCGGGTACAGTGATCAGCGGAGAAATGCCGGACAACTCAACCGCTTATGTGACCGTCTGGGATTATGAAGCCAATGAACGGATGACCTGGTGCATTGACTGCACGGCCGCTCAGTATCAACACATCAAAAGATTATTTAATCGAGCTACCCGTTCCCACTGATCTTCCGGCCAAAAACTTAATTACCTCATGCTTTCTTACGCAGGAAAAGCGATTTATCGCTCAATACAATGAGCAAGGTAAATCGCTTTTTTATCATGACTTTATTTGTTTTCTTTTTTTTAAAACGCGCAAGATTAAATGTTCACGATCATATAGATTTCCAATGCGGCATTTTGATTTCAATGAGCGGTCGCGTGAAGAGACGCACGGGCCGGCTGGCCAGAAAATAACAGAGAGAAAGCGATCCGGCTAGAAGAAAACTATACTGATAGAGATTCTGAATCCGATCATAGATAGGCAGCAGGACAACGGTCTTAATGAAAAATCCGTGTAAGAGATAAATATAAAGCGTATTTTTGCCAAGCGAAGTAAATACAAAATGCAGACGAGGAATGAGCACCATGAATGAAAAAATAGTTAGAATTGAGAGTGCATAGACACTGAGACGCGCAATGCTTCCATCGATAAGAGAAAGACCGACGCCATGATATGAAGTATCAAATTTTACCCATTCCTGCAAGTCTTTTGGAAAGAGAAAATGGCAGGCCAAGAAGACAGCAGCAAGAATACCCATTCCGGACAGCTTATAAATCGGGTGATTCAACAATAGGGCAAAATGCTTTCTTTTCAGCAGATAGCCCAAGTAAAAGAATGGGAAGAAAGCAAGCGTGCGGGAAAAACTGAAATCCGAGCCCACGGTATCAAAACAACCGGCAGCAAGAGCCAGAAAAATAGAGATTGGAAATCCCAATTTGCCCAGCTTTGAAAAAGGAATGATCAACATCTTCCAGAATAACATGCTGACAAGGAACCAAAGCGTCCAGTGTGGAGAAACCCAATCAATTCTGAAGTTTTTCTCATAACCTGTCCAATAATAAAAGACAGAGTAGATGGCTTGGAAGAACATATAGGGAATGAGGGTTTTCTTGACCACATTTTTTACGTAACCCGGTTTGTTAAAATGCTTGGAAAAATAACCGGAAATCAGAATGAAAGCTGGCATATGGAAGATAAAGATGAACGTATAGAGTGAGTAGATGACAGGTATATTAGATTTCAGATTCGTCAGGCTGTGTCCGAAAACGACTAGAAGAATTAAAAAAAACTTCACATTGTCAAAATAGCTGTCTCTCGTTTTTGACATCTTTCTTTATCCGCTCCTGTAAACATTTTTACTAAATCAATTTGCGCAGGAATCCCAAACGGGCACCCTGGCAAATCAGCCCGTGAACGATATCAAGTTTTCAATAATGTTCTTTATATCTTTTCGATTGATTTTCATCATGTTTTTGGGTTGTCATGAAGCGATCATGTATTTGTTGTCAGAATGAAAAAATGTAATATACCACTCATTTATCCATCGGAGAACCCAATATGTTATAGCATAAATGAGATGGAAAGAAAAGGGAAAATCAGCGTACAAAAATGATTCATTTACTAAGATGACGTGATGGCTAGGAATACTTGCGATATACCCTTTATCATAAAATAATAACAAGTGATCAACCTTCAGAATCGCCTAATTCGCTCATTAGTGAGCTGTGCTACGGGTACGGACCAGCTGCTTATAAAAAACCAGCCTGGCGGGTAGACCTCCAGGCTGGTTTAATGAAACGTACGTGGGTGAGGCAATGGATTTCAAAACAAGTACAGAAATCAAATCGGTACTTGTTCTGCACGGTGGCGATTAGATATCCGTCAGTTTTTTTAAATGTTTTTCCGTAATGGCCTCGACTTTTCGGACACGACGCACATATTTTTCAACATCGGTAATCGGTTCGGTCTTCATCCAGACGGCAACAATTTCATGGGCAATGCCTGATCCGATAATCTTTCCACCAATACAGAGCACATTACTGTCAGTATGCTGCCTTGCAAGTTTGGCACAGAAAGGATCTTGACAGACGGCTGCGGTCACGCCATAGATTCGGTTGGCAATTAAAGCACTGCCATAACCGACACCATCGACAAAGATGCCGCGGTCGGCTTCTTTTTTCCCGACCGCGAGTGCAGCCGGGTAGACGAAGTCGGACAGATCGCAAGACTCTTTGCTATTTGTTCCAAAGTCAAGCACCTCATGTCCTTGTTCTTGTAACATACTTTTTAATTCTTCCTTTAATTCGTAACCTGCGTGGTCACTGGCCATTGCAATTTTCATAGGACACCTCCATTAATCCGAAAATTCTTCTAATGAAGAAACTGGATAATTCTAACGTAGACTTAGCTGGGCCGTTCGTCAAGAAAGATAAAGGATTCATTCATGATAAAGATGGAGAAAGTGAAATGATTTTTAATCTTGACAAATGAGAGTGAAACAGTTACTATTTTTCTGTTAGACATAAATCGTAAGAATTACGTATTAGCGATTAAAACGATTGCTGGACTATGAAACTAAGAAATAAAAGAAATGATTGAACCTATGATCGAAAATAATGGAGGCCTTCCAATGCTTCATGATCTCGAAGTCAAGCATTTACATGTCAGTTTTAACGGGGAAGAGGTCCTGCAGGATCTCTCTTTTCAGGTGGCTCCCGGTGAAATGTTTGCTGTCATCGGGCCGAACGGAGCTGGAAAATCTACCTTACTGAAAGTTATATTGGGAATTATCCATCCACAAAAGGGAGA
This sequence comes from Sporolactobacillus sp., assembly GCA_048976585.1. Taxonomy (GTDB): domain Bacteria; phylum Bacillota; class Bacilli; order Bacillales; family Sporolactobacillaceae; genus Sporolactobacillus. The sequence goes on along the minus strand of JBHGUY010000028.1, from coordinate 236,454 downwards.
ATGTCTGGCTAAAAGTGATGGGAGAACCATCATCGGTTATGTGCCGCAGTCTCGCCCGATTGACGACGGGACACCGATACGTGTGAAAGATTTTATTTCACTGGGTCTTTCGAGAGGTTTGTTGCCATGGCTCTCCCGCCAAGAACGCAATACGATGAATACGATAATGTCATTTACCCATATGACGCATCTAGCCGGGAAATCCATTGGCCAATTGTCCGGAGGCGAACGGCAGCGCGCTTTTCTGGCGCAGGCATTGGTACGTCAACCGGATCTTCTGCTGCTTGATGAATCGACCGCCAATTTGGATCCGGGCGCACAGGAAGAGATGATGCAGCTCGTGCAGCAGGCTTGTCGGGATTGGGGAGTGTCTGTCATTTTTATTAGTCACGATCTGCAGCAAGTTACGGATTATGCTGATGAAGTTTTGCTAATGGCGCGCGGCCGCTATGTGAAAGGCAGCACGAGTGAAATTATGGAGGATGACGAGCGATTGAAGAGTTATTATCAGGCGCAGCTATCTGCGGATGGTCCAGTTTTTCACCACGGTGTTCATGAATCGTCGCTGAATGTTTCACTGAAGTAAGTAGATTTACCGCCAACGATGCGCGCATTCTATGAAAATTCACTACCTGAGGAGGGATAGAGTGTTTCAATATGATTTTATGCAGCATGCGTTCGTTGCCGGAACGCTGATTTCAATCATGTGCGGAACGATTGGGGTCTTCATCATGGCTCGGAATTTATCTTTCATTGCGCACACTTTTTCGCATATTGGTTTTGCCGGGGCTTCATTTGCTGCATTTGTGGGGATTGATCCATTACTCGGGTTGCTGATTTTTACATTACTGGGCGCGTTAGGTGTCGGGCAGCTTGGTGTGCGGATGTTCCGACGAGAGGCATCGATCAGTGTGATTTTGAGTCTTGCACTCGGTCTTGGTATCTTATTTCTTTCTCTCTCCAATGTTGCGGGAAATTTTACAAGAACCATTCTTTTCGGCAGTGTCGTCGGTATTGATTTGCAGGACGTCTGGCAGCTGGTCGGTCTGACTTTCTTTGTTTTATTATTTCTCGCCGCCGGATATCGTTGGCTGAAGTTTGATTCTTTTGACCAGGTGGGGGCAGAGGCCGCCGGATTACCCATCCGGCTGATATCGATTGGTTTTCTGTTGCTGATGGCGATCGCGGTCAGTGTCACTGTTCAGATTGTCGGCGCTTTGCTTGTATTTTCTTTGATGACTGTACCGGCGGCGGCCGCTCAGTTTTTCACGCGATCGATTTTCGGCATGATCGTCCTTTCTTCTCTGATTGCCGTGGTGGGTGTTTGGTTCGGGCTGACTGCCGGCTATTATACCAATGCACCTGTCAGCTTTTTTATTGTTGCTTTTGAAGCACTGGTCTATTTCATTGGCTTAGGTTATCAGCGGCTCAGAGTAAGCCGGCAAATCAGTGTTTAACTAATCATTTAATAAACGGCTCAAGCTGTCCACATAGAGGGACAGTTTTTTAATACACTTTTTGGGAGAAAGCATTCGTCAAAGATCAAAAATCATTGCTGCGGATTGAAGGCGGAGTCGGGATTATCGGCTTCTTTTTTCTTCAACAACAACGCTTTAAGCTGCTTCTGACCTGGCCGTTCTTTGGAAAGCGCCTCCATGACGTCAGTCCAATCCTCTTGATGCCTTCCGCTAAGGTTGTTAAAAATGGTCTTCATTTGTTCACGCTGAACGGTACTGAGTCTTGACTCTAATCCTTGACCCTTCTCAGTCAAATATAGTTTTTTATAGCGTTTATCAAACACTGCTTGCACGGTCTGAATAAAACCTTTATCCTGCAGCTGCCTCAGAGGCAGGTTGAGTGCCTGCTTGGAAACCTCTAATACTGACAAAAGTTCATTGACCGTAATTCCTGGTACGCGGGCAATAAAATAAAGTATACGGTGGTGAACGCGCTGGATACCATATTTTTCAATGATTTGATCCGGTTTCTCGGTAAATGTTCGATAGCTAAAATAAAAAAGCTGCAAGACTTCATTCAGTTTCTGTTCGTCTTCGTTCAAAATGTTCCGACTCCTCTCGCCCTGGAACAGTAGTATACCATAATTGCCTAGGTATTCGCACGTTTATAGGTCAAGTCACTTGACCTATAAAAATAATTGAGCTAAACTCTTTATAGGTCAAGGATATTGACCTTGTTTTCCGGTAAGACACAAAATCTATTTTAAAGCGAGGCGCAAGGCAAAATGACGCAAACCTACACGATCGGACGATATCTCACGGATAGGCTGGCGGAATTAGGAATACGCCATATTTTCGGCGTTCCCGGCGATTATAATCTTTCTTTCCTCGACACGATTATGCAGCATCCGGCACTGGAGTGGGTCGGCAATTGCAATGAGCTGAATGCGGCTTATGCGGCAGATGGCTATGCTAGAATACATGGAATTTCAGCGCTGGTGACAACCTTTGGCGTCGGCGAATTGAGTGCTGTTAACGGGATTGCTGGTGCTTATGCTGAACAGGTTCCGGTTGTTAAAATTACGGGATCTCCGACAACGAAGATCGCTCAGGAAGGGCGCCTCGTTCATCATACACTCGGTGATGGCGATTTTCATCATTTTTCACGAATGTATCAGGAAGTGACCGTCGCATCGGCTTCTTTGACGGAGAACAACGCTTGCCAAGAAATTGATCGCGTTTTGCGGGCCTGTGTTCGCGAGAGCCGGCCGGTTTATCTTAATTTACCAGTGGATGTACATGTACTGCCGGCCGAACAACCAGTCGAACCGCTGCTCAAGGAAGAAGAAGCGGTCCGTCCGGATTTGAAGGAAAAAATACTTGAGGCTATCCTCCCTGTGATTGAAAAGGCAAAATCTCCGGTCATTCTGGCAGATTATCAGGTTGCCCGTTTCCACGCAGAGAAGGTTTTGAAACAATTTGTGAAAAAGACGGGATTCCCTATTGCGACACTCAGCATGGGGAAGGGCGTTTATAACGAAGAAGACCGGCAATTTATTGGAGTATACAGCGGAAAGACGAGCCCCGACTATTTGCGTGAACGGATCGATCAATCGGATTGCCTCATTTCTATCGGCGTCAAGCTGACGGATTCGATCACCAGCGGATTTTCGCAAGGTTTTTCGGATAATGACGCAATTCATATTTTACCGGACGGGATTACTTATCGGGACAATCAATTTGACGGGATCAACATGACAGAAATATTGGAACTCTTAGCCGAACATCTGCAGAACCATTCAAAAGAATCACTGAACTTGATGCCGCAGGCTGACAATACGGATGAAGAATTTTATGTTCAAGCGGAACGGAAACTGGAACAAAACCGTTTCTGGGAAATGATTGAACTTTTTCTGCGCAAAAACGATGTGGTCATCGCTGATCAGGGCACTTCCTATTTCGGTTCAGAGACAGTTCCGCTCAAAGAAGGAACCACTTTTATCGGTCAACCGCTTTGGGGCTCGATCGGCTATACGCTGCCGGCACTGCTAGGCACGCAATTAGCCGACCAGACGCGGCGCAATATTTTGATCATCGGCGATGGTGCTTTTCAACTGACTTTCCAGGAAATTTCTACGATGATTCGTCAGCATATCCATCCGATCATTTTCACGATTAATAATGACGGCTACACGGTTGAGCGCTCGATTCACGGACCGGAAGAGGCCTATAATGATATTCAAATGTGGCATTATGATCAGATTCCAGCCGTTTTCGGTGCGAATGATCAGATGAATAGCTACAAAATAACGACTGAGGGCGAAATGGCTGCGGCTCTGAAAGACATGATTGCTCATCCGGATAGCCTGAGATTTGCCGAAGTCGTTATGGGTAAAATGGATATGCCGGAATTGCTTGGTGTTCTTGGAAAAGTATTTGCCGCTCAAAATGGTTGAAAAATCTATTAGTCCAAATAAAAAAGGATCGGCGAGATTGTCGCCGATTCTTTTTTATTTTTCGGTATCCGTTGCTTTTTCCGCACTGCCGTCCGCTTTTCGATAAGTCCAGCCGTCTTTTTGATAAACCTTTTTCTCCTTCATTAACTTGCCAATGGCTTTTTTAAAATCTCCTTTGCTCATCTGGAAACGGCTTTTGATATCTTCCGGCAGGCTCTTGTCCCAGTAGGGCATCGCCCCATCGCGCGTATCCAAATACTGAAGAATGAGATCTGCGTGTTGATCAATGCGTTCATAGGTGCGCGGAATCATTGACAAATTGATTGTACCGTTTTCTTTTTGATCAATCACGCGGACGTGAACCTGTTCACCTAACCGTAATTGCCCCTTTGTTTCGTTTTCATGCAAAAATCCGCGCCAGCCTTCGGTCGTCAGTACGTGAACCCCGTCGGGAACGAGTCGATAAACCCTTGCATCCGTCTCTTTATTTAAGCAATCCCCGGAAGCCGGGACAGTGATTAACGATATTATCGGTTCGTCAGCAAGCTTCGCGAATAATCGTTCTTTTTTATCCAATTGTAAACTGCAATAAACCTGATCACCGGCTGCGGGCCATTCCTGCCAGGGTTCGGTCAGATCGTCTTTCGAGAGCAGAATGTCCTTGCTGATACCGATGTCGACAAACACGCCGTATTTTTTGTGCTGACTGACGACTGGCGCCCAATTATAGATGCCCATACGGATGTCCGGAATTCTTTGGGTAGCAGCCAGTCGGCCTTGGTGATCCTGATAGAGAAAAACGCGAACTTCCTCTTCTTCCTTTATTGCTTGATTCGTGTCATTCTCGTGGAGCAGGATTTCCTGATTTCCATCGGTGAGAAAGTAACCAAATGGCGCCTTGTGCGAAAACCGGAGTGTCGCAAGTGTTCCTGGTTGAAGCTTTGTCACGGACTTTCCTTCTTTCAATAGTCTGCCAAGTTTTCGATATCCTGTGTTTATTATAACATGTTCGCTGGGTTCAATCCGCGCTCTGTCTATTCATTTCTATCTTTGTACACATATAATAAAATATGTCAAGAGATTGATGAATGGAGATCGCATCAAAATGATAACAAAAATACATTATTTCATTGAATCGTAACAATTTAAAAGTGAATACTGCTGTGCTAAAATGGTTTTACAGAAACCGGTAACAAGAAGGCAAGATTTGCTAGCGTAGCGATCCTTTTATTATTCAGTGGGTCTCAATCATTCAGATGGGGAGCGAGAAGATGCCAGTCAAAGACACGTTATACAAAACGAATCCATGGCAGAGTTTTTCCCGGTTAAACTTAGGTTATATCGATGAGCAATATGACAAATATCTTGATGAACCAGAGACGGTCGATCCAGCGCTGCGAAAATTATTCAATAAATACGGCCGACCGGAAATTGAGGACGACGGCCTAACGGTGACGCATACGGTTCAGGGAAACGGCAATGGTGACGATCGTTTTGAACTTGACCAAGTGGTCGGGACTGTGCGGCTCGCAGATCGAATCCGTATTTACGGACACTTGCTTGCCCATGTGAATCCGTTGACTCGTCATCGAGTCATCGAAACGCATCTGATGGATATGGCTAAATTTAATTTGTCGCCAAAAAAAATGAAAGCGATTCCTGCTCGCGTCATTTGGGCCAACGCACCTGCTGAAGTTGAAAATGCCTTGGATGTCGTGAATTATTTGCGTGATCTCTATTCCCGTTCACTAGCTTATGAATTTACCCATGTCCAGGAATTGCAGGAAAAGAAGTGGCTTAATGAGTCCATTGAAAGTAAGCGCTTCCAGAGTCCGGTTATCGGGTTGGAAAAGAAAGACTTGCTCAAGCAGCTCGTCAAGGTGGAAACGTTCGAACACTTTTTGCATAAAACATTTGTCGGACAGAAGCGGTTTTCGATTGAGGGATTGGACACACTCGTACCGATGCTCGATAAATTGATTCAATACAGTGTCCGTGATGGATCCAAACAAGTGATGATCAGTATGGCGCATCGCGGACGGTTGAGTGTACTTGCCCATATCCTCGGCAAGCCCTACGAAAAAATCCTCGCGGAATTCGTTCACGCACCAATAAAAAGCATGGTACCGTCTGAAGGATCCAAGGGTATCAATTATGGCTGGACGGGTGATGTCAAATATCATCTGGGGGCTGCGCGGTCGATTGAAGACGCCGAAAATAAAAAATACCTGCTTCAATATACAGGAGAGGGGCGGGAGGATGAGGATATTTATCAGGTCAAACTGACCCTTGCCAATAACCCCAGTCATTTGGAGGTTGTCGATCCGGTGATTGAGGGCTATGCTCGTGCCGCCCAGGATCATCGCGATCAGAAAGGATTTCCGCTTCAGAGTACAGAATATGCATTGCCGATCATGATTCATGGAGATGCGGCCTTCCCCGGTGAAGGAGTGGTTGCAGAGACGTTGAATCTCAGCCGGTTGAAGGGCTTTAATACCGGCGGCACGATCCATATTATCGCGAATAATCAACTCGGTTTCACAACGGATTCGGAAGATGATCGGTCGACCGCCTACGCCAGTGATCTGGCCAAAGGGTTTGAAATTCCCATCGTGCATGTGAATGCGGATGATCCGGAAGCCTGTCTGACAGCGATCACGTTAGCCTATGAATATCGGAAATTATTCGGCAAGGATTTTCTGATCGATCTCTGCGGGTATAGGCGATACGGTCACAATGAGTCCGACGATCCCAACGCGACACAGCCGCTTCTCTATCAGGTGATTGCCAAGCATCCGACTGTCGCATCGATTTACTTTGAAAAGCTGCGGGATGAAGGACTGGTCAAAGAAGAAGACGTCGACCGATATAAACAGCATTTATTCGATAAATTACGAAAAATATATAATGCTTCCCTAGCGAAAGAGAAAAATGTGCAGGAAATGCCTTTTCCGAAAAAACTGGCTGAACCGCTGAATCATATTCAGACCAAGGTTCCTATCAGCGAGCTAAATGAATTGAACCGGCAATTGCTGGATTGGCCGCAGAATCTGCATGTCTATCCGAAGCTGGCCCGGATTCTGAAACGTCGGGGGGCGGCACTGAATGATGCCCGTAAAATTGACTGGGGAACCGGTGAATCGCTAGCTTTGGCATCCATTCTTAAGGAGGGAACCCCGATCCGTTTTACCGGTCAGGATGTGGAGCGCGGGACCTTCGCCCATCGCCATGCCGTTCTCCACGACGTAGAGACTGGGGAAGCCTATGTTTCGTATCATCATCTGCAGAACATTCGGGCATCCTTCGACATTCATAATAGCCCATTATCCGAAACGGCGGTAATTGGTTTTGAGTATGGGTATAATGTTTTTGCTCCTGAAACTCTTGTGATCTGGGAAGCACAATTCGGCGATTTCGCTAACGTCGGTCAGGTCATGTTTGACCAATTTGTTACAGCGGGACGTGCCAAATGGGGACAAAAATCTGGACTTGTCCTTCTTCTGCCCCATGGATACGAGGGAATGGGACCGGAACATTCGAGTGCCCGGCTGGAACGTTTCTTGCAGCTGTCTGCTGAAAATAATTGGGTGGTCGCCAATCTGACAACCCCGGCGCAATATTTTCATATCCTGCGGCGTCAGGCAGCCATTTTAAACACGGATGTGGTTCGCCCGCTTGTGATCATGACACCGAAAAGTCTGCTGCGCCACCCGATGGCGGTTTCGTCTCCGGCCGATCTGTCCGCGGGACATTTCGAGAGTGTGCTTGAAGGATCTGCCCCTGGTTCCGATCCGGAGAAAGTGGAACGCCTAGTTCTCTGTAGCGGCAAGATTGGTGTGGATCTCTCCGTTGAAATGGAATCTGCGAAGGCCAATCTGGAGTGGTTGAAGGTTCTGCGCGTGGAGGAGCTATATCCGTTTCCGGCAACGGTGCTGACTGCTTATATGAAGAAATATCTCCAATTGAAAGAGATCGTCTGGCTACAGGAAGAACCGAAGAACATGGGCGCGTGGAATTATATTGAATCCAGACTGCGGACGATTCTTCCGGTTAATACGGTACTTCGCTATATTGGCAGACCGCCTCGTTCCAGTACAGCGTCTGGAGAGCCTGTCCTGCATAAACAGGAACAGAAACGGATGATTCAGGAAACGCTGCATAAAAATTAATCAGAGACGGGACACGAGGAGGAGATAAAATGATTGAGGTCAAAGTGCCAGAACTTGCCGAATCGATTACTGAAGGTACGATCGTACGCTGGCTTGTCGACGTGGGTAATTCGGTTAATCAGGGGGATGATATCGCGGAGATTGAAACGGATAAGGTCAATATCCAAATCAGCGCAGAACATTCCGGTATTCTAAGCAAGATTGAAAAAGCTGTGGATGAGACTGTTGAGGTTGGCGAGGTCATCGCGCTCCTTGATGAAAATCATTCGGCAGGTACTGTGGGGGCATCTGTGCCGCGCCCGGTAACAGATAAGGAAATAAATACTCCAGCCTCTGAATCACCGGCGAAGGAGTCAAAGGCGGCACCGGCTCCTCTCTCCGCAAAACAGGGGATTGACAAACAAGAGACGACTGCCCAGCCGCCGATCGCTACACCAGCCGCACGGAGACTGGCGCGTGAAAAAGGGATTGATCTCACGGCAATTCCGACAATTGATCCACTCGGACGTGTTAATGCCGGTGACGTTGTCAGTGCAGGATTGAGTCCAGTTCCAAAAATAGCGCCGAGTGAACTTGCCGCCGAATCGCTGGAAGATCCGGGCAAACCCGTTGAACGGATTAAAATGACCCGGCGGCGCCAGACCATTGCCAAAAGGCTGGTCGCGGTTCAGCATGAAGCTGCCATGCTGACGACTTTTAACGAAGTCGATCTCACGGCGATTATGAAGATCCGCAAGCGTCGAAAGGATGCCTTTGTAAAAGAACACGATATTAAGCTAGGTTTCATGTCGTTCTTTACAAAAGCCGTAGTCGGCGCTCTAAAGAGTTTTCCGCTCCTGAACGCGGAGATCAGCGGGACAGACATTCTGGTGAAAAAGTTTTACGATGTCGGCATCGCCGTAGCCACGGATCAAGGGCTTGTGGTTCCTGTTGTCCGTGAGGCGGATCGCCTGACATTTGCTGAGATTGAAAAATCGATAAAAGAGCTTGCTGTTAAGGCACGAACCAATAAACTGACGCTGAGCGACCTTCAAGGAGGTACTTTTACTATCACGAATGGCGGCACATTTGGCTCACTTCTTTCCACGCCGATTATCAATGCCCCGCAAGTCGGTATTCTCGGCATGCATGGCATTCAGAAGCGTCCGGTGGCTGTGGAGACTCCTGATGGAGATAAGATTGAGATTCGCCCGATGATGTATATCGCCCTATCCTATGACCATCGGATTGTCGATGGCAGTGAAGCTGTCCGTTTCCTTGTCAAAGTGAAAACACTGCTCGAGGATCCGGAAACCCTTCTTTTGGAAGGGTAAATTGCGTGGAACAGTCGTAATTTGTCATATTTTCATATTTGTATGATTTTCGTCACACAAATTGAAAAAAAGTCAAATGAATCCTGTATAATGAAAGTAGAGGATTTCATTGACTGTTAAAGGTGTGATCAGCATGGAAGATGTGACGGATTTTAAACAACAGCAATTGAAACGGCAGCAGATCATGAATACAAATATGTTTTCAGAGCAGAGCATGACCGCCTTGAAATCGGTGATGAATATAACAACCTATAAAAAAGGGGTCAGTGTGTATTGGGAAGGCGACAAGGCCGATAAATTATATTTTTTGGTTAAAGGGCGCGTTAAACTCTATAAATCTGCCTATGATGGCAAGGATTTAGTTCTTCATTATTTCACGCCCAATGATTTATTCGGAGATCTCCATTGCTTCGGCTTTGATGAATACATGTTTACCGCGCAGACTTTGACAGAATGCACGATTGGTATTATCGCTGAGAAAGAAATTGAGACTTTGATGCTCGCCAATCCGGGCATGTCCTTTGATTTCATGCGTTGGATAGGCTTGATGAGCCGCTATACACAGGTTAAGCTGCGTGACTTGATTTTCTACGGGAAAAACGGTGCACTGGCCTCGACCTTGTTGCGAATGATTCATGGCTACGGGAAAAAAGAAGAAGACGGTATCCATTATTCGATTGAACTGACTAATTCAGATCTGGCCCAATTGATTGGATCGACTCGTGAAACCGTCAATCGCATGCTGCAATCCTGGAAAGCAGATGGAGCGATTGGTTATTATCATGGGTCAATCGTCATTAAGGACATTGATTATATCAAGGCGATCTGTCATTGCGAAGATCGCTGCCCGATGAATGTCTGCCGTCTATAAAATGAATCGAACAAAAAGAGCATTCCTTTTTTAGGGGGATGCTCTTTTTGTCTGGCTGACAAGCGCAGCAATACGCTGGCTTACAACCTTTAATGATTGTTCTGACCGTTCACCGAAATCTCTGTCTGGGCCAGTTCTTCTTTCACGGCTTTATAGGCCGTATCAAGATTGCGGATGCGCCGGATCAGTTCAAAATTCTTGTTGATTCGATCTTGAATAATGGCCGACACAACGGTGTAATAATAGCTGTTCATCGTTTGAATCGGAGTCTTATAGGAAAGATTTTTGCTGATTTGCAGGTGCAAGGCCTGTTTAAAATAATCGACACTGAAAAGGTTGGAATCCAAATCGCTCACTCCTTGCATGTACGTTCACTCATGATCCTATTCAAATTTACCAGTGAAAAGTCTAGTACACTGTCTAATTATTTACGGGTTGCAGTCTAGTCTTAACGGATAATTGTCCAGTCGTTTTCGCCGCCATGCACTTGGTGAAACATTTCCGTGATTTTTTGAATCAGACGCTTGGCGTCGTTCTCCGGCATTGAGGGCCGCAGATAGACGATCTGCAGTGCATCCGTTGTCTTCTGAGTTACACAGGTTCGCTTTGAATCGACGATTGGACTGCCGAATGCACCGGACTTATCGGTTGAGATAATTTTGTCTTCCATGTTCATGAGTCGCCCATTCAGCCCCTCATAGTGATCCTGCGCGGTACCGATAGTCAGCATAACCGGCGGGGCCAGTGACTGGATAGTGTAAATACCCAGCGGAATACTGTATTGGACGCTGAAAAAATTATTGAGATCGACAGCTGAATTCACCCGGTGCGGCTGCCCGTCACGATTAATTCTGCGAAGAAGAGCTTCCTGAGAGGGACGATAGCGGGAAGGATCACTCCCTGCCGCTTTAAAAGCTGCGCGCCACTCCTTAACACCGGGAATGGCATGAATCGGCTGCGTCTCCAATGAGAGACGGATATTTTCATAGAATACCGGAAGACGTTCCGAAATGATTGGCGGAAGTTCCGAAATCACGATATGATGATAGGTAATAATACCGGCTTGAAAACCGGGAATCTTTTTTTGTAGCTTCTCCGAAACTGCAACATCGAACATGACGCGTCCTCCAAGTCTGTCTGTTTTCAGTGTACCACAATTTTTTTAACGATTATAAAGCGGAAAACTTTTGATTAACAAGCGGCCGGAAGTTCAGGTCACGCTTGCTGAATTTCTTTCTTTGCCTGTGGGTCTCTAGTTATAGTTTCTTTTCGTTGCCCCATATGTCCTTTAAAAAAGCAAAAAAAGTTTTGCCATTTGGCGAGAGGAGCGATTTTTATGCAGGATTCAGTGAAAATACACGAGACGAAAACGATTATCGGTTCACTAACCTTGGCAATGATTGGTGACAAGGTTTGCTATCTGGCCTTCGGAGCATGGCCGGATGTGCGTGATACCTTTTGTCGATGGGCGCATCGTATGCATCTGCCGCATGCCCATGTGCACGATGATGCCGCGTTTATTGACGTTGATCGTCAGTTGGGCGAATTTCTGAACGGGGAAAGAGTGCATTTTGAACTTCCACTCCTGATTTTGGGGACGGACTTCCAGAAAAAGGTTTGGAACGAGCTGACCCGGATTCCTTACGGTCAAACTCGCTCCTATAAAGAAATCGCTGAAAGCATTGGACATTCCAAAGCCGTTCGGGCGGTCGGCAATGCGAATAATAGAAATCCGCTGCCTCTCGTGCTGCCCTGTCATCGTGTGATCGGCACCAATGGATCGTTAACGGGTTATGGCGGCGGGGTAGAATTAAAAAGGCAATTACTCGATCTTGAGAAGAGGACGGCTGTGCACGCTTGAATCGCTTTGACGGGTTTGTTCAAGTTATGTTTGCTTTTTACCCCGCATAGATTAGACAAGAACGGCTGAAGCGGGGGATTTTTGTGGAATGGCAAAAATTATTTGAACAGCATTTACGATCAATTGGCGATTGGTGGGTAAGTGATGCCGGACGTTTTGAACTCAATCTGGCAGACCGCGAACAGCTTCTCATGCAGCGTAAAAAAGATCAGTTGCATGAGAAGCGTGGAGTGATCCAGAAGGCGAATATTCAGGCGACGATTCATCATCTTGAGCAGAAAAGAGAAAATGAAATTATTGCCTACGGTCTGCTGACCCAGTGGTTTATCCAGCAAAATAATGATTTTTTTCTTGAGGAACGTTCTGAGGAAAGACAGGCTATATTGAGAAATCAAAAGATCGTTGCAGACGATTTGAAACCTGTAGCAAAAAGTGATGGGGCAGAATGGACAACTGCAAAAAATGGAACAAACAGACGAGTGCCTCGGCAACGGCGTGTCTATGATCGGCTGCGTGCCGTGCGTTACGCCGATCTATGGTGGAACCGCCGCAATCCGGCCTTCCCTGTGGTGGAAAACGACTGTACCAATTTTATTTCCCAATGTCTCTACGCGGGCGGCATTCCAATGTGGGGCATGCCGGTGAGAGGCAGAGGGTGGTGGCAGCAGCAAACCAATTGGAGCTTCAGCTGGACCGTTGCGAATAGTCTGCGCTGGTATTTGAGCAGTAGCGGCAATATCATCGGTACGGCTGAAGTGGAGCAGGCCGATCAGCTGGTTCCGGGTGATGTGATCTGTTACGACTTTGAAGGTGACGGGAACTGGAACCATAATACAATGGTCACATCGCTTGATCCGTCCGGCGAACCGCTCGTTAACGCGCATACCTATGATACGCGCAACCGTCCCTGGCCCTATACGGATTCACCGGCGTGGACGGAAAAGATTCAATACAAATTTTTTCACATTCTTGACGAGGTGTGACGCGATGCTGCCTGCGCGCTGTGCTATAATTTAAGAAGTCTTATTCCTTAGTAGCCATAAAGGCTTCTTTTTTTGCGCGTTTGGCTGCTAAAGGAACAGGGGCACAGGGCTCGCCGTACCAGAACGAGCACTGAAAAATAATTTTTTCGTCAAGAAGCAAGAGGTGCCAGAAAAATAATGAGTATACATATTGTCCTGTATCAACCGCAAATTCCGCCGAATACTGGAAATATTGCCAGAACATGTGCCGGAACGCATAGTTCATTGCATCTTATCCGGCCGTTGGGTTTCTCGACCGATGATAAACAATTAAAAAGGGCCGGTCTCGATTACTGGCCGTCAGTCGATATCCACTATTATGATAATCTGGAAGACTTCTTCACAAAAAATCCGGATGGAGAAATCTATTTGGTTGAAACCGATGGCAGTCGTCCGTATAGTACCTATGATTACAGTGATCCCGAAAAAGACTATTATTTCTTTTTCGGCCGGGAAACGACTGGTTTGCCGAAGGACTTTATAGCGGCGCATAAGGAACGCTGTGTCCGTTTGCCAATGACGGATAAAATCCGTTCGCTAAATCTATCCAATTCAGCTGCTATCATCGTCTATGAAGCTTTGCGCCAGCAGAATTTTCCGGAACTAAGCTAAGTTGTTTTTGCGCCTGTGCGTTTCAATCGTAGGTTTGCGAGCCTGAGTCTAAAATTTTTTTTAGTGGAAAAAGTCTATTGCCAGCCCCTGTTTGAAATCCTGAATACAAGCATTCCTCAGTTTTCATGAAAGATTAGCCAGTGTCCGCATACACTTAAGTACATGGGTAATCTTTTTCAGGGGGGATACGATGAACTTTCTTGATAAGCTGAAACAATTCCGCGACGATGAGGATCAATTGAAATGGGAAGGGACTTTTGCAGACTATCTGGAACTGGTGAAAAAGAGCCCTGTGATTGCACAATCCGCGCATTCAAGGGTTTATCAGATGATTGTTTCTGCCGGAGTCACTGAAACCGGCGGACATAAACACTATCACTTTTTTGATGGGCAGATTTATGGACTGGAAGAAGCCATTGAGCGGTTGATTGAAGAATATTTTCATCCGGCTGCGAAACGCCTGGATGTTAAAAAGCGAATTTTACTATTGATGGGTCCGGTCAGCGGCGGCAAGTCGACGATTGTGACTATGCTGAAGCGCGGGCTGGAGAAGTATTCGTGGACCGATGAAGGCGCGATTTATGCGATAAAAGATTGCCCGATGCATGAAGACCCGCTTCACCTGATACCCGCCCATCTACGTGAGGATTTCTTTGCCGAGACGGGTATCCGTATTGAAGGAAATTTATCGCCGCTAAATGCGATGCGTTTGGAGAAGGAGTATGATGGGAAAATTGAGGATGTAAAGATCGAACGGATTTTCCTTTCTGAAAGCAAGCGTGTCGGCATCGGTACATTCAGCCCATCCGACCCGAAGTCACAGGATATTGCCGATCTAACCGGCAGTATTGATTTTTCGACGATCGCTGAGTTTGGTTCAGAATCCGACCCGCGTGCCTATCGCTTTGACGGCGAATTGAATAAGGCTAATCGTGGGTTGATGGAATTCCAGGAAATGCTGAAATGTGATGAGAAGTTTCTCTGGCATTTGCTCTCGCTCACTCAGGAAGGCAACTTCAAGGCTGGACGCTTTGCCCTGATTTCAGCGGACGAATTGATTGTTGCCCATACCAATGAGACGGAGTATCGGACCTTTATCAGCAATAAGAAGAATGAGGCTCTGCACTCGCGAATGATTGTTATGCCGGTTCCCTATAACTTAAAGGTCAGCGAAGAGGAAAAAATTTATCAGAAGCTGATTTCTGAGAGTGATGTGGCGAATGTCCATATTGCGCCGCATGCGTTGCGGACAGCTGCCATCTTTTCGATCCTGACCCGGTTGAAAGAATCGAAAAGCCGCGGGATTGATCTTGTTAAGAAGATGCGTCTTTATGATGGGGAAATGGTAGAGGGATTTAATGCCGCCGATATTAAAGAACTGCAGAATGAATTCGGCGATGAAGGCATGAGCGGTATCGATCCGCGGTATGTCATTAACCGGATATCATCGGCAATTATCCGCAAGGGCGTTCCCTCCATTAACGCGCTGGATATTCTTCGCTCGATCAAGGAAGGCCTGGATCAGCACGCCTCGATCAGCGATGAAGATCGCGAACATTTTACGGAATTCATTGCCATTGCCCGCCGGGAGTACGACGAACTGGCAAAGCGGGAAGTGCAGAAGGCTTTTGTCTATTCCTTTGAAGAATCCGCAAAAACATTGATGGATAATTATCTCGATAACGTTGAGGCGTATTGCAACCGGAATAAAATTTTTGATCCGATAACGGGTGACGAAATCGATCCGGATGAAAAATTGATGCGCTCGATCGAGGAACAAATTGGCATCTCGGAAAACGCGAAAAAAGCCTTTCGTGAAGAAATTCTGATCCGCATCTCTGCTTATGCCCGAAAAGGCAAACGGTTTAATTATAAGTCTCATGAACGTCTTCAGGAAGCGATCCAGAAAAAATTATTTGCTGACTTAAAAGACGTGGTAAAAATCACAACATCCAGTAAAACTCCGGACGAGACGCAACTCAAGCGTGTCAATGAAGTGATTGCAAGACTTGTTGACGAGTACGGTTACAACTCGACCTCCGCCAACGAATTATTAAGATATGTAGGTAGCTTACTCAACCGTTGATTTCAGTGAGATTCCATGTCCGTAAAGATCCTCCGGATCCTCCTGTTTTCTGCGGGCGGTATACTGCCAATCAGGAGGCACTTAATAGACGTGAATATGAAAGAAATCTGGGGCTGGATAAAAGCCATTGCCATTGCAGTTATTATCGCTTTACTTATTCGCAACTTCATTTTCAGCAACTATATTGTCCGCGGGGAGTCGATGATGCCAACACTCCAGGACGGGAATCGGTTGATTGTGAATAAGCTTGATTATTCATTAGGAAAGCCACATCGCTTTGACGTCATTGTTTTTCATGCCACGTCGACCGATGATTATGTCAAACGCGTTATCGGGTTGCCCGGTGATACCATCCAGTATAAAAATGATCAGCTCTATGTAAATGGGCAAAAAGTGGCTGAATCTTATCTGAAAAAGTATAAATCCGAGCTTCCCAATGGACAGAATTTGACCGAAAACTTCAACCTGAAGAGCTTGACTGGGAAAAGCCGTGTTCCCAAAGGAAAACTATGGGTAATGGGCGATAATCGGCGGAACAGTGAGGATAGCCGTTATTTCGGCTTTATCGATCAGCATAAGGTCGTTGGAAAAGTCTCGTTGCGCTATTGGCCGATGAAAGAATGGGGTTCTATCCCCCTGATTGTGCTCAATCCGTAATCTGCTTGAAAAGCGCTGTCCGGTTTTCTGGATTCAGCGCTTTTCCTGCGTCTTTACAAGAGAAAAGGAAATAAGAAGTGGAGTGGGTTAGGATTAGTGTTCATAGAAGGGGATGGGACGATGCCAATGAACCGAAAAAATAAAAAAAATGATTCTTTTGCGTGGTTCAGGGCAATCGGACTAGCACTTCTTGTCGTAATTATCATCCGCACGTTTATCATTGGTAATTATATTGTCGACGGCCCGTCCATGATGCCGACCTTGCACAACGGTGACCGCTTGCTTGTTAATAAAGTTAATGACAACCTTACTCAGCCGAAACGATTCGACATCGTTATTTTTCATGCGGCGAAGAACGAGGATTATGTCAAAAGAGTGATCGGCCTGCCTGGGGACAAAATAAGATATACTAACGATCAGCTCTATGTGAATGGTAAGCGGGTAGCAGAACCCTATCTGCAGGCCTATAAGCGGCAGATGCTCAGCGGTCAGCTAACCTGGGATTTCTCATTGAAAAGCTTGACAGGGAGTGCCAGAGTGCCCAAAGGGGAGTTATGGGTGATGGGAGATAATCGGCAAAAAAGTGTTGACAGCCGCTCATTTTTCTTTATCCGTGAAAAAAATGTCATTGGGAAGGTCGACTGGCGCTATTGGCCGATACGAAGATTCGGGCAGATCGGCGGGAACTAGAGCAAAAAGAAACCCTCCTGAAAGGCTGTTCAAGCAGCCGTCAGAGGGTTCTCCGCAAAATCCATTCATTTCGGGGTCAGTCTTTTTTCACGCAAATCATTTTTATCATCTCTGTGGAGCACGGGTTAAATTACTTCCGGCTCTGCTTCCTTTTGAAAGAAATATTTCATCGCATGATAGACATCGCTTTTTTGTTTCAGAATAAAGGAATGAAAGGCATCGTTTTTTATTGTCCGGTAAGCACTCATCAGCGTACTCGAACGATGATAAGGATTGATTTCACCATAACCGAAGAAATCGGTTATTTCCATGATTTCATTAACCAAACGGTTGCATTTTGGATTATCAGAGGAGAGGTTATCGCCGTCTGAAAAGTGGAAAGGATAGATATTATATTTGGATGGTGGATAATCATCATGAATTAATTCCAAGGCCTTGACGTATGCGGACGAACAGATTGTACCGCCGCTTTCGCCCTTGGAGAAGAAGTCTTCCTCAGTAACTACGGATGCTTCCGTATGGTGGGCAATAAATTGGATACTGACCTTCTCATATTTTGTCCGCAGGAAACGCGTCATCCAGAAGAAAAAGCTGCGCGCAATATATTTTTCCCAGACACCCATTGAACCACTGGTATCCATCATCGCCAGTATGACGGCCTTGCTTTCCGGCTTCACAATCGTTTCCCAGGTCTTAAAACGCAGATCTTCTTCGCGGATTGGATAAATCTGTGTTTTCCCGTCACGGGCGTTTCTACGGATGGCCGATAGGATGGTGCGCCGTTTATCAATATTGCCCATCAGACCCTTCCGGCGGATATCGCGATAATCGATACTTTGTACGGTAATATCTGGCTCCTGCTTGCGTTTCAGGTGGGGCAATTCCAACTCTTTAAAGAAAAGGTTTTCAATTTCCATAATGGAAACATTAGCCTCATAGTAATCGATTCCCGGACGATTGCCTGCACCATTGCCTTTGCCTTGCCCTTGACCGGCTTGTTTTCCCGGGGCTTTGGCAATCACATCGCCGACTTTGCTGTCTCCTTGGCCTTGACCGACATGCTTCCTTTTATCAAAGTTATAGCGCAGCTTATACTCATCCAGTGAACGAATCGGAATACGTGTCATTTTCTGCCCATCTGACAAGATGATACTTTCGCTGCTGATTAGATCCGGGAGATTGCTTTTTATGGCGTCTTTCACTTTTTCTGAGTGACGGCGCTGATCCTGTTCTCCCTTGTGATGAAGATCCCATTGTTCTTCAGAGATTAAAAAATTCTTCACGAGTGATCCCTCCTGTCATTTTTCAGAAAGTAAGTAAGCACAGGCCTGAATCGTCTCTGCTAGAAAAAAGTTTATTAATTTAGTTTATGCACGGCATTCTGATATTTTCCCGTTTTTTGTTAAAATAATGAGAGTGCCCATCGTTATAAAAAAATTATTTCAAAAAGTTATACAATATTGTGATATTTTTTCAATCTTTACGGTCTCATGATAAAATAAATTTAAGGAACATCAATAGAGAGGATTGTGGGAATGTGATTAAAGCAATTATCTTCGACTTCGATGGGGTCATTCTCGATAGTGAGCGTGTCTTGTATCTGGTCATGCAGAAAATGTTCTATCGTTATCAAGTTGAGTTACCGCTTAGCATCTGGAGTCAGGCGATTGGTACACAGCATGGCTTTGACGCGATCAGCTATCTTGAGAAAAAAAGCGGAGAGAAAATCGATCGCACGGCTTTCAGAAAGGAACGGGATCAAATGTTCAATGAGCTGGTTGATCAGGAGGAAGTGCTGCCTGGCGTCAAATCTGTGATTGATCAGGCGGTAAAACTAGGCCTGAAAATCGGCCTGGCGACTAGCTCAAGAGGCGATTGGCCCCGCAAACATTTGAAACGCCTTGGTCTTGATAATTATTTTCTCAGCATTAAGTCCTGGGATGATGTAAAACGAGTGAAACCCGATCCGGCCCTTTATCTGCAGACGCTGCATAGTCTCGGCGTTCAACCGCGGGAAGCAATCGCCATTGAAGATTCCTTTAACGGCTCTCTTGCGGCGAAGCGCGCCGGTATGTATTGCATCGTCGTTCCGAACGCAGTGACGAAACAGATGCCGTTTGGTCATGTGGATGGCTGTTATCGCTCGCTGAAGAATGTTTCTCTTGAAAAATTAATTCTCTATTTTACTCCACAGAAAAGTGAAAAAGTTAAAGTCTGAAAAAAATTTCCCATTTGTACGGGAAACAAACGAGTCTTTGGCATGAATGACAGCGTTCTTATTCTTTTTGTTATATAATAGAAATGTGATTTTATCAGGATTAAAGTGACTAGTTGATAAATGGGGTGGACAATATGGCTTGGAAAGACGTGTATAAGAAATGGATCTCAGACGAGCATCTCGATCAGCATCTGAGAGATCAGTTGGAGAAAATTGCAGAGGATTCAACGAAACTTGAGGACTGCTTCTATAAGAATTTGGAATTCGGTACCGGAGGCATGCGTGGTGAGATTGGTCCGGGAACCAACCGTCTCAATATTTATACAATCCGGAAAGCGTCAGAAGGATTGGCCCGTTATATTTTGAATGCGGGTGAGGACGCGGTCAAACGTGGAGTGGTCATCGCTCATGATCCAAGACATTTTTCTGCTGAATTTACGCTGGAGGCGGCAAAAACATTGGGCGCTCACGGGATTAAGACCTTTATTTTCGATTCGCTCAGGCCAACACCGGTTTTATCTTTTGCCGTTCGCTATCTGCATGCTTTTTCCGGCATTGTGATTACGGCCAGCCATAATCCACCGCAATACAATGGTTATAAGGTTTATAATAATCTGGGCGGGCAATTGCCGCCCGCGGAAGCCGATGAAGTGATTAAATTTGTCGCTTCGGTGGAAGATGAATTGACGGTTCAGGTCGGCGACGAACAGACATTGAAGGCGAAGGGCTTGCTGGAAGTCATCGGCGAGAAGGTCGATCAGGCGTATCAGGATCACTTGAAGACGCTGTCGCTGAATCCCGATCTGATAAAAAAAGTTGGTTCTGATCTGAAAATTGTTTTTACACCGCTGCATGGCTCAAGCTATCATCCAGTGGTCGATGGGTTGAAAAACTGGGGTTTCACCAATGTGACGGTCGTCAGCGAACAGGCTGAACCCGATCCGGAATTCACTACAGTGAAATCTCCTAATCCTGAGGAACACGCAGCTTTTAAAATTGCGATTGACTATGGAAAACGATTGAACGCAGACATTTTGCTCGGAACCGACCCCGACTCTGATCGATTGGGTGTGGCAGTGAAAAATGATCAAGGCGATTATGTGGTCTTGACCGGAAATCAGACCGGGGCTGTATTGCTCGATTATCTTCTTTCCCAGAAAAAGGAAAAAGGCTTGCTGCCAACTCATGGGATTGTTGTCAAAACGATCGTGACCTCAGAAATCGGTAGGACGATCGCTGCGGCCTATGGGATCCCGACGGTTGATACACTGACTGGTTTCAAATTCATCGGTGAAAAAATTCATGAATTTGAAGAAAGCGGCAAGTATCAATTCTTGTTTGGCTATGAAGAAAGTTATGGCTATTTGATTGGAACCTTTGTCCGTGATAAGGACGCTGTACAGGCCGCCGTCTTCGCTGCCGAAGTCGCCGCTTATTATAAATCAAAGGGTCAGTCCTTCTACGATGGCTTGCAGGCTATTTTCAAGAAATACGGTTACTTTGAAGAAGGGCTTGAATCACTGACGTTGAAGGGCATTCAGGGGAGCAAACAAATCGAAGCCATTATGGATAATTTTAGAACACTGGCGCCGACAGAGGTCGGCGGTGTACCGGTAGCGATTATTGAGGATTATGAAACCTCGCGTACGAAAACAGTGGCCAGCGGCGTGGAAACGGCCATTACGCTTCCTGTTTCCAATGTCCTGAAATATAAATTGGAGGACGGTTCTTGGTTCTGCCTCCGTCCTTCAGGGACCGAACCGAAAATCAAATTTTATTTCGGTGTCAAAGGCAAAGACGTCTCTGATCGTGATAAAAAATTCAATACGTTGAAAAACGCTGTGATGGAGCGCGTGCATGGGCTGGTTAATGGCTGAATGAGCCAAATACAGGACATCTTCTAAATGAAAGAGTCCGATCTTTTTATCATCCAGACTGTTTTTGCGGCCGGTTATTGACTATACTAAAAGAGAATGAAAGTAAGGCATTCGCGAACAGGCAAGAATAGAGCTTTTATTCAGGGAACGGAAAATCACTGAAGAAGCCAGCGGATGCCTTTTTATTGCCTTGAATAAACGAGAACGATCAGCAGTCAGAAAGTGAGCACGGTTTGAGCGATTATTGGTGACGAGCATTGGGGATTCAAAAAAGTTTCCTGCTGATAGATAGAGTTGCCAGACAGGTGTTCTCGGATGAACGGTTAGGAGGAAATAATGAGCACGTTAGAACAGGAAATAAAGAGGCGGCGCACGTTTGCTATCATTTCGCATCCGGATGCCGGAAAAACGACATTGACGGAAAAGCTGCTTGTTCTTGGCGGCGCCATTCGTACGGCAGGTGCCGTTAAATCGCGGAAGGCAGAGAAATTTGCGACCTCGGACTGGATGGAACTGGAAAAAAAGAGAGGGATCTCTGTCACTTCCAGTGTGATGCAATTTGAGTATGACCACTATAAGATTAATATTCTGGATACGCCGGGACATCAGGATTTTAGTGAGGACACGTATCGGACTTTAATGGCCGTGGACAGTGTGGTCATGATTATTGATGCAGCAAAAGGCGTTGAACCGCAGACGATCAAATTATTTAAAGTTTGCCGAGAACGCGGCATTCCGATTTTTACTTTTATTAATAAGCTGGATCGTCAAGGTAAGGAACCGCTTGAGCTCTTTGAAGAAATCGAGCAGGTTCTGGGGATTGAATCCTATCCAATTAACTATCCGATTGGTATGGGCCAGTCCTTTCGCGGTGTCTACGACCGGCAGGAACATAAAATTGAATGGTATAACGAAAAGCGTGAACGCCAAGTTCAGCAGCTGAGCGAAATCGATGAATTATCGACGATCCTGCAGGGTGCAGTCGATGATTACACATTGGGCCAGCTAGAAGAAAATCTAATGCTGCTTGACGAAGCTGGGAGCACATTTGATGCTGAAGCTGTAGCAAAGGGGAAACAGACACCTGTATTTTTCGGCAGCGCGGTGTCTAGCTTCGGTGTGCCGACATTTCTCGAACATTATTTGAAGATGGCACCTGATCCGCAGCCCCGTCAGTCCAGCCAGGGAGAAGTTTTTCCCGACGATAAAAAGTTTTCCGGATTCGTCTTTAAGATTCAGGCCAATATGAACCCGGCACATCGTGACAGAATTGCTTTTCTGCGGATCTGTTCAGGCAGATTCGATAAAGGAATGATCGTTAACCTTGATCGCACCGGCAAACAATTGAAGCTTGCTCAACCGCAGCAATTTTTTGCAGACAGCCGCGAATTGATCGACGAGGCATACCCGGGTGATATCGTGGGACTGTATGACACCGGATTTTATCAGATCGGCGACACGGTTTGCGAAACACGGGAGACGTTCAATTTTGGCGCCTTGCCGCAATTCCCACCGGAGCATTTTGCCAAAGTACGGGCAAAGAACGCGATGAAGCAGAAGCACTTTCTGAAGGGAGTCAGTCAACTGGCTCAGGAAGGGGCGATTCAGGTCTATAAGACGCCGTATGAAGAAACGATTCTCGGCGTTGTCGGCACGCTGCAATTCGATGTTTTCGTTTACCGGATGCAGGCGGAATATGGAGTGGATCTTGACATCGAACGGATGCCGCACCAAGTGGCCAAATGGATTGCCAGTCCTGAAGACGCGGAGAAATTGCGCCGCAATTCGAATAATCTCGTGGTCACCGATTATAAAGACCGCCCAGTGATTATCTTTGAAAATGACTTTTCATTACGCTGGTTCGAGCAGAAAAATCCAGATATCGAGCTGCGCGACTCCAGCCACAATATGTAAAAAAAAGAAGCATCACCGGTAATTGGTGATGCTTCTTTTTTGGCGGAAAATTTGAATGCTGAAGCAGGCGAGGAGACGTTCGAATATTTTCCCCAGATTTTTTCAGCTTAAAACCATTAATTCGGAATTTTATCTTTTAATTCGGCACGTACATTTTGCGCGGCACGAACCATATTTTTTAATGCGGGAATGGTCTCTTCCGGTTTGCGGGTTTTTAACCCGCAGTCGGGATTAATCCAGAATAGGCCGGGATCGAGTACTTTCAAGGCGC
Source organism: Sporolactobacillus sp. (assembly GCA_048976585.1). Classification (GTDB taxonomy): domain Bacteria; phylum Bacillota; class Bacilli; order Bacillales; family Sporolactobacillaceae; genus Sporolactobacillus. Next base: position 212,980 of record JBHGUY010000028.1, on the reverse strand, counting down.
GTTCAGCATAGGATTGCATCTCCTCGACACTCGGGATCCGTGGACTGTGAATATCGTAAACGCCAAGGCCGATTCCCTTTTTATAAGCGAAAGTCTCAAATGTTTCGATGATTTCACCGTGACTGCGGGCGGCTTCAATCGAAATCACGTCTGTATCCAGTGCGTCAATCGCGTCAATGATCTCATCGAATTCCGAATAGCACATATGTGTATGAATTTGGGTATCATTGTTTACGAAGGATGTCGCCAGCCGGAAGGCATAAACGCTGCGATGGAGGTAGGCCGCTTTCTTCTCTTCCTTCAAAGGGAGACCTTCACGCAGTGCCGGTTCGTCGACCTGTATCATACGGATTCCGGCTTGCTCCAATGCATGAACTTCTTTTTTCAGGGCAAGCGCAATCTGGTTAAACACGTCGGCCTGACTGATGTCATTGCGGGCAAAAGACCAATTATAGATGGTCACCGGACCGGTCAGCATCCCCTTGACTGGCGATTGACTCAGAGACTGAGCATAGGCACTTTCTTCCACAGTCATCGGCCCCTGCCAGGCCACATCGCCAAAAATCAGTGGTGGTTTGACGCAGCGTGAGCCATAGGATTGAACCCAGCCGAAACGAGTAAAGGCGAAACCGTCCAGTTTCTCACCGAAATATTCAACCATATCATTCCGTTCGAATTCGCCATGAACAAGCACGTCGAGGCCGATATCTTCCTGAATTTTAATCCACTTAGCGGTTTCATCCTCGATAAATTTAGTGTATTGATTTTTTGTCCATTCGCCTCTGCGCCATTTACGCCGTGCTTTTCGTACTTCCGTAGTTTGCGGGAAGCTGCCGATTGTCGTGGTCGGCAGCAGCGGCAGTTGGAAAGCATCCGCTTGAATTTTACGCCTCAAAGCAAAAGAACCTGGACGCTTGGGCAGTTCAGTGCTCAGATGGTGCAGTTCTTTCTTCACTGCTGGGTTATTGCGCTGTTCCGATTGTTGAAGCGCGTTGATGGCGCGGTCAGCTTCAGTCAGCTGAGGCTGAATGGCTTCTTCGCCTTCATTGAGTCCCTTGGTCAGTGCGGCCAATTCCTCCAGCTTCTGATCAGCAAAGGACAGGGCATCTTTGAGTAGCGGAGTGAGCGCTGTTTCACTTTTTACGGTGACAGGGACATGCAACAGGCTGCAGGAAGGCGTCAACCACAAATTTTCCGGCGTGCTCACCATTTGTAAGAGTTCCCGGGCCTGCTGCAAAGTATGATTCAAATCGGTTCTCCAAACATTGCGCCCGTCGACAAGCCCGGCGGCCAGCACTTTGCCCGCTGGAAATCCATACTTTTGGATCGAGGCAAAATTGCCACCCGCTCCATCGATCAGATCGAGTCCGAAGCCGTCAACCGGGAAACGGATTAGAGCTTCGTAATTATCCACAGCCTCAAAATAGGTCTGAAGCAGAATCTTCAATTCGGGAACGGCAGATTTGAGGGTCTGATAGACCTTGTGAAAAAGAATCAGCTGATCATCAGCCGACGACTTTACCAAGAGCGGTTCATCGACTTGAATCCATTCAGCACCCGCTGCCCGGAGTTCACTAAAGACCTGAGTATACAGTGGAAGGAGAGCCTTAAGCAGCGGTTCAAAATGGGCGTCATCATAGCCCTTGGATAGTTTTAGCAAGGTCACTGGACCGACAATCACCGGCTTGGCTGTGATTCCGATTTCCTGTTTGGCTTCATTAAAGAGATCAAGCAGCCGATTCCGTGTCAGATAAGGTTTTGTCTCATTGGTAATTTCCGGAACAATATAGTGATAATTTGTATTGAACCATTTCGTCATTTCAGAGGCTTCGGCTGCTTCATTCCCGCGGGCAATCGAAAAATAGGTGTCGAGACTGACCGTACCACTGTCATGTTGGAAGCGTTCTGGAATCAGTCCGAAGAGAACCGCAGTATCAAGGACGTGATCGTAAAAACTGAAATCACCAACCGGTATCCAGTCAACACCAATATCCTTTTGCTTTTGTAGGTAAGACAGCCGAAGACGCTTCGTTTCCTGTAAAAATTCTTTTTCATTGATTTTTTTATTCCAATACTGCTCCAACGCCTTTTTCCATTCTCTCTTCTCGCCAATTCGCGGATAACCGAGATTGGCACTCTGAACACCTGTCATTGATTCGATTCCTCCTGTTATTAAGTTCATCGTTTGTTTGTCACGCAGACCGGGCCGTTCGTAAGACTGAGCTGCCGATATTGCGATATTTCCTAACAAGAGGCAATAAAAAAGCCTCTCAACAAATGGAGAGGCTTGAATAATCATCCGCACCTCTTATTTCTCAAAACCTCATTTCTGAAGCTTTGCTGGAATTAGCACCTTTTTCATAAAAATTGAAAGGTTGCCGGGTTTCATAGGGCCAGTCCCTCCGCCACTCGCAATAAGAGTTAATCATTAAATTATATCGAATCATATCACGGATTCTTTGAACAGTCAATAAAATCTGTTATTCTATTGGTATTTTTGATTGCTTTTGACCAAAATATTTCGTGGTTGAAGCCGCGAAGGTTCCTCTTGGATGTTAAAGGATAGACAGCGAAATGCCGATAAAAAGAACAGAAATCTGAATTTAAATGTTGCACCTGAAATCTGAAAAAATGAAAACCTGTGGCAGAGGTTCACCTAACTGGAGGTTCGGACAGGGTGTTCTTATAAACCAGCCTAAGAGCGGCAGAATTGTTTGATATGAGGGTGAATGAAAAATGAGCAATGGCATGGCGAATGCAGGATGGTTAGATCTCATCGGAAAGCAGAACGTATCAATGACCGTTTTGGAGGATCGTGTGCGGTTGCAGATGCAATTGTGTCAATTTACAAAATCGGATTTACAAATATTAAAATGGGTCGGCGGACGAATAGACAAGGAGCAGTTGAATAAGATTATCGAGCAGCTCTATGAAGTCGTGTTCAATGTAGCGAGAGCGAGATATCTGCTTCACTCCCATAAAAAAGACCGGATAATCACTTTTTTAAAAAAAGCTTTGCTGCAAATTTTCAGTGGCAAGATGGATGATTCTTTTGCGGAGCAGTGCCAGAAAATTGCCCGGATTTTCTTTGCTTATAAAATCAGATCATCTTATCATATTGCTTTTTATCACTATTTGGAGCAAAAATTATCTGAATTCATTTTCCAAAAATTGGATACCACTGAACAGACGATCCGTGTTCAAGAGTCGATCGATAAAATTTTCAGCTTTCAACAGCAATTGACGATGGAGGCATTTGAACGAATCGAGCTTCAGGCTGAGCGGAATAAAGAAAGGGTCATGCGTTATAAAGCTTATCATGATCCGTTGACGGGTTTGCCGAATACTCGAACGGCCGAGGAAACCATTAATGATGCGATTCAAATCTGTGAAAAATCGCGGTCGACTTTTTTTATTCTCAAATTAAATATTCATCGTTTGAAATTTCTTAACCAGACGTTTGATCGTGCATGTGGTGATTTTTTTCTACGTTCTTTTGCTAAACGCATTCAAAACGTCATTGCAACTTTTTTTGCGACATTGTGTCGGACGACCAGCGATGAATTTATTATTATTTGTCGCGAGAATTTTAGCAAAGGACAAATTATCGCCTTTGCACAGCGTTTGTTTCAGTCGTCTGAAGCCCCGTATATGATTAATGGTAAAAAGATTTATGGCGGATTCAGTCTCGGCATTGCGGTCTATCCGGAGGACGGGATAACGTGCAGAGAACTTCAGATGAATGCTGACGCCGCATTACTTGAGGCAAAAAAGAATGGGCGCAATAGCTATTTTTTCTATTCTCAAAAGCTAAAAAAATTATTAAGAGACAAGATGACCGTCGAAAATGAGTTGCAGAATGCCCTGATGAACGAGCAATTCATCCTTCATTATCAGCCGCAAATAAGAGCAGCAGATCAGAAGCTAATTGGTGTTGAGGCGCTCATTCGCTGGAATCATCCAGAACGCGGCCTCGTCGCTCCGGGTGGATTCATTCGCATTGCAGAGGAAAATGGCCTGATTCGTGAAATTGGTCAGTGGGTGCTCAAAGAATCCTGTGTGCAAATGAAGGCATGGCAAGAATCCGGAGGAATAAAAGTTCCCGTTTCTGTCAATCTTTCAGTCAGTCAGTTCCACGATAAGGCGCTACTGGAAAACATTAGGAAGGCTTTGGATGTCTCTGGGCTTGCCCCAAAATATTTGGATTTGGAAATCACTGAATCGACCATGGCGGAAGATATTGAAAAATCCCAGGAATTACTGGATGAAATTCGTAAAATGGGGATCAGCGTTAGCTTGGACGATTTTGGGACGGGTTATAGCTCATTGTCTTATTTGAAAAATCTTCCCATTAATCGTTTGAAGATTGATCGTTCATTCGTGGTCGATATTGACCATAATGTTCGTGATCAGGCGATCGTTACCGCCATCGTCTCAATGGCGGAAAATCTCTGGATCGACGTCATCGCAGAAGGAATAGAGACGAAGGATCAGTTGACAGCGGTGGCGAATTGCCGCTGCAGAACGATTCAAGGCTATTACTATAGCAAACCGCTGGAAAAAAAGGATTTTGAACGGAATTATCTTTAATTATCGCAGAACGGGAAGACACGTGATAATTGGTTAACGGGAATGGAGGGGTAAAAAATTAAACTCATCTTGAATAAAAACAGGTCAAAGCAGCAAGAAAGTTGGTTTAGTAGAGTCGAACGTGAACCGGTTCAACTGAAAATCGATGGAGAGCAGATGCTTGATAAACTGGGAATGCTTCATTTGACAGACTTTGATCTGAAATTGCTGAAACAGATTCGTCCGTTAATGGAACCCAAGGTCATTGAGATTGCTGGAAAATTCTATGCGGATATTTACGAGATCAAATCGCTCAAAAAGATTATTGATACTTACAGTAGTGTGGAAAAGCTCAGCCAAACGATGGCGCAGCATGTTTTGGAATTTTTTGATGGTGTACTTGACGATGCTTTTCTTGAAAGACGCTATCGTGTGGGAAGAATGCATTACCATATTCACCTGACCCCGCCCTACTATATGGGCGCTTTCCAGAATTTACAGAACAGTATGGTTGCCATTGTTTTTGCTAATTTTGCGGATCCGGTGATTGCTGAACGCTTGATCCAGGCATTGAACAAAATGCTCAGCTTCGAGCAAATCATCGTTCTTGAAGCATATGATCAGGCCTACGATCAAGCTTTAACAAAAGAATTTGAAGAAGGAAGAAATGCGCTTCGCCATGCGATAGAATCGATTGGACAGGATTTAGATGAATTGACAAAGCAGGCGGATCAATCAGCAAAAAGCTTGCGCAACCATTTTGAACAATTCACTAAAGTTAATCATGCAGGGGAGAAGATTCGTGCCAGTGTCAAGTCACAAGCTGCTAGCGGGTTCAACCAATTGGAGAGCTTATTGAAAACGGTCAATGAGGCGCATCGTTCGATAAACGAGATGGGCAGAATGACAGGACAAATGAAGGATTCATCGAACAAAATTAATCAGGTCACACTGCTTGTTAAAAGCTTGGCAGAGCAGACGAATATCTTGGCCTTTAACTCGGCTATTGAAGCCGCGAGAGCCGGTGAATACGGGAAAGGATTCACCGTGGTGTCTCATGAAATTCGCAAACTCGCTGAAGAAACCAATCAGGCAATGGTACAGATTACCGATCTCGTTACGCAGTCAGCGGATGTGACGGTTGCCGTCGATCAGTCGCTGAAAAAAACAATGAAGATTATTAGCGAAGGCGTTGCCGCATCCAGTCAAACCAGTCGTCAATTCCGTGAAATTAGTGTAGCAACGGATAAAAGCACAGCCTTGTCGGAGACGATTGAAAACCACATGACCGAACTGTCAGAAATAGTACAAGCATTAAATCTTGGCATCGACCGTTTGTCAGCCTCAACGGAACAATTGATGAGCAATCTCTAATTCTGCGAAAAAATACATACATGTTTGGCCGCCACTCATTCCTGCGGGCGGCTTTTTTGCATTTCGAGCGCGAACTGCAGAACCCCGGTGCGATCAACTGCAGAACGTCGAAAGTGTACGACATTTTTCCTGTATGAATCAGAAAAATCGACTTTTTAGGTCTCGGATTGGAAAGTTGTCTGCATTTTTTGTAGAATGGATATATATTCTGTTGACTGGAAATAGGGAGAAATGAGGATGATAGATGACTGATGATCAGGAAACGTATCGATTGATTGACGATTTGATTCAAAATGTCGAGACGGTCATTGCCGGCAAACATGAGATTATCAAATGGATGACCGTGGCATTGCTAGCTGGTGGTCACGTTCTAATAGAGGATATTCCTGGTGTCGGGAAGACTATGCTGGTTCGGGCGATTGCACAATCCATCGGCGCAAGCTTCAAAAGAATTCAGTTTACACCGGACCTTATGCCCTCGGATATTACCGGACTATCGATCTATAATCCGAAGAATGGCACCTTCGAATTCAGACCGGGACCGTTGATGAGTCATATTGTCTTGGCAGACGAAATCAACCGGGCTTCATCCAAAACGCAATCTGCGCTTCTTGAAGGAATGGCTGAAAATCAGGTAACCACTGACGGCGTCACCCGAAACTTGCCGGAGTTGTTTTTCGTAATGGCTACGCAGAACCCGATCGAATACGAAGGGACTTATAATTTGCCGGAAGCCCAGTTGGATCGTTTTTTGATGAAGCTATCACTCGGTTATCCAACGCGAGCGGATGAAAAACTAATACTGGACCGCCTGACCGAAAAAGATCCGCTGGAATCGCTTAAAGCCGTTCTGACGATTGATGATGTCATTCAGTTAAGGGCGAAAGCATCGACTGTGTATATCTCTGATGCGATAAAAAATTATCTGCTGGATCTGGTTACAGCAACAAGAAATCATCCGCTCATTGAATTAGGTGTTAGCCCGCGGGGGACTATCGGCTTGTATAAAGCGGTGCAGGCTTTTGCTCTGGCTGATCATCGGCAATTTGCATTGCCTGATGATGTTCAAAAGGTTGCTCCCCGGGTACTCGCTCATCGGTTGGTGATGAATGAAGATCGGCCGTATGGGAGCCAGACAGCTGGTGAACAGATCATTTACGAGATTTTGTCTGGTCTGGAAGTCCCCGTCCCACAGAGAGAATCGATGCGATGAAGCAGCTGTTTCTCTTTTTTCATCCGCTGATCACTCGATTGTTTTGGAAATCCTTTTTCTTTGTTTTACTCCTTGTCTCACTTTTTGTCCTTGCACTGCTCTCAGGAAGCTTCGCAAGTTGGGTTCTTTTCTACGCGCTGCTACCCATTTTTTGCTTCATGGTTGTTTTGAGCATCTACCCCTATCAAACCATTGAATTGCAACGTAAGTTTGCTCAGGATGCTGTTTATGGCGGGGAAGATATGGACGTGCTGCTGATCCTGAAGAAAAAATGGCTGCTCCCCTTTTTTGCTGTGCAGATTGAAGACGATCCAGACTGCCCTTCGGCTGTGCGCAGCCATAGTGGTCAAGTTCATCGTCTAAGCTGGTTGGGAAGAGAAGGCGAGTTTCACTATACGCTAAAGCATTTGCCGCGCGGCCACTATCAATTTTCCACTGTTCTTTTGACAACTGGCGATCCTTTTGGCTTTTTCAGGAAACAAGTTCGCTTACAATGTACGTATGATCTGATCGTTTATCCGGCTGTTTTTCCGGTACGGCTTTTGGATGCAGAGGAACACTATTTGCGACATTCGGATAACCGAGAAAAGGATATTACACAATTTTCCAGTGTCCGGGCTTTTCAGCCAAGTGACCGGCTTTCTTGGCTGGATTGGAAAGCGACCGCACGCTTAGGCGAAATGGTGACTAAGGAATTTGAAACGGAGCGAGATCAAGAGGCTTTGATCACTTTGATCAGTTCTCCGCGTGCGGAAAAAGTGAATTTTGAGCGTGCGCTCGCATTGACGGCCTCGCTGGCAGCAAAACTTATTAAAGAGCACGTGGCTTTGATTGTCAATGAATCTGCCGACGAATCCCCGCTCAAACTTTTTCCAAGTACCCAGCATTCGCTTCAGATTGTCTGCAGACGGCTGGCTCTCCTTGATCAGGAGCAGGGGCCTAATTTTTTCGTTGATGTCACGAGTATGCACAACGGTCCTATTCATTTTTTAATTACAACAGAAAAAAATGTTTTGCAGGAATTCAGCAGCCTTTCTCATGGAAGCAGGCAGCAATTGCTTGTTTTCTATGTTACGGAAGAGGACGGAGAAGGATGGAAGAAACAAGTACAGAATATGGGCATACGATCTTTTGTTGTCACGAATGATGACTTCCGCCATCTGAAAGAGGCAGGTGAAAATAATAATGGATATTCGGTTTAATGAAGGATTGAGAGCGGCCGTTTATCTATTAGCCTCAATCATTCTCTGGTTTTGCATTCGGCCGATAATGGCACTGACCTTGCTCCGTTCCGGTGGCCTGTTTGCCTTGTTCATAGGTGCTACCATGTTTCTGCTCTTTTTGCACATTTCAAGGATTTTCGTAGTTCTGGAAGGGGCATTGATGATCCCTTATTGCCTGCATTACTATTATTATCCAAGAATTCCGCTGACCAGCCCGGAGTGGGTAACCCGGGCAGTCGCAAATGTCGCCGCGAACGCCAGAAACGTTTGGCAGGGCGATCTCATTCACTTGTCCAATGTCTTTGTTACGCTTCTGCTCTTCTGTCTGCTTTGGTTCATTATCCTTGTGCTTCATTACGAATTAAAGAATGAACGGTTCATCTTTTTCTTCTCATTGGCGATTCTCTCTCAATGTATTGTTGGATTGGCAACAAGATATAATGCGACCAGCTCTATCTTTGTCATCCTGGCATGCAGTTTCCTTCTGCTCGCCCTTTTGAACTTTATTAAGGGGAAAGACTATCATCAGGCTGCCGCATGGAGTTCTTTTGTCCGCTGGATGGCAGGGGTATCTGTTCTCATTTTACTGCTGCTGATTTTGGCTGCTGGTTTGCCGAAACCGAGTGCGCACGGGGATAATCCGCTGCCCAATTTTTTCCAAAATATGATTAGTATCGGAGGGGATGGCGCGTCAGGCATCGGTGCACAGCGCATCGGCTATGATCCGGACGATACTCATCTCGGCGGTTCACTGGATATGGATTCTACGGTCCTTTTTACCGCGGAAATCACAGGTTCTGGCAATTATTGGCGGGTCGCATCAAAGGACACGTATACCGGGAAAGGGTGGACTGGTGAAGATGAGACAGAATATCTTCCTGTCAACGGCCGGGTGAACTCTAGCTTGTTGAACTCGCTATATGAAAATAAAACGAGGGTGAGTACGCAGCACGCCTGGCTCCGTTTCAGCCGGGAAAGCCCTGCGGTGCTCCCCTATATGGGGCAGATCGAGCAAGTACAGGTTCCGGGGCACCAGGAAATGATTAATCGTCAGACGCTTCAAATCATGACCAATGATGAGAGGAGTGTGCATTCGGCCTCGCTAACCTATCTTGAGCCTTCGTTTCATCTTCAGGATCTGAGAAAGGTGAAGTCAAACGCTGATCCAGCGCAAATCCGCAGGCCCGATTTGCAACTGCCGCGTGCATTGCCGAACCGCATCCGGGCACTTGCCCACCGGTTGACCGCTAAAGAGAACAATCGCTATGCCAAAGCGATGGCCATTGAAAATTATTTGCATTCCTCACGTTTTACTTATTCCACAGACAATATTCCGCATCCTGAAAATAATCAGGATTATGTCGATCAATTTCTTTTTGATACGAAAACGGGGTATTGCGATAATTTTTCTTCAGCGATGGTCGTGCTTCTGCGTGCTTCAGGCATCCCGGCACGCTGGGTCAAAGGATTTACAACCGGATCTTACATGGGTGAGGATGATCAGAAGCGGCTGAGCGGGCGGAAGACATTGACCTATACGTATCAGGTCACAAATGAAAACGCCCATTCTTGGGTGGAAGCCTATTTTCCCGGCAGTGGCTGGGTAACCTTTGAACCTACACCTTCTTTTTCCGATCCCAGTCAATTCGTCAGTACAGCGCGGAACGCAGGAAATTCTTCGACGGCGAAAAAATCCACTTCCTCGCCGGCAGAGAGCACGCAGCAAGCCAATAAAAAGTCAAACCAGAGCAACTCGTCAAAATCGAAGAAAACAGGAGCGCGCGCGACACCTCAGCAATCTGTGGCTCCAAAAAAGAAAAAGCAAATCGTCTGGCACGGAATGGATCTTTGGCGGCAAACGCTCGTTATTTTTTGCGCGTTTGCGGCAGTAGCGGTGATTCTACTGCTGATCACGAAAAAAAGATGGTATTCGGCCTGGTTATCTAAAAAATTGAAGGAAAAAATAAGAGACGATCATGCAGCCTTTTTGCAGGCCTATAAACGGCTTAATAAAATATTAATGATGAAGGGTTTTCAGCGCTCAGCTTCTGAAACGGCGAGATCTTTTGCCCAGCGGGTCGATCACGCGTTCGCTGGAAGTGAGATGACCGAACTGACGATTTATTATGAACGCTTGATTTATGGAGGAGAGAGCCTCACAACAGAAGATTTCACGAAGATAAGCCGTCTTTTTTACGCGATAACCGATCACGCCGTTTCCTTTAAAAATCATCGCTAATCGAGCGTTTTTGATCGGCATCGTCCTCAAAATAAATGAATTTGGCTGCGCTTAGCATTCTATGGCCCGTCATTTTAAGAGAGGCTGTTTCATAAGATGATAGAAGAAGCAGCCGCCTGAAATGAATTCGGCTAAGAAAGGATGCTGGCGCTGGTATGAAAAGCGATGAATTAAAGGCGCTTGAACAATCAATTGACGAGATTACAGAGCTTGCGGAGGGTTTCGGTCTTGATTTTTATCCGATGCGCTATGAGATCTGCCCGGCGGAGATCATCTATACATTTGGTGCCTACGGGATGCCCACCCGGTTCTCCCACTGGAGCTTTGGCAAGCAATTTTACAAGATGAAGATGCAATATGATCTTGGACTAAGCAAGATCTACGAGCTGGTGATTAATTCCGATCCGTGCTACGCATTTTTGCTGAATACGAATAGCCTGATTCAAAATAAGATGATTGTGGCTCACGTCCTCGCGCATTGTGATTTTTTTAAGAATAATGTCCGTTTTACTAATACACGCCGTGATATGGTGGAAAGCATGAGCGCGACTGCTGAGCGAATTCATGAATATGAAGAAAAATATGGAAAGTCCAATGTTGAAAAATTTATTGATGCCGTTCTGGCGATTCAGGAACATGTTGATCCGCGACTTATCCGCAAGGGGGATTGGCTGGATAATAAGCCAGGTCAGCCGGCGAAGAAGAAAAAGAAGCCGATTTCCGAATATCAGGATTTAATCGGTCTGGATGACAGAAAGAAGAAAGCACCGGAAGAAAGCGAACGACATTTTCCGGCACGGCCGCAAAAAGATTTGCTCTTTTTCATTGAAGAATACAGTCATGTACTCGAAGATTGGCAGAGGGACATTCTGACGATGCTCCGCGAGGAAATGCTCTATTTTTGGCCACAGCTGGAAACCAAAATCATGAATGAAGGCTGGGCGTCATATTGGCATGCCCGGATCATGCGTGAACTGGATTTAAGTTCCGGCGAATCTGTTGAGTTTGCCAAGCTGAATGCTCAGGTTGTCCAACCGTCACAGCAGAGCATTAACCCCTATTATCTTGGACTGAAAATATTTGAGGACATTGAAGAGAGGTATAATCATCCGAATGAGGATCTCCTCCGTCTTGGTGTCAAAGAAGGGTCCGGCCGCGAGAAACTCTTTGAAGTCCGCGAACTCGAATCTGATCAATCCTTCATTCGTAATTATCTGAGCAAAGATCTCGTGCAGCGGGAGGATCTGTTTCTCTTTGAAAAAAAGAATGATAATTATACGATCACCGATAAGGAATGGGAAAATGTTCGGGATCAATTGGTCTCGATGCGAATTAATGGCGGTTTTCCGTATATCGTCGTCGAGGACGGCGATTACCACAATAACGGGGAATTGCTCCTGAAACATCGCTATGAAGGAATTGAACTGGATATCCACGACTTGAACGGTGTGCTCGCCTATCTCGTTCAGCTCTGGGGGAGGCCAGTGCATATGCAGACGGTCATCGAGGGACACTTGACGTTGTTCAGTTGTGAAAAGGATGAAGTAAAACGCAAACGACTGGATGATTGATAATAATTGAAAAGAAGAAGAGAGCCCACTGGGTTCTCTTCTTCTTTTCAGAGAAGATCCCCTGAGATTGAATTTCTTTTCCCAACTTCAGGAGCTCACTCATTTTTTTCAGGCCATCTGCTTTACCTTCAAATTCCTTTTATTTGCAAAATTGTCTGATAAATCTCATTCTATCGGCGGCCATTCAGATTCCCGCGCTCAAGTAGGAATGAAAATAATTTTTTTCACGCTATAGTTTTTATTGCCCGATTGATATACAATATATGCAAGCAAAGTGCCGGAAAGGCTTATGGTGGGTGTTTGTACGGGTAGAACAATTGTTCTGAAAACCTCATCATAAGCTTTTATAGCATTCACAGAATATTGTTTGTATTTGAATGAGAATAAATGAGATCCGCTTGATTTTCGAGATGGGGATTAAAAATGTTTAAAAATGATAAAAAGAAGCCATTTCGAAACGAAAAATGGTTTCTTATTCTGAATATTTACGCGAAGAAATGGACGATCTTTTTTATCGGGCTGTCTTTTTTGGCTCTGGGAACAGTAGCCATGATTAATGCCCATTTGGGTGTATCTACATGGGATGTCCTGCACATAGGGATATCTAGACATACAGGATTAACCGTTGGCGATTGCGTCATTATTGTCGGTGGAGTATTAATTTTGTTGATGTGTCTGCTGAAGAAGAGCTGGCCGGAAATAGGGACGATATGCAATGCTGTGTTTACGGGAATATTCATCAATCTGATTCAATCTCTCCATTTTATTCCAGTCCCTTCATCAATTTGGGAACGGTTCCTATTGCTGGTTGTTGGAATATTTATTATTGAATTTGGAGCTGGGATGTATGTTGCAACCGGTCTAGGAGCAGGGCCTAGAGACGGTTTTAATTTAGCGTTGTCAGACCGTTTCGACAGATCCATACGCTTGGTCCGCACGGTGATCGAATTGAGTGTGCTTGTTGCCGGATGGGTCCTGGGAGGTCCTGTGTACATCGGTACTTTTATATCTCTATTTTTGGTTGGGCCGATTCTTCAGTCCTCAATATTTTTCTGGCGCTCGCGTATAAAACGGATGACTCATCATTTGTTGAAATCATATGTACAGGCGAGCTTGAAATAATTGAGTTTTTCTAAAAATGGTAGATGTTCGACAAAAACATCACTGAGGATGGGTTGATCACTTTGAAACAATTATGGTTAAAACGCAGGAATGCTTATAGAACAAATCGCTGGAGTGGGGGCGAGACCACCGAGATTTTCATCTATCCCGAAGATGGCAGTTATTCTGAACGCCGGTTTGAATTTCGTCTCTCATCTGCAACAGTTATTGAGAAAGAGTCACTTTTTTCTGATCTTTCGGGATTTTATCGTTATTTAATGCCGCTAAACAACACAATTACCCTGATTCATGATGAACATATTGAAAAAAAGTTGGCGGTTTTCCAGGTCGCCGAATTTGACGGTGGGCTCAGGACCCAATCCATTGGCCAGTGCCGGGATCTCAATTTAATGGTTAATCAGCAGTGGGGTTTTAGCGGACAGTTTGAGCAGATCACGCGGTCGATGACGCTTAACTGTACCGATTTATTTACTGGATTTCTGGCGCTGGATGACAAAATCATTTTAGAAAGTAAAAAAGAAGAATTTTTAATGACTTTAAACAAAGGTGATTTCTTAATGGTTCAATCGGAATCAGATTTCGATGTTTCTGTAAAAAGTGTTTCCTCTCAATTCAAAATGGTTCGGGTAGCCATAACGAAGAAACCAGAAGCTGATGGTACAACCCGCTAACGGTATGACAATAAAAAACCCCTGAAGCTGGATATATTTACCCAATTTCAGGGAATCGATTCAGATTTTTCTCTGTTGGGTTCAGGCACAGAAATTAATTGTTATTTCATTTGCTCCGACAACAGCAAGGGCACGTTCGACTGGATAAGAGGTTGGGTGCTGCATCCTTAAGCAGATGTTCCCCAGTACTATAGCGATCATCTCCTGCGCGGACTACTCCTTAAATGTTTGTGTGGATGGTCCAGTGAAGGACTTCAAGTTGCTGCTCACGGGTCAGTTTGATGAAGTTGACTGCATATCCGGAAACACGAATGGTCAATTGCGGATATTTTTCAGGATGATCCATCGCATCAACCAATGTTTCCCGGTTAAACACATGGATATTAATTGGATGCCCCCCTTTAATTGGATAGCCGTCAAGCATTGCCACCAAATGAGCTATTCGCGTGTCTCTTCCTTACCAAGCGCTTCCGGTACAATCGAAAAGTACTCGAGACCATCCGAGCACGTGAGGAAGGGGCAATTCTGCGACAAAAGCGAGCACTTCGCGGACACCTCGTCCGTGTATCGGATCGGATTGGCTCAGCCAGTTCTTCTTTCAAACGATTGTTCTCCTCATACATTTTCCAGTTTGTATTCTGTTACTACAATTTTAGTATATAGAATAATTGTAAACGTTTACATACCATCTATGTCTTTTCTGTTAAATCTTTCATTAGGTGGCACTTAGTCAGTACTTTTCCGAGCATCGAAGAAAACTTTCCTGCATTTCCCTCTCAGCCGATCGCTGTTCATGACAAGCCGATGTGCTCAAGCGCCTTAGCAATTCCGTCCTCGTCATTTGAAGTAGTGACGCGGTCCGCAGCAGCCTGAACAGGTTCTGGAGCGTTGGCCATGGCAATGCCGATCCCGGCAGCCTCAAGCATATCGAGATCGTTGAAATTATCGCCGAATGCAAGTGTTTCTGATGGATCGACGTTGTAATAGCTGCAGAGCTTGCGGAGAGCCGCAGATTTTGTGGCGTTTTTTTCCGTAATTTCGAGATAAGTCGCTTTCGATTGATGAAAATTGGCTGTGATTGCTGATTCTTCAAGGCTGGATTGAAGTCGGTTGATGCTTTCCGGCGTACCCATACACAAGATTTTATGGATCAGCGGAAGAGAACGGCTTTCTATTAAATCAAACGGATAGCGCTCGAAAGCGGTCCCGGCGATCCGCTGTTCCTGCTGAATCCACTGATCCTCCGGATTCGAGACGATCCAGCGATCAAAACTGTAAAGGGAAACACAGATTGAAGGAAAACGTTCAGAAATAAAGTGAATCAGACGGGGGACGATTGCAGCTGGAAACGGAAAGCCAGATAATGCGGGACGGGGTTCCTCTTTTTCGGCGGCTCCGAGAAGGAGCGCACCGCCATAGCAGACCAGTGGCGCGCGGATGCCCAGTTGCTCCTGCAGAGGGAGAATGCCGCTGGGCATCCGTGCAGAGACGAGGATGAATGGAATCCCTTGATCCCTGCAATTTTGAATGGCTTGCTTCGTTTTTGGGCTGATTTGGTGGTTGGATTGCAAAAGTGTTCCGTCAATATCGCTGAAAATTAATCGTATCGTCATTAGATATCCCTTCTATTCTTTAGTTTTTTGACGGCTCATTGGGGGCCGTTAATAACGTTGCAAGGATGATTTCAGTACCTGTTTCCTCCGCCCGTTTGCGGAAAAAAGTAGGGGGTTCCTTATCCGTAATGATGATATCGGCAGTCTTCCAGTCTGTCCCCATATACCGGCTTTTTTTGGTAAACTTTGTCTGTTCAGCTAATATCACCGTTAATGCCGAGCGACTGCAGACGGTTTGAATGACTTCTGCATCATCTTCATCATCGTAGAAAAATCCTTCAGGCGTTATTGATGCGGTTCCGAGGAAGGCACCGTCAAAATTCACTGCCCGAATTTGTTCCAGACTGTGCATACCGGCGAAATAGCGATTTTCCGGATTAAACATGCCGCCAAATAAGTGAATCTCAATTTTGCTTCGGTCTGAAAGTATCTGTGCCGTATCCAAACCGTGAGTATAGGCCGTAATCGTTCGATCAATCTGTCTGACCATACAGGAGAGCGTTGTTGAGGCATTGAAAAAATAGTGGCCGTTTTCCTGTAGAAAACTGAGGGCCTGTGCGCCGATCTGCATTTTTTCCAATGAATAGTTCATTAAGCGTTCACGATAGGCGAGCAGAGTTTGTTCGAGTTCTGGCAGTGCAATGCCGCCATGGGTGCGGATTGCTGCCCGTTTTTCACATAATTTGACAATATCTCTACGTGCGGTGTCTCTAGAGATCTGGAATTTTTCACAAATTTCATTAACAGACATGCTTCGCTTTGTTTTTAAAGAATCCAGAATAGCCGCGAGTCTCTCTTCTTGATACATCCTGAATCGCCTGCCTAATGCTTTTATATAAGTATTATATTAACAAAATATTTATTAATCAAGTGTTTATAATCATTAATATATAAATTATTAAGCACATATAAGTATTCATATGCATAAGTCTTTCATACATCAGATGTGTCCTAAATTCATACACTTCTGAAAAGAGGTTGATACTGTAGTCAGCAATCGGATTCCGTTTGGAAAGCTGACGAAAGGTCATAGAGCGAATCGATCAAGTTAATCAGGTGCTTGAAACTATTGTGAGGGGTGACAAAAGCGGATTTGGTGGTTAGCTAAAGATTTTCTGCAAACGAATTGGTACATTGAAGGCACATCCATCCTCCGGTTTTTCGTTGCCTGTATCCTGGGTTATTGGCTACGGTACATTACTTCACCTGATGGATTGAAAAAAGTGCACCAAGGGTTCAGTTCATGATTTTATTTTGATTTTCCCTTTTTTATTTCTATTAAATAGTATAAAGTTATTCGTGAAATAGCAGTAAATAATTAGGATCGAAACGGAAGCGAGGGAAATACCAATGAATCTGACCATCCTTTTTCTAATTGTAGCCATAGCAGCTCTCGCCGCCCATCTGATATTCCATGAGGGGATCGCGCCTTTACTCCATGGAAAGACTGTGCTGAAGGTTACCCTTCGAAAACGCTATTGGATTGATCAGCTAATCTTTTTGGTCATTTTGATCGTTCTGACAATTGCTAACGATGTCCGGCGAGGTGATTCGCGTGTTTCTCTTCTTCTTTTGGTTTTTACAATACTCTTCGTGTTTTTCACATTTTTTTCCGCACCAAAAGCTTGGTTCAAAGATCACGGATTTGTTTACGGCTTCGGTTTTATCGATTATAATCGGGTGAAAAATATGCGACTGTCCGAAGACGGAATACTTGTGATTGATACTGATCGACGTCGGGTTCTGCTGAGTGCAAAACGGATTGAGGACTTAGAACAAATTCTGAAGATTTTTGTTGAAAAATAAAGGACTGAAAAAAATGATGGAAGCGATAAGGCTGCTAAAATAAAAAGTTGACAAATGGTATTGATACCTATATACTAGGTTAAGACCTAGTGTGAATGGCAAGATTGTTCTATTTTGAATGAGAAATGGATATACTGTCTTTAATGTGTTATGATGAATGGAGAGATAGTATGAAAGCAGAGAGAGTGCGCTGAATCATACTGGCTCGGTCAGAGGAACCGTAAGGATGGAAGAGAGGTAGGGCTTTCGTTGTTTCGGCGCTGATGAGTGCTTTGATGTTTTGAATTTTGTTTGTTTATGTTAGGTTCATTATTTTATTTTCATGCTTCTGAATAAAGAATGGCATTTATAATTCATGTATTATAAAAGGATTATCAATGTACAGTTACTTTATTGATATCTTTCTATAATATGTGAATTTTTTATTTACATGGGCAGGACGCTGAGCTTGTTGTGCGGGTATCCAAAGATAAGCAGGCGGAATGCTTCCAGATAAAACATGCGCATATAACAATTTTTAGGAGGTTTTCTTTTTGAAAACAGGTACAGTTAAATGGTTTAATGCAGACAAAGGCTTTGGTTTTATTGAAGTTGAAGGCGAAAACGATGTATTCGTTCACTTCAGCGCTATCCAGGGCGACGGATTCAAGACACTTGACGAAGGCCAAGCTGTTGAATTCGAAGTTGTAGAAGGCAACCGCGGACCGCAGGCAGCTAACGTTACAAAGCTGTGATGCGTCTTTAAATGAAAAAGTCATTTTCCGATTTCGATTGGAGAATGGCTTTTTTTTTATTCATTTTTCATGTAAGCAGAAAATCTCCTTGTAGGTTATCTCTGAGCTAAAGGTAAATGGAATCCATCTGAACATGAACCGTATGTGTAAAGTTCGAGGGCTTCTGACTGGATCATTCGGATCGGATCCTCTATCATAATTTAAAGGCTACATAAACAATGCTGGAGGAATAGGATTAATGTCACAGATGGATGATATTTTAGCTTTTAATGAACGTTTTGTGAGTGAAAAAGGGTACCTTCCTTATCAGACCACTGGCCGGCCAGCTAAAAAGATGACCATTGTTACTTGTATGGATTGCCGGCTGATTGAACTTTTGCCGCAGGCGTTGAACATCAAAAATGGCGATGCGATCATGATTAAATGTGCGGGTGGCATGATTGAAGATCCTTATGGAAGCACGATGAAAAGCATTTTAGTCTCCCTCCATGAGCTGGGTTCGGAAGCTGTCTACGTCATTGGTCATACGGATTGCGGCATGCATGGACTGGCAGGCGAGAAAATGATTGATGATATGAAGCGTCAAGGAGTCAGCATGGAGGCACTTGAACAGGTCAAGGAGCAGGAAAAGGATCTGCCACATTGGCTGAATGGTTTTCAATCTGTCGATGAGCAGGTTGCCGCGAGTGTGGCGATTGTAAAGAATCATCCACTTTTGCCGAAAAACACACCGATCTACGGAATGGTCATTGATCCAACCACCGGCGCACTCCGTCGCGTTCAGTAAGCCGAAACCCTCCCTTTCTTTTACCTATAAATTTCCAATTGTTTTTTCGCATATAGAATTCGAAAGCGGAGCAAAATAGGCTTATAAGGGAGGTGAAACACATGGCAAATTCAAATCAGTTAGTAGTGCCAGGTGTACAACAGGCTATTGATCAGATGAAACAAGAAATTGCAAGCGAATTTGGTGTCAACCTTGGACCGGACACAACATCCAGAGCAAACGGCTCGGTCGGAGGAGAAATCACCAAGCGCTTAGTCGCTCAGGCGCAGTCTCAGTTCGGCGGCTACGCAAAATAAGTATTGCAGAAACTAAATGGTTATAATAACCATAAAAGAGAACGGATCTTTCAGCCGTTCTCTTTCTTGATCTCCGGTTCCGACCCCTTGTTCTATTTTTTTGAGAAGGTTCATAAGCTTTCAACAGGAATGATCGATTGATATGGATTCCGAAAAGGGGGAGGACCTTGGTATATCGCTTACTCGCTTTAGACATCGACGGGACTCTTTTGAACAGCAATGATCGTCTGGACCGGCAGACAAAAGAAGCCATTGCTTTTGCTCGTAAAAAGGGGATTACAGTAACGCTTGTTTCTGAACGGCATTTCCATTCGGCAGCAAAGGTGGCACGGGCGCTGCGGTTGACGCAGCCGATTATTACGCATAACGGCGCATTTGTGTCGTCTTCCATGGATAATCCAGTTTACACGAGCAAAATTGAGCATAGCGCCCTGATTCAATTAGTAGAATTTCTGGAGACTTATCCGTGCCAGATCCAAATCTCGCATGAACGGCTCTCGATCAGCAACCGCCCGCGTCAGCGGAATCTGATCGCTAAAATGACCATCGGTATGAATGAGCCTCTTTTTTATCCGGTTACCTATGTGGATACATTAAGTCAGTATTTGCTTGAGAATTATGAAGGGGCAACCGATGTCAAAATAAAATTGAACGATGAGCAGGCCATGGATACCATCGAAAAGGCTATGGCTGACTATTTTCCAGCATTGGCGGTTGATCGGACTTCACCCCAGGATATGACGCTGATGCGGCAAGGGACTTCTAAATTTAACGGCTTATTATTTTTCGCAGGACAACTGGGAATCCCGCTTCATGAAATTGTCGCCGTTGGTGACGGAGCGAATGACGCAGAGATGATTGAAAAGGTCGGACTTGGAGTCGCGATGCGCAATGCAGCGCCAGAGGTTAAACAAAAAGCCGATTGGATTACACGCTCAAACGATATGGCCGGTGTGGCCTATGTTGTGCGTGAAGTTTTTCGCAAACAGTTGCGCGTCCATTAATCATTTCAGGTGAAGATTCGGTCGAATAGGGCAAGAACTCCCCAAAGCGGGGGGTTCTTTTGTTTTTTCGTGCACGGCATTGATCACGCGTTTATTGAGAACGTGTGATCGGTTATGTTAGAATAATGGAAAAGGGAAGTGATGGGATGATTCGTTTCATTCATGCGGCGGATTTACACCTGGATCGTCCGTTTTCTGGAATGTCCAGGTTACCTGCAGCTCTGTACGAACGAATGAGGGACAGTACCTTTTTGGCACTCAAACGTCTCGTCCGCTATGCCATACGCGAGCAAGTGGATTTTATCATCATCGCCGGAGATATTTTTGATGCCCATCAACGGAGTATTCGGGCTCAAAAACGGTTTATCCAAGCGATGAATGATTTAAAACAAGCCTCGATTCCGGCATTTGTTATTTTCGGCAATCATGATCCATTGGGTGATTGGCAGAACCAGCTCCGGTTGCCGGATAATGTTCATGTGTTTCCCGCGCATCCGGCCCATTTTAGTTTGCTGACCTCTGCTGGCGAGCATGTTCATCTGTATGGAGCGAGTTACGGGCATCGTCATGAACATGAGAGCCTTGTCTCAGGCTATGGAAAGATTGCCGGTGCAGATTACCATATAGGCATTCTTCACGGGGCTCTGCGCGCAGCGGGGAAGGACGAGGCGTATGCGCCCTTCACACTGGAAAGCTTGGCAGACAAGGGCTTTGACTACTGGGCACTGGGGCATATACATAAAAGGCAGAAGCTTTCGGATGTTCCGCCTGTTTGGTACAGCGGATCGATTCAGGGCTTGTCGATCAAGGAGACTGGTGAAAAAGGGGTTTCGCTCGTGACGCTTGCCCATCATGAGACGCAGATCCGCTTTATGCCTACCGCCGATATTCTCTGGAAAAAATCGGAAATCCGCATAAATGGAGCGGACATTCTGGAGCAGGCGAATGCGACCATTCAGAAGATCAAGGAACGAATGCGCGAGAAAGACAAAGGTGTTTTTCTGAAATTCGATCTAACAGCCGATGACTCTGGACTTGGTTTGGCTGCTTTTCAATCCTTTTTGGAAGAGCTCTTTGGAGCCATGAATGATGAGGAGACAGATCGGCCAGATTTTGTTTGGATCTTTGAAGGGACTGTCAATCTCCGACCGCAATGGTCGCACCAGGAAATTCTTCAGAGCCCTCACTTTATTGGCGATCTGTTTCGGGTCATCGAGGAGGGAAATGATCCTGAAGAAGCCCTGAATCCGCTCTATCACCACCGATTTGGAAGCCGCTATCTCAGCCTACCGGACAGTGCAGAAATGGAAAAGATCAAAGCACAAGCACAGCAGATCGTAGCAGATGCATTACTCGATGGAAAATGAAAAAATAATCGTTTAAATACGTGTATATAGGCCGATCCAAGTGAAATGGAAGGATAAAAGGCGGACTATTTATGAAAATAAAGGCATTAGAAATTAATCAATTTGGTACTTTTGAAAATAAAATGATTCGCTTCCCTGAATCCTCGCTGATCATGATTTATGGAGAGAATGAAGCGGGCAAGTCCACACTGAGAAATTTCATCCTAAGTGTTTTATTTGGCTTTTCATCGAAAAATGAATGGGCACGTTGGAGTCGCGGATATGCCGAGGATAGGCTCGGCGGCTCGGTAATTATGGAGGACAAGGACGGCGGGAGCTGCCGATTCGAACGCTTTTACAGCAGTAAAAATCAACCGCGGATCACGAGTGAACACGGCGAGCCATATCGGGCAGAAGAATGGCTGCAGCAAATGGACAGGTTTCTCTATGAGAACGTCTTCTGTTTTGATCTCGACGGTCTCAGTGCGCTCGACAAGATCCGGCCCGCCGATTTGAATCATCTGCTCCTAGGAGCGGGGATGGTCGGGAATCAGGCGCTGGACGGACTTGAACAGAAATTGGACAGAGTCCTCGCCGATCTATTCAAGAAAGGCGGTAAAAATCCGGAGATTAATCAATTGTTTCATCAATTAGAACGCGCAGCACGTGATTTGAAATCCTGGGAGGAAAAAATGGACGCGTTTCGCCTGCTGAAAGAGAAGATAGAGGCGGGCAACCGGGAACTTGATCAGCTTGAAGTGAACAAAAAAGCGATTCGGCAGTGTTTGAATCGCTGGAAAGCGTTCATCGGTTTTGTTCCGCTTTTTGAAAGCACTCAGGCATTGGAAGAAGCGATCGGCGGGATCAAGGATTATCGATCATTCCCGGCGGATGGACTCGAACACCATAAACGTCTGGTTCAGGCGATCGATGCGGCGATGGCAGAACTTGCCGAATTGCGCAGCCAAATGAACCAGGTCGAGGATCATAGACTGGCGATCTCCTCTGATCCGCGCTGGCTCGCCGAAGAAGAAAAGCTGAATCGCTTATTCCGTCTATCTGATGCCGATCAAGAGAATATTCGGCAGATTGAGCTCTTGAAAAAAGCGCGTCAAGGGACGGCTGAAGAATATCGGCAATTGCTTAGCCACCTCGGACCCGAGTGGATTCCGGTACGGCTTCAAAAGGTATCGATTGATTTGGAATTTCGCGGCAAGCTTCAGAATCTCCTCAGTCATCTGGCGAAAACCCGCGCAGACAGGGAGGCCTCGGAGAATGCCTTCCATCTGCAAGAAGAGCAGGTTCGGCAATTGACTGATCGCCTAGAGCAACTTCATAGGCAGAGTCGGACAGATTCGATTGATCTGCGGCAGACCAAAGAAAAACGGAACACAAATCCTTTAACTTTTCTGCTGCTCCTCGCTTCCGGAATTTGTGCGTTCTTTTCAGGACTATTTATCGATTGGGCGGCTGCAGCTGTACTTTTTGCATTTGGCTTCATCTGGGCCGTCATACTGGCCCTATCTTCGAGACACGTGGCTGCTGGCTCCGCAGCGGCTGATGACCAGTCGCGCAGCCAGCAGCTTCAGCATTCACTAGCCGCCGAGCAAGCGGGTATGGCTCAGGAACGGTGCAGCCTATTGAAGCAGACCTTTCTTAAAAATGATAAAATGTTTCATGATGAAAGAGAGGCACTGGAAGAATGGGTTGCGGATCGTGGTTATCCGCGCGGCCAGATTGACTGGCTGGAGGAGCTTGTACGGCTGGTTATCGAAACGAAAAAGAAAAAGGACGATCTGGATGGCATGACGGGTGAGCTGGCGGAGAGAGAGAAAGATCATCAACGATTTCTGAAGAGGCTTAACGAAACAGCGCAGTACCTTGACATGCCGGGTGCGGATTGCCGGATTTTAGAGAAACGGTTGGAAAAAGAAAAAGAATTTCAGAGAACTCTTCAGGATTGCGAGAGCCAGCTAATCATTTATCAGAAACAAATCCAGAGGCAGGAAACAAATCTGGAACAACTGAGGGATCAACAGGCCTCTCTTTATGAAGCGTCCGGGTCTAAAAATCGATCGGATTTCGAAAATATTGCTGAGATGGTGGCACAGCGCAGATCCTTGCAGCAGAAACTGGATACGCAGCGACTGGACATGCTTGAAAAAGCAGGGGGAAAAGCTGTTCTTGCCCGATTGCGGGAAGAATGGATCAAACAAATCTGGCAGGACTGCACCGAAGACACGTTTAATGAACAGATGATTGCGATTGAGAAAACAGAGAAGGAAACACGGGCTCTGCTTATTCAGCAGGAGGCGGAATGTCGTAGTATTGAAAAGAATGATTCTTATCGCGAGGTTAAGGATCGTTATGCTTCACTGCTTGCCGAACTGCAAAAAAAGGCGGAGAAATGGTCAGTCTATCAGATAGCAAGACAGGCCATACAGAAGGTGAAGGATAGGTACCGGGTCGAGCGGATGCCGCAGATTTTGCAAAAGGCAGGAAGTTATTTGTCGGAAATCACTTCGGGTGTCTATCGCTCACTTGAGTTAACGGAGAATGAAGGCTTCATTGCTTCTCGTCACGACGGCAGACGGTTTTTCGCAGCAGAACTCAGCCGTGGAACGGCGGAGCAGGTGTACCTCTCGCTGCGGCTTGCTCTTGCCGATTCGTTTAGTCAGAACGGGGAGCAAATGCCGATCATCGTTGATGAAGGGTTTGTTAATTTTGATGAGCGGCGCATGAATCAGGTATACGGGATTCTGGCCCGATTGGCTGAGACCCGGCAGATTATTCTGCTGACCTGTCATCAATCGGATTTTATGAAAGAACATCCGGAGACGATATTGCCCCTGTCAGCGTTGAATAAAATGGCTCTATAAGAAAATTATCCCTTTTTCTAAATCAATCAGTGTCTGGGATGTGAAAAATATTAGATATCTCTCACTTGTTTCAGGCACATGGTATAATTTCAACGTAAGAAAGGTCACGGAAAATCTTGTGAAAATAAGGATGATTGATGATGAGTGAACCTGTATTTCAAATTAATCTGGTCGAAGATGAGGAAAACTTGGCTTCTTTGCTCCGAGCTTATATGGAAAAAGAGGGGTGGAAAGTCTCTGTTTTCCATACTGCTGAAGAGGCGGTCAAATACATGCACAATGGGGTACATCTCTGGATCCTGGATATTATGCTCCCGGGCATGTCCGGTTATGATTTGATCAAAAAAATCAAGGAGAATCATTCCGAACAACCAGTCATTTTTATCTCCGCTCGTGATCAGGATTTGGACAAAATTATCGGCCTTGAGCTCGGCAGTGATGATTATCTGGCTAAGCCGTTTCTGCCTAAGGAATTGATTATTCGTGCGAAGAAATTGCTGCACCGAGTCTATGGCGGCGGGATTCACGAAAGTCTCCTAACGATCTCTAAATATCAGATCGATGTTGTCCGACGTAAAGTATTTGATGAAGGGGAGGGCGTCATTGACTTGACGACGAAGGAATTTGATGTCTTGCTTTTCCTCGTGGAGAATGCCAATGTGGCTAAGTCTCGCCGGGATATTTTGACCGAAGTCTGGGGTGCCGATTATGTCGGTTCAGATCGGGCAGTTGATGATGTTGTCCGGAGAATTCGGCGCAAGCTCTCCCGCTTATCTTTGGAGACGGTCTATGGATCCGGATATCGGGTTGTGGCCTGATGTTCCGATTGAAATGGACATTAACGAAACGTATCTGGCTTTCTTTTGCATTCCTGATCTTGCTGATGGGTCTCATTATGGCTGTCGTCTACCCATTTCTGATTAAGAGTGCCCTCAGCGAGGATGCTTTTGCAACGATTGAATCCGTGCAAAGAAACGGGTATCATTATCCCAGTGACTATAGCTTCGGGGATTCGAAGGATGATGCGCTGCGCCAGCAGAATGAAAAGGCCGTCGGTAATCTGCAGGTTGATGAGAATAATCATCAAGTCTATGGGAATCCGATTGCCGTGACGATCTTCCATGAGATGCTTTTGAAGGCTGGTCATCAGAAAAGCGCATCCGGACATTATACTCTTCAATATAAAGGCGCAACTCTCTATTATGTCGTGAAACGTCTTGATGACAATACTGGAAATGGGTTTTATATTTCCTATATGTGGGACACCTATCCGAATACACTGATGCATATGCTTTGGAGACGGATGATTTTTATTTTTATCATGGTCGGTTTGCTGAGCCTGTTCATTGCTTTCTGGCTGGCCAGATACCTTAAACGTCCGCTGGATATCCTCGGCAGGCGGTTTGAAGAAATCTCGCGCATGAATTGGGAAAAGCCCTTTGAATGGAAAGGGGACGAGGAATTCGAACGCCTGTCCTCGCAATTTGAGAAGATGCGTCTGAATCTGATGAATTATGATCGATCGCAGAAAATTTTCTTGCAGCAGGCTTCTCATGAATTGAAAACGCCGATTATGGTTGTTCAAAGTTATGCGCAGTCGGTTAAGGATGGCATCTTTCCGAAAGGCAATATGGAAGGCTCGATGGACGTGAT
Organism: Sporolactobacillus sp.; assembly: GCA_048976585.1. Classification (GTDB taxonomy): domain Bacteria; phylum Bacillota; class Bacilli; order Bacillales; family Sporolactobacillaceae; genus Sporolactobacillus. Next base: position 186,880 of record JBHGUY010000028.1, on the reverse strand, counting down.
TATTCATGAATCGCAGCAGATGGAAAAAAGAGTGCGGAAGCTGCTCTACTTTACCCGTTTCGATTCGCTCCGCGATCAAAAATTGGCAATTGAGAAGCTTTCGTTTGACGCGCTGGCTGATCCGATTCGCCAACGATTTGTGACGCAGCGCCCGGATATACAGATTCATGTCGAAGGTCATGAAGCGAAGCTATGGGCAGATAAGGAACAGATGCAGATTGTTCTTGAAAATCTGGTCGAGAACGGTCTTCGCTATGCCAGACAAAATTTGTGGCTTCTTGCTGAAGAATCAAAACGGCAGACGGTGATCACGATTAGAAATGACGGCGAACCGATTCCTGATAAGGAGCGGGTAAAAATGTTTGAGCCGTTCAGAAAGGGAGAGAAGGGCCAATTTGGTCTGGGGCTCGCCATCGTGCAACGTATTATTCATCTTCATCACGGACAGATTGAGATAAAGAATTTGGAGAATGGTGTGGCTTTCATCATCCGCATTCCGGCTCGTGCGGACAAACAATTGCCGGGAGGAAATAGCAAAGGTTAATCTTTTGAAGGGAAGGATGACTTTGAAGGGGATCGCGTACTTTAAAGAAGGTGAGCGCATTCACGAATTTCTATTGATTAAGGATGTCACCAGGGGAACCGCCAGTAACGGGAAGCCCTTTCTAACAATTATTCTGCAGGACAAGACAGGGGACGTTGATTCCAAATTATGGGGCAGCAGCAACGAGGATGAGAAAAATTTTGTAACCGGTGCGGTTGTTCTCGTGGAAGGCGATATTACCACCTTCAGGGGCCGCAACCAGCTGAAAATACGAAATATTCGTTTGGCTACGGAACATGATGGGGTCATAAAGGCAAATCTTGTCACGTCAGCGCCGCTGTCTGCAGAGGCGCTGAACGAAAAGCTGATGCAATATCTCTTTGACATAAAAAATCCAGTGATTCAGCGTCTGACACGCGCGCTTCTTAAAAAAAATCAAACCGCGTTTTTTGAATATCCGGCAGCCATGAGCATTCATCATAATTTTCTTTCCGGTTTAGCTTATCACGTTTGCTGCATGCTGGATATGGCAAAAGCCGCCGTCGCTCTTTATCCGGAAGTGGATAGTGATCTCTTATATGCAGGCATCATTCTCCACGACATGGGAAAGTTGAAGGAATTGTCCGGTGTGACTGCCACGACTTATACGCTTGAAGGAAATATGCTTGGACATATTTCGATTATGATCGATGAAATAGGCGAGGCAGCACGTGAACTGGGCATTGCAGACAAAGAAGAAGTGCTGCTGCTGCAGCATATGGTGCTCAGTCATCATGAGAAGCCGGAATGGGGCAGCCCGAAGGCACCACTTTTCAAAGAGGCAGAAATTCTTCATATGCTTGACGATATGGATGCAAAGATGAATATTATGACTCGCGCAGTGCGCAAAACACGTCCGGGAGAATTTTCTGAACGGATATTTGCGATGGATAATCGCAGCCTATACCGTCCGACTTTTGAACAGGACGAGAACTAAACACTTCACGTGTTCGATTGAATTGCCCGGCTAGGATTGAGGATGGCCGGTTTTTTTCAACCCGTTTTGACATACTTGTCCTCCCAGCGGCATAAGGATTAATGCAGACTCAAGGAAAAGGTCAAAAATCAGAATGGGGGCGTGAAGATGAAACAGGCAAAGCGCTCGCTGATTGCCGTTGCGGTACTCTTTCTTCTTTTTATCGCACAGCAATTCGGCGTTATTGATCCGATTTTATCGAGAATGGGGAATGTGGCTTGGTGGGTGTATCTGGTCGTTGCTGGCATACTGTTCAGCGGCTATCAGGCGTTTACACTCTCGAAGGCGGATAAAGAAATTGATGATGACTGGAATGAAGAACAGGGTGACGTTTATCTGAAAAGGATGGAAGCAGAAAAAAAGAAACGTCATCAATCCAATAAATCGAAGGTCATGTAAACGTGGCCTTCCTTTTTTGCAAAAAAATAAAAAGGCAGGATTGGAATAAATTCCATCCTGCCTTTTTATTTTTTTATTGCTGAGGTGTTGCTGGTGCTGCAGATGTACCGTTGAAGAGGTCCTTGAATTCACTGTCTTTAACTTTAATATTTGCTTTTTTAATTAAACTCTTCATCACAGCATCCTGTGATTTTTCTTTGCTGGCGAGATAGGCTTCTCTAACTGAAGACTTGAGAGAATTATAATCGTCGCGTTTGCCTTCCAGTTTAATGATGTGATAACCGCCGTCGCTGCGGGCATAGACAGGTGCGCTTGTCTGACCAACCTTTAGCTTCATTGCGGCATTGCTGAATGCTGCGACCATGGTGGATTGCTTGAACCAACCGAGTTCGCCGCCTTTAGCCTGTGAACCCTGATCTGTAGAATATTTTCTAGCGAGCGTTGCAAAATCCTGACCGCTCTTCAGTTTATTTTCTATCGTTTGTGCCGTCTTCTTCTGTTTGACGAGAATGTGGCGGGCTTTGAGTTCAGTCAACTGAATCTTATTCTGATTGTAATAGGCATGGAGTGCTTTGTTCGTGACATTAATGCCCGATTGCTGTGCTTTGGTCATCATCAGAGAATCTTTGATCTGCCGTCTGAAAGAACTCTTAGTCAGACTGTTGGAGGCGAGAGCTTGTTCAAACTGAGCGTCTGAAGGAAAGGTCTTCCGAACCTGATCATATCTGGAATCCACGGCTTTTTTTGAGACGTTATTATTTTTCTCAAGCAGTTTTTCGTAGACAAGATTCTGAAGGATGGATTCTCCATTGGCTTTCTTCAGAGCTTTGTAGAATTCCTGTTGGGTGATATTGCCGCTTTTTGTTTGCACAACAACAGCGTTATCGCCATTATTGCCGCAAGCTGCGAGGCTGGAAAGGCCAATGACCGCGGCAAGAATAATAATTAATTTCTTCACTATGTCCACTCCTATTATAGTTTGTTCCTCTGTATTAGTGTTTCGAAGGAACATGATTTTATCCGTCGCAAACTGTGCCTATTGCACGGATACCGTCACTGATTGCTACTGTCAACATTGTCTATTTTACCCGAAAGCATTGGTCATTGTCGAGGATAGTCAAGAAAATACTGGAAACTTACATAGGAAAGGGGCCCGTGAGACGGGTCGGATCAGATGAATGGGTCCACGAGAGCTCTTTTTCCCTAATGCCTAAAATGCGCTATAATGATTAAATTCAGCGTCCCAAACATTTTCTAATCACCTCAGTTCGTTGTGCAGAGTCAGAGCTTAAAGTCGGCGGTCATTCTGTTCAATGGCAGATCTCTGAGATAAGATAGAGAAATGAGGCCTTCTTTGGACAGGCAGTCGCTAATGCCGACTGCTGATTAAGTATAATGGATAAAACTTAAAATTTGCTGAAAAAAGTATCAGGCTCGAGAGGAGTTAATAATTGTGAGCGAATTGAGACGGTCGAAAGTGTCAAAAAAAAGGCCAAGTGTCTGGCGGGCAGCATTTTTTGCCCTGCTTTTTCTTGTCGTGATTGCGCTGGCGGTTCTTGCGGCCTTTTTAACCGGTGGTTTTTCGACGAGCAAAACTTCCCCGGAGAATTTCACGAGTCAGCAAACAAGCGACGCGATTTTCACTGTACAGGCGAACAAAAAACAATTGCAGAGTATGATCAATCAGCAGATCGCCGATAACAAAGACAAACGATTGAACTATCATGTGGAAATCGGCGATCAAGTTGTATTAAAGGGAAGCTACCGTTTGCTGTTTACGGGAATTCCTTTTTCACTCAGCTTTGCGCCAGAGGTCAATAATGGAGATATTATTCTCAAAGAAACCAATGTCCGGCTCGGAAATCTGAAGCTGCCGGATCAGGAAGTCCTCGCGTTTCTGAAGAGCGGCACGCGTTTTCCAAAATGGGTCGTGATCCAGCCGTCAAAACGGCAAGTCTATATCAATCTGACACGTGTCCAGGTTCAAAAGGGTCTATACCTGCATGCGGAGACGATCAATCTACCTGGAAATGACGTTTCTTTTACTGTTCATCAAAAAGCAAAATAATTGGTTTCAAGCATGATAAAATGAAGGAGAAGAAGCTCGCTTTGAATTAGCACCGGAAAGAGTTGGATCCATTCCAATGACAACTTGAGGATATCACGCCGTATCCGAGCTGAACAGTGATCTACTTTTAAGCTCAAAACTTATTATACGAGGAGGGTCAAGGGTGAAAACATTTGCTGAGAATCTTGAAAAATATGCAGAACTTGCTGTTACAGTGGGTGCCAATGTACAGAAGGGTCAGGACGTACTTGTCAAAGTACCGATCGATGCCGGTGAACTTGCACGCCTAGTCGCCGAGAAAGCCTATCAGGCGGGCGCCAGGAGGGTCTATTTCAATTGGATCGATGATGCACTCGATCATCTGCGGCTGAAGCACAGTACAATTGAGGATTTGCAAGACTATCCCAAATGGAAGGCAGAATTCCTTGAAGATCTGGTGAAGAGTGGTGCGGCATGCATTGATATCCGGACAACAGGAATCGGTGTGACGGATGGAATTGATCCCCACAAGGTATCGGTGGACCAAGCGGCTTATTGGAAGGCACTCCACACGTATTACGATTACCGGATGTCTGATAAAGTCAGTTGGACGATTTTAATCTATCCATCCGTCGAATGGGCAAAAAAATTATTTCCCGGCAAGATACGGGAACTCGCGATCAAAGATTTGTGGGAAGTGATTTTCAAAATGACCCGGATTGACCGCCCGGATCCGCTTGCCGCCTGGCAGGAACACTTAAAGACATTGGCAGAAAAAAGAAAGGTGCTTAACCGGAAAAGCTATCGAAAGCTTCATTATCAGGCACCAGGGACGGATCTTGAGATCACATTCGACCCTGCGTATCACTGGGATGGCGGTATCTCAAAGACACAGAGTGGTATCCCCTTTGTTGCTAATCTTCCGACAGAAGAAGTGTATACGTTGCCAAAAAAAACGGGGGTTACCGGCACGGTTTCGAGTACCCGGCCGCTGATTTATGCCGGAACGCTGATTGAGAAACTCACTTTGGAATTTCAAGATGGTCGCATCGTCAATTTTCATGCCGAACAAGGAGAAGACGTTCTCCGCACGATTATCGAATCCGACGAAGGATCGCATTATTTGGGTGAAGTGGCGCTTGTCGCGAATGATTCACCGATCTCCGCTTCTGGCAGAGTCTTCTACACGACGCTCTATGATGAAAATGCGTCCTGTCATCTAGCCATTGGCAAGGCCTATCCGACCTGTCTCGATAACGGAGACAAGATGTCCGAACAGGAATTGAAGGCTCATGGTGCGAATGACAGCCTTGTTCATGTTGATTTCATGATCGGTTCAGAAGAGATGGATATCGACGGCCAAACAGAAGATGGCAATTGGGAGCCTGTATTTCGTAAGGGCTTATGGGCTTTTTAAAGCTGGATATGCTGAAATCATAAAAAAAATATGGGAGACTGAACCTTCAATCAGCGGTTCGATCTCCCGTATTTTTTCTCATTTCTGCAATCAAAGCGAGGGCGGTGTTTGTTCCTCGCCAGGTTTCTTTTCAGGAATTTCCTCAGTCATTTTATTGCTCAGCTTTTCTTTTGCTGCCTCAAGCTGGACAACATTATTTTTTATGCGCGTGAGATAAGGTTGGATGTCCTCTTTCCAGTCTTTAAGCAGGTTGCCAATGTCGGAGACTGTGGATTTAAGCACTGGAACACTATCTTCTTTTAATGCCAGAACCCGATCCTTAACGGAGGTCAAGTTTGTTGCAGCCTCCTTTAACGGTTGCTGGAAGGAAGTCGCTTTTTCCTTGAGATCATTGCGTAACTCTTCGCCTTTTTTAGGCGTGGTCAGCAGGACGGCAGCACCGCCGATGACACCGCCGATAATCGCACCAAAAGTATATGAAAAAAACTTTCCCATAACCTTCACCTCAGTTTTTAAATTTAGTTCAACTAAACTTATTATACCCTATAGATTAGGGTTTATCACTTATAAAGCGTAAGAAAACCAGACGGTGTTTTCAGACAGGATTCCGAAAAAATGAAAAAACCTCCGTATGGATTGGAGGTCTTTTCATTTTTTGTTTTTAAATTTTAAATTCTCAATTTAAATCAATGAGAAACAGGTGTCGTTGCTAATTTTATGAACCCGGCACGTTCGCCAATCTTGGCAACGAGCGGATACAGTATAGCGAACAATACCGTATTGACAACAGCGGTTGGGAGAACCATGCCAACAAACATAGCCACAAAGGCACCTATTGTCAGATTCGTAATGATAATTGCGGAAATCAGAAAGACCGTGCCGCTCAGAATGGTGCCTATTGCAGCAAGAATCACACCGAGAATATATTTTCCTTTTCTTGAATAGGAACGTGAAATCAATGTAAAAGCCGTAAATACGATTGTTGAAGTCACAACTTTGTCGATGATGTTCGGGAAAAAGCCGCCGGGCAACGATGTCGTCAATCCGGCAAGAATGCCTGCAACCAGTCCGATAATGAAAAAGCTCCTTCGATCCGCGAAAAAGAAAAGAGCGAGAAACAGCATAATCAGAGACAAATCGGATTTCATCCCCAAAATTATTCCAGGGAATACGGCGTGCAGAACAGTACCTATGGCCAAAAACATAGCGACAATAATAAGATTTCTAAGCTTCATGACTACTCTCTCCTCAATCTATCCTCTTTTTCCTCCGGCAGTGCCCTGACGGCCTACTGCGAGGTTTATAAACACTATACGCTCATATTTGAAAAAATACAAACAAATATTATGGATAAACATTGTATTTTCTTCGACTCCTCAGACAATCTACCTTCTTTCTATACGTTGTATTATATACTGGATTGAAGAATATAGGGTTTGCTATTATAGGAGTGAAAAGTTACAGAAATTGGACACACGAAACCGCTTTCGGAAGCATTCAACGCTAATATTGTCAGGAGTCTCAAAATCATCTGTTTCGTTTGTCAAAGTTAATGATATCAAAAGAGCGAATAACAAAAGAGCGAATAACAAAAGAAATAGGAGGAGTGGTATGAGGAACTGGTTCGCGTCACGGATAGTGATGATGTGATCCACAATACCGCTGGAGGCTCTTTAGAAATTTTAGGCTCCGTGTCATTCTTTGAATTAACCGCGTTTTGCCGTCGCTTTGTATGGAAAGAGTCGCTCATTCTGGACAATAAGTCTAATTGGTTCGCGCAATGTTTGAGAAAAACTGGATTGGAGGGGGAAACATCAACCTATCTCATCACGCTTCACCCCATATAAGAAGTGCAATACATCAATTGGTTGAACAATACTTTGTTTCCGATGAAATGAGAAAAATAGCACATGAGTACATGTTTTACCATGAAAAAAATGATTTTCCATTTGGAGGTTTAACTGTATTACACTATAACGTGCTTAAGGGTGAAAACAAATCGATCTATCAAATTGCAGCGGCGGTTGAACTGATTATTCTTTCATTTGATCTATTAGATGATTGGCAGGATCGAGATAATAATCTTCCACCATGGATGGATGACGAGAGACAAGCTCTCAACATTGAAAATGGGTGCCTCATCTTGGCCCTATCTGTTTTTTATCAACATTTAGGGGAAAAAAGTCAATCCCTACAACAGTTGATTCAATTCGTAAACTGTTCGATCCAGGGCCAATTCGCAGATCTTGAAGACAAGCCTCGGAATGAAGACGATTATATGAGCGTGATTCAAAATAAATCTGGCTCATTAACAGCAATGGCGTGTTTAGCTGGCGCACTCTCTGCTGGTCACGTGCATCCGGACGACTTAAATCGCATCGAGCGCTATGCTGTGACAATTGGTGTGAGCGCACAATTGCAGAACGATTTGGACGATGTACTTCGTCTTGGTGGAAAAAATGATCTGATTCAACGAAAGCATACGCTAGCAACGATGTATCTACTCGATCACCCAAGCAAAAATGGGAAAAAACTGAAGCGTTACTATGACCACTTAATATCAAAGAAGCAGTTGCTGTCTGATAAGGAATCGATGGAGGCTTGGATCATGGCATCAGGGGTTGTATTCTACACGAATGCAATGAAAGCTATGCAGCAAATTAGGACAGAAAAAATCATTGATCAAATGTCTCTTGATGAGGATGTGAAACAACAAATTAAACATCTTATTGAGACATAATTTTTTATGATTCTAACAATCTAACAATCTGGGAAATTTATCTTTTAAAAATGAATTTTTGATATACAATAAAAATAAGTGCACGATGATCGTAGCGAGTAATGAAAAATAAAATCGTTTAACTGGAGGTGCTTTTTTATGAAAACATTGATTTATCAAATGATGCAGTAGCCGGAATGGCTTGAGAAAATTAAGAAAGGATTATTTGATTTTCAGGGAGAAATCACCGAAGAAGAAAAACAGGCCGTTATAAGAACCGTTGCCAACAATGCTTCTCCAAACAAAGGCCATTATTGGCATGAATCTTGATTGGAAGCGTCGTCTTGTTTGCGTAATTTGTTACACCGGGGTGTTTGTCTCATTACTCTATGCAGGTTATTTGGTATGGATCATAGTGAACGTGCCTTTCGCAGGTATTGATGTAACTGTGGAAGGAAAATCAGTCGTAATTGACAGTGTTGAGCCGTATAGTTGGATAACTGCCCATATTGTAGATAAGAGGGATAAGCTGCTCTTGATTGATGGGATGCCTGCAATGAAAAAAGCATCTGTGATCAAGAGTGGTTATGTCGACCATGCCAGCAAAATTACAATTATACGTGGAGAAAAAAGGTACGAGTATACAACAGGTCATGGCTTCAGTTTCTTTGGAGCCTTTATTTCATTTTTCGTTCCAATAATTTTGTATCTCATCTGCTTCCTGATGGCTTGCTTTTTGTTCAAATTTATAAATAAAAATAAATCAATTCCTGTTCTCATTCTTTTTCTGGCTACCTTTGCCCCAATATTATTAAATATCAGTGCTTATCAGAGATTGTCAAATTGGACTGGATATTATATTACTTTTTCAATGTGCATTAGCCTTAATCTTTTTATTCATTTTCTTATCAATTATTTTGAATCTATGTTTCAGAACTTTATTGCGAAACTATTACTGATAGTTCTCTATATCTGTGCTGTTTTTGTATTTATGGGGAGAATTTATTTCCAATATCCCTTGGAACTGGTGTTCACGCTATTTGCTTTCATTATTGCAATATATTTAATTGTAAAATTATATATCAAAACGCGAAAGAAAGATGTGGCAAGAATTATACAGGTGTTGCTATCAGGAGTTTTCTTGTCCTTGTTTCCTTTTGTATTTCTATACGCGTTGCCTAATTTGTTTTTTAATCAGTCGATTGTGATCGCACAGTGGACAACGCCCTTCCTTGCCCTGTTGCCGATTACGCTTTTTTATTTAGTGATCACAACATCATTGGTTGATATATCTTTTATTATTGGTCGGCTCAGCTACTATAGTGTAATTAGTCTGGTATTGACGATTATTTCGCTATCAGGATACTTTATCCTAAATAGGTCAAATACGCCGATTGTGAATTATTTTGGTCCCGGTCTGCTTCTTTTCGTTCTCACGTTTATTATCCTATATGTTAAAGAATATATTGATTTTCGGTTGAGAGAATGGCTTTTTCCAAGACGCAAAGATTATCAAATGAGTCTTAACCGCTTTTTGAAGCGGATGAAGCCAGGCTATAAGCTTTCTGATCTGGCCTCTATTACGAAAAATGAGATTGAACGTATTTTACCAGTCGAAAAAGCGAACTTAGTCCGCATTAAATCCCATCAAAATGAAATGGATCTAATGAATGATTTGGGGACAGATCCATCGGAATATAGTAAGTTACCCTTATTTGATCCGCAAGGAAAAATTCAGATTAATTCAGTCGGTTTTTCGTTCGTGCTATCTAACAATCATAGAGAATGTATTGCTCTTGTTGGGAAATGGAAGCAGCCGCGAAGGCAATTAAATGTTGATGAAAAGATATGGTTTGAAACACTTATTAATTATACACAAATTAGCATTGAGAATCTCTATAAGGCGGATGAATTAATTGGACTAATCGATGAATCAGAGAAGGTGCAAGATGGGCTTCCTCAAACGGTTAAAAAAGCACTGATCAAAGTGTCGGAGCGTGAACGCGCGCAGCTTTCGCAAGATCTTCATGATACGGTGGTACAAGATCAGTTAGCACTTGCTCGTGATATTGACGCAGAACAGATGCATTGGCCCAATTCTGAATTTGCTACTATACTAAACCAGATACGCGGTCGTATCTTGAATAACGTCGATACGTTGCGGCAAGTTATTCGAGATCTGCATCCTAGATTTATTTTTTTAATGCCGTTCAATGATGCACTGAACCAATTATTCCAAATGATCGAGCAGCGCGCATCCTTCTCGTTGCACGTCTATATGGACAATGATTTTCGCGTATTTAGCCCTGATCTCCAGACGAACGTATATCGTGTCATACAGGAATTGTTGAACAATGCGATCAAGCATTCTCAGGCTGAGAACGTTACCTTTACTGTGTCAAGAGAAGTTAATTACCTTCTGATCATGTATGATGACGATGGCGTGGGTATGGACACCCAACAAATTGATCCTTCATTCAGCACGATGGGGCTTTCGGGAGTGATTGAACGAGTCAAGAGTGTCGATGGGAAAATAATTTTTGGCTCGATGAAAGATGACGCAGAAAAGAAGGGACTGCATGTCGAAGTCGAGTGGCCCATTGATTAACCAAACAGGATAAGTGGGGGAGATAGATGACTTCAATATTAATCGTTGATGACCATAGAGTAGTAGCTAGTGGCACAAGCAGATTATTACGGGATTCAGATTTTGAGGTGAAAGTGTTATTTTCGACCGATCAATTGCAAGAGATGCTTAAAGATATTCGCTTTGATTTATTTTTGATCGATTGGAACATGCCCGGAGTGAACGGATTTGAAACCATTCAAACGATTTTCAATCTCATTCTTGATGCAAAAATTATTATTTATACTGGGTATGAGACAGAAATCATCCCTGATTTTGACGAACTAGTGCAACAAGGTGTTTCAGGAATGATCAGTAAATCTGCAGATATCCGGACCTTGCTTTCAGGAATATATGCTGTATTGGCCGGGTATGAAGTTTTTCCACGAACCATTGCTTATCAAATCAGGAAAAGGCGAGTGCTGGTCAAGAAAACAGAAGAAAAATTTGATGCGCGCGAACGAGAGATCATAAAAGCTGTAATTGCCGGGAAAACGAATGGACAAATTGCTGAACAATTATATGTTAATCAACGAACAGTTGGATACATGCTCAATAAGATTTATCAGAAATTATCGGTTCATTCGCGAGAAGAAATGGAAGAAAAAGTAACAAAACTTGGATTAATATTAAATTAATGGCATAAGAGCATTCGCGCTATGAACAACAAATAATGTTTCATTAAAATGATATGATCTACCAAAAACAGTGCATGGGTTGGGCATTGTTTTTTCATTGTGAGATGGGTAGACGAGAGTTACGATAAAACTGTCATAAGGCCTTGTGATAAATAATTATGTGAGGAGTGATTTACATTGCTATTTTTGAAAAAAGCTTTGATTGGATTTTCAAGTGCGTTATTACTAGCCCTTTCAATCATTGTTCCTGGATTTGGAACAAATTCACAGGCTCATGCTGCTTCACTAAAACAACAACAACATTCATCAGTCGAGCAGGAAAAAGAACCAACTCAAGAAACTAAGATCTCAAATTTGGATTTGCAATCTCTTGATCAATATGTAAAAGTAGTTAATAATAAATATGTATTGTCAATTCCAAATGACGTAAGTATCCGTCCAGACGCTATAAAAATTGCACAAGATGCTATTAATAAGGCTAATTTGAACGTCATTTCTAATGAAAGTGTAATAAATCCTATTACTAAGGAATATAATATTATTAGCGCCAATAATAAGAATGTCAATAGCTTGGCGGTAACAGTATTAGCGAAGTCACGTCCTGCACATGAAGTTCGTAATTATTGGTGGGGAGCTAGACACATATTTAGAACTCAAGGCGCCGTTGACGATTATGTTTATCAACTTAATGAAGGAACAGTTGTGGCTGGATTGATTGCATTGGTGCCCGGTGGTGGAGTAATAGGTGTGTTAACTGGTGCAAAATTACAAGTCGTATCTCTTGATCTTCAGCAATATAAATCGAAACATAAAAAAAACAAGATTTATATGGATGTTAACCTTACGTTGCACACAAGTTTTGGGGTCTGGAATGATTAAAAAGGTGGTGAAGTGTGTTGAATTTTTTCCCGCTAATTTGGTTTACTCTTATTTGTGCAATTGTAGGACTATCTTTTTGGTATCGAATTCAACATATAATTCGTCCCTACCTACTGTATTGTATAATTGCTAGTCATCTATTGATTTTCGTTTTATTATTTCCTCTGATGGGCTTTTATTCTCTATTCTATATAACTGTCTTATTCATTGCTTCTCTTCTTTTTACAAAAGTTATAGACAGGATATCATCAAGAAAATAACGAATATTTTGGAACGTAAAACGACACTTATCCGTCATTTGATCCCCTAAAGTTTACAAACAGACTCATTTGTTGCACGAATTTGTGTTATGTTATTCTTGGCACGAACACCCCCTTCGCAAATTGTTTCTTAAACGGCTCAATTATAGCGGATCCGGAGCGATTTGTGTCTATTTTTTTCTTCGTTCTCTCTGTTAAATTCCTAGGGATTAGATGGATCATTCAGGACATTATCAGTGGATTGATTATCAATAGTATGGGTGTATCAACACCAGATATGCAGATCGATTTAGTAATCGTTGTTGTTACTTTGGCTTGTGAATTGACTCATGTGGACAAGAACTATGGCAAGCCGCAAGTAGTGGTCCTTGGAACTTAGAAAGTGAGCACTCATCTGCTGTGTCATATTCAGGAAAATTTCCAACAATACGAACACAGACATCTGGGACAGCGGTGATAGATGTTGTTACAGAAAATTCTGGCGAGTTTAGTATGAGTGCATTGGAGGTCTTAGGATTTTCTGTTTCCAGTTCTTCTTCACACCATGCGAGAAAAAATATTAGTTTTGGGTATAGCTATTCAGTACAATAAAAAATACGCATAAGTGCATAACTCTACATAGTTATGTTCTTATGATACATACTATTAATTGTTTGATAATAGAGGAGGGACATCTTGAAAAGAACCTTATTGTCATTATTATTATGGGTTTATTATTTATATCCGCGTGTTCAATACAGGGTGATCAATCTAGGAGCAATGAACTTCTTAGGTACACTGCTTCTCAACATGAATTAAAAAGAATTAAAAAGAATTAAAACAATTGAAAACGATGAGACGATATCTCAAATTAAACACGAATTGAAACAGATAAAGTGGTCAAAAAAAGTTTTTCATAACAAAAATGCTTATTATTCTGTTTGGCTTGAAAAAAGAGGCCATAAAAACAGAATAGCAGATTACCGAATCTGGCTTGATAGTGATATTACAAGAGTATTTGATGTCAAGAATGATAAATATGGATATCTTGACGTTGCTCACACAGATATGCTTAAAGATAGATTTCATTGGTGAATGCGAAAAAAATCTTTCATTTGCAGCGGAAAAATACGGTGCAATCATCTGGCTTACCTTTTGCAAAACTATGATTTAGTTGATCATGCTACGATTAATGACAATTTGAATATTGTTTTAACCTATAGTCGCGAATCTACTAAAGAGAAGGAGCAGATGATGCAACATGCACTAGAAGGAGGGGCTTGACCTTCCGCTTAAGCAAAGGGTGGGTCTATGAGCTTTTAGAGGAAGAGCAGCAAAAAGGTGCTTTGGTACAAGCTTTTTTGAAACCGTTTGATTCGCTTCTTGCCGATGAACCAGCAAGTTTCTTTATACGTGGAAATTAGAGATCATGGGCTTCGTGTTTTAAAAGAATTTAAGAGTATGAGAAAAACCGTTATTATTGCTACTCATGTTCCCATGTTGCCGCAGTATGTGATCGGGAGCAAAAATCAATCAGAGACTAAGGACACTCGATGATCAGCATACGGAGGTTTGTACTGAAGTGTCGAAGTAATTCACTTGAGACAAGAATACGGGGTACTTTCTCACTTTTTGTGAAAGTACCCCGTATTGACGCAATGATCCAGCGGCTTTTTTACACCTCGATATTCTTGGCAATATCCGCAGCTAGTGCGAGACGTGCTTCATTTGAATAATCGTCTGTGTGTGTTTGAAAGCCGAAAGTAAAGCTGTCCTCTTTGCCATAACGCGGAATCAGATGAATATGGTAATGAAAGACGCTCTGTCCGGCAAGGACACTGTTGTTATTTAAAATATTCATACCGACTGGATGGAAGGCTTTTTGGATCGCTGAGGCAATGATCGGAACACGGCGAAAAATTTGGGAAGCAGTCTCCGGATCGAGATCAAATATATCTTTCTTATGCTTCTTTGGGATAATCAGCGTATGCCCCTTTGTGACCTGGCCCAAATCAAGAAAGGCATAAACAGCCTCATCTTCATAGACCTTCGCGCTGGGAATTTCCCCATGAATAATTTTGCAGAAAATGCAATCTGTTTCTTCCGGCATGAAAATCTTCCTCTCTGCTCGCTCATTATTATTTATTATCAATAGATAGGGTAAGATGTTTCTATTTTATCACAATTTTCTTGCTTTCAAATAATTGTTTCGGAACCCGTTCATCTCTTTCTTGTTCTCTATTCGCGTGTTCAGTAAAATAGATAATGAGTATTCAACGATCAATTTTGCCTTGTATGCGAAAATAGAAGCTGTCGCAAAAACATTGGAGAGAGTAGGATGGAAACTATGCTCATTTATTTGTTCGCCCTTCTTGCACTGACGCTAAATCCGCTGATTTGGATCAGGTATCGAAAAAGCAGATTTTTCTTGACGATGCAAGTCGTCCGCTTGGTAGCAGGACTTCTGATCATTTTTATACTCACCTACTTTGCTCTGATCGATCAGAACGGGCAATCCCTGCTCAGTTACGGATCACTTTTTGTCGGTATTTTTCTGATTCTTGACCTCATATTTATTCAGAAAAAGCGTTTCGCCTGGACACCTCTTGTGGGGGTCTTGTTCCTGCTCTTCTTCTGCTTTCTGCATTTTTTCTATCCGGTCACGCAGACGCAGGCAAAATACCGTTTTATCGCGCAGCACACGACCATCGTGGCCAAGGAAAAAGAATCGATGGATGAACAGCATATTCCTGTTGTCTCTGAACCTTATGCCCGTTATAAGAGTGAGAAGCTTCTCGGTGAAATCGCTCATGTCTCTTACTATGAGCTGGGCCACACGTCTCTGCAGAAAATAGATGGCTCCCTTTACTGGGTCACCCCGATCGAATACAGCGGCTTTTTTCAATGGCTGAAAAGTCGATCGGTGCCAGGGTATATTAGAATGAGCGCTGAAGACGAGAATGCCGGTGCAACACTTATTCATACGAAAATGAAGTATGTGCCTTCGGCTTACTTCAACGATAATCTGAAACGTCATGTGCGCTTTTTCGGGCAATCTCCTGTTTTGTTTTCGGCAAGTTTCGAGCCAGATGATTCAGGCAAACCCTATTATGTGATTCCCTATGGCTACTATGAAAAATTAAGACAGATTCCTGATATAAAAGGTGTGTTTCTTGTCGATCCTAAAAGCGGGGCGGTCAGACGCTATTCGGTAAACCGGGTCCCGGCTTTCGTCGATCAAGTCATACCTTCATCAGTTGCCGAGATGTGGAATCAGTGGTACGGTGAAAATGTTCACGGTTTCTGGAATAAATTTTTTTCAAAGGAAGATATAAAAAAACCGACGGCATGGTCACAGTCCGATGAGGTCAACGGGGTATTCGATCGGAAGCTGCATTTAAATTGGTTTACCGACTTTACGCGGCCAAAATCGGGCAGCGGTGCGATGGTTGGTTACTCGATGCTGAATACGCGTACCGGCAAAATGTTCTATTATTCCGGAGCGAACGGGCTACTGAACGGGAAATCGGCGATGAATATCGCTGAGAAAACCTTTAAACAAAATCATTATGACGCAGGCATACCGACGCTCTACACCATATATGGACAGGAAACCTGGGTCGTACCGCTGATGGATACCAATGATGTGCTGCGTGAAATGATGCTCGTGAATGCAAAAAATGAAAATGTGTACAGCGCGGAGACGGATAAACAAACCCTGTTTGACAATTATAAATATATTTTGGCAACTAAAATGACTGATGATACGAGTGTACCTACCGCACGTGCGCATCTAAGGAGTATCAGCGGGACCGTTGCCAAAATCTATAAATATCAAGACAATGACACGCATCAAACGATGATCGAATTTATGCTTCAGGGCAATAAACGGATCTTTACGGTTTCTTCTGATCAAAATCCCTATGCCGTTTTTTTGGAAAACGGGGATACGGTATCGGCGTCTTATCATGATACCTCTGAAATTGTAACAGCCGTGCAAAAACTGCAGACCACGCAGCCGGCGGCCAAAAAGAAGCAGAACTAATTAATAGAAGGTATTTTAATGCAAAGTCGAGTCAGACAAGGATAGGCGGGGAGTAGCAATGACAACGATTCTAAAAGTCAATCATTTAAGCGGCGGTTACTCGAGGCAGCGCCCAGTGCTCCATGATCTAAGCTTTGAAATGAATCCTGGTGATCTGGTTGGTCTTGTTGGGCTGAACGGCGCCGGAAAGAGTACGACGATTAAGCATATTCTTGGACTGCTTGATCCGTTTTCTGGAGAAATTCGTCTGGATGGGCGGACGATGAAGGAGGATTTGCTGGCCTACCGGCAGCAGATCGCTTATGTGCCGGAACTGCCGGAGCTCTATGATCAGATGACTCTTGAGGAGCATCTTCAGTTGACCGCGATGGCCTATCATCTGGATCATCAAGTCTTTGAGCAGCGCAGCAGGCATCTGCTTGAGCTATTTCATATGGAGAAACGTCTGCATTGGTTTCCGACGCATTTCTCAAAGGGGATGCGGCAAAAAGTAATGATTATGTGTGCTTTTCTGGCGCGCCCGGCACTGTATATTGTCGATGAACCATTTGTTGGACTGGATCCAATCGGTATCCAGTCGCTTCTTGATTTAATGGTCGAGATGAAAAAAGAGGGGGCGGCGATTCTGATGTCGACACATATCCTCTCTACAGCGGAGCAATATTGTGATAAATTCATTATTCTTCATGAAGGGAAAATAGCGATTCAGGGAACCCTGCAAAAAATCCGCATGGAATATGGTGATCCAAAGGCCTCTCTCCAGGACATCTATTTGTCTGTGGCAAGGGGTGAGACGGCATGGCTCGGATGAACGAACTCTGGGGAAGACGATGTTCTGAAAATTTTGGCAAGCAGTTGCGCTACTGGAATCTGATCGGTAAAAACAGCGGTTTGATGTTTTTTGTCTATGCCATGATTTTAGTTGGCGGTTTTTATTATAAAAAATGGCTGGACAGCCTTCCGCCTCACTTTCCAGCCGGCCTTCTGCTGACGCTTCTGTTTACATTTCTGGTTGTTCAATCGCCGATTCGCACGTTTCTTCAGCGCGCAGATCTTGTTTTCTTGCTGCCAGTAGAGACGGAACTGAAAAGCTATTTTAGAAAAAGCTGTATTTACAGCTTTTTCATGCAGAGTCTGGTTCTGCTTGTGTTTCTAATCATTGGTGCGCCACTTTATTTCCATTCAGGTGCAAACAATTATCTTTTTGCGTCACTCGCTGTCTTTGTGGTTAAAGCGTGGAATGTCGATGGATACTGGGCACAGCAGCGTATTCCGGATGCATTGCCGCTGACTCTTCTTCGCACGGCTTTATCTTTTCTATTCTTGTTTTCAGTATTTGAACGCGTCTCCGTGCTTGTACCGGTAGTTAGTCTGCTCGTCCTGCTCTTTTGCTCAGTCGTGCTGTTCCATAGGCAGGCTGCGGCGGGTTTGATGAATTGGGCCCGTGTCATTGAAATGGATGAACGACAGGCAATGAAATTTCTGCGCTTCGCTAATCTATTCACAGACGTTCCGCAATTGCGCCGCCGTATCCGTGCCAGAAAATGGCTGACGCATTTCTTCCCGATCAATCATTTCGAACCGCAGGAAGTCTATCGTCAGCTTTTTATTAAAACATTCATCCGATCGGACGATTATCTGGGAGTGTATATTCGTTTGACACTCATCGGTGGACTGGTAGGGTATGCCGCCCATTTCGGTTATTTCACTGTATTTATTGTCGTTTCTGCCCTCTATTTGACCGGCATTCAGATTCTGCCGATGTGGCATCAATCTTTCCCACAGGCGCTTGAAGGAATGTACCCCATTCCCCGGTTAGTAGTAAAGAAGAAGGCTTTTATTCGTTTGGCTTTCTTACTCCTGGCTGCTGAGGATTTACTGATTAGTGCAGCTTGCGCACTGCGCGATTATAATCTTTCCGCTTTTCTGCTCTTTTTGGTTTCAGGAGCGGTTGTGGATTATCTGTTCACCTATGGATATATGGCGCGTAAGCTAAGTAAAACTGCCGATCGATAAAAAAAGGCCACTGCAGGGGAGTTTAAATCCTTCTGCAGCGGCCTTTGATTTAAAATCTTGCAGAAATCAGGCGAAGACGGAATCCTTCAGTGTCTTGGACAATTTTTCCAAATGTCCTTGTTCATCCGAAATCATATCTTCGAGCTTGACAACCAGTTCGATCATACCCAGTTCCTGAGCCTGACTGCGGCGCTCCTTGTAATTCTCCAAAGTCTGAGCTTCTGCTCTCTTGGCTTCTTCAAGCATTTCTTTGGCAGAGGTGACTTTTTTAACCGGAGCCGGTACGGTAACCGGTTCTCCGCCAAGATTTGCCACTTTCTCAGACAAATAGGCGGCATGTCCTAATTCATCCGGGACTTCAGCCTCAAAGAATGGTTTGAGGATTTGGTAATTAAGTCCGGATACGGTTGTTGCATAATAGTTGTATTGGATAACTGCTGAATATTCGCCGGCGAGATCACCATTCAGTCCTTCAATTAATCCTTGAACTTTTTGATCCACAATAAACACTCCCTCAAATAAAATTTGTCAATAGTAGATTACCCTTCCATTATCTATAATAAACCACCCATTGCTTTGCCAGATGAATAAAAGTTGTTGTTCACGTATTCTTAACATTATAGCGCGCAGAATGCAATGGCTAGGACTTGAGACGGAGCAAAATCCGGCTTTGGGTCTCTAGAAAATAATGTCCTGACTCTGTATAGTAGAATTATAGAAAGTAGGAACTTCTTTAAGTTCCACAGAGGTAACGAATTCGACGGTCGATTTGATCGAAGGATAGGAAGGGACTGAACCTTATTATGTCTGCAGGTAAAATAGGCGCGGCGATTGCCTTCATATTTATCGGCTGCTATTGGCTACTTGAAAGTCTCCATATTATTTCCCCGGGAATGATGTCGCTTTTTGACGAATATTTGCCCGTTCTTGTTCTGATTTTCGGTATTTGTTTAATTCTTTTTCCGTTATTTAGCAGGCAGCATCCGCATTATTTCTTGGGCCTGCTGCTTCTGGTGTACGGAGGACTTCTTCTTGCCGGACAGCACCACGCGCTTGATTTTCACTGGCAGGATTTTTGGAAGTTATGGCCTTTTCTCATTATTTACTTTGGGCTGTCGCTTTTATTCGGTCATGCGGCCCTCTCATTTTCACATGGCGGTCATCGGCATCATAACTCACATCGGCATGGACGCAACATTGATAGGGATACAGGTGCAGATGAAAATAGAAAAGAAAGATCGGATTTTATCCGTGACGCCTCCTATCATGAAGAAAATTGGACCGCGCATCCGATTCATGAACGTGTACGGATTGGCGATTATAATTTTGATTTCACAAAAGCTTTTATTCCTGATGAGACGATACCGATTCACTTATCTGGCTGGGTAGGCAATATAAAAATTACGCTGCCGGATGATTTGGATTTTCGGGTAAATCTGAAGGCGAAAGTCGGTGACTCGAAAATAGTCAAGGATTCACAAAGCGGGGTTCTGCGAAATATCACTTATCAGACAGCCAACTACAATGAATCCAGCAGGCGTATTGATTTCAACTTTGACTTTCAAGTCATTGATTTAAGAATTAGTAAGGTGTGACTATGCTGAACTATCGGATTCGCACAATAAAAATTCAATTGTTGGCCGGCTGTTTATCTTCACTCGCATTGTTCATTTTTCTGCAAATTTTATTTGCCTCCTATTCTTTGCCCAATTCATGGGGACTGAGCTGCATCATTGCCTTTGCCGCATTCCTTTTGCAGCTGATTATAGAGACGGGGTTACTGACAAAGGAATATCGGGTGACAAAAGACAAATTGGATACGATTGATGTGTTTATCAAGACCTTGTCCTCCGGTAAATTATCGGCACGGCTGATGGTGAATGAAGATGGGACTCTGAAACAAATGGAATTGTCGCTCAATGAGCTGGCCGATCGTTTGGACACACAGGTGAAATCACTGCAGCGCTTGGTCGATGAAAATACTGAAATGTCCGTCAGAGTCAAAAATGAAGCTGTAACGGAAGAACGACAGCGTCTGGCAAGAGATCTTCACGATGCAGTCAGCCAACAGCTCTTTGCACTTTCGATGCTGGCTTCTGCCGCGGAACGATCCATTCGGACAAATCCGGATCAGGCGGCTGAAAATATTGCTGATGTGTCCGATATTGCGCGCAAAGCGCAGGGGGAGATGCGCGCATTGCTGCTGCATCTGAGACCCGTACGCCTGAATGATGAATCGCTTGATAACGGGCTTCGTCATTTAATTCAGGAAATGGATGGGAAAACGCCGATTCATTTTGAAGTAGATATTCATTCTGTGGGCGGTCTGTCCAAGGGAGTCGAAAATCATCTGTTCCGTCTAAGCCAGGAAGCCTTGTCCAATGCGCTCCGGCATTCAGAGGCAACAAGTGTTAAGATATCGCTGACTGAAAAAGATCAGGCGGTTGTACTCAGTATTTTTGATAATGGCTGTGGATTCGATCCGAAAGTCGATAAAATTGCTTCCTACGGACTGAAAACGATGCGGGAACGGGCGGAAGAGATCGGCGGCCATTTTTTATTAACGACGCATAAGGGTGATGGAACATCGATTCACATTCGCGTTCCCATTCAGAGGAGGGAAGCAGATTGAAGATTAGAGTAATGATTGTCGATGATCATAACATGGTCAGAAAAGGATTAAAGGCTTATTTATCCGGTGAAGAGAACATCGAAGTAGTTGGAGAGGCGTCCAGCGGCAATGAAGCTATTGCTCGCTGCAAGACGGTTGATCCGGAGGTCATCTTAATGGACTTGATTATGGATGACGGTAATGGAATTGAGGCGACACGAGCTATTCTTTCGGAAAATCCTAGATTGAAGATTATCATCCTCACCAGTTATTATGACGATCAGCAGGTCTTCCCAGCCATCGAAGCCGGGGCGATGAGCTATCTGCTTAAAACGGCTTCTGCCGAGGAAATCATTCAGTCGATCGTCAAGGCACATCGCGGCAAGAATGTCATCGACGGCAAGGTGGCGCAGAAACTGGTGGCCGGTCTGCATCGGGAACCTCGTCTTGATGAACAGCTAACTTCAAGAGAACGCGATGTGCTGCGATTGATTACTGAAGGTAAAAGCAATGCTCAGATTGCAGAAGATTTATTTATCGGTATTAAAACGGTAAAAACACATGTCAGCAGTATATTCAGCAAGCTGGAGGTGACTGATCGGACGCAGGCAGCTGTCTATGCTTATCGGAATCATCTCTTTGATGGTGGCCGCGATCAAGAGACTTGAGGCCTAATAAACAATCTACTTAAAAATTCGATTGGCCTTCTTTTAGGTGTACCAATTCAGGAACCTTCTTTTCATCTCCCTCAAGGCTTACCGAGTAAAACTTGACACGTACCTGTATTCGGTTGACTTTGACAGTTTCCTTGTTTCAAAGTATAATGGTGTTAACAAGTGAATCACTCTCTGAAGGGGAGTAGCCGAAAGAGAAATGTCGTCATTACGGGAGAATTCCCCGGCATTCTCTGGCAGTGTCAGCTGCCAGGCGAGACCTTTGCCTCGAACGGATGAAAAGGCAAAGGTTTTTTAAGATCACAGCCTTTCCACCGTTTGTGGAGAGGCTGTTTTTCTTGGGTACCCTAGTCCAAATGGAGGATGATACAATGGATTTTTTTTCAGCGGAATTTTTCACCTCTCTGCTTTTGATTATCGGTATTGATCTTGTTCTGGCAGGCGACAACGCAATTGTTATTGCACTTGCAGCGGCAAAGCTTGAGAAAAAGCAGCAGAAGAAGGCCATTATTTTTGGAACAGTGGGTGCGATTGCCATCCGCACAGTGGCCACGTTAATTGTTGTCTGGCTGCTGAAGGTTCCGGGGCTGCATCTGATTGGCGGCCTGCTGCTTGTATGGATTGCGTTCAATCTGCTGCGTGATCATGGGAAGGATAAAAAGATAGCAGCTAAATCAAGCCTTGGTGCTGCGGTGGGAACGATCATTGCAGCTGATGCATTGATGGGTCTGGACAATGTTCTGGCGATTGGCGGAGCCGCTTCAGGCCATTATTTGTTGGTTATCCTCGGCCTGCTGATCAGCATACCTCTCGTCATGGGCGGCAGTGCCCTTTTCCTTGGACTGGTGGAACGTTTTCGTTGGGTCACCGATTTGGGCGCAGCGATTCTGGCTTTTACTGCAGGGAAAATGATTTTTACAGAATCTTTTATTCATGAGGCAATTGCCGGATTCGGTTGGGTGAAATGGCTGATCATCCTTCTGATTATCGCCGGTGTGCTCTATTTTGGCAGAATGGGGCAGCAGCGATATCGTTCGAAGAAGAGGATGAAGGCCGAGGATTCTAAGATTGTCTAACGATAATAGGGAAGAAAAGTATATTAAAAAAAGAAGGAGGTTGCCTCATTCATGGAAATATTCACACTCGCTTTTTGGTCCTCATTCGTCGTCATTATTGGCATTGACCTCTTTCTTGCCGGCGATAATGCCATTGTCATTGCTCTCGCTGCAGGACGATTGCCGCGGGGGCAGCGCACAAGAGCTGTCTTGTATGGAACAGTCGGTGCAGTGATTATCCGTATTCTCTGTACCGTCTCGGTTGTTTATTTATTGATGATACCGGGACTACATTTCGCAGGCGGCGCTATGCTGGTTTGGATAGCCTATAAATTATTAGTTCCAGCAAAGAAGAGCAGCAAGAAGATTGAAGCAGCACCCGGTATTTGGGCTGCTGTCCGCACCATTATTATTGCTGATGCGTTGATGAGTCTTGATAATATGCTGGCCGTCGCAGGGGCTGCCCAGAATGATCCTCTTCTGGTCATCCTTGGCCTCCTTGTCAGTGTTCCATTATTGATGGGCGGCAGTGCGGTTATTATGAGGCTCATTGATCGCTATCAATGGCTTATTTATCTGGGGTCGGCAATCCTGGCAATGACTGCAGGAAGAATGTTGTTTGCTGAACCTTTCGTCCGCCATTTTTTTGGAGCCCTTGTCAACTGGGTGGAGTGGCCTGTTGTTCTGGTTATCATCGCTGCCGTTCTATTCATTGGTCATTTGCAGGCACATAAATCAAACATGCAGCATAAACAAAATCAGGCGGTCTAACCGGAAGCATTCAAAGAAGAGGGGCAGGAGGATCATTTTTCCTGTTCTCTTTTTATTTCTTCGTTAAGCTTGAAAAAGTAGTCGTTCACAAATTGATAAAACTCTTTAACGATTGGTGAATGGTAATGATCCTGATTCCAAGTCAGATTAATGGTTCGGAAACAATGCGGACGGGTAATCTTAAGCGGGACAATCGATGTATCCTTTACCGTTTGGAGCGTTAGCGAGGAGAAAAAGGCGATGCCCAGCCCTTCCCGCACGAGTCCGCGTATCGAGATTGAATCATCGACTTCAAAAGCAATGTCCGGCTGAAAACCGGCCATTCGGCAATAGATATCAGTTGTTTCACGAAAAGCACCGTCCGCTTTTAGAATAAAGGGTTCATGAGCGACATCCCGCAAGTCAACTTTCTTCCGATTCGCCAGAGGATGGGAACGCGGGACAACCAGATAAATTTCATCATTGAGAAGCAGGACGCGATTGAATAAATTATTCTCCGTGCGCCGGTAAGGGGAAATACACAAATCAATGTCGCCGTTTTCAAGCTGCTGGCTAACGAGCTGCCGAGAGATCTGTTTGACACGGAAGCGCACAAAGGGATGTTCCTTGCGAAAGCTGCTGAGCAGATCTGGAATGAGCGGTGTTCGCATGACGGCGAGCGAAATCGAGTCCTCTTTAACATTTGCCAAATCACTGACCTGTTGTTTGGCCTCCTGCAGCAATGAAAAGGCTGCTTCTGTTTTATCGAGAAAGATTTTTCCATAGCGGTTAAGCTTAATTCGGCGCCCCTTGCGTTCAAAGAGAGGCACGCCGACCTCATCCTCAAGCCGTTTAATCGTTTGGCTGAGCGATGGCTGAGCGATAGACAGGACCTTAGCTGCCCGAGTCATATGTTCCAAATGGGCGACCGTCTGGAAATATTTCAACTGTAAAAGTTCCATAAAAATCGCTTCCTTTTGCTGGCAGAATGTTCGTGCTCAAAGCCTCAGGATGATTCATAGCTTCTATACTATCTTTTTATAATAATATATATATTTGTTTTAATAAGCAATGACTACTATGATTGAGATTGAAGAAAAAATGCGCCGTTCTTTCGCAGGCGCATTTTCTATCGCTTTCATGGCGAATGAAATGATCCCAAATTATCAAATCAGTGATGAAATGACTATTTCAAAATAAAAGGCAGGCTTTATTTGTGGCACTACCGTTATGGAAAAAGAATCTTTATGTTTGTTGGTTTGGCGCTTTCGCCACTGCGGCGGGAATGAGCCAAATCATTCCGTTTCTACCGCTCTACATTGAGCATCTGGGCATTCGCAATACAGCAGACGTGGAAATGTGGTCCGGACTCATTTTTGGAGCAACCTTTCTGGTCTCAGCAATCGTCTCTCCACTCTGGGGGAAATTGGCGGATAAATATGGACGCCGGCCGATGCTACTTCGTGCGAGTCTGGGTATGAGTCTTGTCGTTTTCTGCATGGCTTTCGCTCAGAATGTCTATGAGTTGCTCGCGCTTCGCCTGATTATGGGTGTCGTTTCCGGATTTATTCCCGCGTCAATTATTCTTGTCGCGACGCAGACTCCCAAAGAGCATTCCGGATGGGCGCTCGGCATGCTATCGACCGGCGGTGTAGCCGGAACATTAATCGGACCGCTGCTTGGCGGATTTTTATCTGAATTGATGGGCATGCGTCTCGTATTCATCGATACTAGCGTGATGCTTGGCCTTGCTTTTGTCGCGTCTTTTTTCTTCATTAATGAAAAATTTACGGTGCGAACAGAGAAGCAGCCGACCTTTAAAGAAGTTATTAATATGACTCCGCATGTCGGGATGATTCTGGCGATGTTCCTGACGACTTTCATGGTTCAACTGGCCAATATGTCGATTCAGCCGATTATTACCGTCTACGTGACACTGCTCGATCCTCATTCAACGAATATGGCCTTGATTTCCGGCGTCGTTATTGCGGCTTCAGGGCTGGCAAGTGTTATCGCTGCCCCTTACCTTGGACAGCTTTCCGATCGCATCGGACCGCGCCGTGTTCTTGTATTCGCACTTATTTTTACCGGTATTCTTTTCATCCCTCAGGCCTTTGTGACGAATCCCTGGCAGTTGACTGTGTTACGTTTTATATTGGGGCTGGCAACGGCAGGAATTCTGCCTTCAATTAATACGATTGTCAAGAAAATGGCACCGGATAAAATCACTGGCAGGCTTTTTGGTTATAATCAGTCGGCGCAATTTATCGGTACGCTTGGCGGATCGCTGATGGGTGCTCATCTGGCAGCAGCTTATGGCATTAAATATGTGTTCTTTACCACGAGCCTGCTGCTGATTCTCAACGCCGGCTGGGTTCTCTTTTCTGAACATGCAGCAAAGAAACGGGATCGTAAGATCGAAGTCCTTTCTCATAGTTTCAGATAAGCTAAAAAAGAGTTGTTTTGCGATGCGAATTCGCAGAACAGCTCTTTTTAGGAATAGAAGAAGAAAAATCAGTGAATATTTCTTTTTTTGAAGCGTCCTCCCTTAACATCATGAATATCGCTGATTGCCAGAAAAGCCTGTTTATCGATCGAATCGACGATATTTTTGACCTTGGCTTCTTCCAGTCTGCTGATGACCGTGAAGATGACGTTCTTATTATCTCCGGTATAAGCCCCTTCGCCATTCAGAAAAGTGACGCCGCGGCCAAGCCGGTCATTCAGTGCATCACCGATTTCCTGATGCTCATCGCTGATAATCCATACAGCCTTCGATGAATCCAGTCCCTCACTGGTAATATCAATCATTTTATAAGCGATGAAGTAGGCAATCAGTGAATACATGGCTGAATTCCAATTAAAGACGAAGCCGGCCGAGGCAAGGATAAAGATATTGATAAAAAGAACGACCTCACCGACTGAGAAGGGTGTTTTTTCATTAAAAAGGACGGCGAGAATTTCAGTTCCGTCCGACGATCCGCCATTTCGGACGACAAGACCGACACCGATGCCCATGATGATTCCGCCGAACACCGCAGCAAGCAGCGGATCACTGGTAAACCGGTGCACAGGGCCGAAGAGTGTCGTCAGGAAAGAAAGCAGTACGACCGCTCCGGCAGAGGTTACGGTGAAAGTTTTCCCCATTTCCTTGTAGCCAATGACGAAGAAGGGACTGTTGATCACAATCAGAAAAATACCAATTGGCCAACCGGAAAGATGAGCGGCCATGATCGACAGGCCGACGACGCCACCGTCAATGATGCTGTTCGGGACAAGGAAAATTTCCAGTGCAACAGCCTCAAGGGTTACTCCAATGACGATCATCAAAATCCTAAAAGCAAATTGCGAATACGTCAATCCTGAATGCTTTTTCTTTACAGCATTCATACTGTTCTTGATGTTGTCATTAATCTCCATATAAAATTTGCAACCAGCCTTTCCCAATGAATCCTTATTTTGTTCTTTTAGATTACTCCTGTAAAAAGAGAAACCTGGAAGACTTCTGGAAGGGGTTTTCAAACGATTCGCTCGATGAATACCATCCTTGACGAGGAGCATTATTTTGAAATCTGCTCACGAGTCGGGGGAGCCATAAATTCCATGCTAGACTGACGGGTGATGTTATGCGCTAAAATGCGGTCAATGTCCTGAAGTGTCTCTGAATCCAGATGGAATCCGTCAATGTCTTTGACGGCCGTGATTTGATCGGGTCGACGCGCTCCCCCCAAAGCGATACCATCCTCCGATTGGTCAAGGACCCAGCGCGATCCGAGACGGATGAAGTGCTGTTCCTGCGATTGATGTTGTTTCCAAAAAGATCGCCTCATTTTTTATGTTCTACCTTTATTATAAGTAAAAAATCAAGTGAAAATCAAAACATAGCCATTTACGGACTGCCTGAGATGCTCGCGTGTGCAAAAAATGCTAAGATGAACGAGAGATTTATGACGGCCCGTTTTAATGGCAGCCCGTCAATCGGGAGGTAATCGTTGTGGTCCATTTGGTTTGTTTCGGTGACAGTTTGACGGCCGGTTGGGACGGACAAAAAGAAACACCGCGTCTGACCTGCAGATTGGAGAAAGGGTTGGGGCTTCCGGTTCGGAATGCCGGTGTGCCTGGCGAGACGACAAGGCAGGCGCTGAAACGTCTTGTCCCGGATGTTCTCAATCAGAGGGCGCCCTTCGTTACGGTTTTATTCGGTTCCAATGATGCTTCTTTTCACAAAGGGATTCCAATCGATGAGTTTACGGATAATTTAAGGAAAATCTGCAGAACGATAAATGACACTCATCTTCTTCTGCTCACACCGCCCCCGGTCATTGAATCGCGTCAGATCGGAAAAAGAATCAATGCCAGAATTGATCACTATGTTTCAGCGATTGAAGCGGTTGCCCGTGCCTTGCCTGTCGACTTGGCCGATTTTCATCAGCTGATGCTGGAACAAAGGGATTATACGACTTGTTTGCTGCCGGACGGTCTGCATCTGACGGATAGCGGCTATGATTTGCTGGCTGGACTGATTATCAGTCATCTGACACCGTTCATTAGCACAAATAAAAATCGTGAGACCTTTAAAGACAAAAGATGTTAAAAGTCTAGTTGTAATAGGTCAGGTCCTAAAAACGAGGAATTGGAAATTTGTCAGTGCTTTTATCTAAAGACGCTTAAAAAAGTGTTCATCAAACAATCCCCACATTAAGTGACAAAATTCATTAGTCACTTAAATGTGGAAAACCTCTTGAAAGGTGTGATAAAACGATTGATTCACGATCTCCATTCTTATAATTATTCAAACACTGTTGGGTTGCCAAAGGTCACTTAATTCGTGTCATGAATAATCCTCATTGAGAAGGTATCTATTATTTAGCACTTACTCATATTTGTCTCAATATTTTACGATTTTGTTAACCATTTAACCAATCGACGGTGGGAAATTGTTACGATTATGTTCAACTGAGAAAACCATTGACTACGATCATCCGTAATGAAAAAGCCATCTATGAGATAGCAAATAGTTACGTTAACAAATGTTTGCAGGCCTTGCAGATCGTTAATCATATGGTTTTTCATTTAGAGGTTTTTTTAAAGCCACGCACAAATGAATTCGTTTTCCTTGAGATTGCTGGAAGGTATCCGGGTTCCGGCATTACTGGACTTATTGAATCTGTCTTTCATATTGATCTGGTTAAAATGAGCTATGCTATCGATTGTTTAGATTTTACCCTAGAGGATCTTCAGGGAGCCGTTTACCCCGGCGACATTCCTAATAGTGTCGGACGCGTGCTCATGCCGACACCTCTCAAAAGAAATCTTTGCGTAAAATCAATAACAGGCCTTGATAAAGTTCCAAACACGATTATTCGTTCGACTATTACTGGACCGGGAAATATTGTGCTCTTTGATCCCATTGATGCCTTTCAAAGTGTGTGTGAATTTACAATAGCCGATAGCACCAAGGAGCAAGTCATTCAATCCATAAATCGCCTCAATAAAACCATTCAATTCACTTATGACGAAGTGTGATATTCTAAAAAAGAAAGCCTTAGGTCATGGACTCTGATGGCCAGTTTTGTAGGCTTTTAAAAATGTAGCGTGAACAATCTGGAAATCAGGCTCTTGTTTTTTTGCCGGAGAAGGAGCTATTTATGAGATTTAGAGATTTCCACAAAAATGTTAAAATACGAATTATCGACATCTTTACCAGCCGTTTCGTCGTGAACATGATTTTCTCTTTCATGACGATCTATTTCGCCCATCATTTTGGTGAGAAAAATACGGGACTGCTTTTGCTGATTAATGTGTTTATTGGCCTTGCTATGTCGCTACTGGGCGGTTATTTGTCCGATCAATTTGGCCGCAAGCGAATCATGCTGATTGATGTCAGTACCCCGGAACAGCGAAAACTGATGTATTCCATTACTTATTGGGCAACCAATTTTTCGATTGCAGCAGGCGGTATACTCGGTGCCCTGCTTTTTCAGGATTACTTGTTCGAGCTCTTCATTGTTTTGTGCCTTGCCGAACTGTTTGTCGTTATTCTTGTCGCCTTTTTTATCAGTGAGACGGTCAGCTCGGCAAATGAGAACGGTGGGCACGTGCGGGTACGAAATCATGTCGCTCGGCTTTTGTCGGGCTATAACCGGGTGTTAAAAGATAAGTTGTTCGTCTTTTTTGTTCTGGCTAGTGTTCTGGTTTATTCGATGGAACAGCAGTTAACGAACTATATTGGTATTCGGCTAAGTGATCAAATGCCTGCGCAGCATTTATTTTTCTGGCCTGTCAATGGATTGACCATGCTGGGTCTATTAAGAAGCGAAAATACGCTGCTGGTGTTGACTGACAATAAAGATGTTTAATTACAAATAAAGTCGTTTAAAAATACAATAAAGTTGTTTCATTTTGTTGTTGTGCAGTAAAACTCGTACTGTGCATTACTTATATTGATTAGTTAACGTTTGTTAATTGAAAGTCTTCTATTATACAGAAACGATTCTCCAACAATAGCCAATATGATTGGATAAAGAATTGTCCAACCACTAAAAATAAATATAGCTACACTAGTAAGTAAAGAAACAAATGCCATGAACCAACCGATTGTTAATGGTTTCAAAATTTTTATAGCAGCTAACATTGTAAAGATATAAGAAACAATAAAAACGACACTCGGTCCTTTTAAGAGTGTTCCTAAGCTAGGTTTAAACAATCCATATATGATTAAAACACCCAAAAACACTACTCCAAGACCGGTTAAAACCCTTGTTGGCGTTTGGTGTTTTGCATTCAAGACACCGAAAAAAGATGGAAAGAGTCCGTCTCTTGCTTGAGCATATACCATCCTTGAAAATCCGGCAATGTTTGCATGTACCGCACTAAAAGTAATAAACAGAGCCAGTAAAGTAGTGATAAATGTCCCGAATGTTCCTAAGCCCTTTGAAATTAACATACTTAATGATGCAACATTATTACCACCATATGAATGAGTACCCACCGTAACGAAGGAAATAGAGATATATAAAACAGAAATACAAATTGCCCCTAATAACAAACTAATTGACATATCCCTTTTTGGATTTTTAAATTCCTCTGACAATGGGGTAATCATTTCCCAACCAACAAAAGAGAAGAAAATAATGACGGAGGCTGAGCCGACTGAAAGCCATCCATTGGGAACAAATGGATAAAATGCTGAAATTTTGACGTTAGGAATTGAGACAATAATTGCGGTAACAAGCAGACTGAGAATCATTAATATAACGACCACACTGACTTTTGAGGAAATCTCAATCCCTTTCATATGTATAAATAAAGAGGTTGAGAGAATTAAAACAGCAATGCTAATAACCTCCCAAGTATTTATTGGTGAAATATAGTTTATATAGTAAACTCCAGTTAAAGCAATCGTTGGTACACCGACAGGAATAGAACCAAGTATAATCCAACTTAGTATCGAACTTGTGTGAGCACCAAATGCTGTTCTTACGTATGCTGTGATACCCCCAGCACTGGGGATTATTTTCGCAAGATGTGCCATTGTTATTACAATAGGAAATGCTAATAAGGACATAAAAATCCAGGACAAAAGAGAGGCTGGTCCAGCACTATTCGCCGTAATAGAGGGTAGGACCAAGATGCCACATCCAAGCACTGCTGAAATCGTTAAAGTTGTGCCTTGGACCCAAGTTATGGTGCGCTTTAATGATTGCTCCTTCAAATTGTTCTCCTCTTTGCTATATGTATTTTAATTAATTATAAATAGATCCATCTAGTAAACACATGGTATGATTAATTTATTAAATGACAATCGATATATTAATTAATGAAAAATGTTGTAATATCATTAATGATTAAGGCGGATGATTTTGCATGGATGAAATTGATTTGGATATTCTCTCTGAATTACAGGAAAATGCACGCTTAACGATGATTGAATTGGGGAAAAAAGTGGGTTTAACATCTCCATCAGTGGCTGAACGAGTAAGAAGATTAGAGGAACAGGGAGTGATAAAGAAGTACATTGCCCAGGTTACTGCGGAAAAATTAGGAAAAAGCGTGACTGCATTTATTTTGATGGAACCTAAAGATTGTATAAAATATGTACAATTTGCCGTTGAACATCCGGATGTTATTGAATGTCACCGAATTGCTGGAATGTATAGTTATATAACAAAAGTTGTGACTGAGTCTGTTCATACACTAGAGGATTATATTAACGCTTGCTTAAAGTTGGGAAAACCTACTACATTAATTGTTTTATCTTCGCCTGTAGAGCAAAAACCGATAAAATCAAATGAACTATTAACGGATTAAGTTTTCTGGCAGCAAGCAAACGATTACGGAGTATATAGCAATAGGTAAGGCTTTGAGGTAATCTCTGCCTTTTCCCCTGCACCTCACCGTGCAAGCAGCTTTCACCGCACACGGCGTTCCATCTTATTTCTTGAGACTGATTTCCTCTAGATTACAAGCCTTTCGATAGAGGTTTACTCGAAACAGTTGTTCCATTGATATATTAAGGCCTTTAAGGTATTTTCCAATCGTTTGAGCGTGAGTGGCATGGATCAATTTGTGAATTTTTGCATCAATAATCCTAAGATTATCGAACGCATCTGTTCCACCGAGGGATACGGGTTTGTAGTGATGACAATGGACGGTATTCGCTGTAAGAAATTCTTTCGTAATTTCGCAAAGTCCTTTTTTCATAGAATATCGCGATATTCTGTTGTCCAAATATTCCCCCGGATGACGCGAGAAGTACATATATGGCTTTTAACGGTCTGAAATATAATCTAGCGATGCTGATTTCTTCTCTGACAATCTCTGTGAGTGCCTATTTGCCGAAGCTGGACACTGCGTTGCTGATTACCGGAATCGGGCTGACCGGAACCCTCATTTATGTTCTGCTGCTTCCTCATCTGGATCGGCGGATCGGCCGCACCAAGATTGAAGCTACGGCAGAGGCAGATTCATGAAATAAATAGACAAAAATATTGTTAAGCGATTGGTTTTCGAATCTTCAATTGACTTTTTCCACTCTGAATTATTGACAGCACTATATCCAAGAAGTGATCGGACGGGTGTGGGTTCTCATCTCTGTGCCCTAGATAAAAAAACTACTAAAAATTAGAAATCGTTTTATTTTCTATCAATCGCGGCCTTATTTTACTTAAAAAGCGGTCAGATAAGTGGATATTTTCATGAAAACGCTTTTTGCCTTTTTTTCGATTTCTTAATAAACTAGAGATACAGGGTTCATCAGGGACAGAAGGGCATCTCATGAAAAGCCATGCTGAGGCGGTATCCATGTTTTCCAATAGCAGTCCAGACTTTTTTCCCCTGGGGGGAGGAAAAAAGAAACTTGGATTTGTCCGGCGGAACACAGGCGCGCAATGGATGGCTGCGGCTCAGGATCCTTTTCACTGATTGCCTCTTAGGTCAATGATCTCTGTATAATAGAAGAACAGGAGATTACAGGGGAAAATGGGGAATACCATCCGATCCATTATCGATCGGCTAACAGGGAAGCAAGAAGCGGGTGTCCAGTACGGGATGCCTGTCTTTTTGCTGCTTATAAACGTTGCTAAAAAAGGAGGAGAATTTTAGATGCTGCTTGAAGGACAGATGATTGTACCGGCTGCCAACACGATGAAAAATTTTGAGAAATTGATGAATCGACCTTATCGCTACATTATCATTCTGGACAGTCATCTCTCAATCGTTGAAACGATGATCCGGATGGGCAAAAAGAATAATAAACGAATCATTCTGCATGCTGATTTAATTCAAGGATTGAAAAATGATCTGCCGGCGACGGAATTCATTTGTCAGAACCTCCGGCCATATGGCGTGATCTCTACACGGAGTAATGTCTTGGAGATTGCTGGGAAACGAGGACTGAAAACGGTTCAGCGGATCTTCCTGCTGGATTCGCGTTCTCTTGAGACCGGCTACCGCGTGCTTGAACATGTGAAACCGGACATGGTCGAATTGCTGCCGGGCGTTATTCCCGGAATGATTCGTGAAGTTGTTTCAAAAACAGGCTTGCCGGTTATTGCTGGAGGATTGATTCGGACTAGGCAAAATATTCGGGAGGCACTCGATGCGGGGGCAGCGGCTATTTCGACATCGAAACCCGATTTATGGGAATTGGGAGATTGATTGGCGCCTTTTAAAGGTAAATTTTTTCGCTCCAGCTAAATGTGAACAAAGTTTATTTTTTCTGTGACACTTTATTGACAACGCTTACATTATGGATTAACATGTGATTGTCAGGTTAATGCTCCACCACGGATATGAGAACCAGATCATCCACGGCAGGAATACGGGTACAGGTCGGCTACCCCGTAGAACCTTGTTGTGGATATTTTTTTGAAAATTTGTAGCATGGGGTAAAGAAGATTAAAACGCTTTATTAAGGGGGCAGGAACAAATGTCAGGATTTCTTGGAGAATTGGTCGGCACAATGATATTAGTCATATTGGGTGACGGTGTTTGCGCCGGAGTGACATTGACTAAGTCCTTTGCAAAGAATTCTGGGTGGATTGTCATTACTTTTGCCTGGGGTCTCGCGGTGGCAACAGGTGCTTACGCTGTCGGCCAATTCAGTGGTGCTCACTTGAACCCCGCCTTAACACTTGGACTGGCGGCAATCGGCGATTTTCCATGGAAAGAAGTTCCAGTCTATATTGCTGCTCAGCTAATTGGCGGTTTCCTCGGTGCCTGCATTGTCTATTTGCACTACCTGCCGCATTGGAAGGAAACTCGTGATCCGGCCGCAAAGCTGAGTGTCTTCTGTACAGGTCCGGCAATTAAGCAGACTTGGGCCAATCTGCTGAGCGAAGTTATCGGCACCTTTATCCTAGTTGTCGGCATCCTGGCAATCGGCGCCAATAAGTTTGCTGAAGGAGTCAATCCGCTGATTGTCGGTTTCTTGATTGTTGTTATTGGCATGTCGCTTGGCGGGACAACAGGTTATGCGATAAATCCAGCACGTGATTTTGCTCCGCGCCTCGCTCATGCCCTGCTTCCAATTGCGGGAAAGGGCGGATCAAATTGGCGATATGCCTGGATTCCGGTCGTTGGCCCGATTCTTGGCGGGGTCTTTGGTGCATTGTTTTACAAAGCGTTTTTCCTCGGTCATCTAACGGTCGCCTTTTGGGTATTCGCAGCCATTCTTGTTGTCCTAATTGTGGCTGCCATGGCCGGAAACAGAAGCGCTGCACAGGTACAGAACGGGATACCCGGCGAGCGGATGGCAGATCGTTAATCGCACAAGAGATGAAAAGAGAAGAGGGGTTTTGAGATGGGAAAATATATTTTAGCACTTGATGAAGGAACAACTAGTGTACGGGCAATGATTTTTGACGAGCAGGGAAAAATCGTTCAAATGGCTCAAAAAGAATTCACCCAGTTTTTTCCCAATCCCGGATGGGTGGAGCAGGACGCTAATGAGATCTGGGGCTCCATTTTATCTGTAATTGCTGACTCCCTTTCAACCAGTGAAATTGATCCCAAAGATATTGCTGGGATTGGTATCACCAACCAGCGGGAAACGGCAGTTGTCTGGGATCGCCATACTGGTCATCCGATTTATCATGCCATTGTCTGGCAATCGCGGCAGACAGCGGAGATTTGTCGCCAACTCAAAGAAGCGGGCTACGAAGAAAAATTCAGAAATAAAACTGGGCTATTGCTGGATCCCTATTTTGCAGGAACAAAGGTGAAGTGGATTCTCGATCACGTCGAAGGCGCACGGGAAAAAGCAGAAAAAGGTGATTTACTGTTCGGAACCATTGACTCGTGGCTCGTTTGGAAGCTGTCCGGCGGTAAAACTCATGTTACGGATTACACCAACGCGTCGCGGACCTTAATTTATAATATTTATGATTTGAAGTGGGATGATGAATTGCTGGAGATTCTGGATATCCCGAAAAAAATGCTTCCTGAAGTCCACTCTTCTTCAGAAATCTATGCTCGTACGATTAGCTACCATTTCTTTGGCGAAGAAGTGCCGATTGCCGGAATTGCCGGAGACCAGCAGTCTGCGTTATTCGGGCAGGCTTGTTATGAGAAAGGAATGGTTAAAAACACCTATGGCACCGGCTGTTTTATGCTTATGAATACAGGCGAGCAGGCTGTCCATTCGAATACTGGACTTCTGACAACGATTGCCTGGGGATTGAATGGCAAAATTTCATATGCGCTCGAAGGCAGTACTTTTGTTGCCGGTTCAGCGATTCAATGGCTGCGTGATGGACTGCGTATGGTCAGAAACTCGCCTGAGAGTGAAGACTATGCGAAAAGGGTTGAAAGTACGGATGGTGTCTATTTGGTTCCGGCATTTGTCGGGCTCGGAACTCCATATTGGGATGCGGATGCGCGCGGCGCTGTATTTGGCTTGACACGTGGTACGACAAAAGAACATTTTATCCGCGCAACGCTGGAATCGCTCGCTTATCAGACCAAGGATGTGCTGAATGCGATGGATAAGGATTCGAAGATTGAGTTGAAGAAGCTTAGAGTAGACGGTGGCGCTTCAATGAATGATTTCCTGATGCAGTTTCAGAGCGATATTCTGGGTGTGGCTGTTGAACGGCCGACCAGCAGTGAAACGACGGCGCTTGGTGCGGCGTATCTGGCAGGACTCGCTGTTGGTTTCTGGAAAAATGAAGAGGAGCTGACGGAAATCTGGAAAGTCGGCGCCAGCTTTAACCCTCATATGGCTGATGAGAAACGTCAGGCTCTTTATCAGGGCTGGACAAAGGCAGTCGCGGCGACGCGGGCGTTCAAGTAAACCTTACTTCAGAAAATAAGCGATGCTCGATCAATTTCATGGGTGAGTATCGGTTGGAATACAAGTTAATAATCAGGTCATGAGCATAGGCAAAAGGCCGCGAAACACATCCGTCAGCTTTTTATAATGATAAAGAGTCTGACAGAGGGTGGCTTTCGCCGGCCTTTTTTCCTAATCTAAAGGGGGAATGAAAGATGACTTTTTCCAGCTTGGAACGCGCAGATGATTTGGAACAAATGAGTACTCAGCCACTTGATCTTTTTGTCATTGGCGGCGGGATCACTGGGGCTGGGATTGCCCTTGACGCGATGACGCGCGGGTTGAAGGTCGGTCTGGTAGATATGCAGGATTTTGCAGGCGGGACGTCCAGTCGCTCAACAAAACTGGTACATGGCGGCCTTCGTTATCTGAAGCAATTTGAGGTTCGAATTGTCGCTGAAGTCGGCAAAGAGCGGGCTATCGTCTATGAAAATGCTCCGCATGTGACGGCACCAGAAAAAATGCTGCTGCCAATCTATGAAAAGGGTACATTCGGTCGCTTTTCAACGTCAATTGGTCTGAAAGTCTATGATTTTCTTGCTGGCGTCAAACGCAGTGAGCGGAGAACGATGCTAAGCCGCGAGGAAACATTGATAAAAGAACCTCTGCTGAAAAAGGAGGGGCTTAAAGGAGGCGGCTATTATGTCGAGTACCGGACGGATGATGCTCGGCTGACTATTGAAGTCATGAAAGAGGCGGTAGCCCGCGGTGTACGCGCCGTTAATTATGCGAAGGTTGAGGATCTCCTCTATGATAAAAATAAAAAATTGATTGGTGTTCTCGTCAATGATCGGATTAGCGGAAAAAACTATCGCATTACGGCCAAAAAGATTGTGAATGCGGCGGGTCCATGGGTCGATACGCTGCGTGAAAAAGATCATTCCAATAAGGGTAAGCATCTGCATCTGACTAAAGGCGTTCACATTGTCATTGATGGGAAAAGATTTCCCATGGAACAATCTCTGTATTTTGATACGACCAATGGAGATAAACGGATGATTTTCGTTATTCCTCGTGATGGTAAAGTCTATGCGGGAACAACAGATACCACCTATTCTCACTGGCCGATCGATCCGAAACCAACGGCTGAGGATCGCGACTATATCTTAGATGCGATTAACGGTATGTTTCCAACCGTTCACCTCACGGCCTCGGATGTCGAGTCAAGTTGGGCAGGGGTGCGGCCGCTCGTTCAGGAGGAGGGTAAATCGCCGTCTGAGATCTCCAGAAAAGATGAAATTTTTCTTTCTGCTTCCGGCCTGATATCGATTGCTGGCGGCAAATTAACCGGTTATCGGAAAATGGCTGATCGCGTCGTCAATGAAGTCACCGCGCAGCTTTCAAAAGAAAGTGGGAAGACCTATCCAAGCTGCCAGACAGTAAAGCTGGAATTATCCGGAGGCCACTTCGGAGGTTCAAAAAATTATTCGAATTATGTGCGCGAGCAGACCAGAAAAGGTGAGGCATTCGGACTCAGTGAAGAAACAGCTGCTGATTTGGTGATGAAATACGGCACGAATGTTCCGGAACTTTTTAATTATATTCGTTCAAACACTGAGGAGGCTGAGAAATATGGAATGACCGCAGCAATTTTCGCGACGATTCAGTATGCAATTGAGAAAGAAAGAGTGGTCTCGCCGGTCGATTACTTCACGCGCAGAAGCGGGAAAACATTTTTTGATATCCGCTGGGCCAGAAAATGGGCAACACCAATTTTGAATTATATGGCCGCCCGACTGAATTGGCAGCCAGAGGTCAAAGAGCATTATGCGAGGGAATTGAAGGCGTCATTCGAAGAAGCATCGCAGCCATTGGGCAGTAGCGCGGAGGATACGGCCGATCAGCCGATTTTAAATTAAAAAAGAATGTCCGGCAGAGATGTCGGGCATTCTTTTTTTAACGGCCTTCTGGAACCTTACTGGAGACCGAGTTTAAAGAACGGGTATTCCCCAAAATTCTGCTTTTTGGCGGACTAAGGGGATTTCTTATGTTTTAAAAAAAGAATCCTCTATGCGGCTTGCTTTACGATTGTTTGAGTTCGCAAATTTTTTAAGCAAAATTATTTGTTGAAAAATATACCCCCATAGGGTATAATGAGTGTTAGGAGGGATTTGATCGTGATGCAAAATGATAATTGCAGTTGTGAAATCGCTCAGGAATCCTTGACGGATCGATCGCCTGCTGAACCACGGACATCCGAGGAAAAGCAGAAACTGATTAATCGTCTGAGGCGCGTGGAAGGACAGATCCGCGGTGTGCAGAAAATGGTTGAAGACGATCGTTACTGCATCGATATCTTGATCCAGTTGTCCGCGGTTCGTGCCGCTTTGCAGAAAATTGGTTATTCAGTGCTTGAACGCCATACTAAATCTTGTGTGGCAAAAGCGATTGAGGAAGGCCATGGCTCCGAACAAGTGGACGAACTTCTCAAAGTATTGAAACAGTTTTATAAATAGTGCTTTAAAGAAGTGAAGGTGAATAGCTGTGAAGAAAGAATTGCAGATCGGCATAACCGGCATGACCTGCGCTTCCTGTGCGGCACGCATTGAAAAGGGATTGTCAAGACTCGGGGGCGTCGAATCTGCGCAGATCAATCTGGCAACAGAGACGGGCCACGTGATCTATCAATCCGGCATCATTGAGCCTGATGATATTTTTGATAAAGTGCGAAAGCTTGGTTATGGAGCATCGGCACGCAGTGATGCTTCTCAGGATCAAAAAATGAAGGAGCTGCAGAGGAAGCGTAATCGTCTGCTTTTATCCGCACTGCTTTCTTTGCCGTTACTCTATACGACGATTATGCATGTTCCTTTTCATACAGGGCTGCTTATGCCGCCGTTTCTGATGAATCCTTGGGTTCAGCTTGTGCTGGGAAGCGTTATTCAATTCTATATCGGCTGGCCGTTTTATAAGGGAGGCATGCGGGCACTAATCAATAAAAGCGCTAACATGGATGTGCTGGTTGCACTCGGGACAAGTGCTGCCTATTTTTATAGTGTTGTTCAGACCTTATTATATTCGATTGATCGGATTTCTCAGCCCAATCTTTATTTTGTAACGAGTGCCATTCTGATCACACTTGTTCTACTCGGTAAGTATCTGGAGACCCGCGCGAAAAGAAAAACAACGGCTGCGATCGGTGAACTGATGGATTTGCAGGCCAAAGAAGCGACACGAGTTGAAGACGGTCAGGAACATAAAATATCGATCGAGGCCGTTGTGCCTGGCGACATTCTCAAAGTCAGGCCCGGTGAAAAGGTACCGGTAGATGGCCATCTGATTCAAGGAGAGTCGGCGGTCGATGAATCAATGATTACAGGCGAGTCGATTCCGGGGACTAAACGGACGGGTGATCAAGTGATCGGCGCAACGCTGAATACAAACGGAACTTTTTTGATGAAGGCAGAGAAAGTCGGGAAAGATACAGCTCTTGCCGGTATTGTGCGAATTGTTGAAGAAGCACAGGACTCGAAAGCTCCGATACAGCGACTCGCCGATCGAATATCGGGCGTTTTTGTTCCAATTGTAATTGGTATTGCCGTCTTGGTTTTTGTTGTCTGGATTTCGGCAGCTCGGCCGGGTGAGCTGGCACCTGCGTTAACTGCGGCGATCAGCGTTCTGGTTATCGCTTGCCCCTGCGCCCTGGGTCTTGCCACACCGACATCAATTATGGTTGGAACCGGCAAAGGAGCAGAATCGGGTATCCTGTTCAAGGGCGGTGAGTATCTGGAAACGGCTCAGGATTTGCAATCGATTCTTTTCGATAAAACCGGAACAATAACCAACGGACGTCCGGAAGTCACGGACATCGTTCTTTTCGGCAAGAGGAATGAGCAGGAATTGATTGCAATGGTTGCCTCGGCTGAAAATGAGAGCGAGCATCCTCTGGCCAGAGCTGTTGTTTCTTATGCTATGGATCTGGATAGTTCAACCCTTGCCATTAACAATTTCCGCTCGATAACAGGTTCAGGAGTCATTGCGGATGTTGACGGGCATCATCTCATTATTGGAACACGCCGGTTGATGATGCAGGAAGAGATAAATATTCATATCATGCTTGAAGATGCGATTCGAATGGAAGATTACGGGAAAACAGTTATTTTTGTCGGGATTGATGGAAATCCGGAGGGATTGATTGCAGTCGCTGATACGATAAAATCGTCATCAGCCGCGGCGATTAAAAAATTAAAGGCTCAAGGCATGGGTGTCTACATGATTACAGGGGACAATGAGAAAACGGCTCAGGCGATTGCCCAAAAAGCGGGCATCGACCACGTTTTCGCGGAGGTTCTGCCCGAGGATAAAGCGAAGAAAGTTAAGCAATTGCAAAAACAGGGTTTCTGTGTAGCGATGGTTGGCGATGGCATTAATGACGCACCAGCGCTCGCGGCCGCCGATATTGGGATGGCGATTGGTACCGGGACAGATGTTGCAATTGAAGCGGCAGATATCACACTGGTCGGCGGTGATTTGACTCACATTGTCAAGGCTCTGGATTTGAGCCGCAAAACCATGCGAAATATCCGTCAGAATCTATTCTGGGCGCTCTTCTATAATGCGATTGGCATTCCGATTGCCGCACTCGGACTTCTTGCCCCGTGGGTCGCTGGTGC
Source organism: Sporolactobacillus sp. (assembly GCA_048976585.1). Classification (GTDB taxonomy): domain Bacteria; phylum Bacillota; class Bacilli; order Bacillales; family Sporolactobacillaceae; genus Sporolactobacillus. The sequence goes on along the minus strand of JBHGUY010000028.1, from coordinate 145,761 downwards.
AGCGATGGCTTTCAGTTCGGTATCGGTAGTCACAAACAGTTTGCGACTGAAGCGTGTTAAGATTTAATGACTTCTCGATCTCTTTTTTAAGGAGGTGAAAAAAATGGCAGAACGTCAATTGCTTGTTAAAGGCATGAGCTGTGAGCATTGCAGATCAGCAGTCAGCGGGGCACTAAACGGTCTGGAAGGCGTTTCATCCGTTGCAGTTGATCTGGCAAGCGGTCATGTGGACGTTAACTATGATGAGGCGAAGGTCGGCTTTGAGCAGATGAAAGAGGCAGTTGAAGATCAGGGCTACGATGTTGTGAAATAAGGATTATTAATAAATAGGTTGCTGCTATCGGCGAATTTCTGCCAGCGGGTAGCTTCAGAATGAATTCTCTATCTCAATGAGCTAGTTTTTAAAAATTTGGACCGTTTTTTCTTGGTCCAAATTTTTTTTGTCATCATAAGCTATCAACAAAATAGAGATAGAATAATAGAACGGGCATGCTGATAATAAAGATGTAAGAAAGCGCTTACTATTTGGCAATTGTGGACGGAGATTGGGGGAGAAACGATGTTTTCAACAAAAGAAAAAAGACGGCTTAATAAGCTTAAAGAACGGTTGATTGAAATCATCGGTGCCGAGAATGTGGATGATTCAACGAGCGGTCGTTTGGTCTATTCCTATGATGCGACACCAAACTACCAATCACTTCCAGATCTTGTTGTTGCGCCACGAAACACAGAGGAAGTTGCAGCTGTTCTTCGATTATGCAACGAGACATTGACGCCTGTCTATTCGAGGGGATCGGGTACCAATCTGTGTGCGGATACATGTCCGCTGCATGGCGGCGTCGTTTTGTTATTTAAGCATTTGAACAAGATAATGGAATTTGACAAAGAAAATTTAACAATTACCGTACAGCCTGGGGTCATTACGAAGACGATCAGCGATCTCGTTGAAAGAGAAGGACTGTTCTATCCTCCTGATCCGAGTTCGATGAAAATCTCAACAATAGGTGGCAATATCAGTGAAAACTCCGGTGGACTGCGCGGCTTGAAATATGGAGTGACCCGTGATTATGTCCTTGCCCTGCAAATTGCTCTGCCAAGCGGTCAATTGATCCGCACAGGCGGCAAATTAACGAAGGACGTTGCCGGTTACGACCTGACACGACTCTTCATTGGATCGGAAGGAACATTAGGAGTGATTACCGAGGCCACCTTAAAGCTCATTCCGAAACCGGAGTCTCAGAAGACGCTCTTGGCGCTCTACCAGGACATCGAAGCCGCCGGTCGATCAGTCTCTTCAATTATTTCACATCGGATGATTCCAGTTACCTTGGAATTTCTCGACCAGGATACCTTGAGAGCGGTTGAGGGATTCGCTCATATTGGGCTACCGACGGATGTTCAGGCAATCTTGCTAATCGTTCAGGATGGACCTGAGGAAATCGTAGAACGGGATATTCATCAGATTGCTGAGATCTGCCGGCAGGAGCAGGCCGTAGAGGTCAAGCTTGCTTCTACAGAGGATGAGGCAGAGAAGCTGGCAACGGCGCGGCGCTCGGCACTCAGTGCACTAGCGCGGTTGAAACCGACGACTATTTTGGAGGACGCCACTGTTCCGCGATCAGAAATTGCCAAAATGGTCAGAGCGATCGCGGATATTGCTGATAAATACAAAGTGCGTATTTCTACCTTTGGTCATGCCGGCGACGGAAATTTGCATCCGACGTGTTTGACGGATGCCAGAAATAGCGAGGAAATGGAGCAGGTTGAGCAGGCATTTGCCGAAATCTTTGAGAAAGCGATTGAACTCGGTGGGACGCTGACAGGTGAACATGGTGTCGGCGTGACGAAAGCGCCTTATCTGGAATGGAAAATTGGCGAAGGCGGTCTGGAAATTATGCGGGGAATCAAGCAATCGATCGACCCCAATGGCATCATGAATCCAGGGAAAGTATTTGCCGATGAATTGAAGGAAAGGGCGGCGGCTGTAAAATGATGACGGCGACAGAAAAAAAAGAAATACAGCGTGATTTTAAAGAGAAAATGGATTACGATGAATTGCTTAACTGTATGCGCTGCGGATTTTGTCTGCCTTCCTGTCCGACATACATTGAAACGGATCAACAGGAGATGTATTCGCCGCGCGGACGAATCGCCCTGATGAAAGGGGTAACGGATGGGGTCATTGAAGCGGATGAGGATGTCGCTCATTCACTCGATTTATGTCTCGGTTGCCGGGCCTGCGAACCAGTCTGCCCATCAGGAGTCAAATACGGTCATTTGCTGGAGGATGCCCGCAGTATTATTCAGCAACATAAAAAACAATCCGTTCCTGTCAAAATGCTGCGAAAAGGGATCTTTGAAGAACTGTTTCCCAATCAGAACCGGATGGAGAATATCACAAACTTATTGGGTTTCTATCAGCGCAGCGGATTATCAAAAGTCGTTCGCAAAGTCGGTTTCATGAAGTTATTTCCAGAGAGTCTGGCGACCATGGAGCGCGTTCTTCCCCAGGTTCCGAAAAAAAAGGAAATCAAACAACGACCGCGCTTTTTTGCACATGAAGGTGGAAAAAAGGCAACAGTGGCTTTATTTGCCGGCTGTCTGATGGACACTATGTTTTTTTCAACGAATAACGCGACAGTCACTCTTCTGCAGAAGGCCGGCTGTGACGTGTATATTCCTGAGAACCAACTATGCTGCGGCGCGCTGCATGGCCATAATGGCGAACTGGAAATAGCGAAAAAAATGGCTCGGCAGAATATTAAGGCATTTGAACAGGTTGATGCGGATTATATTATTACGAATGCCGGCGGCTGTGGTGCTTTTTTGATTGAGTATGATCATATTCTTCAGGAAGAACCGGAATGGGAGGCACGAGCGAAAAGATTTGTATCGAGGCTGAAAGATATTTCGGCGATTCTGGTTGCCTTGGACTTTCATAAGACTCATCGACTCAGACTTTCTGAACAAGTGGTCACCTATCAGGACTCCTGTCATCTCCGCAACGTGATGCACACCTTTAATGAGCCGCGGCTCTTGCTTAAGTCCATCGAAGGCATTCATTATGAGGAAATGGAAGGGGCGGATACTTGCTGTGGCTCGGCAGGAGATTATAATATCGTTGAACCGAAAATGGCGATGCAGATTCTTGATCACAAGATGGTGAATGTACAGAAAACCGGGGCTAAAACCATTGTCACAGCCAACCCAGGCTGCCTGCTTGAAATCAAACTGGGCGTGGAACGAGCACATCAGACAGGCAAGGTCCGTGCCGTTCATATTACCGATCTTTTGCTTGAAGCGCTTGAACCCGCGATTGCGGCCAATGCCTGAACCGGTTTAACGATTGAAATAATCTTTATCAAAAAGACTGTCCGTGCCGTCCGGCAGGGCAGTCTTAATTATTACTCGCTTTTTTGAGCTCGCGTTTCAAGCTTGGTCTTAGGAGCAGAGGGATCGTCCTTCGTTCGTCCGGCAGGATTGACACTCGAAGCCGTTTTTCCTTTGTTTGCACGATACTCTTTTTTCCTGTTTTCAGACATGAACAAACACCTCCTTATCACTAGTATGCCGCATCCAGAGAAACCGATACGCCTGTGAAGAGGTACTTGATGGGCTCTTTAACCGAAATGTTTCGTCATATTAATATCTGTTGCTAGAAAACCCAGTTTCTGATAGATGTGAACGGCGCGGTCATTATGGGCGAAGACGTGCAGACTTAACTTTTGCAAGCCATGATTCCGGCAATAATCAAAAAATGTGCGCATGGCGGATTGGCCTAGGCCATGATCGCGGTAGGGTGTGAAAATTTGAAAATCATAAATAAATCCTTCGCGATTGCGCTGTAGTGGGGAGTAATGCAACCAGATTATGCCGATCTTTTGCTGCTTTTCATCGGTGAGAGAGAAAAAATAATGATTAGGCGTAGCATAACCCTGCGGCAGCAGAAAATGATATTCTGCTTCGGCCCGATGCAAGGCCTCATCGGGCAGCCAGGTTCCAGCCTTTTGTTTCTCTGCGGCATATTCGCGGATGCTTTGCAGAGCATAGGGCTGAAAGTCAGCTTCGTTCATTTGAGTCAGAAAAACATTCATAAGGGTACCTCCCTGTTTGACTGGTTGGTTAAGAGGTTAAGCGAATACAAGGCCTGAATAAAAGATGCCCTTGTCAAAAAGGTTTCTTTCAAAAGACATGTACATGCTCTGCAGACGTTCATACTGAACATTCAGCAGTCATTCAGGAAACGTTTCCCGTAAACCGCGGACAAGCTGAAGGAAAAAATCGGGATTGGATTGGATGAATGTTTTCAAATGGCTGGCGGTTTTCCAAGCATGGGCATACTTCTCCTGATTGATGATTCCCTCCTCAAGTGCCTCGGTCAATTCATTCTCATCGACAAGGAAGAGATCATGATTAGGAAACAAGATCAAATCGAGATAGAGATCATCAAACCATAGAATCTGCTGCGCATCCCGCCCTTTGCGATCGATCACATCGAAATAACATTGGACAAGTTCCTGGTGTTCGTTGAACATCGCTGTCAGTACGTAATCTGAGGAGCGAGCAGGAAAAAGTTGAAGCCATGAATAATTCTGATCGACTGTCTTTGTCCGTATGCCTCCGTAAACAACAGAAAGCGGCGCTTTAACATTATCAAATGTAATCAGTACGGCTTCTCCATGAAAGGACGGCCACATAAAGAGTTTTCTGATAATATGGCTGGCAATGATCCGCCTCCAGCCGCGTCTGTCCGCGTATTTTCTTTTCATTTTACTCAGCTTCACAGAAATCACCTTCTATTTCATACATCCCTATTGTAACGTAAATGAACCCATATTTGGTTTGACACTTCTTTTTTTAGCACAACAAATTTTACGTGCAGCAGCACTCTTTAAAATTATATGGGAGTGATCAGCCATCTGATGAATAGTTTCTAAGAAAAAAAGTATTCCTTTAACTCAAGATTCTTATCTAATGGTGAAACACTGCTTCTTATTTTTATATAAAACAGGACACCTTCCAAAGTGGAAAGTGCCCTGGGATAAAACGGCTCGTGCATTTCCGGATATCCGAAAATTAATAGCCGCACGGCCAGATTTCTACGGCATAAATTTTTCTTATCCTCAGCTTATCCAATAGTTGCTAAAAGAAAGGTTCTTGATTAACAAACAGGCTGAAATTCAAGCCCTATTCATTAAATAGCTGCCGGTTTCGGTCGTGCATCGACAAAGCGAATGGATTAGTCGATTACCGGAAGCATTCTCGTTTCCTTTTTCATTTCCGAATGGCAAAGCGGACATTTGGGATGACTATCAAATGAAAACGCATCTCTCATCCATCCGGAGCAGGAGTCATTTGTACAGCTCCATATAGCCGTTTCCGCTTCAGGAACTGGTTCTTGCGGGCCACGATTAAATCCCATCGATCAAAATCCCCTTTCCTGTTAATCTCCTTATTATAGCATTTTTTAGACGATGAAGAAAATGAAAGCATTTTAGCGGCAGACGATTAATGCGAAATCCCAGTTTGTACAATATTCACATCAACTCGGCTATGAAAATGCGCATGTGGATATCTCTCCTTCCAAGTCTTTCCGTCGAAATGATAAGTAAAGCTGCGCACTTGTTCGCCTAACTGAAGCGGATCGATTCCCTTTTTTTGAAATTGCTGCACCAAACGATCTGCACGCTTTTGCAAATGCTTTTCGAGTCTGATACTCATTGCGGGAGCGGAAAACTTGCTGATTGCTTCTGGTGAGGCTTGTCGAACCTGTCCGAGCACCTTAGTGTAGGCAATTATATCCGGCGAGCTGCTGTTTCCGTTTTTTACTCGGTAATGAATAGTGGTGCGGACATTACGCAGAGCAATGTGTTTCCCTGGTTCGTATTGAAAATCATAAACCCCCTGATCGAAGGATTGGTAGAGCATTTTAAAAAGAAAAACCTGGTTATCTTTGATTGACATGGCGTATTTGTCATGTTTGAACAGGGCCAGACCGCGCATTTCAAGATGATCTCCGCTTTTTTTAATAATTGGCATGAATGGATCCATATAAGGACCGTAATAACTATACAAAAAACTAGCCATATCCGTGTCCGGATAATCCTGTTCGTTGTTCTGGATGATCAAATCCTGAACATAACGAGCAATGGGGATCTGTGTCTGATAATTCGTGGCTGTCATCAATTCTTTGCAGCTGCCATCGACAACCGCGATCGTCATATCTCGTGGTGTATCCGGATCACGGTTTCTGAAGGCCAATTCTCTGGACAGACCATACTTGGCGAGTCGTTTATTGAAGAGTATCAGCCGGATTTTGCCTGGTCGGACAACTTTCTGGCCTTCCGCTTGAAATTTATCAGCCAATGATTTCCCGTTGTAAGTCTTACCGCTCAAGTAACGAATCATCGAAGCGGTGGTTGGTAGCCCCGCACCTTGACTGCCTTGGTTGCCGCTTTGTTCAAAATTAGGCATCGTTATTGTGCCTATGATGTTTCCATTACCGATATAATCATAGCCTTCTCCCTCAATGATCAGGATGTCGTCAACAATGCTGGTCGGCAGGCAGCCGCATAATGGAAAGAAAATGAGAACAATGGACATTAATTTTCGTTTCATGTCGCGCGCTGCCCCCATTTCTTTTTCAGCCATTGTGCAAATAAGAGCAGTGGAATATAAAAATAAATAATACAAAAGCCGTAGAGATTGTAAAAATTATTGAGCAGCTTCACTTGAAGACCATTTTGCACGCATTCAGTCATGATAATAAACAAAATTAAAATGGCAATCAGTGAATATTTCATCTTAATAGATGGGAATGAAAATTTTATACCGCGTGTCAGGATCCAGGAACAGAGGCTGATATTCGGTATCAGATTCCAGAGCAGAAGGATGATACAGATGATATCAATGTGTTCGATCAATGGGAAATGAACGCTCTTCCAAAAAGTAATCGTTGGCCAAATCGTATTCTGCATTTCGTTTCGACTGAAATATAGAATACCGAGAATGATAACCATTAGGTAAATATAGAGCGTGGTCAGCAGACCGAAATAGGCCCATTTTTTAGCTTCTTTTGGCTGCTTGATAAAGGGATAATAATAAAGGATCAATTCAAAACCGAGAAAATTGCGAGTTGCATAGAAGCAGGAGATTATGATCGATTTTGGATTATTGTCAAGAATAGGTAATAAATTTGAAAAATGCGCTTGTGGTACAACAAATATGCAGGACAAGAATAAGGGGATCATATAAATGAAGCTCAACAGAGTGACGCCGCTGATACTGCGTATGCCGCCCATAACCACATACCAGATAATCGCGCAGAATAAAATGGAGAAAGACAGCATGGGCAGCTGCGGGAAAAGCCAGACTTGCAGAATCTCAATATAACTCCGTAGAAAAGCAACTGCAAAAATAAAGACATGAAAGAGCATGAGGAAATTAAGCAGACCGCCAATCCATTTGCCAAAAACCCGATATTGAATCGAAAACAGGTCGGCTCTTCCATAATGACTTTCATTTTCCAACAAACGAAGAATCAACCACATGACACCCAAGGTAGAGAGCCCGCTGATCGTAATCGATAGCCAGGCATCCTGATGACCGAAGCGTGTCACAATTTGTTGAAAGGATAGAAAACCAATACCGATTTGCATGACATTTGTAAAGAAAAATACGGACAGAGGACCTATCTGATGCGTTTCATTAATTTTATTGTTCATAGATCCCGATCGCTCCCATTATTCATCAATATCTGGTGAATGTTTACCTTTTTTTGCCATTACCCGTTTTGAATTGACCCGATTAACGTCACCGGGGCGCAGAAAAAGAGGTCGCTGATTCTGAAAATTTAAGGGAAGACGAACGTAGGCATCTTTCATATCCGAGATCCGCAATGGAAAGATCGGTTCGATATAGGGCCGGCCAAGGGATGTTAGCTTAATCAAGTGGCAGACGAAAAATGTGAAGCAAAGGGCAACTCCCAGTAATCCAAGTACTTGAGCGGATATAATAAAGGGAAAACGAATAAAACGGATGGTTGTCGCCATCCGATAGTTCGGCGTGATAAAAGCGGCGAGCGCCGACATGGCAATAATAATTAATAAGATATTACTCGTGATCCCCGCCTGGACAGAAGCTGTTCCGATAACGATACCACCAACGATACCAATCGTCTGTCCCACTTTCGTCGGCAGCCGGGCTCCGGCCTCTCGGAGAAGCTCGATCATGATTTCCAGAAGCAGAACCTCAATCACCGGATTATAAGGTACAGAACTTCGTGAGACGATCAGCGTTCCCATAAGGTCCTTCGGTATCAGTTCGTAATGATAGGTCAGGATGGCGACATAGAGTGAAGAGGAGACGACAGAGAAGGCAACGGCAAACAGTCGAAGTAGTCGATACAGTGTGGCAATGGGCCAGACCAGAAAATAATCATCAAATGCCTGAAAAAATTCAACGATCGTTGATGGGAGAATCAGCGCATTCGGCGAACCATCGACAAGTATGGCAATTTTACCTTCATACAGGGCTGCTGCGACCCGATCCGGTCTTTCCGTATCAATAAACTGCGGAAAAACAGAATGGTTGTTGTCGCTGATCATCAAGGCCAGCATGGTGGAATCAATCAGATCCACCACTTCTAAGTCATTGATACGCTGCTTCACCGTATTCAAGTTTTCTTTATTGGCAATGCCATCAATCGAGCAGATGGAGACACGAGTCCGGGATATTTTTCCAAGACGAAATTCCGTGATCGAGAACTGAGGGATCGGTATCCTTTTTCGAATGAGATTGATATTGACATCTACTGATTCAACAAAAGATTCATGAGGACCCAGAATACTGGTCTCTATCTCAGATTGTTCGACCGGCCTTCCCTGAATTTTGATAGATGGGATAATTAAACAGTCCGATTTATTTTCCGCTTCCTGAATGACAATAAAGCCCTCGAGCAGTTTGGATTGGATAACGGACAGATCTTTGGTGCGTATCATTTTCTCAATCGGCAGGATGGCTTGCACATCGGTCATATTGTGAACACGATTACTGTAGAGGTAGGGAAAAACATCGCGATGGACATATTCCACGTCTACTAATGTCTGAATAAAAGAAATCCAGCAGGAAAATGTTTCTCCGCTGTGTTTAAAATGGGTAAAATCCGGATTGTTTTTAAGCTGAGTCAGTAAATCATGCATCGTTTTTGCAGGTGTATCCGGATCTGTTTCTTTTAGCCTTTTCTTTTTCCAGAACATAAGAGATTCCCCATTTCAAAAGTTCAATTGCCGTCTGTTTTTTGAGAAATTTGTCCCTTCTTCTTCTCCACTGATTTCTGTTCGAGATAGATGACAACAAGCGGAATCAGGCTAGGGAGAATAACGAGAAGATAAGCCAGGGCTGTCGCACCGAAATCGATTCTCAGGGCAACAAAGATAAAAAAAAGAGCCAAAAAAACAAAAAAGCTGAGAAACAAGCAAATACTTAACATCATAAACACCTCCGAAGCACAGGACGTGGCGCTTTGACCGACCGATGCACAAAGACGTGACGCTTTGGCCTCGCTACAGGACGTAGCCGCATTTAGTCGAAGATCTGTTTTTTCGCGGCCTATATCGTCTGTTTCATTCCGCCAATTACCACGATAATGTGAATTATTTTGTCCAAGAGGGCTTTTATTATTCTCAATTTTTCTCAGGAATGATTTTTGAATGGATTTGTCGATGAAGATGGCTATCGGCGGTCAGAAAAGGGAAGAATAAGGCGAAATATTCATCATGGCTTCTGGATTCTCTTTTCAATTCTACCGTACATGTGGTAAAGTGAAGTCTGGAAGTTTGTCTCTATTTCATGAGAAGAATTGCTGCACTGGAAGGATCAAATAATGAAATCAGTATGGAAAGTTGTAAAAGAACAACTAAGCAGTCTGTATCTGATAAGACGGCTCTCGCTCTATGAATTGAAAAGTGAAAATAATAATAATTATTTAGGTATGGCCTGGATTATCATTAATCCGATGATTCAAATCTTCATCTACTGGCTTGTTTTCGGACGGATTCTTGGCAAACAAGACGTGGTTGTCGAAAACGGGGAAAGGGTCCCATACATCTATTGGTTAATTTCCGGGATCTTTCTCTGGTTTTTTCTGCAACCGTCCGTTATTCAGGGATCAAAATCCATCTATTCACGGATTAAATTTATTGCCAAAATGAATTTTCCAATGAGTACGATACCGACCTATGTCATTTTTGAAAAATTTTATCAGCACTTGATGCTGACGGTGATCATCATTGGCATCTTGCAGTTTACTCCTTATAAAATCAGTCTTTATATGATTCAATTGCCGTATTTTATGTTTGCATCGCTTGCTTTTCTGATATCGTTCTCGCTGATCACTTCGACATTTTCGACGATTATCCGCGATGTTCATCAGATCCTGATTTCATTTATGCGGATGCTTTTCTATTTGACGCCATTTCTCTGGGAGCCGTCGCGGCTAGCCCATCTGCCACATATTGTGCATGAAATTCTTCTACTGAATCCAATGTATTATTTGGTTCAGGGTTATCGTTCAACACTTCTCGGAGTGTCTTGGTACGAAATCGATCATTTGAGCTACACGATTTATTTCTGGGCAGCCGTCTTCGTTATGCTCCTGTTTGGATCTGTCGTTCACCTGAAATTTCGCGATCACTTTGTTGACTATTTATGAGGTGGATAAGCTTATGACTAAATCTGTCATTGTCAGTCATGTAACCAAAATTTATAAAATGTATAGCAAAAATTCCGATAAGCTGCTTGATCTAATCTCGCCGCGCAGTCACGGTAAGGCCTTTTATGCACTGCAGGATATAAGTTTTGCTGCGGATGCGGGAGATGTCGTCGGTATTATCGGCGTCAACGGTTCGGGCAAATCGACGCTTTCCAATATTATTTCCGGGATAATTCCGCCAACATCCGGCAGCGTGGAAGTGCATGGAGAGGCTGCGCTGATCGCGATCCAATCCGGTTTAAAGGGCGAACTCAGTGGCCGTGAAAATATTGAATTGAAATGTCTGATGCTTGGATTTAATAAAAATGAAATTCGAGAGATGACGCCCCAGATCATCGATTTTGCGGACATTGGCGATTTTATTGATCAACCGGTCAAATCGTATTCCAGTGGGATGAAATCACGACTCGGATTTGCCATTTCGGTTCATATTGATCCGGATATCCTTGTTATTGACGAAGCGCTCTCGGTCGGCGATCAGACATTCGCCGATAAATGTCTGGACAAGATGAATGAATTTAAGGAACAGGGTAAGACGATCTTCTTTATCAGCCACTCCATCGGCCAGATGAAACAGTTTTGCGAAAAAGCGCTTTGGATCCAATATGGGCAGGTTGAAAAATACGGAATGATGGCTGATGTAATGCCTGAATATGAGAAATTTATAAAGAAGTATAAAAAGATGAGCAAAGAGGAAAGAAAGATTTTTCAAGAGACTGTTCGCGAGAAACGCATGGCCAATGCTTAATGGACTCTCAATAGAAAAAAATCTCCGTCGCAAAAAAAAATTGCGGCGGATTTTATTTTTTCCTGCTATTTTGGGGGATGGACTCTTTTCTAATAACCTGTTTATCAAGATCTAAAACCAACAATTTTGTGACAGAAGTCACTTTTTCAAAAAAAAGAATCCTTTTTTGCTTATTTATTGTATAGTAATAATATATAAGCGCTTACATTGCGGCTGGCATTATTCTGAAATCGTTTGCGAAGGATTAACGGCCCTATCCGTTTATAAAAATGACTAATTGTGCATATTATGTGTGAACCAATAAGTGGTAAATGAGCGAAACCAATTTTCCAATAAGGGAGGGAGGATCTGCGTCTTTGAAGAGGAATCTCTGAGAAGACTGATCCGTAAAATTGATGATTCAAAAAAATTTGTTGAGAATTGCTGTGGAAAATCGGAAGAAGGATCTTATTATACTTCTACAAAAACATCAAGTGGTCAATGATCCAAGGGAGTTGACGGCCTGGACGCTCTCTGAACTTGAGCACGAATGGAAACGCTATCAAAAATGGGAAGCTAAAGATATTAGCTAGTTCGCCTGTCCTTTGTGGTAAAATATTGATCGCAAACCTTGAATCCTTTTTATGTGAATGATTTCATTCAGTCTGCAATAAAAAGGTCAAGAAGGAAATCAGGTGATCCGTTGAGCCATTCATTCACCTTTAGCGATTACTATGGCAATCAGGTACAGTTGGCCCTTTCCAGCCTGCCTTTTTCCCGAGATCCTAGGCATGTATGGGTCATTTGCCGTTTCCACCGGCAGTGGCTTTTAACGAGGCATAGGCGGCGCGGATTGGAATTTCCGGGCGGAAAAGTTGAATCCGGGGAAACTCCTGAGGACGCTGCGAATCGAGAAGTTTTCGAGGAAACAGGTGCCCGTGTCAGCAGGCTGAGGGTGCTCGGCCAATATCAGGTCAAGAGCAGAAAAGAATGCATCGTTAAGAATGTCTATTTTGCCGAAATCGATCGGATTAGTCTTCAAAAGGACTATCTGGAGACGGACGGCCCTTTTTTCGTCAGCAGACTTCCTGCTGACATCAAAACAGACAAACGCTACAGCTTTTTGATGAAGGATCAGGTTCTGACCGAGTCGCTGCAGATGATACGTGAATTGAGCTGGGTTGATTTTACTGACATCTGAGCGATTTCTGATTCAGAAGAAGGATAAAAAAACATTGCAGTCAAAAGGGCTGCAATGTTTTTTTATCCTTGATTTTATTTTTGACAGGCAATCATGGGCTACCTTTTAGCAGACGATTGGCCCCGCTGCCCGTATCGCTTCGGCTGCCTCCGGAAAGTTCTTGAAATTATTTCTGAACTTCAGAACCAATTGCTTTGCGGACTTCTGATAAGCGGTCTGGTCTGCCCAAGTTTCCCAAGGCAGCAAGACCTTATCCGGAATCCCTGCACAGGTTTTCGGAATGTGCAGGCCAAATATCGGGTCGGTGATGGTTTCGGACACGGCAAGTTCACCGTCAAGAGCGGCCTCAATCATCCGACGGGTGTAAGCGAGCTCCATTCGTTTGCCGATGCCGTAAGGTCCGCCGGTCCAACCGGTGTTGACCAAATAGGCGTTCACGTGGTGTTTCTTGATACGCTCTCCCAGCAGTTCGGCATAAACTGCCGCAGGCAAAGGCATGAAGGGTGATCCGAAACAGGTAGAGAAGGTGGCCTCCGGATCGGTGACGCCACGTTCTGTCCCGGCCAGCTTGCTTGTATAGCCGGATAGAAATTGATACATGGCTTGTTCGGGCGTCAGAATACTGATCGGCGGCAATACACCGAAGGCATCTGCCGTTAAAAAGATGATGCTGTCTGGTTGTCCGCCAACGCTAGGAATGACGGCGTTAGGCACATTTTCCAATGTATAAGCGGCACGGGTATTCTCTGTCAGCGTGCCATTATTATAATCCGGTTTCCGATCATCATAATGGATCGCAACGTTTTCTAGAACAGTGCCAAATTGAATGCTATGATAAATTTGCGGTTCCTTTTTCTCTGAGAGGCGGATGGTTTTTGCGTAGCAGCCGCCTTCAATGTTGAAAATTCCGTTGTCTGACCAGCCATGCTCGTCATCGCCAATCAGATCACGGTCGGATGAGTTGGAGAGGGTTGTTTTCCCGGTTCCTGATAATCCGAAAAATAGAGCGGCATGCCCCTTTTGATCCTGATTGGCTGAGCAATGCATGGCCATAACACCTTTTTGCGGCAGCAGGAAATTCATCACGGTAAAGATTGATTTCTTAATTTCTCCGCCATATTCGGTTCCACCAATGAGAACAACGCGATGCGTGAAAGAGATGATGATAAAAGCTTCGGAACGCGTCCCGTCAATCAACGGATCAGCTTTGAAGCCGGGGGCGGCAAGAACGGTGAAGTCCGGATGATGGACCTTCAATTCATCCGCAGTTGGCACAATAAAAAGTTGATTGCAAAATAGGTTCTGCCAAGCGTATTCATTAACGACTTGAATAGACAAACGATAGGCTGGATCCGCGCCGGCGAATCCCTTAAAAATAAAACGGTCGGGCGCATGATTCAAATAGCGAATTACCTTTTGATACAGATTCATGAAAATAGTTTCACTTATCGCTTGATTACGGGTCCAATCAATCTTGTCTTTTGTCAGTGCATCTTTGACAAAGAATTTGTCTTCCGGGGAACGTCCGGTGTATTTGCCGGTAGTTACAGCCAAAGCCCCTTTGTCGGTTAAAACGCCTTCATTTTTTGATAACGCTGTCTGAATCAATTCTGGAACAGAGAGATTAGTAAATGTGTTCTTTGGTCTGAATAATTCCGAGATCGCCAGATTAGGTAAGGTTGCATTCATAAGAAACATCCCTTTCCGTAATTAGATTGAAGATAATCAATGGAATTAGTATAACACATTAAAATTAATGTGACACGATATATTTCACGGAATTAAAAAATAGTTTGATAAAAATTTCACATAAGTGAAAAAATATAGAAAGCGCTTTCACATCTTTATTATATACTCTCCAAACGGATTTGTTAATCCATTGCGGTCTTACGTTATGAATTTTAATTCCGACTTCAAAAACCGTGTTTCATTCGATCGAAAATCTCGTTGACAGGTTTAATCCCCTGTTGTATCATAGGAATAATAATACGGCTGCTCTTATTCCGAGTAGGCGGAGGGACAGGCCCGATGAAGCCCGGCAACCGGCCAGAAATGGCACGGTGCTAACCTGCAGGAAGATATTCCTGATAATAAGAGGCGCGCAGATGCGAAGGAGTAGGCCTTATCCTCAATTGGACTGGGCTTTTTTCATGCCTTGAAAACAAAAGTAAAAGGGTCGGAGTACCGTGTGATTGATAGTGGGGAAACGGGCTTGTTGATTTCCGCTTTTTCGGATACATTCAGCAGCTGTTTTCTCCGGACGATTTTTTATCAACCTCATATAATGTTTGAAAGGCAGGGTGAATGTTTATGGCTGGGAAATACTCAAGAAGACTGTTTACATCAGAATCGGTGACAGAAGGCCATCCAGATAAAATCTGTGATCAGATTTCTGATGCCATTCTAGATGAATTATTAAAGGGTGATCCAAACGCCCGTGTAGCCTGCGAAACGGTTGTGAATACGGGCCTCGTTTTGGTTACTGGAGAGATATCGACCTCGACCTATGTGGATATTCCGAAAGTTGTGCGCAAAACAATTAAGGAAATCGGCTATAATGATGCAAAATACGGTTTTGATGCATCAAATTGTGCCATTCTGACTTCGATAGAAGAACAATCGGCCGATATTGCTCAAGGAGTCAATCAAGCACTCGAGGCAAGAGAAGGAACGATGAATGATAGTCAGATTGAGGCGATTGGTGCAGGTGACCAGGGATTGATGTTTGGTTTCGCTGTGAATGAAACGCCTGAACTGATGCCGCTTCCGATTTCACTGGCACATAAGTTGGCGAGGCGTCTGGCAGATGTACGCAAAAATAGTGAGATCAGTTATTTGCGCCCAGACGGAAAGACACAGGTAACTGTCGAGTATGATGAAGATGGGCGTCCGGCACGTCTGGATACAATCGTTGTTTCGGCACAGCATGATCCAGAAGTCACCGAGGAACAAATAAAGAAAGATATTCGTGAAAAAGTGATCATACCCACTGTTCCGTCCGATTTAATTGATGTCAATACTAAATTTTTTATCAATCCGACCGGGCGTTTTGTTATCGGCGGTCCTCAGGGAGACGCTGGTCTGACCGGGCGCAAGATTATTGTTGATACTTACGGCGGCTATGCACGGCATGGTGGCGGTGCGTTCTCCGGCAAAGACGCGACGAAAGTCGATCGATCGGCGTCTTATGCCGCGCGTTACGTCGCGAAAAATATTGTCGCAGCCGGTTTGGCTGAGAAGGTCGAGGTTCAGCTGGCTTATGCCATTGGCGTGGCTCAGCCGGTATCAATTTCTGTTGATACATTCGGAACGGGGAAAGCGTCTGAGGAGCAGCTCGTATCACTCATTCGTCGCAATTTTGATTTGCGCCCGGCAGGTATTATCCGGATGCTGGATCTGAAGCGCCCGATTTATCGCCAGACCGCGGCCTACGGGCATTTCGGTCGTACGGATATTTCACTTCCCTGGGAGAAAACAGATAAAGCTGCCATGCTCAGGCAGCAGATTCTAAGTAATGCGAATTAAATCAAAAAATGCAGCCGGTCTTATACTTGTATAAAACCGGCTTTTATCTTTCACCTATTTTTGCTTAATGGCGTGCAGAAGGGCTAGTCTCTCTAGCCATGGGAATAATATTTTTTTAAAAGTATGTCTGCTTCCAGTGGGGTATAATAATGGGTAAGGGATAATTGGCCGAGTTTTCTTCGAATAATAGAGATTGAATGAACGGACAAGGAGGTCTTTGCATGGCAGCACCATCCACACCGTTGCGGTTAATGAGCCAAATCTACAGAAAAGTACTTCCGTGTGTGCATCGCGAGCTTGCAAAATGGAAAGAGCGGGCTCAGCATATTCCAGATC
The DNA here is from genome assembly GCA_048976585.1 of Sporolactobacillus sp. Lineage (GTDB taxonomy): Bacteria > Bacillota > Bacilli > Bacillales > Sporolactobacillaceae > Sporolactobacillus. Next base: position 129,201 of record JBHGUY010000028.1, on the reverse strand, counting down.
CTGAACTGCGGAAGCAGGCCCTAGCCAGCATTAAAAGTAAAACCTTTCATTGTGAGGGGGGCTCGATTTACGGGCTGCTGGCTGGAGACAATAGGGAGGAAGTTATCAAGTTTATCGTTGCTTATCAAACGATCAGTGACTATCTGGATAACCTCTGTGATCGCAGTATATCCCTTGATCCGAAAGATTTTCGGAACTTACATGAGTCGATGATTCACGCATTGACTCCAGGCACGCCAGAATTGGATTATTACCGGGGCAGAAAGACGGGTTCTGACGGCGGTTATTTGTCAGCCCTGGTTGCGACCTGTCAAGATGTCCTGTCCCGGCTGGATAATTATCCTGTCATCGTTTCGGCTCTGCATGAACTCGCCGGTTTTTATTGCGATCTGCAGGTTCATAAGCATGTGGAAAAGGATCAGCGGGTACCTCGGCTGATTGCCTGGTTTCAGAAATATAAGAGCCAGCTGCCGGAAATGAGCTGGTATGAATTTGCCGCTTGTTCCGGTTCAACGCTTGGCATTTTTTGCCTGGTCTCCTATGCAGCTTCGAGAGGAAAAACAATGGACGGGCAGCTGGTTAGTACCATCAAGAACAGTTATTTTCCATGGGTGCAGGGGCTGCATATCTTGATGGATTATTTTATCGATCAAGAAGAGGATCGCGAGGAAGGCGATTTGAATTTCTGCTTCTATTATGGGAGTGAACAGGAGATGTTTGGACGCTTTAATCATTTTATTGAAGAAGCAGACGCAGCAATCGCGGCGATGCCGGATAAAAATTTTCATAAGATGATCAATCGTGGTCTGCTTGGAATTTATCTGGCAGATCGTAAAGTGGCACGGCAACGCAACGTACGCATTCTTGCGCGTAAGCTGATGCGCCGCTCCGGCTCAAGCGCTCTCTTTTTCTTCGTTAATGGCTGGGTCTATCGTCGCCTGCGGCAAAGCATCTGAAGCTCCGCGTGGAATAGAAAAAGCGATTGCCCATCTGTGGGTGATCGCTTTTTTCGGCTTATCCGATTGAACAGAGATTATTCTTCAATTATGGACGGCACTGTTTTGATAAAATTTTCCTTGCCAGCTGTTGCGCCGCTTCATCTCATTGTCAATCGCATCAAGGACTTCCCATTTATTCATGCTCCACATCGGCCCGATCATCAAATCAGCCGGTCCGTCTCCCGTCAGTCGATGGATGACCAGTTGCGGTGGCAGGATTTCCAGTTGATCGCAAACGAGGTTCACATAGGTACTGAAATCAAGAAAACGCAGGAGGCCCTTTTCATATTGTTTGACCATTGCCGTCTTTTTCAGGAGATGCAGCAGATGAATTTTAATCCCCTGAACGTCCAGACGCGCGACAGCCGCCGCGGTTTCCATCATCATCTGCGGCGTTTCTTTCGGCAGGCCGTCAATGATGTGAACACAGACCGGAATATTTGCCCGGCGCAGCTTCGCCGTACCCTCAACGAAACAGGGATAATCATGTGCCCGGTTGATCAGTCGGCCTGTTTCATCATGCACGGTCTGAAGGCCGAGTTCCACCCAGAGGCAAGTGCGCTGGTTCAATTCTGCCAGATAGTCGACAACATCGTCCGGCAGGCAGTCCGGCCGGGTCGCAATCGACAGGCCGACAACACCCGGTTGTTCCAGAATGACTTCAAAGCGTTCCCGCAGAACGTCCACCGGGGCATAGGTATTGGTGAAAGCCTGAAAAAATCCAATGTATTTATGCGCATGTGGCCATTTTTTCAGCATACGCGCTTTAATCGTTTCAAATTGGGTGACCAGATCCTCACGTCGGTCCCCGGCAAAATCACCGGAGCCGCTCTGGCTGCAGAAGGTGCAGCCGCCATAGGCAACCTTACCATCCCGGTTCGGGCAATCGAATCCGCCATCGAGCGGGACCTTGAAAACCTTCTCGCCAAATTTATTTCTTAAATAAGTATTCCATGTATAGTAACGTTTATCTGGACCGAAATGCTCCGGCCATGATTGTTTGGACATAATAGCTCCTTTAAAGGCTTTGATTTCACTCTATTAAAAAGTGTAACAAAATTAACCAGAGAGTTAAAGGATCCAGGTAAGTCGCCAGATGGGAAAAGTCAAGTTGACATTTGTTGGTGAATTACATAAAATGAGATACAAAACGATCAATCAATAGAGATTAAAGACAGTGACAAGGAAAAGTAACCCTGTGATATTGCTTCAGAGAGCCGGTAGTGGGTGCGAGCCGGTGCAAATCAGCGGGTGAACTCGCCTTCGAGTCGCAACATGTCCTTTATTGGACATGTTTTGCCGAATCTTCCACGTTAAGGGATCAAGTGAGTTTCTGACCGAAGTCGGGCAGAAGACTAATTTGGGTGGTACCGCGGGAATTGACATCAACCTCTCGTCCCTGACAGAATTGTTAAGGACGGGAGGTTTTTATATTTTACTAGGAAGTGTTTTTCAAAAAGGAGGAATGACTTGTGGCTCTGGCGTTTGATCATCAAAAAATAGAGGCAAAATGGCAGGCATACTGGGATGCGCATCAGACATTCAAAACGGACGATGCCGAGGATAAACCGAAATATTATGTGCTGGATATGTTCCCTTATCCATCGGGAAAGGGTCTGCATGTCGGTCATCCGGAAGGCTATACGGCAACCGATATTCTCGCCCGGATGAAGAGAATGCAGGGATTCGATGTCCTGCATCCGATCGGCTGGGATGCATTCGGTCTTCCGGCAGAACAATATGCGCTGGATACGGGGCATGATCCGGCAAAATTTACAGAACAAAATATTCAGACATTTAAACGGCAAATTAAATCTTTAGGCTTTTCGTATGATTGGGATCGCGAAATAAATACGACGGATCCTGAGTATTATAAGTGGACGCAATGGATTTTTCTGCAACTTTATAAAAAGGGACTGGCCTATATGGCTGAAGTGCCGGTCAACTGGTGCCCGGCACTCGGCACGGTTCTGGCGAATGAAGAAGTCATTGACGGGAAAAGCGAACGCGGTGGTTTTCCGGTCATTCGAAAACCGATGAAGCAGTGGATGCTGCGGATCACCGCTTATGCGGAGCGCCTGATCAGTGATCTTGATGAACTGGATTGGCCGGACAGCATCAAAGAAATGCAGCGCAATTGGATTGGACGTTCAGAAGGCGCAGAGGTTGTCTTTGCCGTTGACGGACATTCGGAAGCACAGGTGACCGTGTTTACAACCCGTCCGGATACATTATTCGGCGCTACATATATAGTCCTTGCACCGGAACATAAATTGGTCGACAAGATTGTGACGTCTGAGCAGAAAGCACAGATTGATACCTACCGTGCGGAAGTTGCCGCCAAGAGCGATCTTGAGCGCACAGATTTGGCGAAAACAAAAACGGGCGCCTTTACCGGAGCTTATGCAGTCAACCCGGTGAACGGACGCAAAATTCCAATCTGGATTGCCGACTATGTCCTGATTACTTATGGATCCGGTGCCATTATGGCAGTTCCGGGTCATGACAGCCGCGACTATGAATTCGCTAAGAAATTCGACCTGCCGATTATTGAAGTCGTTGCGGGCGGCGATCTGTCGAAAGAAGCGTATAGCGGCGAAGGAAAACACGTCAATTCCGGATTCCTTGATGGCCTCGGCAAAATAGAAGCGATCAGTAAAATGATTGACTGGCTGGAAGCACGCAAAGTCGGCACCCGAAAAATTACGTATAGACTGCGGGACTGGCTGTTCAGCCGTCAGCGCTATTGGGGCGAGCCGATTCCGATTATCCATATGGAGGATGGCACCATGCAGCCGGTAAAGGAAGAGGATCTGCCGCTCCGTCTGCCGAAAATGAAAAATATCAAACCGTCAGGGACCGGTGAATCTCCGCTGGCCAATGCTGAGGACTGGATTAATGTTACGGATCCGGACACAGGTATGAAAGGGCGCCGAGAGACCAACACCATGCCGCAATGGGCTGGCAGCAGCTGGTACTTCCTGCGCTACGTTGATCCGTCTAACAAGGAAAAAATTGCCGATCCGGAAAAGCTGAAACGCTGGCTGCCCGTTGACCTTTATATTGGCGGTGCCGAACATGCGGTTCTGCATCTGCTCTACGCCCGTTTCTGGCATAAGGCACTCTATGATCTGGGGATTGTGCCGACCAAGGAGCCCTTCCATAAACTGGTTAATCAGGGAATGATCCTCGGCGGCAACCATGAGAAGATGAGTAAGTCCAAGGGAAATGTCGTTAATCCTGACGATATTGTCGCCTCGCATGGTGCGGATACCCTTCGCCTCTACGAAATGTTCATGGGTCCGATTGACGCGGCTATCCCCTGGTCGGAAAAAGGAATCGACGGTGCCCGCCGGTTTCTGGATCGTGTGTGGCGGCTATTTGTAGATGCTGACGGCAATTGTTCGACAGTCATTTCCGACTCAGCTACTCCGCCGCGTGAATTTGACAAAACGTATCATCAAACGGTGAAGAAAGTAACCGATGATTTCGAAATTCTGCATTTTAACACGGGCATTGCCCAGATGATGACTTTTATCAATGATGCCTATAAGCAGAAGCAGATTCCAAGACCGATTGCAGAAGGATTTGTTCAGCTGCTTTCACCGATTGCTCCACATCTCAGCGAAGAATTGTGGGCATTGCTCGGGCACGATCAATCCATTGAAAAGTCGACTTGGCCAAGCTATGATCCGGCCAAGCTTACTGAAAAACAAATTGAGATTATTGTGCAGATTAATGGAAAAATTCGCGCTCGCCTGACGGTAGACAAGGGAACGTCACGAGAAGCGCTTCAGGAAAAGGCGATGCAGGAACAGAATGTAACAGCCAATCTCGAAGGAAAATCGATTAAAAAGATGATTATCGTGCCGGATAAACTTGTAAACATCGTTGCTCGATAAGTGTGGCGGTTATATTTATGTTTCAATGGACGGGCTCTGTCGAATGAATCCGGCAGGAAAATAAAAAAGGCAGCGAGCAGCTGGTTTCTCAGCCGCTCGCTGCCTTTTTTCAGGGTGATGGCCTGAGGGCTCGATTTTTAAGCCCGACAGGCCATTTATCCGCAGAAGAGGTTCGAGGTTCAACAGTACGCGCTCGAGGTTCAACAGTACAAGCTCTGGTATCCGCAGAAGAGGAGAGAGATTCCCTAGTTATTGTTCACAAATTGAAGATCAAGAATTGTGCCAGATATTTATTGAAAAATATAGTGGACGAGAGCTGCCAGAGTGGTTTTGCCGCGACCATTTCAGACAAATTATTTCAAAGAAACACAAAATCTACAATTATTGTTTTATCGATTGTGGTAAAATACTAAGAGTTGCGGACTGAATACGGGTTCTATTTTTCCGGATTTACCGCTTGAAAGTATAGTCAATCTGTTGTAGTGATTGATGAATTATAGCCGAACAGGCTTCAGGAGCGTAAAGCGATGACCGCATCAAAAATGATTCGTGGGACGATGATTCTAACAGTCGCCACTTTTTTCGCGAAATTTCTCGGGATTTTCTTTGTTATCCCTTATAATGCGATGACAGGTAATGAGGGGACTTACCTTTATACAATGTCTTACACGCCCTATTCGATCATCCTCAGTATCTCGACAATGGGACTGCCACTCGCTGTATCAAAATTTGTGTCAAAATATAACGCTTTAGGTGATTATGATTCCGGAAGACGGCTGTTCCGAACAGGGATTGTGCTGATGTCGCTGACGGGATTGGTCGGTTTTATGGTTGTATTTTTCGGCTCGCCGTGGTTTGTCACACTATACAATATTCCTGCCTCTAACTATGCAAATGTTGTCTTAGTCATGCGCGTCTGCAGCATTGCCATATTAATTGTCCCGGTGATGAGTCTGATGCGCGGCTATTTTCAGGGTTTTCAGTCGATGGGACCGACAGCGGTTTCGCAGGTTCTCGAACAGGTTGGACGGGTTGGGTTTATCTTAGTCAGTTCGTTTATTATTATTAAAGTGATGAACGGTTCCGTTGTAACTGCTGCTGTTTTTGCGACTTTTGCCGCTTTTATCGGTGCGGTTGCTGGTCTATATGTGATGCTTCACTATTGGGTGAAGCGCCGACCGTATATTAAAAAAATGGAAGCTTTGCAGAAAGATGGGCAGCAGCGCTATAAAATGCGGCTTGGCCCGATGTACAAAGAACTGATCTCCTATGCAATTCCCTTTGTTGGTGTCGGGATTGCCATGCAGCTCTATCAATTGCTAGATCAGGTCATGGCCTTCCACTATCTCGAGTATTCAAAGCAAATTAGTACAGTGATTGTTACCGATTTGACGATGAATGACCAAAAAATGGTGATGATTCCGGTGACGCTGGCCACTTCGCTTGCCGTCAGCGCGGTTCCGGCGATTATTGTTTCTTACACAAAGGGGGATCTGCGGGGCGTCAACCATAAAATCACGGAAGCACTGCAGCTTGTCCTTTTTCTGACAGTTCCGGCGGCGATGGGAATGTCCGAGCTTGGCTATATGGTGCATGGATTGCTCTATAACGTGGCTCCAGGGGATCACCTCGAAATCGGCGGTTCGATACTCACCTGGTATTCTCCATCGGCGATATTCTTTTCTCTTTTTCAAGTCGGTGCGTCGATTCTTCAGGGGATCAATCATCAACGCGTGACGCTTGTGGCTCTAGGCGTTGGTGTTCTGGCTAAAGTATTGACCAATCCAATTAGTATGAAATTATTTGGTATGGTCGGGCCGATCATTGCTACCGACCTCGGTTACCTGATTTCGCTTGTCATTATTCTGGTGGCTGTCCGAAAAGCGACGGATTATCGTTTCTCATTAATTTCCAGCCAGTTTATTCATATTATTGTTTATACGGCGGTAATGATGCTAGCGATCCGGCTGATTTTCTTCTTTTTCGGCGGAGCAATTCCTCATAGCCGTTGGAGCGCTTTGCCAGTGATAACCATTAGCGTAATCGTCGGTGCCTTGATTTATTTGCTGCTGGCTAAGTGGACGGGCCTGCTGCGTAAAATCATGGGCAGAACACGTTCGAAAGCGGCTAAAGAAAATTAAGAACACAAATTGAATGGCATAAAAAAACTTCGGCGGATTGAATGCCGAAGTTTTTTCTTTTTACCTGGGGCCGCCTGGGCCGGGACCTGGCGGAACTGGAATGCCCAGACGCCACTCGATCTGACGCAATCTTTGATTGATCTGTCTGATTTCGCGTTCCATCCGCTCCTGGCGCCTTTCAATCTGTCTTAGCCGCTGCTCGAATGGATTTCCCCCTGGTCCGGGGAAGGGCTGGCCAGGCGGCACACGTGTATCTCCCTGTTCTTCGGATGGTGGCCAAGCGAAACTTTGATCGACGTATGATTCGGTACCGTTCGTGAAGGCGTAGGGGAAAGGTGTATCACTGGACACATAGCCTTGCGCGCCCGGTTGCTGTGGCAGCCCAGGAATACTCATGCTTCCCTGGGGGAATTCCCGTGAATTAAAAGACGGATTAGCCGTTTCTGAGTTGAAATTTTGATCATTCCGGATGTTCTGTTGAAACATAACGAATGATTCACTCCTTATTCTGCAATCTAAGTTACACTCATCAATATATGAACGTCCGTGATATTTGACTATTTTGTTTGCCAGCTTTTCGCTGGAGCGTATTGGGTATGGGGGGCGTATTCCGCCCCTCAGCTCCACTCAATCCAATCAGAAAAATAAAAGAACTGCCTTTGAGGCAGTTCACGAAATTTTCACTCTTTTGCGGGTCACAGTCCATTGACCTTTTTTCGGACTCTTTACCAGTTCATTATACGTGAGAATATTTAAGTCTCGCTGCATCGTTCTCTGTGTCATGTCAAATTCTTCAACCAGCTCTTTCGTCGAGACAGTACCTTGTCTGCGTATAAAGAGATAAACAGACTTAACGCGATTTAGCATACGATCAGTTGAAGGACTCAAGTCACCACTCCCCAAAATTTTTATCAATAAAAGTGTTGCCTTGTATTGATTGAAAAATCATCCGACAATGGAAATATGGGTGTTGAAACTAGAAGGCATTGCAACATGTTTTAAATAAATATCTCTTTTAAAATAAATATACCGCTATCCAAAGAAATGTCAAATGTATTTTTTGTTTTTTACAAAAATTTAGGATTAAGCTCAGTGGAAAACAATTACTTAGACCCTCACACGATCCGATGTCGCGGACTGCTTATTGACCATTTGAAGCACATTTTTCAGTATTTTGATTCCTGAATCACCGCTCAGCGACATAATCGATTCTGGATGAAATTGGACAGCTGCGATCGGCAATTTCCGATGTTCGACAGCCATGACAATGCCATCTTCCGATCGGGCGATCACTTTTAGTTGATCAGGAATTGCAGAGGCCTCGAGCGAATGATAACGGCCTGCCTTAAAGGATTTCGGTAAGCCTTGGAATAATGCCGATTGCTGATCGGGCAGGATGACGGATGCTCGTCCATGCGCCGGAGCTGGAAGAACATCGAGGTCTCCGCCGAAATAACGGACAATCCCCTGAAGACCAAGGCAGATGCCGAAGATTGGTAGATGTTTTTCAGTGCAGAGACGGATCGTTTCGTCCATATTGAAACGAGAGGGTTCCCCGGGACCTGGAGATAGCACAACCAGATCGATAGACTCACTTTCATTTTCAATCAACAGACGTGCAGACGGACTGCGGACAACGGTGACCTCAGCACCAAGTGTCTGAAAATAACTGGACAAGGTGTGAACAAATGAATCCTCATGGTCGACAAAAAGCAAATGGAGATTTTTACCTGATAAATCCGTCTCCTTTTTTTTCGTGACGGGATAATCGGATTCTGGTTCTTTGAGGGCTTCCAGTAGCGCCTCGGCCTTAGTCAGCGTTTCTTGTTCTTCTCTTTCCGGGTTGGAAGCATAGAGCAGCGTTGCGCCCACACGAATCTTGGCGATGCCGTCCTGAAGCTGCAGGCATCGGAGCGTCAAACCGGTATTCATACTTCCATCGAATCCGATCCATCCGGCAGCTCCGCCGTACCAGCCACGCGGCGACTTTTCATGATTTTCAATCCATTTAATAGCCTCGAGCTTCGGTGCTCCGGTAATCGTTACTGCCCACATATGGCTGACGAACGCATCAATGGCGTCAAAATTCGGACGAATCTGGCCTTTGATATGGTCGACCGTATGAAAAAGGTGGGAATAAGCTTCAATCTGACGCCGCCCGACAACCCGGACTGAACCGGGGACACAGATTCGTGATTTATCGTTGCGATCGACATCCGTGCACATCGTTAATTCTGATTCTTCTTTTGCTGAATCGAGCAGCGTCTTGATTTGCTCAGCATCCTCAATAACGGAACCAAGACGTTTGATCGTTCCTGAGATCGGACAGGTTTCGACCGATGAACCTTCCACTCTGACGAACATTTCAGGTGAACAGCCGATCAAATATTGACCCTGATCCAAATGAATCAGGAAACCATAGGGGCTGGGATTAATTTGCTGAAGCCGTTTGAAAATAGCGGAAGGTAGGCTCTCGCAGGATTGGGCGAGCATACGGCTGGGGACGACTTCAAAGAGATCGCCCTTTTTGAAGGCCTGTTTGGCTTCACGAACGATCGCTGCATAGTCGCCTTTTTTATCGGCGAAAGCATCTGCGGAGGTTCCCTCGTATGATCCAGGTCGATCAATTCTTCCGTCTCGTGCGAGCTTTTCCGTTGTCCAGTTGCCAAAACTGAATTCGTAAGCAATCTGATAAGCCTCATTTTTTTCACGATCAACAACAGTCAGTTCATCAGGAAGATAGAGCTGCAGGTCGTTCTGATCCGCTTCCCTTTTTTTAGATAACGGAAAGGACTCGAACTGCCGGATCAGATCAAACCCGAAGGAACCATACAAACCAAGAAAGTGATCATCGGTGTGAAAAAGCTGCTGTAGTTTTCTCAATAGGGAAAATAGAGATGGCTGCCTTGTCCGATTCTCTTCTTTCAGGAAAGGTCTCTCCTCGTCGCTTTTCTGAATGGTACCAGACAGATCGCCACAATCATTTTTTATGAATGAATAGGCCGGGTCGCTTAAAAACTTTTCGAGATAGTCGACAAGAAGACGACCACGGGCATTCAGCGGAGAAATTCGGAAAGTGTTTGCTTTGGCGGTGATCGATAGAGGCGGATTAATAAAGCCAATGTCCCATCTTGAATACCGGCCGGGGAAATTATAAGTGCTGGCGAAAAGGGCTCCCTTGTGGTCATCGAGCAAACGGATTAATTTTGAAACAGCCGCGTCTGCGATAACGGAAATTTGACTGCGCGAAATATGCAGGCCGTTGCCTGCTGAATAAACGGTGGATGACTGCAAGCAGTCACTTGAGAATAAATTCATGTGAGGACCCCCTGTATAAAATGTTTTATACAGAAGAGCAATGGATGACAAAATAGAAACAGCAGAAATAAGGATCTCTTGTGAAACCCCTCTCTTGCTTCTCTTCTGATCTCGGCTCTTCTCTACTTGGCTCAATCTCTGCTAATCTATACCTTTACTGTATTACGATAAAATGTGTTTAAATATTAACACTGCATCTTGAAAATAGCAACTGAAAATCTGAATCAAATCGCCAAAATCTACTCTGGCAGAAGAAACAATGCCCGGTTGTGGCCGAAAAAAAAGCCCCTCACGTAAAGTGACGGGCGGAGTGAAGCAATCTCTGTCTATGATTTTTATCTTGGGAAGACATCACCTGATAGGTAGCGTTCTCCAGTATCGTTAATCATGCAGACAACAATATCTTCCGGTTTATAACGTTTAGCCACCTGTAAAGCGACAAACACGGAGGCGCCAGAGGACGGGCCACAGAGGATGCCCTCTTCGCTTGCCAGCCGCCGGGTGATTTCAAAGGCATCTTCATCGCTGATTTGCATGATTTCGTCGATAATCGAAAGATCCATCGTTTTTGGAACAAAACCGGGACTCGTGCCGACAATCTTATGCCGGCCCGGCTTGCCGCCAGAAAAAACAGGCGATCCGGCGGGTTCACAGATGTGTATGGTCATATTTGTGAACACCTTTTTCAAGGCTGTGCCAGCGCCTGTTATGGTTCCACCGGTTCCCGCCGTGCCAATAAAGGCGGAAAGCGGTTTCCCGATTGTTTTCATATCTTCGATGATTTCTGGAGCGGTTGTTTTGCGGTGGGCATCGGGATTCGCCGAATTTGTGAATTGCATCGGCATAAAACTGTTAGGAATCTGCTGCACGAGCTCCTCAGCTTTCCGAATCGCCCCAGGCATCTTTTCACTGGACGGGGTAAGAATCACCTTCGCACCCAGTGCCTGCAGCAGATGCACCCGTTCCTCCGTCATGGAGTCCGGCATGACAATCATCGCCTGATAGCCTCGAGCAATGGCGTTCATCGCCAGTCCGATTCCCATATTGCCTGAGGTCGGTTCAATAATGGTCGCTCCATGTTTCAGAAGGCCATTTTTTTCGGCTTCGATAATCATATTCCGGGCAGCGCGATCTTTGACACTTTTTGTCGGATTAAAGTATTCGAGTTTGGCATAGATTGCTGCCCCATTTGGATCAGGCAGCCGATTAAGCCGAACCATGGGTGTTTTTCCAACGAGCTGATCGATTGAATCTACTATTTTCATTAAAACGGACCTCTTTCTCTCACTTAAACTGCAGCCTGTCGAAGCACGACGAGACTGTTTCTTGCGTCAAACAGTGGATCAGCAGTATTATGAGTCGAATCCAACTGCCGAATCATCTATAATTAGAAGAATCGTTAAAAAGATTACAATTACTACTTATTATACAGGAATTCACTGATAAATATCGACAGATTCATCATTTTACCATTCCGGAATGCGCGAGTCCAAATTTGATAATACAAGGAGAGGAAAATCAATGGAAACTCATTATTTTTTGGGAATGGAGGTACCCGAACAGGCGGGCCAATTTTTTCAGCAGACAATCCGACGTTTGAAAGGGGTATGCTCTTATCGAAACTGGACGGATGCAGCGGACTATCATCTGACACTCTTCTTTTTCGGCGCTCTCTCAGATGGGCAGGTGGATCGGTTACTGCCCTTATTTGAAAAGGTGGCTGTGGTGACGGTGTCATTTCCACTCCGACTGTCGGGAGTGAATGGTTTCGGAGATCCGGCCCATCCGCGCGTGATCTATATGGGGCTTGAACACTCCCCGCAGCTGCATTCGCTGCGAAAAAAATTGGAGCGATCTCTTGTTGAAACGGGTATAAGAATGGAGATGCGTCCTTTTCATCCGCATATGACCTTAGCCAAGCACTGGATGGCGGGCAATCCAATCACCAAGCCGGCGGATGAATCAATGTCCTGCCGGGGCTGGACCGCCAGACAAATTGTATTATTTAAAGTCTGTCCAGGCTGCAAGCCGCGTTATTCGATCGTGGCAGCCTTTCCGTTTTCCACTTGAACCGCTTTTTGTTATACAATAAGGACGGAATAAGAAAAGGTGGCAACAGAATGGCGCAACTCGTAAAAATCATGCAATGCGCTTCGCGTTATCAAACCGATCTGCTTCGTTATGCCCACCGTTTTATCTGGCTGAGAAACAGACGAGCCGAGCAGTGGGGATTGAATCAAGGGCAGGCTCAAGCAAGGACTCTTCATCCGAACGATGAGCGCAATAAACAGGAAGCATTTAATGACTGGTTATTTGAAATGCAGCTGAAGTGGGCCAGCAGCACGGCTGAAGAACAATCGCAATTGCCGGAGGAGATCGAGAAACAGCGATGGATCATGGAGCTCATTCGCGAAGTCAATGACCTCGCCTTCTTTTTCTACCGACCGGTATTTTTGGCTAAAAATGCGGAGATTCAACTGGATTCCTTGCTGATCACCAGTGATACGCTCTGGTGCATTCTGCCGATTTTTGGCGAAGAAGGCAGTGTTTTTCAGGAGATGTCAGACAGAAAATGGCGGGAGATAAGGACAGGAGGTTCGCATGAACGCCTTAATCCGCGGATCGCATTGAAGCGTACGCGACAGATTATCGCTTCCTTTCTAAAGACCTATGAACTGGAAATGGATCTGAACATGGTTCTTTATGCTCCTGCCAGTTTTATTGAATTTGTTGAAGAAGATCGACATTTGATCTGCATTGATCGGCGCAGCAAGGGAGACTGGCATCGGGAATTATCACAGCAATCCTTTTTATTTAAAAGAAAGCAGTTTGAAACCGTTCAAAAATTGCTTGATCATTGCCAGACTGAAGCTGTCCGCCGTTCGCCTGATCTTCTTTTATAAAAATTCCAGCAGATCCCATGTGTTTGGCAGTATAATTAAGGATAAAGAGATTGTTCATTTCGAGCGAAAGTGGTATATTTTTAACCATGAGTCTGTGAACAACCTGATTTTTGGAGACAAAGGCGGCCTGGTTTGATGCGATTTTTTGATAGTGAGGAATGGAATCTTTCGTCTGCCGGCGGAATGACTGGTGAAGCATATCTTGCAGAATCGGGAAATAATAAATTGTTTATAAAGCGCAATACTTCTCCTTTTCTGGCCGTGCTTTCGGCGGAAGGCATCGTTCCTAAATTGCTGTGGACTCAGAGAATGAGCAACGGCGATGTGCTGACCGCGCAGACATGGATGAAGGGCAGAGTTTTGAAGCCGAATGAAATGGGATCAAACCAGGTGGCCGATCTCCTTAAAAAAATCCATACATCGGAGCCGCTGCTATTAATGTTGCAGCGAATCGGCAAAAGAGCCGTACCGACTGAGCAGATTTACGATCGATTGGTTTGTCAGGCAGAGGGGCGAATGCAGACACAAGCCCTTTTAACTGCCCTGCAATTTCTGGAAAAGTATGCGGATGCGGCAGACTGTGAGAATAAAAGGGTCTGCCATTCGGATGTCAATCATAATAATTGGCTGCTTGATAAGGATGAGAAAAATTTATACCTGGTTGATTGGGATCAGGCGGTCATTGCCGATCCGGCCATGGATTTGGCAATGATGCTTTATTGGTACGTGGATAAGGATCAATGGGACGGCTGGCTGCGTTACTACGGCTGGAAAATGAATGATTCTCTGCAACTCCGGCTCGTCTGGCATATGATCGCGATGACTCTTAGGTTCATGTTCTGGCATCAGGAACATGCGGAGGTCAAAAAGATGATCCTGTTTGAGAAGGACCTGTTGTGGCTGAATGATTATGCCGCCAAGGTTTTCTGATCTTCTGTCCAGCCTGAGTAGACACCGGACATCCTCCAGAATCAAGAGGATGCTTTTTTGGTGCCGAGAATCAGTGAGTGGTTGAAAAATTTTTCGGAGCAGCGGAAATAGAGGGCTGCCTTCGATCGAAGACCAATGTTTATGAAAAGTGCGCCGCTTCAAATTGATGAGGCGGTTAAGGGAGAGTTAGGCATGAGAGTGCGTCACAAACCATGGGCAAAGAGCAAGCTGGATCGTTATCCCGATCTTGTGATTCAGAACCCTAAAATGTGCAGCGGGGAATGGTATGAAGTATTTGGTAGAGAGGCACCACTTCATGTGGAAATCGGCACGGGAAAGGGCAAGTTTATTACGGAGATGGCTGCCCGATATCCGGAAATTAATTTTATCGGCATCGAGTTAAATGAAAGCATCATCGTTTCGGCCCTTGACCGCTGTCTTGAGGCCGAAGTCAGCAATTTGAGACTGATTCATGCGGATGCCCGTATGTTGACTGATTTTTTTGCGGAAAATGAGGTAGATGTGATCTATCTGAATTTTTGCGATCCTTGGCCCAAAAGCAGACATGAGAAGCGAAGGCTGACTTATTCCGCTTTTCTGGCACAATATGAGTACGTTTTAAAAAGTAATGGTGTGATTCAGCTGAAAACGGATAACCAAGGCCTATTTGAGTATTCACTGGAAAGCTTCTCAAAATATGGCTTTGTGCTCAGTATGATTAGCCTTGACCTGCATCATTCCGGGGATCAGGATAATGTTTTAACCGAGTATGAAGAGAAATTCTCGGGGAAAGGGCAGCGCATCTACCGTTGCCGAGCCACATGTGCTGAATAAAAAACCCGCTACTTCTTTTAGCGGGCTTCAGCAGATTGGGCGGTTAGCTTAAGCAGGACACCACTGCAGGCATCAGCGACAAAATCGTAATGTGTGACCGATTTTTCGACGGTGACGGTCAGCCCGCCCTGATAGACCTGATGGGTTAGGGCACCGTTGGTTTCGGCGTGCGGCGACATAAAAATCCAGGCTCCGTCGATAGGGAGCTTTTCTTTTGCTTTCTTTTTAACCAAGCTGAGCACTTTTTCAGAACTAAGCAGTCTGTCTTGTTCAGGCCAAAATTTTTCTGTCATCCAACCCGCTGCAAATCCGGCAGCGCAGGCTGCGAAAATGAAGATTTTTTGTTGTTTGTTCAAAATCGGTCACTCCAATATTTTGTACTATACTAATGAAGTATAAAAAATTTGGCAGAGCTCTTGCAGAAAAAGCAGCTACAGATTTCACTGCTCACTTTCATTCTTATTATTTTATTATAAGCGCTAGATTGATGAATTGCACTTGGCGCTTCTTACATCAGACGCGCCGGAGAAAAGGAGTAAAGTCAATGAGTGAAAAAGTGATTATTGGCGTCGGGACACAAAATCCGGCGAAAATTGAGGCCGTTCAGCGATTCGTTACTCATGCCAGATTGATTGCAGAAATTAAAGGGTATGATGTGTCGTCCGGCGTGCCTGCGATGCCGATGTCAGAGCAGGAAACGCGGCAGGGAGCTATGAACCGGGCAAAAGCCGTCTTAGACCGAGATCCGGCGATTACCTTTGCTATTGGTCTCGAAGGCGGGGTCTCTATGATTGACGGTGAAATGTTCCTTTGCAATTGGGGAGCTGCGGCTGATCGCTCGGGTCATTTGTTAACGGCTGGAGGCGCAAAAATTGCGCTACCTGAGCCCTTGGTCAGCGGGATTCAATCCGGCGAGGAACTCGGTAATATTGCCGATGCCTATGCTCATCAGAAAAATGTACGGTCGAATGGCGGCACGATCGGGATTCTGACTGAAGGGCGAGTGAGCAGAAGCGATATGTTTTTCCATATTCTTCAACTGATTGAGGGCATGTACGCTCATTTGAAGAGAAATCAGATTCATGGAAGGTAGTGCCGCCATGGTGCCGTTTCAGGCGAGGATCAAGAATCTTTGCGGAGAGTGAACCTTGGCGGAATCTTTTTGAAACGCTACCGTTACAAAAATGCTATATGTCTATGATAGAATAGAGTTAATTACTTGTAAAAAACGGGACACTCGAACCGTTTGAGTCAAGCCGAGGAGCGGATCATCTGATCATGAATCTTCAGGAATTGCGAAAAAAACTGACGGATCGTCTATCGGCGTTAGGCCGCAAGATTGAATTTGATAGCCGAACAGAAAAACTTTCTGTGGCCGATTCAGTCAGCGGTCATCAGATGATACTCGTTCTGCCGGATATTCTACAAAAGTATTCATCAGAAGGTGAGCAGGCGATTGACGCCTGCGTGCAATTGACTAACCAAACATTTGAAGATATGAACCGTGCGCTTCATATCGGCGGGAATGAAGCCAAAATATTTCCAGTTATCCGCGCGGCATCATTTCCTGATCGAACAGCAGACGGCAAGACGCTAATTTCCAGCCCGCATACGGCTGAGACCAAGATTTTTTACGCACTGGATCTGGGTCAATCCGGCCGCTTGATTGATGACTCGGTATTGCAGCTTGAAGGCATCGAAAGGCAGGATCTGATCGCGCAGGCCATGACTAACTTGCAGGCTTTGCCCGTCCGATTCAAGAAGGATGTTGTGAAGAACAATGCCTTCTACTTTATTAATTATAATGATGGCTATGATGCAAGCCGAATACTGAATAAGCGCCTATTGCGTGAAATGCAGAAGCGAGTAAAGGGAGAGTTGGCAGTCGCCATTCCTCATCAGGATGTGCTTGTTTTTGCTGATTTGGTGAATCCTGAAGGGTATGATATTCTGGCACAGATGATGATGAAGTTTTACGCTTCCGCACCAGTGCCGATTACCATACTGCCATTTCTCTGTAAAGGCGAACAGCTAGAGCCGATCTTTATTTTAGCAAAAAAGCGACCGCATCCCTTAGGTCCGGAAAAATGATAAACAGGAAATTTGGAAGGAGATAAGTTATGATTTTTTATTACAATAAGAAGGGGATTGGTGACGTCCTGATCGTTTATATGGGCGATTCCCCGGCAGCCGCTTATGAAAGAAGGGGGAAGATTGCCCGTATTTTTGATAGAGAATCGGGACAAACCCTCGGTTTCAACTTCTTTGGCGCTGCGGATCTTCTGAAATTGAATCTGGAGGACGGATTGATTAAGCCGGATCCAGCTTTGAACGAACAATTGGACTTAGCCCTTAACCAATCGGGCTTCACAGAGACGATTGCCGACGAAGGCAAGCCCTTAATCGTTACGGGCTACGTAAAAAAAATGAAAAAGCATCCGGACTCTGACCACATGCATTTGTGTACGGTCGATGTCGGGGATGAAAGGCTTCAAATCGTTTGCGGTGCTCCGAATATTGATGAGGGGCAGCATGTCGTTGTCGCGAAGGTTGGGGCATTGATGCCTGGAGGGACCATTATTCGGCCGGCCGTACTCCGGGGAGTGGCTTCAAATGGGATGATCTGTTCTGCCAGAGAACTTGATTTGCCGGGTGCGCCGCAAAAAAGAGGTATTCTGGTTCTGGCTGAGGATACGGTACCTGGACAGGATTTTTTTGCCAGAGTCCAACAAGCGTGATTAATTAAGAATATCTATTAAATAGATAAGGGAGGTGAATGCATGTGGCTGAACGATGGTGGCAACGCTTATTTCGTGAAGACTCAGAAGATGAAGTTCAGAAAAAGATACCTACCAGAGAAGCGGATGTCCGTCCTGCTTCTTTATCCGCAGGACGGTTTAAAGACGCTAATCGCGATGTCTCGGTGAAGATGCTCTCTCGTTTTCCTGACGGCAGCGAGAATGTTCAGGGCAGTCGTACGCCTAAGGAGCTGCCTCGAGCGAGCGAGCGACAGCCTTCCGTGCCTCCCGCTGCATCGACTGCCCGGCCCGCTACAGAAAATACGGACGGGAAACTTAGCAAAGCCGCGGCAGAAAAAAAGAAAGCTCCTTTTCATCTGAGCAAGGTTCCTTCTCCGGTGTTTGGTTTCAGAAAGCCGCCGGATAATTTCTATCAGGGATCTTCTGAGAATAGTGGCTATCTGAATCCGGAAAAAGAGGAGCTTGAAAAAAAGCAAATTAGGGAAGCCCGGATCGAAAAACAACGGGCGGGTTCTTCGAATCTGCAGATCCATTCGCCCAATCACTCAGTCGAGGACAGAAATCGACCCGCTCTTGAACGTCTGCAGGAGGATGGAAATAATCGGGCAGCAAAAGATAAACCAGATAAGCCAGAAGCACCTTCTAGGGTTGTTGCTGAAGAGCATACGAATTCGGCGCGGCCAAGTTTCTCTCCCATGGAAAAACAGTCGTTGAATTCCGAAGATAAAGACCGGAACCAGGATCATCCGATGCCGGTTCGCAGCAGTCTTCCCCGTTCGCCGCATCGTCAGGGTGCTTCGAAGGTTCCGTTTAATGTTCTGATGTTTCAGGCGGATCGCGGGAAAAAAATTGACCGAAAAGCCGATCAAAATTTAAACGGTGGGAAACACTTACATAATCCTTTGCTTGAGAAACAGCCGCATGGTTTGCGTCTTCCTTTGGATCTTCTGGATGATCCACCAGAATCCAGTGACGATCATGCACAGTGGATTCTGGAGAAAAAACAAATCCTTGTGGAAACTCTGAGCAATTTTCATGTCGCGGCGGACATCATTGGCTATGTGCGTGGTCCGAGTGTGACACGTTTTGATATTCATCTGCAGCCGGGTGTGAAAATTAATAAGGTCGTCAATCTGACAGAGGATATAAAATTGAGCCTGGCTGTGAAGCAAATCCGTATCGCTCCAGTCCCCGGGAAGAGTGCGGTGGGCATTGAAATTCCCAATGAAGTGTCACGGGCGGTATTTCTTAAGGAAATCGTTCAGTCCAAAGCCTTTATGACCAGTGAGGCACCGTTAACAGCGGCTCTTGGCAAGGATGTGACGGGCAGCCAGGTAGTGACCAATCTGGCAAAAATGCCCCATGGACTGATTGCTGGTGCTACGGGTTCGGGGAAGAGTGTTTGCATCCATTCGCTGATTATCAGTCTAATCTATAGGACGGCCCCTCGGGATCTGCGCCTGCTTCTGGTTGATCCGAAAGTCGTGGAACTTGCCCCGTATCAGCGGCTGCCGCACTTAGCGGCGCCTGTCATTACTGAACCCAAAGAGGCGGCGATGGCCTTAAAATGGGCTGTTGAGGAAATGGAAAAGCGTTATCGCCAGTTTGCCGGCAGTGGCGTACGGGACATTGACAGTTATAATCGGCGTCAGCTGGAAATAGGAGCCGATGAAAATCATTTACCGTACCTCGTGATAATCATTGATGAATTGGCAGATCTGATGATGGTTTCCCCGCAGGATGTGGAAGAATCGGTCTGCCGTATCGCTCAGAAAGCGCGCGCAGCCGGCATTCATTTGCTGCTGGCGACACAACGTCCATCTGTGGATGTCATCACCGGCTTAATTAAATCGAATATCCCCACGCGAATTGCTTTCAGCGTTTCTTCACAAACCGATTCGCGGACCATACTGGACAGCGGTGGTGCGGAACGGCTGCTTGGAAGGGGCGATATGCTGTTCGCCGAGAATGGCGCACGCAGTTTGAAACGCCTTCAAGGCTGTTTTGTCTCCGATGAGGAAATTAACCGTGTAACCGGAACCTTTGATGGCAATGAAATGCCAGACTACCTGTTTACACCGGAAGATTATCGTTTGGAAGCGAACGAAGAGGCATTCAGCGTCGACGAATTGTTTGAGGATGCGGCGGCCTTTGTTGTGGAACAGGGACAGGCCTCGGTATCCAGCGTTCAGCGCCATTTCAGAATTGGTTATAATCGTGCGGCCCGGCTCGTCGATGAACTTGAAAATCGTCAGGTTGTCTCTGGGGCGAACGGGAGCAAACCCAGACAGGTTCTGATGACAAAGGAACGTCTCCAGGCGTCACTGTCTGGAGATACGGCAACTGGTAAAGATAATTCACGAGTCTAATAGGCCGTTTTCTTTTCAGAGGTCTATGAGATTTTTACGGGGATTGCAAGGTTACGATTTTTAAAGACAATTTTCTTTTTACTTACCTAATCTTTAGGGTTACAATAGGTTTCAGGTATTTTTACTGATTCTATATCTATCTTTTTGGGAAAACGCTTTTTGTTGATGAGAAAAAAGGTTTCTGGGAAAGGGAACGCGTCATCCGGCACTTGAAACTGCCGGATGGGCAGAAGCGGTCACCCATTCGCAGAAAAATGAGTATACTATGGATATTGCCTGTGAATCGGCACCAAACATACGGAGGTTAATGTATGACGAACTATCATTTTGTTGGCATAAAGGGTACGGGAATGAGCGCACTGGCCCAGATTCTTCAGGATTTGCACCATCATGTTCAAGGGTCGGATGTGGAAAAACGATTCTTTACACAGAAGGCGCTGGAGGATAGAAATATAAAATTATTGCCGTTTACAAAAGAGAATATTGAGACTGATCAAGTGATTATTGCTGGCAATGCCTTCCCTGATCAACACGAGGAGATCGTTCGTGCAAAGGAACTCGGCATACCAGTTTACCGTTATTATGATTTCCTCGGAATGCTTGCAGAAAAATATACAAGCGTGGCTGTGACAGGTACCCATGGCAAAACGTCGACAACCGGTCTGCTTTCATTTATTTTTGAAAAATTTGCGCCGACCACGTATCTTATCGGTGACGGCACCGGTCATGGTGATGAAAATGGAAAGTATTTCATCTGGGAATCCTGCGAATATAAGCGACACTTTCTGCACAGTACACCGGATTATTGCATCATCACAAATATCGAGTTTGATCACTCTGACTATTATAAGGATCTGAATGATGTCATTGATGCTTTTCAGGAACTCGCCTTAAAAGTCAGGAAAGCAACGTTTGCCTGCGGCGACAGTGAGCAATTGCAAATGATCAAATCCAATGTTCCCGTTATTTATTATGGATTTAACGAGGAAAATGATTTTC
Source organism: Sporolactobacillus sp. (assembly GCA_048976585.1). Lineage (GTDB taxonomy): Bacteria > Bacillota > Bacilli > Bacillales > Sporolactobacillaceae > Sporolactobacillus. The sequence continues at coordinate 108,048 of JBHGUY010000028.1, read as the reverse complement.
AGGCACGGAATGTCGATTTTCTTCAGAATCGTACGGGTACGGAATTTGACGTTTATGTCCGTAATGATTTTTATGGCCATTTTAAAATTCAAGGCTATGGCAAACATAATGTTCTGAATGCGCTGGGGGTTATTTCATTCTGCAATTACCTAAATGTGCCGATCCAGATCGTCAAAGAACGGCTTGAAATGTTCCAGGGTGTCAAACGGCGCTTCTCGGAGAAACGGTTGCCGGTGACGGGACAGATTCTGATTGATGACTATGCCCACCATCCGACAGAAATTCGGGTGACGATTCAGGCGGCACGCGAGAAATATCCGGATCGGAAGATCGTGGCCATTTTTCAGCCGCATACGTATTCGCGGACAATGACCTTCATGGATGAATTTGCTGAAGCACTTAAAACTGCGGATGAAGTCTATCTCTGCGATATTTTTGGCTCTGCACGTGAAAAGAACGGAAAGTTATCGATACATGATTTGCAGGATCGAATTGAGCACTCGTATATTTTGCATAACAGCAATCTGGAGGACTTGAAGCAATACAATAAGGCTGTACTGCTTTTCATGGGAGCAGGGGATATTCAGAAATACCAGAAAGCATATCAGGATATTTTATAAAGAGCCTTTCTGGCACCAATAGGTCTTCCCGCTTTTTCTCAACATATTTCCATGATAAGATAAACTATAGAATTCATTTTGCATGACAATTTTACAAAAGATGCAGGATCAGGTATAGAAATACGTTTATTTATCAAACTAAAATGGTAGTTAATGAATAAAGGGGGACTTTCGCGGTGATAATTATTCTCTATCTAGCTGTAGCTGTAATTGCAATTGCCTTTGCCGTTCTTGTTTATTTTCTCGCTCAGACGCTTAAATCTGCTCAGAAGACTCTGGACGATGTCGCGTCTACACTGGAAAATGTGCAGGAGCAAATGAAAGGGCTGACCGATGAGACTACAGAACTGCTTCACCGGACGAATGTTCTTGCCGATGACGTCGCTGGGAAAACGAAGAGTTTAAACAGCATTTTCAGTGCAGTGGAAAACTTTGGTGATTCGCTCGGGTCTGTCAATTCATCTGTTCAGCGTGTGACTTCCAGTATCGAATCCAAGGGCTATGAAAATTCCGGCAAGATCGCTCAGACTCTGCAGTGGGGAAAAGCAGCCATCGACCTATGGCATCGCTGGCAGGAATCAAAAGATCGTGTGAAACGGAAAAAAGAGGTTTAAAAGGAGGGACAAGCCATGCAGCAAGCTGAAAAGCAATCTGGAAAAAGGACGATCTTTTTTTCAGGAATGCTGGTGGGCGGTCTGATTGGCGCTGTCTCAGTATTTCTCTTTGCGGCTCCGTCCGGGAAAAAAGTGATCAAGAAAGTTCAGCAAGAAGGCATTTCATTAAAGGGAAAGAGTACTAATCTAATGGAAGCAGCCATGCAGAAATCTGTCGCTTTGAAAAATACGATTCAAAGAGAAGGACATGGGGAGTTGCTCCGCACACAAAGCGAGCAAATGATACCTATTCCGAAGGATTACGTGACTCAATAATTTCTTTCAGTACTCAGATAAGACTAGCGCCGGATCGTTTGCCAAGTAGTGGCCGATCCGGTTTTTTTGCAGCCAGGCACTTGCCTAATAATTTTGCCACCAGACGGGCATAATAAAGAGAATCCGGGTACTGCTTGTCTGTGCTTGGGAGAAAAAAATTCGGCATACTGCCTTGGAAAGAAAATTTTTTTCAGCTATAAAGCCGGTTCGACAATAATCGACATTAAATACCTGGTTTCGCCAAGTTTCCTTTATCTTCTTTTTATGGTAATCTGTAAGTATCGCAAAGCCATGTTCCTGTCTTGTCTCCAGCGCTTTATGACTGGATTTGTTTTGCAGAATTGCAGAAGAGGCCAACCAAACACGAGGTTGGCTATTTTGAGATATGAAAAAATGAAAACGTTATAAGGTGAAGGCGGATGGCAGAGATGGCAGATAATAAAATGGACGATATATTTGAGGAGGAATGGATGATTTGAGTGCAACAATTTATGATGTAGCCAGGGAAGCAGGAGTCTCGATGGCGACTGTTTCCCGTGTGGTCAATGGTAACCCGAATGTAAAACCGACGACAAGGAAAAAGGTTTCCGAAGCGATAAAGCGGCTGGGTTATCGCCCCAATGCGGTCGCAAGAGGTCTTGCCAGCAAGAAGACGACGACGGTGGGTGTGATTATTCCTGACATTTCAAGCGTCTTCTTCTCTGAACTCGCCAGAGGCATTGAAGATATTGCCACAATGTATAATTATAATATTATTTTATGCAATTCCGATCAGAACAAGGATAAGGAAGTCCGCTTAATCCAGACATTGCTTGGCAAGCAGGTGGATGGCATCGTCTTTATGGGCGGACGGATTGCTGAAGAACATATTGAAGAATTTACACAATCCCCAGTTCCGGTTGTGCTTGCGGCAACTGTCGATGAACGTCATAAAATTCCATCGGTGAATATTGATTATGAGCAAGCGGTTTTTGAGGTTATCGCTCATTTTATTCAAAAAGGCCACCGGAAAATCGCTTTCATCAATGGACCACTGGATATTCCGATTAATGGAAAATACAGGCTTAATGGTTATAAGCGCGCTCTCGAAGAAAATAACCTGCCGTACGATGAATCATTGGTCGCAGTTGGCGACTATACTTATGAATCTGGAAAAGAAGCAATGGGCCAATTTCTGGATCAAGAATCAAAACCGACAGCTGTCTATGTGGACGCAGATGAAATGGCCATTGGTGCCATTCATGAAGTTCAGGATCGGGGCATGAAAGTGCCTGGTGACGTCGAAGTGGTGAGCAGCGAAAATACTCGTCTCGTTCAGATGGTTCGCCCGACACTCTCAAGTATCTCTGAGCCGACTTATGATATAGGAGCGGTCGCGATGCGTCTCCTGACGAAATTAATGAACAGTGAAAAAGTGGAGGACGCAACGGTTGTCCTGCCACATCACATTGACTATCGGCAATCTGCAGAATAATTGATCATCTGTTTCATACGAAGGCTCTGTAAGTGGTGATTGTTGCTTCCTATTTCTTGCATGCCGCGGGCGCCGCCGCGAGCCTCCTCGAACAAGTGATAATCTGCGGAGCTTGCGCCGATACGCTGTTCCCGCAGGCGTCTCGCTTGCCGCTTTCTGCGAAAATAGATCTGAGACTAAACATAGCCAATACCAAAAAGGCCCGAAGCGATTCTGCTTCGAGTCTTTTGCTGCCTATTGATTATTTTGCTATTTTTCCGAGCTGAGCCGGGTCTGCGTCATTCAGATCAAGATAAGGAAATCTTGATTGCAGAACTTCCGGCTTAATCCGAAATAGACCATTATCTGCTGGTTCAAGTGCTTCCTCTTCCTGAGTCGGCAGATATTTTTTGTTCATTAAATCAGTAACAACCAATCCGGCAGCCTGGCACATCGCTGTTGGTTTTTGATCGGTCAATCCGCAATAAGTGGTCCGGACAATGCCCGCAGGCTGCTTAAACGACGTTTTTGGAGCCATTAACCCAGGATCGTTGTAATAGGCACTGTTGGCAAAACTGGCCCATAGCTGCCGCGTCTGAGTGGAGTAGGTATAGCGATTCAACTGTTCATTATGTGCATAACCGTTCCATACACCGAGCGTGACATTTGGATTTGAGGCGACAAGCCATGAATCACGCCAATCCTGCGAGGTGCCGGTCTTTCCGGCCCAGTCCGCATTGAATTTCAAAAGTCCCGGCAGCTCACGCGCTGTTCCGCTTTTTATGACGTCGCGCATCATGTCGAGCATCAGATAGCTTGTCTGCGGTGTAAAAACGCGGGTCTTTTGCACGCGATGACGATAGATGGCATGCCCGCTGCTGTCGGTGATTTTTGTAATCATATAGTCTTTAACAAAATCACCGCCATTCGCGAAGGTTGTGTAGGCATTGGTATTTTCTTCGATCGTGACGCCGCGCGTGATTCCACCGAGTGCGGCAGAGACGTTATAGCCATCAGAGCCGACCAGCGAGCTGAATCCCATCTTTTTCAGATCATCCGGTGCAGTTCGGGTCGCCGCGCTTAATCGAGTAAAGGTGCTCACCGCTGGAACGTTGTGCGAGTCGGCCAATGCGGTTCGTGCCGTCTCGAAGCCATGGAAAAGCTTGCTTGTTGCTGTCGAACCGTAATCAGTGGGCTGGTAGTTATTTCCATTCACAAGACGTTTGTACGGCAGGTCGGCCACAATCGACCCGGGTTGAATCAGCCCAAGCTCCATTGCCGGTGCATAGACAAGCAGCGGCTTCATGGTGGATCCATTCTGGCGAGTCACTTCGGTGGCGTAATTATATTCGGAACGGTCGAATCCACGTCCACCGACAAAGCTGATTATCCTGCCGGTGCGATTGTCGATTAAGATAGCTCCGACTTGCATCGGATCGACGATCTTTGCTCCCTTGTTGCCGGAGTTATAGACTTTATCCGGACTGTATCCGGAGTAATTGGTGGCAAGAGACTGCATCTGATCGTAGATTGGCTTATTAATTGTCGTATAAATTTGATAGCCGCCGGTTACCAGTTTTTGTCCGGCCTCTGAGAGCATTTCACTGAATAACGCATGATGGTTTGCAATTTCACTGTAATTATAGTGATGAACGGCAGCAATCGCCGTTAGCGTTTTACTGCCATAAAGGTTATGCGATTTTTCGTAGACGATTTGATTATAATGTTGATAATCTGTATTCAGCTTTTCAGCACTGTATCCTTCTTTTCTGGCCAGCCATTCCGCCAGAATAGTCTTCGAACGGTTCTCGACTTCTTTGGTCAGATAAGGATAATCGTCAGCAATTCCTTTTTTAGCAGTAGCAAAATGTGCGCGATAATCATAATGCATGGCTGATTCATATTGTTTCTTTGTCAGGTAACCGGTAGCGTACATCCGCCCGAGCACGAGATGTGCCCGGCTGATTCCAGCGGATGTGTCTTGCTTCAGCCCACCTTGGTTTTGAAAGGGGGTGTAGACAAAAGGGTTTTTTGGCAGACCGGCAATAAAGGCGGCCTGAGGGATGTTCAGTTTGCTGGCCTTGACGTTAAAAATACCTTCAGCCGCCGCAGATGCCCCGGCAATATTTTTTCCGGAAGCATCACGGCCAAATGAAGCCATATTCAAATAGGAATCAAGAATTTCCTCTTTTGAAAAGAAATGCTCGATCCGCATCGCCAGGAGAATCTCTCGAAATTTGCGTTTTAATGAGACCTGATTGGTGAGAATTTGATTTTTTACAAGCTGCTGCGTGATGGAACTGCCACCGCTGACTTGAGGTTTATGCAGTAATTCCTCGATGCTGGCGCGAATAACGGCTTTTGGGACAACACCGTGGTGCTGATAATAAAGCTCGTCTTCAGTCGCGATGAGGCCATGGATGAGATAAGGGGAGATTTGATCGAGGCCGACTGTGGTTCGCACGAGATCGCTATTGAGGCGGCCAATCGGGATGTCGCCGGCGAAATAGCTGACACTGCTTTGCGTCGTGTTATTAATTGCCGTCTTTAATGCGTGGTAACTGAGCACCGGCTGATTTTCAACGAGTTTGGCAAAATAGCCGGACACTGTTCCAACGCTAAAGAAACAAACGATCAGAAGAGTGGACAGCCCTATCAGAAAAGCATGCCAGATGACATTTTTTACTGTATCCAAAGTCTTTATTACGGGATTCGCTGCCCAGAATTCTGCCAGCCGATCAAATAATTCTGAGAATCGCTGAAGTTGTGTACGCATGGCGGGTCTCCTTTGCTGGACAATCAATCCTGAATCGTTCAGAAAAATTAGAAAGATAAAAAGCTTATTCTATCTTAACTTATTATAATTTACTTGAAAAGGAAAATGCAGGAATGTAGCGGATTCTATCGATTTAAAAAGAATTATGGCCTTTAATCTTCGCTTTTATGTAAAAAAACTCCTGTCTGCATAAGCAGGCAGGAGTTTGATCAGGCAATTACTTGGAATAGAATTCGACGATCATCGCTTCAGTAATTTCAGCAGGAAGTTCAGAACGCTCAGGAAGTCTTGTATAGGTTGCTTCAAGTGTCTTCTCATCAAAAGACAGATATTCTGGAACGAAAGTATTCGTTTCAAGGGCATCCTTTATGATAATCAGATTGTGCGATTTTTCGCGAACACCAATCGTTTCACCCGGTTTTACGCGGTACGAAGGGATGTCTACTCGCTTACCGTTAACGGTGATATGACCGTGGTTAACCAGCTGACGAGATTGACGGCGTGTCCGGGCAAGGCCCATCCGATAAACGAGATTATCGAGACGAGATTCCAGCAAAACCATGAAGTTTTCGCCATGAACACCCTTCATTTTTGATGCATCGTCAAAAATCCGACGGAATTGACGTTCGTTGACCCCGTACATAAAGCGCAATTTTTGTTTTTCTTGTTGCTGAAGACCATATTCAGACAGCTTAATACGCTGCGTCGGACCGTGTTGTCCGGGTGCGTATGGGCGCCTTTCGAGTTCTTTACCTGTACCGCTGAGCGAAATGCCCAAGCGACGTGATTTCTTCCAAACCGGACCAGTATAGCGAGCCATAGAGATGACTCCTCCTTTGTCATTTTAATTGGCATAAAATGACACTTCCGAAAAGCGCCGTTTCAAAGCGATTTTGCCATCTTGCGTCTTCGCCCAGGCAGCCTAGGTTACGGGGCGCACCTTTCATCTTCATGAAAGGAACAAAATAAACCAACTTTGAATGCTTAACGAACCTGCCTCATTTTACACGAAGCATAGTGTAATCTTTTTTTTCTCTTTTGTCAATAAAACGAATAGTGTCGACGCGTCATTTTAGAGATGACCGGCTAGTGTTTCCGCAAAGGCTTCGAGAAATTGCTGATCCTCTTCTGAAAAACGATCAACGTACGGACTGTCAATATCTAGGACACCGATGAGTTCATCCCCATTGAAGAGCGGGATGACCATCTCCGAGCGTGAAGCCGCATCGCAGGCGATATGTCCGGGAAATTCATGCACATCAGAGACGCGGACGATTTCTTTCTGCTCAGCAGCCGTACCGCAGACCCCTTTGCCGAACGGAATCCGGACACAGGCTGGTTTTCCCTGAAAAGGACCAAGAACCAATTCATCATTCTCCACAAGATAAAAACCGACCCAGTTAATCCGTTCGAGGTTGTCATTAAGCAATGCCGAAGCATTTGCCAGATTAGCGATTCGGTTTGGTTCATCATTAATCAGAGATTCAAGCACCTGAATTCTCATTTTATCTTCAGAATCCATCATTTTTATCCTCAGCTTTCTAAGAAAGTAACCTTATTTTATCAAATAATGACGAATTTTTCAGCTGTAATGTCGAAGGATTGATGGAGGAGACCATCCCTCAGTGAAGAAATTATACTATAGAGAGGTTAGAGCGAGACCGCGGGATGACGAATTCTCAGCTATTTAATCCTTCTCTATGGGCTGGCGGGATACCGGCTTTTCCGTCTATAATAAAAAGATTATCGCCTGATCAGATTGAAAGGGGCGCTTAAAATGCAGATGAAAAAAGCGGTAACTTCTCATGACGCTTCGACGAAAGAAGCTGTACTTCATGCGGCATTGAAATTATTTAATATGAGTGGTTATGACGGGACACCTGTACGTGCGATTGCCCAGGCTGCCGGCGTCAATGTGGCGCTGATCTCCTATTACTTCGGTGGCAAGCAGGGCTTGCTTGAATATTTGATGTCTTCATTTTATGAAGGCTATCTGAAAGAATTGAACCGGGTGACGCTTGAAAATCTGGAATCCGGGCTACCGTCCGCCGAACAGTTAGCGCGAGTTGCTGAGACCATGATTGCCCATCAACAGCAACATTTTTATCTCTCACGGTTTGCCCATCGGGAAATGACACTGGATACGCAGCTGGTACGCGAACTAATGGCCAGTTATTTGATGAAGGAAAAATCAATCCTGCTTCATTTTATTCGAGTCGTACTGCCGGAGACAGCAGCCGACCCGATGTCTGCTGAATTTACCGTTCTACATTATCGTGAGTGGATCCTGATGCCTTTTCAGCAACCGCAATTTTTGCGAGAGGTTTTCTTTCTCCAGCCCAGCGAACCTTCATTTCGAAATATTTATATGCGCTTTATCCGCAGATGGGCGAAGCAGCTGACAGATATGAACGGGTCTCCAGCCGTTACGTATTCTTAACCCGAACCATATTCGCAAGACTTTTTCACTGCTTTTGGGCAGTAATCAGCCCCTTTTTGATTCATCGATTTGCCGCTGCATCGGTCTTCCTTCCGTTTTCTCCATTAAAAAGCGACATATTCTTTGTTTTTTTATCCTTGCTGTCATTTTTTTTGGTACAATAAAGGATAATTGGATCCTGAGATTGGGCGTCAAATAAATCAGGATTTTTGTTACATGCGAGAATGGGGGAAGTTCCGTATGCTTTACGTGGTGATTGGTATCATTCTGGTTATCGTTCTTGTCATTTCTTATGGAGCTTGGATGCGGAAGAAGGCATATAACGCGATTGATCGCGCGGAAGAGAGGCGGATGGAGCTTGTAAACCGTCCGGTTGCCCATGAGCTGGCGCAAATAAAAAAACTGAAAATGGCTGGCGATACAGAAAAAAAGTTTGAAAAATGGCGGGCAGAATGGGATAAAATTGTCGCTTCAGAGCTACCGTCAATTGAGACAACCCTTTTCAACTGTGAAGAACTGACTGATAAATATCATTTTAAAAAGTCGGCCAGAAAAATTGCAGAGATGCATGCACGTATGGATACGGTGACCCAACAGATAGAAAAAATTTTGAGCGAACTGAAGACGGTGGTGGATAGTGAAAGTAAGAACCGGAATGATGTTCAGGCTATAAAAGAAAGCTACCATCAAGTCAAAAAAATAATGATTACAAAAAGGTCTCTTTTTGGACAAGCACTGCCTCTGCTCGATCAACAAGTCAAAACGATTGATGAGCACTATAAAAAATACGGCAGCGAAACCGATAATGGCAATTACATTGAAGCCAGAAAGCATCTGATCGAAGTGAAGCAGGCACTGGAATTGATCAGAGATCAGATTGGAAAAATACCGGATCTTTATGAAGATATAAGGAAAAAGGTACCGGAGCAAATCAAGGAACTCCGACATGGAAAAGAAGAGATGGAAGAGCAGGGTTACACGCTAGAGCATCTGCAGATTGAAGTCCAATTGGAAGAAATGGAAAAGCATCTGCAGATTATCTCAGATTCTGTCAATCGCATGGAACTGACAGAAGCGGGAGAAGCTCTGAAAAACATTCATGAACAGCTGGACTGGCTGATCGGACAGCTGGAAAAAGAAGTCTTGAGCCGCCAGCAGTTAAAGGAAATGGCGCCGGAAGTCGAACAGAAATTGGATCATGTGGGGCTGCAGATCAAGACATTGACCGAGGAAGTTGAAACGGTTAAAGACAGTTACCATATCGATAGTGCCGAGATTAAAAACCAGCGTGATATTCAGAAGGCTTACGATAAGCTGGAAGAAAACTTTTTTAACATCAGCGATGCCCTCAAAAACCATAATGAAGCTTTCAGTCTGCTGCTCGAAAACCTAAAAAAAATCCATGAGGATATGGAAAGCATTGCGTCGGCGGCTGCTGAATTTGATGCGAAGATCAAGGCTCTGCGCAAGGATGAATTGACCGCCAGAGACTCCATCCGCAAGCTGAAGCACGCTCTCTTTGAGACGCGCCGTGCGATCGTGCAGAGCAATCTTCCCGGAGTTCCGACGAGTTTTGAAGAAATTCTGGAGCAGGCGGGCACGGCCTTGGTGGCTGTTAATGAAAAGTTGGATGAAACGCCGCTGAATATGGCGGAAGTTCAGCAGACACTGACTGCGGCGGATAAAGCAGCCGGCAGCATTCATGAACAGGCGGAAAAGCTCATTGAGACGGCATCTTTTGCGGAAGAAATGATCCGCTACGGCAATCGTTACCGCACAGACAGCCAAGAAATCAATAAGGAACTGAATGAGGCAGAAGATCTGTTCCGCCATTTTGACTATTCGGCAGCGGCTGAAACCGCCGTCCGTGCGATCGAAAAGAAAGAACCTAAGATTTTAAAACGCACCGATCTCTACGAGGTGAAGCAGCAGGTCTAATCCGCAGAATCGACAGCAGCGAGCACCCATGTTAAAATTCTGATTAAACGGAAGCGCATGATAGAGGTGCGCTTATTTAGAGCTGAAAGGGGAAAGAAAGAGTTAATGATCTATTTGGACAATAGTGCGACGACGAAACCCTATCCGGAAGTCATGGACACTTATCGGATTGTTTCTGAACAATATTTTGCGAATCCTTCTTCACTGCATAGCCTTGGCGGACATAGTGAACAGCTCTTGGCACAATCGAGGCAGCAGGCGGCGAATTTACTGGGTACGGATCCATCGGAAATTATTTTCACTTCAGGTGGAACGGAAGGAAATAACTTGGCTATCAAAGGAGCCGCATTTGCTTATCGCAATCGCGGGAAACATTTGATAACAACGGCGATTGAGCATGCCTCAGCAACCAATGCTTTCCGGCAACTGGAAGAGTTTGGTTTTGAGGTGACCTATCTGCCTGTCGATGCCGAAGGACGGATTTCATTTGCCGATTTTAAGCAGGCTTATCGAAAAGACACGATTCTTGTATCGGTGATGCATGTCAATAATGAGGTGGGAACGATTCAGCCGATTCTTGAGATTGGAGAATTTCTGAAAAATTTACCGACCACCGTTTTTCATGTCGATCATGTTCAAGGCTTGTCAAAGGTCCCTCTACGTCTTGCCGGCAGCGGAATTGATCTCTGCACGATGTCCGGTCATAAGATTCATGGACCCAAAGGCACAGGTATTCTCTATGTTAAAAAAGGAGTTCTCCTGTCGCCACTTTTCGCTGGTGGCGGTCAGGAAGCAGGACGCCGTTCGGGTACGGAGAATCTCCCGGGTATCTGCGGAATGGTTCGTGCGCTGCGCCTGACGAAAGAGAAGGAAAATGAAGGAAGGAAACATCTGCTTGGTTTGTCCGGGCGATTGCGGAGCGGCCTGCCTACAATTCCTGGGGCAGTAATTCATACACCGGTTAAAGGAGCCGCCCCGCATATCATTAATGTGTCACTGAACGGAATCAAATCAGAGGTGCTGGTTCATGCTCTAGAGGAGCAGGAAATTTATGTGTCCACCAAATCGGCCTGTTCTTCGAAGGATAGCGAAGCCAGTTCGATCCTGCTCGCGATGGGAACGAGCAGGACAGAGGCAAGTCAGGCGATTCGAATCAGCATGGCTTACGAAAATACAGAGGAAGAAATCGATTCCTTTTTGTCTGTTCTTGATCGGATGGTCAGGAACTTAAAAACGGTAATGAGGTGAAACGCTTGATTTATGATTATCTGGTGATTCGTTTTGGAGAAATCGCCATTAAAGGAAAAAATAAAAAGAAATTTGTATTGAAGCTGGAAGATGACGTCTGTGAAAAACTCAGTGGTTTTCCAACGCTTGAAATCAGGCGTCATTTTGATGACTTGGAGATCCAACTGAATCAGGAGAATGCAGAAAAAGTCATCGCCAAACTGCAAAAAATATTTGGCATTCAGAGTATTTCCGCGGCGATTAAAGTCGGAAAGACGATTGAAGAGATGAAAGACGGTCTGATGCGGATCACCCGCGAGGAAACAGATGCGCGCACTTTTAAAATAGCCGCTAGGCGGAAGGATAAACGCTTCCCTGTTCAAAGCGCTGAACTGAATCGGGAACTCGGCGCTTATGTCCTGCAGAATTGCGAACATTTAAAAGTTGACGTTCATCATCCGGACCTGAAACTGCGGATTGAAGTCGGCTATTATGAGACTCGAATCTACGGCCGGGAATACATCGGAGCCGGCGGGCTTCCGGTCGGCACAAGCGGCAAGGTGATGCTCATGCTCTCTGGAGGGATCGACAGCCCGGTTGCTGGCTATTTGATGGCAAAGCGCGGCGCACTGATTGAGGCGATTCATTTTCAAAGTCCGCCTTATACGAGTGAGCGAGCGAAGCAAAAAGTGATTGATTTGGCGCAGCAGATTCAGTCCTTCGGCGGCAGACTGAACCTTCATCTTGTGCCTTTTACAAAAGCGCAGTTGGCAATCCGTGACGCCGTTCCTGAAGATTATCGAATTACGATAATGCGGCGTTTGATGTTTCGAATTGCCGAAAAGGCGGCTGAAAAATTTGGGGCTCTCGCGATTGCCACTGGAGAGAGTCTCGGGCAGGTTGCTAGCCAGACGATGGAGAGTATAAATACCATTAATCAGGTAACGAATATGCCCGTACTCCGGCCGCTGATCACAATGGACAAGCTGGAAATTTCACGGATAGCAAATGATATTGATACCTATGAGATCTCAATCCGCCCCTATGAAGATTGCTGCACGATTTTTCTGCCGAAAGCTCCGCGGACGAAGCCGGACAGAAAACACGCGGCGCATTTTGAAAGCTTTTTCGATGTGGACGCGCTCGTCAATGAAGCTGTTGAAGGTATTGAAACCTTGACTTTTAGCGGCAAGGTTACTGAAAACGTTTTTAGTGATCTTCTCTGACGAGTAGTTGATGTTTGAACAACGGCTGTCGGTCATGAAATAATTACCACCCTTGTAGGTGCATGTGAAAAATAAAGACTGCACATGATAAAGCCACAAGGAGGTGAGAAAGATGGCTGACACAAACAGTAATAAGATTCTTGTTCCTGGAGCTGAACAAGCCCTTGAACAGATGAAAACAGAGATTGCTTCCGAATTTGGCGTTCAATTAGGACCAGATACGACTTCGCGTGCCAACGGTTCAGTTGGTGGTGAAATTACCAAACGTCTTGTAGCTTCCGCTCTGACGCAGCTTCACTAATTAATGAATAGTGCAAGCTAAACTTTTGTAAGTCGATAAAGCCGTTTAAAAAACGTCAATTGTTCTTTAAACAGCTTTTGAAAAGAATCCGGAGTGACAGCAGAATCTTTGCTTGTCACTCCGGATTTATTTAATTTGCCGGTATGCGCGCTCAAGTTCTGACCGTACACTGGCTACCTTTACATTCCCGATCTCCCTTATTGACTTAAACCTCTTTTTCAACTAAAATACAGAATACATACTTCATCATGCTACTGAATTAAAGCGAAACGGGAGACATGAAATAGACGATAGAGTGTACTGAAACAGAGAGGAAAACAGTCCATGACACAGCCTTATATGTTTGAGAAGCCCCTGGGTCTACGTGATTCACTGCCGGGGACTCAGCGGGCAATTACAAAATTAGAAGGAATTTTTCAGGAAGAGCTTCATCGCTGGGGTTATGATTTTTTGCAAACGCCCGCGCTTGAATATGCAGAAACGGTGGGACGGGCGTCAGCTATTGAGGACAGCCAACTCTTCAAGTTTCTAGATGCCGAGGGTCATCCGGTCGTTCTTCGCCCCGATATGACAACGCCGATTGCCCGCATTGCGGCATCAAGCCTGCGGAAAGAGCCTTTGCCGCTGCGGCTTGCGTATACAGCGGCTCTTTACCGTAGTCAGAAAAAAGAAGGCGGTCATCCCAGCGAATTTAAACAGGCCGGTGCTGAATTGATCGGTGATGCCGCGCCCTTTGCCGATGCTGAGGTGATCACACTGCTGATCACGCTGCTCGAAAAAATGGGATTGCGCTCAATTCGTCTGGCGATCGGCCATGTTGGCTTCGTTAATGCGTTTTTCTTCGATATGGTTCGGGACAAGGAGACGGTGGAAAAGCTGAGAAATTTGCTTTACGAAAAGAATGATGTTGGCTTTCGCGACTATACGGCATCGCTCCATATACCCGCAGAAAAGATCGCCAAACTTCACGCTTTTATTAACTCACGCCGGATGGATAATGCAGCGACATTGGCCTATCTGCAATCTCTTTCGAGAGAAGATTCATTGATCGATTCCTACTATATGCACATCGTTGAACTCATTGAATTATTGAAATTGAACCATATGGAAAGTAAAATTGATTTAGACATTACGCTGATGCCGCATCTCAGCTATTATACAGGTTTTGTGTTTCAGGGATACGGCGGAGCGCTGGGTTTTCCAGTGGCCAGCGGCGGTCGCTATGATAATCTGCTGGGTCAATTCAACCGGCAATGCCCGGCAACCGGCTTCGGAATACGGCTCGACCGTCTGATGAGCGCTGTCCATCAGGAGGTTCAGCCAGAGGAGCAAAAAGATGCCGTTCTCTATGATCGTGAAAATGCCGCAAAGGCGTTGCAATTTACGACGGACGAGCGTGAAAAAGGCCGGGCGGTTGTTTTGCAGCACATCGGTGCGATCAAGAATCGGCAGAAATTTGAGCAACAATTTCGTACTGTCCATCGATTTTTAAAAAGCGAAAGCGGATCGGAGATAACAAATGAATAGTTCAATTGTAACCGTCGCGATGCCTAAAGGAAGAATCTTTGGGGATGCCTGCAATTTGTTAAGGCAGGCTGGCTTTCAACTGCCTGAATCTTTTGAAACAGGCAGACAGTTGATTATTGAACTGGAGACGGAGCCCTTCCGCTTCATATTGGCGAAACCGGTGGATGTGCCAACCTACGTGGAATATGGTGCCGCAGATATCGGTATTGCCGGCAAGGATGTTTTGCTTGAGAGCGGCCGCGATGTCTATGAAATGGTCGATCTCGGGATCAGCCGTTGCCATATGGCTGTTGCGGGTTTGCCGAGCCACCGGAGCGCACATCCTTATTTGAAGATTGCGACGAAATATCCAACGATTGCCTCGGAATTTTACAAAAAACGTGGTGAACAGGTTGACCTCATTGCGCTTAACGGGTCGATCGAGCTGGCACCAATTGTCGGACTGGCTGATGCAATTGTCGATATCGTTTCAACGGGGCAAACATTGAGAGAAAATGGACTGGTGGAATATGATCGGCTGATGGACATTAGCTCCCGGCTGATTGTTAATCCGGTCAGCTATCGTTTGAAGAAAAATGCGATTGATCGGATTGTCGAGAAAATGATTGCAAGTACGGAGGGGACAACCATTGGAATGGATTGAAAACGGTGACTTATCTTTTTTACAAAAGCGAAAAGTCGAGGCCCGGGCAGATGCCCGCAAAACGGTTCAAACGATTATTGATCGGGTGAGGAAGGAAGGAGATGCTGCGCTCCGGTCATATACTCGCCAATTCGATGGAGTGGATCGCGAGGCCATTCGTGTCAGTCAAGCAGAGGTCGCTGAAGCCGCGAGCCAGGTGCCGAATGAAGTTCGGGCTGCCATTCGACTCGCTACCCAAAATATTCGAGATTTTCATGAGAAACAAATGCCGGCTTCATGGGAAGAGGATGCCGGTCAGGGGGTAAAATTGGGACAAAAAGTGACCGCATTGGATTCGGTGGGCGTCTATGTCCCCGGCGGAACTGCCTGTTATCCTTCATCCGTGCTGATGGGTGCCATTCCGGCAATCGTTGCCGGTGTCAAGAGGGTCGTCTTGATTTCTCCGCCCCAGAAGGATGGATTGATTGCCGGCGGCGTTCTGGCTGCCGCACAAGAAATTGGATTGACGGAAATTTATCAGGCAGGCGGTGCTCAGGCAATTGCCGCACTGGCCTACGGGACGGAAACCATTCGGCCGGTTGATAAAATTGTCGGGCCAGGTAATTTATATGTCATGCTGGCGAAAAAAGAAGTGTTCGGAGATGTGGCGATTGACAGTCTGGCCGGACCGAGTGAAATCGCTGTAATCGCCGATGAGGCAGCCAATCCTTCCTGGATCGCGGCAGATCTGCTCTCCCAAGCGGAACACGACAAACTGTCGATGCCGGTGCTTGTGACCCCTTCCCGCGATCTTGCTGAAAAAGTAGACCAGGAAGTCAGCCGGCAGCTTGCCGATCTGCCAAGGCGCGAGATAGCCGAACATGCCATCCAGTCAGTCGGTCGGATTATCTTGACTCAAAATTTAAAAGAAGCGGCGGAAGTGATTAACAGGATTGCTCCTGAGCATTTGGAATTGGCTATTGCCGATCCAGACCGCTTGCTGCCGGAGATCAGAAATGCCGGGGCGATCTTTCTCGGACTTTACAGTTCCGAACCGGTCGGTGATTATATCGCGGGACCGAACCACATTATCCCGACGAACGGCTCCGCCCGCTATGCCAGCCCGCTTGGCGTCGAAAGCTTTATCAAACGTTCGAGCCTCATCCGCTACACGGCCGAAGCACTTCATGAAACCGGTGCAGCGATTACCGCATTTGCGCGTTATGAGGGACTGGAAGGCCACGCACGAGCTGTTGAACAACGGTTAAAGGGGGATAATGATGTCTGAGCGCGAAGCAAGGATTGAGCGGCATACTTTTGAAACGCAAATCAAATTGGACTTATCACTAGATGGAACCGGTCGCTCAGAGCTTAAGACCGGTGTACCTTTTCTGACTCATATGCTGACGCTCTTTGCCAAGCATGGCCTTTTTGACTTGAAAGTGGAAGCAAATGGAGACACCGAGGTCGATGATCATCATACAACCGAGGATATTGCCATCTGTCTCGGCAGAGCCATCCATCAGGCAATTGGGGATAAGGCAGGAATTAATCGTTACGGCTATGCCATTGTACCAATGGATGAATCCTTATCTGAAGTGGTCATCGATCTAAGCGATCGCCCTTATTTTGTCTTTCATGGTCAATTGCCGGCACAAAAAGTGGGAACGTTTGACACAGAACTCGTCAAAGAATTTTTAGATAAACTGGCTGTTGAAGCGCGAATGAATCTGCACGTGACCGTCCGCTACGGCGAAAACACTCATCATATCATTGAATCCATATTTAAGGCGCTCGGCCGCGCGCTGGATGCGGCAGCTATGAAAAATCCGAGGATTGAAGGTGTCCTCTCAACGAAGGGAACATTAGGATGATTGGCATTGTCGATTACGGAATGGGCAATCTGTACAGTCTCAGTCAAGCCTTGAAGCGCCTCGAAGCGCCTTGTCTGATCAGTAACCGCATTGAGGAATTAAGCCAGATGGACGGATTGATTTTACCCGGGGTCGGTGCCTTCAGGGATGCAATGGCGGCATTAAATGAGCAGCAGCTTGTTGCGTTTCTCCGCACGTATTCGGCGAAAAAACCACTTTTGGGCATCTGTCTCGGGATGCAGCTGCTTTTTGAGGAAAGTGAGGAAGGCCGGCTGACCAAGGGATTATCCCTTTTGCCTGGCAAAATCATTCGTTTCAGCGGGAAAAATGCAGTCGGAGAAAAAATCAAGGTCCCGCATATGGGCTGGAATACGCTGGATTTTCAGCAGAATGATTCTCCAATCCTTGTTGGTGTTCAGCCGGACTATGCCTATTTTGTTCACTCTTACTATGCAGTTACAGAGAATCCGGAGATTTTCGTCGCAACAGCCGATTACGGAGGAACAGTGGTACCGGCAATCGTCGGCAAAGGGCGCGTATTCGGTACGCAATTTCATCCGGAAAAAAGCGGACGATTGGGTCAGCATCTGCTGAAAAATTACCTCAAAATCGTCGAACAGCAGAAATTAAAAAAGGAGGGAGCCTAATGTTTACACTCTATCCCGCCATTGATCTTCTGAATGGTCATTGTGTCCGTTTGTTTCAAGGGGACTATGCGCAGTCAACGGTTTATGCGGATTCTCCGGTTCAAGTCGCCCAGACGTTCCACGATCAGGGGGCTGAATGGCTGCATGTCGTCGATCTTGACGGTGCCAAAGAAGGCCGGCCGGTCAATCAGGAGAAAATCTATCAGATCGCGGCACAGGTTCCGATTCATATCGAAGTTGGTGGCGGTATCCGGACGATGGATACAATCGCGAGTTATCTGGAACACGGGATTGATCGAGTCATCTTGGGAAGCTCGGCAATCTCTGACCCGGCATTCACGCGGGAGGCGCTGCAAAAATATTCACAGGCCGTCGCGATCGGGCTGGATGTGAAGAACAGCAGAATCGCGGTTGAAGGCTGGCGAGAAGTATCGGCAATTGCTCCAGAAAACCTGGCGAATGATCTGATAAAAGCCGGAGCATCGCATTTTATTTATACGGATATATCGAAGGATGGGGCGTTGAGCGGCGCAGATCTTGAAGGTGCCAAAAAGCTTGCTGAAGCGATCGGTCAGCCGGTCGTAGTCTCCGGTGGGGTAAGTCAAACAAGGGAATTGGCCGCGATGCTTGCTGCGGGCAGTGCTGTGATTAGCGGAGCGATTATTGGAAAGGCACTCTATACGGGTAAACTAAATTTGCAGGAAGCAGCCGGGATGGTGAAGTCATATGCTCGCTAAACGGATTATTCCCTGTCTGGATGTGAAGGACGGCCGTGTAGTTAAGGGAAAACAATTTGTTCAATTACGCGACGCTGGTGACCCGGTGGAACTGGCGATGTATTATAATGAACAAGGAGCAGACGAACTTGTTTTTCTAGATATTTCTGCATCGAATGAGGGCCGGACAACGATGGTGGATGTTGTTCGCGCCGTCGCGGCAAAACTGAGCATCCCGTTTACAGTTGGCGGCGGTATTCATTCGCTCGATAATATCAAAACCTTACTGAGAGCCGGTGCCGATAAGATTTCTTTGAATAGCTCTGCCGTTGAAAATCCGCAGCTTTTGGAAAAGGGGGCCGCTTTTTTTGGTTGTCAGTGCATGGTCTGCGCGATTGATGCGCGTTATGACCTGAAAAGCGGCCATTATCTTGTTTATACACATGGCGGTCAGAAAAGAACAGAGCTGGATGCAATGGAATGGGCGGTTCAGGCGGTTGAGCGAGGAGCCGGTGAAATCCTTCTGACGAGCATGGATCAGGATGGCGAGAAAAACGGATTCGATGTGCGGCTGACAAAAATGATCAGCGAGGCAGTCGACGTGCCGGTTATTGCTTCAGGTGGGGCAGGCAAGGCAGAGGATTTTTATCAGGTCTTTCTTACAGGAGAGGCAGACGCAGCTCTCGCCGCCTCGATTTTTCACTATAAAGAGACAACGGTGGCGCAGATTAAAAGTTATTTAAAACAAAGAGGGGTGACCATTCGATGAAAACAGAACAGATAAAATTCGACGAAAAAGGGCTTGTTCCGGCTGTTGTTCAGGATGCCCAAAGCAAGGAAATCCTGATGCTGGCTTATATGAATAAAGAATCGATTGAGAAATCGCTGGAATCCGGGGAAACCTGGTTTTACAGCCGTTCGCGTCAGGAGCTATGGCATAAAGGAGCAACCTCCGGCAATACGCAGAAAATCGTTGATTGGTCGGTGGACTGTGATTCGGATACACTGCTGGTCAAGGTTATTCCGGCAGGACCGGCCTGTCACAAGGGTACATACAGTTGTTTTAAGTCTGAAAAAAGCGAGCATGAAGAAGCGGTCCAAAGTGGGAACGAGCGTTTCGGTATTCTTGCCGAATTGGAACATGTGATTGCGCAACGGGAAGCCGAACGGCCGGAAGGCACCTACACCACTTACCTTTTTAATGAGGGTCTCGATAAAATATTAAAAAAAATTGGGGAGGAGACTTCTGAAGTGATTATTGGTGCCAAGAACCACTCGGTTGCTGAAATTGAGTGGGAGGTATCCGACGTCATCTATCATACGTTGGTCATGCTACGCGAGGAAAAGATCGGTTTCGACCGGATTTTGCGTGTGCTCGAGAAACGGCACCGTGAAAAAAGTGAATTTCAACGGGAAAAAGCCAAGGACTTAGATATCTAAAAGAATAGTGAAAGGATCTTGCCCGCCTGCATCGGCGGGTTTTTGCTTTTTCGTGGTTCATTGCAGCCAGGAGCGAATGATTTTCAAACTTTCATCAAGGCGACAGGTGCTGGAAGAAAATGGTTCTCTATTTAAAGAATGGCAAATCGGGTATAGGAAAAGAGGACAGAATCGATTATTTTGATTGAGGAGGAGATTTTTATATGGGAAAGCAGCTCAAAAGTTTTCTCATTTAGTTTTTCGGTGCGATCGGAGGACTGCTGTTTGGGTATGATACAGGAGTCATCTCCGGAGCCCTTTTATTTATCCAGCGGGATATACCCATGAATCATTTTCTGCAAGGCGCGATCGTCAGCATTCTCTTGCTCGGCGCAGCAATGGGTTCAACGATTTTCGGAAAGCTTTCTGATAAAAAAGGAAGAAAGTTTTCCTTTTCGATCATTGCGATTGTTTATATTTTCGGATCGCTCGGCAGTGCATTGGCCGGGGAGATCTACATCCTGCTGATTTCGCGTTTGCTTCTTGGCTTTGCGGTCGGCGGTTCAACGATGCTGGTACCGCTCTATCTTAGCGAAATGGCTCCCAAGCGGACACGAGGACAGGTAGGCATGCTGAACATCCTGATGATTATGCTGGGTATTGCCTATTTGATTAATTTTGCATTTGCATCAATTGAAGGATGGCGCTGGATGCTCGGCCTCGCTGCTGTTCCGGCACTGATCATGCTGATTGGGTCATCATTCATTCCTGAGAGCCCGAGCTGACTGCTGGTCCATGGCAAAGAGGAAAAAGCCGCGAGAATTATGAAGCTGACTAAGGGACCGAAAGAGATCAGAGGCACCTTACAAAGATTTGCGGCGCGGTGAAAAGAGAATCGCGCAAAAAAACAAGCTGCCCATCCTTCCATCCTGGAAAAGTGGGTGCGTCCGGCACTGATAGCGGGCACAGGCTTGGCTCTCTTTCAGCAGTTGTAGGGAATCATTACGGTGATCTATTATGCCCCAACCATCTTCAGAAACGCGGGGTTGGGGAATAGTGCCTCACTTCTTGGCACGCTGGGAATTGGAGTCTTGAATGTCATTGCTGCTTTTATTTCGATGCGGTTGATCGGTCGTCTGGGAAGAAAAGCGTTGTTGCTCGGCGGCAGTAGCGGCATTTTGATCAGTTTAATCAGTTTATCTTCCCTCTTATTTATTTTCGGCAGCGATACAACAGCGACGGCTTGGTGGACTGTTGGACTGCTCTGTGTCTTTATCGTTTTCTTTCAGGGGACTTGGGGCGCGATCACCTGGATAATGCTACCTGAAATTTTTCCGGCGCGGCTGCGGGCGACGGGCACTGCGCTTTCTTCACGGATGAATTGGCTCGGCAATCTAGCGATTTCGTTTGCCTTTCCGACGCTGCTTGCTCGACTCGGTCCGGTCACCAGTTTCTTGATTTTTGCAGTCAATGCCGCTTTGTCGATCGTCTTTGTATGGTTTCTGCTTCCGGAAACCAAAGGAATCAGTCTGGATCAGGTTGAAAAAATCCCGCACGAGAATTATGCAAGATGGCAAGCCCGGCACAATGAAAAAAACACGGCTGAGAAAAACGGATAAATGAAACGAATCGTCA
This sequence comes from Sporolactobacillus sp., assembly GCA_048976585.1. Taxonomy (GTDB): domain Bacteria; phylum Bacillota; class Bacilli; order Bacillales; family Sporolactobacillaceae; genus Sporolactobacillus. The sequence goes on along the minus strand of JBHGUY010000028.1, from coordinate 86,698 downwards.
AATACTAAAAAGCAGGCGCTTCCGTCGGCTGTTCCTTATATTATTCCGCCGAGAAAGGGAATGTAGACCATGTTCCTGCTTTTTCTGATAATAGGTCTCTTGCTTCTTGCTTTATTTTTGGGCCTTCTCTATCTTTTAAAAAGCACGATTTCTTTTCGAATGACTCTGATTGCCGATACGGAGCAGCTGACTCTGCGTCTGCATCTCTTTTTCCGGCGGAAAGAATTGCGGGTCTTTACATGGGACGATGCAGCAATCAGCCGTTTTATTGAGTCGCATGAAAAGACATTTTTACGCCTATTGGAAAGGCCGGATAAAGAGCAATTAGGTTTTTCCGACTGGATATATTCTTTGAAAAAGGTGCAGCGAGCACTGGAGATTTGTCATGTCCCGGAGCGGATTCAAGTGACCGACTTTGTCTGGATAACATCTGTCGGCACAGGTGAAGCGGATAAAACCGCTCTGCTGACTGGCGCGATTTGGTCGCTGAAATGCCTGATTCTGCCACTGATTACCGGATGGCTTGACGATCCACCGCCGCGGATAAAAGTCGTTCCGCTCTTTCAAGAGAAGCGCTTGGCCACTCGATTCTCATGCATGATCTCGTTTAAAGCAGGAAAAGCTATGCTTATGATGCGGCAGATCAGGCGGCAGATGAAAGAGGGAGAGCGTGATGGCAGAACATCCAATACAAGGGTTAATGAAGACAGCACTGGATAGTCTCCAATCGATGATCGACGTGGGCACGATTATCGGCGATCCGATCGAGACAGAAGACGGACATATGATTGTAACCATTTCTAAAGTCGGATTCGGCTTTGTTGCCGGCGGCAGTGAATTTAATACAAAAAATGAAAATCAAGATGAAGATCCAACTGAGGAGACAGAAGCTTATCTGCCCTTTGGCGGTGGTACGGGCGGCGGTGTGTCGATTAATCCGATTGCCTTTCTGATCATCGGACCAAAAGGAATCAAAACGATTCATCTGGATAATCAAACCCATTTATACGAGAAATTAATCGATCTTGCACCGCAGACCGTCGAACGCATTAAGGAAATTCTTGAAAAGGGTGTCGGACAATCGGATTCGAATCATTCTGTTTTCAAAAATTCACGGAAGAGAAGGCGGCCAGAAGACGCAGAAGAAGATGAATTTTAAAGACCAGAGAAAATAAAAACATCGAGAGCAGCCACGGCTTTCGATGCTTTTATTTTAGTACTCCTTAAAAGGTGAGATGTCGCAGTCCTTGAGCGGAATTAATTTGGCCCTCATCTTCCATTTGGCAATCAGCCAAATCGCTAGAAAAATCGGAATGCCGATATAGGAAGCAATAATTTGGCCCCAATCGGCGTGTCCATTTGAAAAAGCACCGAAGCTTTGACCGATGACAACGACCATACAGACGGCGAAGGCAAAAAGAGGACCGAACGGGAACCATTTCGCGTGATAAGGCAGATCACTTAATTTACCGCCTTGAGCAAGATAGGCTCTGCGAAATCGATAATGACTAATGGCAATGCCAAGCCAGGCGATGAAACCGCACATTCCCGAAGCGCTGAGCAGCCAGTTGTAGACGATACCGTCACCAAAGCCGGAGGCGAGAAAAGCAAGCAGACCAAAGACGGCTGTGATAATCAGCGCGGCAATCGGAATGCCGCGTCTCGTGACGACTCCGAGAAATTTCGGTGCCTTTCCCTGTCTCGCGAGTGCGTAAAGCATGCGTGTTGATGCATATAATCCTGAGTTACCGGCAGACAATACAGCAGTCAAAATCACTGCATTCATCACTGAAGCCGCGATGGCAAGACCGGCTTTCTGAAAAACGAGTGTAAACGGACTGACCATGACTTTGTCTGTTATCGACAGGTTTGCATTCGTATAAGGAATAATCATGGCGATAATAAAGATAGCAAAAACATAAAAGAGCAGGATTCTCCAGAAGATGGTATTCATGGCTTTGGGTACATTTTTCTTCGGATTCTCACTCTCCCCGGCACTGATACCGAGCAGTTCGGTTCCTTGAAAAGAATAACCCGCAGCCAGGAAGGCGCCAAACGCGGCAAGGAATCCGCCATGGAACGGAGCGTCCCCGATGGTGAAATTATGAAATCCGGGGACGCCACCGCCCATGATACCAAAAATCATCAGCAGACCGATGAGAATGAAAAGAATGACGGTCGCCACTTTGATAAAAGCGAACCAATACTCTGATTCCCCGTAGCCTTTGACGCTGAGCGCGTTCAGAAGAAAAATGATGATTAAGAATAACCCGCTCCACAGGATCGACGGACTTTTCGGAAACCAGAACTTCATGATTAAAGTGGCTGCAGACAGCTCACTGGCAATCGTGATCGCCCAGTTGTACCAATAATTCCAGCCTAGAGCGAAGCCGAAGGAAGGCTCCACGAAGCGTGAGGCATAGGTGCTGAAGGAACCGCTGGTTGGTAGATAAGTGGCCAGCTCACCCAGACTAGTCATTAGAAAATAGACCATTATACCGGTTAGTCCATAGGCAATAAGTGCTCCGCCCGGTCCCGCTGAATAGATGGCGTTACCACTGGCGAGAAAGAGGCCGGTACCGATTGCCCCGCCCAGTGCAATCATTGTCAAATGGCGCGATTTTAAGCCGCGCTTCAAATGATTTGTTTTACTTTGTTGCAAAATAGTCCTCTCCCTTTCATTTTTGCAAGGCTTGCAGGAAGAACGCAGCCGGTTTTCCGTGCTGGCAAGAGCCTGAAATGTGCAAAAAATATCCGCTGTTGGCATCTATCGATGCTTTCAAGCGGACATGGCTGTTTATACAATAAGAAATCAGTGTATACGATAAGTAAAGGGGGTTCTCCAATCATGACTTTTCGGAGAATGAATCCGAATTTCCCGTACTCGTCATTTAACAGAAATTGGGAACGCTCAGGTCACTTAAAATCAAGAGTCTGTCCCGCCTCTCTCCATGCAAGCCGTCAATAAGCACATCACAGGCGATGTTCGGGTATTCAATCATGCGCCTAAAACACCTTACTCCTCATAACCCGCGCCTCTATCTCCTCTGGAAATGTAGCGAGAAGATAATTAAAAAACTAACAATCCACATTGTACCCTTTTAGCAGGTGGCTTTCAATATTGAATGATTCCGGTTTCCTTCCAGCACGAGGGAAAGAGAAAAACGGAACCTTTTACTCGGCAGGCATGTCAACCATATGATTGATTGCTGCGGTGATTAGCTGATCGAAGGATTGCAACTTGAATTCTTGACGCTCTATGGCTAAAATGAACATAAGATGTTCTGATTTAACCTGAGAATCGGATACAGAATTATTGGTTTCGTTGCGGCAAGGAGGTCTGTGAGATGAGTCCGGTTGCTTTTTCCTATGAGTCTGTTAAATGGATGGAATGGTCAGCAGCAGCGTGGACAGAGCGATGCTTTTTGGAAAGCTCGACAAATAATTTCGGATCTTTTTATCAAGTTGTAAGCGCTTTATAATTTGGAGGAATTCTTTTGCAAACATCATATGTAAGTGAACTTTTTTCAATATTGGATAATGCGGCTCTGATTCTCAGAAGGGCGCGAACAATTAGTTATCTCGAAGCCCTCTGCGCTGCGGGGGAGCAGATTGTGACGGAGCAGATCACGGACGAACCCGTACGGAAGCGACTGGAAACATTGTACAGCGGCTTTTTTCATGAAGGAATGACGGATGAAGATGTCCGCCGGGCGTTTCAACTGGCAACGTTAAAGGGAATTAAACAGGCTGATCAGAAAGAATATGAAATGACACCGGATGCCTTGGTTATTCTTATTGGACATATGGTCAATTTAATAACGGCATCGAAACCTGTCTCCCTGCTCGATCCGGCTGTGGGGACGGCCAATCTGTTGACCGGAGTACTGAATCAGCTGGAGGATCATGTAACGGCGGCGTATGGTGCCGATACCGAAGATCTATTGATCCGCCTTGCCTATACGAATGCGAATTTGCAGCAAAAAGAATTGCATCTCTTTCATCAAGATGGTTTGAAACCAATCTTGATTGAACCTGTGGATGTCGTCGTTTCTGATCCGCCGGTTGGTTTTTACCCGGATACTGAAATGGCAGAATCCTATGAATTGAATGGGATAGATGGCAAGGCTTATACACATTTTCTATTCATTGAGCAAGGACTCCGCTTGTTGAAGGCAGGTGGATATTTGTTGTATTTAATACCGAATCGGCTATTCACGGATGATAAAGAAAAAACTTTTTACCACTACATGGCAAAGAAGGCAGTAGTCCTGGCCCTGCTGCAATTGCCCTTATCTCTGTTCCAGCATCCCGAAGCCGCAAAATCAATCTTATTGCTTCAAAAAAAAGGAGAGAGCACAACGCTCTCGAAACAGGCGCTTCTAGCCGAATTGCCTGATTTCTCGAATGAACCGGCGTTACGCACGTTTATCGAACGTATGGATCACTGGTTTAAGGATCGCAAGAATTCCGGAAAATCTGGGGGGTGAATGAGATGACGTTAGTTTTGGCAATCAATGCGGGGAGTTCTTCGCTGAAGTTTCAGCTTTTAGATATGCCGCAGGAGAAATTGGTGACGAAAGGCTCCTTTGAACGGATTGGTCTTTCAGATTCTACTTTTACAATCAGCGTCCATGGTGAAAAAGTACAAAAGGATCAATCGATTCCAGATCATGAGGTTGCCGTTCGTCAATTGTTGAAGCAAATGACTGCGTTGAACATTATCCAATCATTGAACGAGATCAAGGGTGTTGGTCATCGAGTCGTCCATGGTGGTGAAGTATTTGCCGATTCGGCTCTGGTTACGGATAAAGTCATTGAACAAATCGAAAATCTCTCAGATCTTGCGCCACTGCATAATCCGGCCAACCTGGTTGGCATCAAGGCTTTCCGTGAGGTGCTTCCGGATGTGCCAGAGGTGGTTGTCTTTGATACCGCGTTTCATCAGTCAATGGGTGAGGAAGCTTATCTCTACAGTCTTCCTTATGAATATTACAAGGACTATGCGGTGCGCAAATATGGCTTCCATGGAACGAGTCATAAATATGTGACCATGCGTGCAGCTGAATTACTGGGTCAGCCGATTGAAAAATTGAAGCTGATTTCCTGCCATCTTGGTAATGGCGCCAGTGTCACGGCTGTGCAAGGCGGGAAATCGGTGGATACTTCGATGGGATTCACACCGCTCGCAGGACTCACCATGGGGACGCGCTCCGGAGATATTGATCCGGCTTTGATTCCATATATCATGGATAAAACGGGCATGAATGCGACTGAAGTCGTGAACGTACTGAATAAAAAAAGCGGAATGCTAGGTATATCCGGCTTTTCGAGCGACTTGCGCGATATTGAAAAAGAAGCCAAACGGGGGAATCGGCGGGCAAAATTAGCTATTCAAATTTTTGTCGAACGGATCCAAAAATACATTGGTTCCTACGCCGCAAAGATGTCTGGAGTCGATGCAATTATTTTTACGGCAGGAATCGGCGAGCATAGTTCAATGATCCGCAGAAGGGTGCTGCACGGTCTGGAGTTCATGGGCGTATTTTGTTCGGAAGCGCTCAATCGGATAAATGGGGAGGAGACGATGATCAGCGAACTGGATTCGCCGGTGAAAGCACTGGTGATCCCAACGAATGAAGAAGTGATGATTGCCCGCGATACTGTTCGATTGTCCCAGATGCGTCTGAGTTTGTGAATGAATGAACAGAAGGATTGAGTCCGGTTTCGCGACTGAAAAGGCCAGCCAAGTTTCGCCTGAGGTCCGATTCCATTTTATACATAAAAATCCGACCGCAAAAAGCCCTGAGTCAGCCGATTATCGGCTGGCTCAGGGCTTTAAAATTCAGTAAACTCAGGATATAATCTGCAAATTTTTCGGATAATGTGTCAAGGTTTCCGGACCGTTTTCACCAATGTAGACGTCGTCTTCAATCCGGACACCGCCAACCTCTGGAACATAAATTCCTGGTTCAATGGTGATCACCATACCCTTTTCAAGTAAGGCGTCATTATCGGCGCTCATCGAGGGTTCTTCGTGTTCACCAAGTCCGAGTCCGTGGCCCAACCGGTGGGTGAAATAAGCTCCGTAACCGGCATCTGTGATCACTTTCCTTGCCACGCCATCGAGATCGCCGATACGCAGATCTTCGTGCACGGCCTTGATTGCCGCTTCATTGGCTTTCAGCGTCGTTTCATAGATCCGCTGCTGCTCATCGGAAACAAACTTGTAACCGACCGTGCGGGTAATATCGGAGCAATAGCCATCTACGACAACCCCTAAGTCAAAGAGAACAAAATCCCCCTCTTTAATCTGACGCGTACCAGGGTTGCCATGCGGTGCGGCACTGTTTTCCCCAGTTAGAACCATCGTGTCAAAGGCCATTTGTGAATAGCCTTGTTTGGCCAATTCATGTTCGATTTCCGCAATGATTGCCGTTTCTGTGCGGCCTTTTTTAATGGCATCGACACCGAGCTTCACAGCGTAATCGGCCATTTCTCCCGCTTTTCTCATGGCAGCGATTTCCGCGCTATCTTTAATTTTGCGCATTTGAGCAATCAGATTTTCGACTGAACCTAATAAGGGTTTGCCGAACAAATCTTCGAGAGCAAGAACTTTTTTATAAGGAAGCGTGCTGGGTTCGATGAAAACCTTGCCAGCGGAGAGATGGCGCGCGGCCAAAGCTTGGCGGACGATTAACCAAGGATCTTGATCGTCGCGATAGCCAATCGCTTCGTGGCCGAAAGACGACGCACGTGCCTGAAGAACTTCCAATTCCGGGCAAACGAGGAAGGGCTCGTCGTCTGGAAAAATGAATAAACCGAGAAAGCGTTCATGCGGATCACATTTGAACTGGGTCAGATAGAATACATTTGTCGGATCGGCGATATAGGCGACCCGGCCATCATGTTCCCGCAGCCAGTTTTCAATTTGTTCCAATTTTTTTGTCAAAAGCGGTCACTCCAGTGTATCAATCTTGTGAAAAAAAACCTACTCTTAATTTAACACATTATCGATTAAAAGGAACATCTAATGTAAGCAGATGGAAGGTGATTTAACATGCGGGCAAGTCTCTGTAGGCGGACAGCACGAGAGCCATGCGAATGGAGAGCCAGGTGGTGTATAATAAAATTAACATGAATCATGGAAAAACGGTGTCATGCTTGAATACGTGCCGCATGATAAAAATGGGAGGAAAATATCGATGAAAATCACCTATGTCGGTCACTCTACTGTTTTATTTGAAACAGAAAAAGCCAATCTGCTCCTTGATCCATTCATTACTGATAATAATCAGGCAGGTTTAACGATAGACGATCTGCCGAAAATTGACGCGATCATTCTGACGCATGGGCATGGCGATCATATAGCCGATACGCAGCAAATTGCTGAACGAGATGGTTCGCTTGTCATTGCTATCGCTGAGCTGGCGACCTACTTTGGCTGGAAGGGTCTGAAAACTCACGGGATGTCGCTTGGCGGCGGTTATGATTTTCCGTTTGGCCGAGTAAAAATGACGCTTGCTTTCCACGGATCGAGTGTGACGGAGCCGGAGACTCATACAATTATCGACGCCGGTATGCCCGCCGGTATTTTGCTTTTTATTGATGGGAAGACGATTTACCATGCGGGCGATACCGCTCTTTTTTCGGATATGAAATGGATTGGCGATCAAAACGGGATTGATCTGGCCTTCCTTCCGATTGGTGATAATTTTACAATGGGTCCGGATGATGCACTTGTTGCTGCTGAATGGATCCATGCTAAAAAGGTCGTTCCAATCCATTACAATACGTTTCCACCCATTCGTCAGGATGCTGGAAAATTTATTGAACGGCTCGGCAGTACCGGCCTAAAACTTGAACCGGGTGAATGTATCACATTATAATGCCTTCCATGGAAAGTTTGGTGAAGAGATGGAGACAAAGCATGATCAGATTATGAAATATATTCAAAATCTGGAAACAGGCAGCAAGATATCAGTTCGTCAGACAGCGAAAAATCTAGGGGTCAGTGAAGGAACGGCTTACCGCGCAATTAAAGATGCTGAAAATCAAGGTTTTGTCAGCACGATTGAACGTGTGGGAACGGTGCGTATTGAAAAAAAAGTTCGGCCGAATATTGAAAAGTTGACTTTTGAATCGGTTGTGAAAATTGTCGATGGGCAGGTTCTCGGCGGTTCGCGGGGATTGTCAAAAACACTGCATCATTTTGTCATAGGTGCGATGGAACTCAATGAGATGAAGCGTTATATTGGGGCAGGTGACCTGATGATTGCTGGCAACCGAGATTCTGTTCATCGCTATGCATTAGAAGAGGGAGCGGCCGTACTGATTACCGGAGGATTTGCGATCAGCCCGGCAATTAAAGAGTTGGCAGACACACTTGGTCTCCCGCTGATATCCACTTCCTATGATACGTTCACAGTTGCAACAAAGATCAACCGGGCGATCTATGATCAAATGATCAAAAAAGAAATTGTTCATGTCTCGGATATTCTGATTCCTTTTTCTGAAACACAATATGTGTATAACGACGAGTCGACCTCCGTCTGGCAACATCTGAATCAGGAAACAAGACATAGCCGTTTTCCAGTCGTTGATCGTGAGATGAAGGTCGTTGGAATCATTGCAATGAATGATGTGATCAATCATCCGGCTTCCGAAACGATTCAGGAGGTAATGACTCCGGATCCAATGGTAGTCAACCCGACAACAACGGTTGCCGCCGCTGCGCATCGGATGATTTGGGAGGGGATTGAATGCCTTCCCGTGGTCGACGAAGCCCATTATTTGCTTGGCATGATCACTCGTAGCGACGTGCTTCGGGCGCTGCAGAGGATTCAGCAGCAGCCGCAGATGGGTGAGACGATTGAAGATTTGATCGCGGCAAATCTGGTCGATCATGGGGAGGGCGCGCCGGATGCCTATCAATTTACAGTCACGCCGCAAATGACGGACTATCTTGGTTCTCTGTCTTACGGGATGATGACCTCGATCATCACGAATGCGGCCAGACGTGTTCTTAGTCACCAACGCAAAGGCGATCTGGTGATCGACAACCTCTCTTTTTATTTCTTTAAGCCCATTCAGATCGATCAGGTGGTCATTGTTCAGGCAAAGATTCTAGAAATGACTCGCCGCAATGGCAAATTGGATTGTGAATTGTTTGTGGACGGGCAGCTATGCGGCAAAGCGATGCTGACCGCCCAGTTCATTGATCGGTATTGAATGGCTTTGTTAATAAATACTTATTACTGCTGTTGTGCGGACGCTTGAAGGGAGCAGCTTGCCAATGATAGAGCAACTTTTAGAAAAAATTAAGGCTTATCAAACGATTATTATTCATCGCCATGTCCGCCCAGATCCGGATGCTTTTGGATCTCAGGGAGGTTTGGCCTGTCTCATTCGTGATAATTTCCCAGAGAAACATGTTTTTGTGACTGGAGAAAATGCCGAGTCACTGGATTTTCTGCTGACTATGGATTCACCTCCGGATACGGCTTATGAACAAGCACTGGTTATTGTTTGCGATACGGCAAACCGAGAACGGATCGATGATCAACGTTTTGAACGAGGGCAAGAATTGATTAAAATTGACCATCATCCGCGAGTCGATGATTATGGCGATCTGCAGTGGGTCGATTCGGCGGCGAGTTCTACCAGCGAATTGATTACTTCCGTCTATCAGAAGCACCGGGAGCTCGTGCTCTCCGGTGAAGCGGCACGTCTGCTCTTCGCGGGAATTGTTGGCGATACGGGCAGATTCCAGTTTAGTAATGTGTCGGACAAGACTTTTGAGGCCGCGGCGGAGCTGGTTCGTCATCCATTCGACAGGCAGGCTTTCTTCAACCGGCTCTATCGGCATAAGATCAATCTGATGCGCCTGAACGGATTCGTTTTGCAGCATTTCACCCTGACAGAGGAGGGGGTCGGTTATATTAAGCTGCCACTGGAGACCGTCCATCAGTTCGGACTTGAATCCTCAGATGGCTCTGCCTTAGTCAATTGTTTTTCTTCAGCAGAGAATCTCAAGACCTGGGTGCTTTTTTCAGAAGAAGATGATCAAATCCGGGCGAGAATTCGCTCTAAGGGGCCAGATATTGATTCACTTGCTGCGGCGTATCGTGGTGGTGGACACGCGATGGCTTCCGGGGCGACGGTGTACAGCTGGGAGGAGGCCGATCGGCTGATCGCCGATTTGCAAAAGCTTACCGCCGATTATTCGGAGAAATGAGAGCAAGACAAGATTATTTGCAGAGGAAGGAGCGATTCCGGTGACATTTGTTCACCTTCATGTCCAAAGCGAATATAGTTTACTGGAGAGCACCTGCCGGATTGAAGCCCTTGTCAGGCGGGCCAAGGATGAGGGCCAGTCCGCACTCGCGATCACCGATCGGAATGTGATGTATGGTGTGATTCCTTTTTATCAGGCGTGTCAGTCAGTCGGTATTCACCCGATTATTGGGCTGACCTTGAGCGTGACTTGGGGGACGCAACATACCGAGAATCGCCGCTTAGCTGCGAAGCCGCAGGGAATTCTTGTTCTGCTGGCGAAGAACGAGCAGGGCTATCGGCAATTGGTCCACCTTTCTTCCCGAGTCCAGTGGCAGAAAGAGAAGGCTCTGCCATTGTCAGAACTCGCCGGACAGGGTGATCAGCTCTTTGCGCTCTCAGGAGGCACAGAAGGCCCGATTGATCGACTGATTGCTGAAGGGAAAAAGGATCAAGCGGAAGCCGTTGCCGCGTATTTAAAAAAAGTGTTCCCGGAAAGCTTCTATCTGGAATGTCAGGGCGGACCAGCGGATGATTCACTGGTTGCTCTGCATGAGACGCTCGAACTGCCTCTTGTCGCCACACGCCCCATTCGCTTTCTTGAGAAGCGTGAGGCGCGAGCCTATGCCTGTCTGCGCGCCATTAATTATGGGACCGATTTAAAAACGCAATGGAATGCTGTAAAAGGGGAAAATGCTTTCTTTCCGGCTTCGAGTGAGATATACGAAGTATTTAAAAAAATGCCCGGGGCGCTGGAGGCTACCGAGAAAATTGCTGCGGCCTGCCAAGTGTCCTTTGATTTTAATCGCCGGCGACTGCCCGCTTTTCCGCTTCCCGCCGGCCGCACAGCTCAAGAAGAATTGCAGAATTTATGCGAACAGGGACTTCATTCCCATTATTCTGAGGTGCGTGAGGAAGTCCGAAAGCGTCTGGAAAAGGAACTGGCAATCATTGATGAAATGGGTTTTAATGATTATTTCCTGATTGTCGCTGATTTAATTGATCATGCGCGGAAGTCAGGAGTTATGCCCGGACCGGGTCGCGGTTCAGCTGCGGGGTCGCTGGTTGCTTTTCTGCTGGGCATAACGGAAGTCGATCCGCTGCGCTATAATTTGCTCTTCGAACGTTTTCTAAATCCAGAACGAGTCACGATGCCAGATATTGATATGGACTTTCCGGATATTGAACGCGATCGGATGATTGCTTATGCCTATGAAAAATATGGCAGGGAGCATGTGGCGCAAATTATAACATTCGGTACACTTGCTGCTAGAGCCGCCATTCGCGATACCGGACGAACCTTAGATATTTCCCCGCGGATTGTTGACAGCATGGCGCGGCTTATCCCGTCAGTTCCCAAGATGACCCTTGAAAAAGCACAGCGCGAATCAGTGAAATTGCGGAATTTGCTGGATCAATCTTCAGAAGCTGCCGATTTATTCGAACTGGCAAAGCAGATTGAGGGACTGCCTCGGCATGCATCCATTCATGCAGCCGGTGTTATTTTCAGCGATAGGAAGCTGACTGATCTCGTGCCTGTTCAGGAGGGGCATGACGGCTTGCCGATTACTCAATATCCGATGGAAGTGCTCGAAGCGCTGGGGCTGCTGAAAATCGATTTTCTCGGGCTGCGTAATTTGACCTTCATGGGCAGGATAATGGATTCTGTCAACCGCGAGTCTAGCCATTCTCTCAGCCCGGAGTCGATACCGGGCGCTGACCCAAAGACCTATGCACTGCTTGGAAAAGGAGATACAACGGGTATTTTTCAGTTGGAATCGGATGGGATGCGTCAGGTGCTGCGCAAATTAAAACCGACCGAGTTTGAAGATATCGTTGCCGTTAATGCCCTCTATCGTCCGGGTCCTTCACAATATATTGATCACTATATCAAAAGAAAACATGGTGAGGAGGCGGTTCATTATCCTCATCCGGACCTGGAACCCATATTGAAGCCGACCTACGGTGTACTGGTCTACCAGGAACAAATTATGCAGATTGCCGTAAAAATGGCCGATTATTCACTGGGACAAGCCGATATTCTGAGACGGGCGGTCTCGAAGAAAAAGCGGCAAATGCTTGAGAATCAGCAAAAAGGGTTTCTGGAAGGCTGCAAGAAAAAGGGATATTCGGAGCAGACGGCAACCGGAGTCTTTGACCTCATTGTCCGCTTCGCCAACTATGGGTTCAATCGTTCGCACGCAGTCGCTTATAGCATGATTTCCTATCGCTTGGCCTATCTGAAGGCGCGTTACCCGCAGGACTTTATGGCCTGCTACTTATCCAGTGTCGCCGGAAGTGCGGAAAAATTCAGTGAGGGAATCCGGGAAGTCCGCAAGAACGGCGGGACCATTGAGCGCCCTTCGGTGAATCTGAGTGAAAAAACTTTTCAAAACTCAGGTGCGGCTATTCAATTCGGTTTAGCCGCGATTAAAAATCTTGGCGCGGCCGCAATAGATGAAATCATTAAGCAGCGCAAGACTCAAGGAGTTTACCGCAGCCTGTATGACTTTTGCCGTAAGGTTGATCTGAGGAAGGTCAATCACAAAGCGATTGAATCCTTGATATTTGCCGGCGCTTTTGATGAGTTCGGAACGGATCGGGCAACTCTGCTCGCTTCTCTGGATCAGGCGATCCGCTCGGGTGAAGATGTACATCAGGTGGCCACTGGCCAGGCTTCTCTTGAGTTCTCCGATGACGTCGCGGAAGGTTATACGGAGGTTCCCCCGCTTTCAGCCAGCGAAAAAATGCATTATGAACGCGAGATGCTGGGCATTTATTTATCCGAGCACCCGCTCGCGCATTTCCGCAAACGACTGCCCCAAACGTTTGCAAATCTTGATCGATTCAGCGAGTGGCCGGAGAATCAGCCGATCCGTCTGGCCGCCATGATTGATGAGATGAAAATATCGCGCACACATTCCGGTCAATCCATGGCCTTTTTATCGATTAGCGATGAATCCAGCAACTGTGAGGCCGTCTGTTTTCCTGCAGAGTTTGAGCGAATCCAGTCGGCACTGAAGAAGGATCGCTTGATTGTGCTGATTGCGAAAAAATCTTATGGGAAGCTCGGCGCGCCGCAGTTGATTATCAGCCGTGCGGAGTCGCTTTCCCGTTTCATCGATCAAGCGCATCCGACGTTGTTTTTACAAATTGATGCCGCTCATGAAGCACCGGCTATATTGGAGCAGCTTAAGGAAGCCATCAGACATAATCCCGGCGATGATCGCATCGTTATTCATTATGAGCAGAGTGGACGAACCATAGCGCTTGGAACAGTCTATTCGGTCACCCTCGGAGAGTCATTTACCAATTTTCTTCGAGAAATCCTTGGTTCGAAAAATGTTATGATTAAGTCCAGCAGTATTTTTTCTTAATATTTATAGGCGCCTCTGTTATAATAATGAAGCTAAGCTGGACAGATTGCGTGCGTACGGCATACGTTCTGGCGGCCGCCGGCTAGAAGTACCCCGGCTGCCGCTTCGTTTTGCAATCAGGCGATATTTCGCTGCAGACCCTGTGGTGATTGGGACAGGTATAGCGAATCTTGTAGAAAATTGGCGAAAATGATCGACGATTCAATGAATAATAAGTGAAAAAATATTGAATTGTCTCCGGACTGATTGATTTCATGCTTTGACAAAGAATGAGGGTGATATACTTGTTAAAGGACTTTTTTGTTAAAAAGAAAAAGTATGCAACGGTCCCATCCGCAAAGACAAGGCAAGAGGTTCCAGAAGGAATCGTACTAAAGTGCCCGAAGTGCAAAAAGATCATGTACGTTAAGGAACTCAAGAAACACTTGTATGTCTGTCAATCCTGCGGCTATCATTATCCGCTGGGCGCCTATGATCGGGCAGAAATGCTTTTTGATGAAGGTTCGTTTACTGAATTTGATCAGAATCTTGTTTCCGGCAATCCTTTGAATTTTCCTAATTACATGAATAAATTAGAGAAGGACAGGCAGCGTACTCATTTGAACGAAGCCGTCTTGACAGGAAGAGGGAAAATCAAGGGTTTGGAAACCGTTGCGGCGATTATGGACAAGGGCTTTCGGATGGGGAGCATGGGTTCAGTGGTCGGGGAGAAAATTACTCGGCTGGTAGAATACGCCGATCTTCATCATTTGCCGGTAATCATCTTTTCCGCTTCAGGCGGTGCCAGAATGCAGGAGGGCGTACTGAGTCTCATGCAGATGGTGAAAACCAGCGCGGCGCTGAAAAAGTTCAGTGAGAATGGTGGGCTCTACATTTCAGTGATGACGCATCCAACGACCGGCGGGGTCTCCGCCAGTTTTGCCTCTCTTGGTGATTTTAATTTTGCCGAACCAGGTGCCTTGATTGGCTTTGCCGGGCGCAGAATAATTGAACAGACGATTGGCGAGAAACTGCCAGATGACTTTCAGACGGCCGAATTTCTTTTGAAGCATGGTCAGCTTGATCAAGTTATTCCGCGCAGTGAATTGCGTCATGTGCTCAGTACCGTTCTGTCGATTCATTCAGGAGGAGGTGCGCCGGATGGGACCGGAAATGGAATTTGAAAAGCCCATTAATGAGCTGAAACAGAAGATTGCGGATTTAAAGAATTTTATGGGTGAAAAGGGTATCGATTTGTCAGAAGAGCTGGCTCAGTTGCAGAAACGTCTGGAGAACCTTGAGAAACAAACCTATGGGAATATGACTCCATGGGAGCGGGTTCAGATTGCCAGAGAGTTTACGCGTCCGACGACTCTAGATTATCTGCCGATGCTTTTTGAAGATTTCATCGAATGCCATGGTGATCGCGTTTATGGCGATGATGCAGCGATTGTCGGGGGCATCGGCCGTTTCCATGGCCGACCGGTAACGATCATCGGCCAGCAGCGGGGAAGAGATACAAAAGAAAATATTAAGAGAAATTTCGGTATGCCTCATCCGGAGGGATACCGAAAAGCTTTGCGCCTGATGAAGCAGGCAGAAAAATTCCAGCGGCCGATTATTACTTTTATTGACACAAAAGGTGCTTTTCCCGGCTCTTCAGCAGAGGAACGAGGACAAAGCGAAGCCATTGCCAAAAATTTGTATGAAATGTCCTGGTTTTCTGTTCCGGTAGTCTGTATTGTTATTGGAGAAGGGGCCAGCGGCGGGGCTTTAGCCATCGGTGTTGGAAATCAAATTCTGATGCTGGAAAACTCGTGGTACTCCGTTATCTCACCTGAAGGAGCTGCAGCGCTCCTCTGGAAGGATGCGGGAAAGGCGGAGAAAGCAGCGCAGACGATGAAAATTACCGGGGCGGATTTGAAAGATCTTGGCATAATTGATAAACTGATTCCGGAGGTACTGGGCGGCGCGCATCACGATCCGAAAAAACAGGCTGCATTTATTGATCGGGCTCTGAGTGAAAGCTTGTCTGAATTGGACAAACTAGATAATGATCAGCTCCGTAAGCAGCGCCTTGCCAAATATCGGGCAATTGGCGATTACGGCACATTCCGGAAAGATGCGGAAACGCAATCAGTTTTCTCATATTCAGAATGATTTTTAAGAAGAGAAATCACAAATGGGGTGAAAGTATGAAGAGAATAGGCGTACTCACAAGCGGCGGAGACGCTCCGGGCATGAATGCAGCGATCCGTGCCGTTGTTCGTGCAGGTATTTACCGAGGTATTGAAGTCTATGGAATCTATCATGGCTATAGGGGATTAATTACCGGCAATATTAAGAAGCTGGAAGTTTCGGATGTCGGCGATATCGTTCAGCGCGGTGGAACAATACTTTACACGGCGCGCTGTGAAGAATTCAAGACAGAAGAAGGACGCGCCATTGCTATTGAACAATTGAAAAAGTTCGGCATTGAGGGACTGGTGGTTATTGGCGGCGATGGCTCGTTTATGGGCGGGGTGAAGCTGACACAGCTCGGCTTCCCGACAATCGGCATCCCTGGAACGATTGATAATGACATTCCGGAAACAGACTTTACACTGGGATTTGATACGGCTTTAAATACAATTATTGATGCGATCGATAAGATTCGTGACACGGCGACCTCTCATGAACGCCGCTTTATCATAGAAGTTATGGGACGTGGCTGCGGGGATTTGGCGCTTTGGTCCGGTCTTGCCGATGGTGCAGAATCGATCCTCGTTCCGGAAAAGAAAGAGGATATCGATACCATTGTTGAACGACTGAACCGCGGGCTTGAACGTGGTAAGAGGCACAACATTATCGTTGTAGCTGAGGGCGTCGGACACGCAGACGAGATTGCCAAAAAGATCAGAGAAAAGGCTAATATGGATACGCGTGTTACTGTTCTCGGACATGTTCAGCGTGGTGGATCACCATCGGCCTTCGATCGAATTCTCGGCAGCCGGATGGGCAGCAAAGCCGTTGAATTGCTTCTTGCCGGTGAACGGGGCAAAATGATTGCCATTCAGAATAATAAGATTGTGGCTCATGATATTCTGGATCTGCTGACTAAGAAGCATGCTTTTGATGAAGGATTGTTCCAGCTTGCAAAGGAATTGTCAATCTGACAAGCTGTTAACTTTGGCTCTCTGCGCTTTTCACCGTAATCTATTACGTACGGGAAAGCAGGAAGAGTCCGCATATGTTAAGGGATCACTTTATTCCTAGTGAATAATTTTTAAATAACTGTTGGGGGTATTATGATGAGAAAAACGAAAATTGTCTGCACACTGGGCCCTGCAAGTGATACGGTTGAACTTCTTGTTCAATTGATTAATGCGGGAATGAATGTTGCCCGTTTTAACTTTTCTCACGGGGATCATGAGGAACATCATCAGAAAGTCGTTAATCTGCAAAAGGCCATGAAGATTACTGGCAAGACGATCGGTATTCTTCTTGATACGAAAGGTCCGGAAATTCGTACGCATGATATGGCGACACCGGAAGTCCTGCTTGAAGCAGGCAAAACAGTTGATATCTCTACGACAGAAGTCAAAGGGACAGCAGAAAAATTCTCAATCACTTATGCGGAATTGATCGATGATATCCATGTCGGTACGAAGATTCTGATTGATGACGGCTTGATTGAGCTCGAAGTCACTGGCATCGACAAAGCAGAGGGCTTAATTCATAACAAAATTTTGAACACAGGTGTTCTGAAAAGTAAGAAGGGAATTATTGTTCCTAATGTCAGCATTAATCTTCCGGGTATGACCGACAAAGACGCTGATGACATTGTCTTCGGTATCGGCGAAGGTATTGATTTTATCGCCGCATCTTTTGTCCGTCATGCTTCTGATGTGCTGGCAATCCGTAAATTATGTGAAGATCACGGCGCACATGATATTCACATTTTCCCGAAAATTGAAAGCCAGGAAGCTGTTGACAATATCGATGAGATTCTCAGGGTTTCAGACGGCATCATGGTCGCTCGTGGCGATCTCGGTGTGGAAATCCCGCCGGAAGATGTGCCGCTCGTTCAGAAACGCTTGATCAAGATGTGCAACAAAGTTGGCAAGACGGTTATTACGGCGACTCAGATGCTCGATTCCATGATTCGCAACCCTCGTTGTACACGTGCGGAGGCCAGCGACGTTGCCAATGCGATTTTCGACGGAACAGACGCTATTATGCTTTCCGGTGAAACAGCTTCCGGTAAATGGCCGGTTGAAGCCGTAACAACAATGAATAATATCGCAACAAAGACAGAACCTGCTCTTGATTATCCGACAATCCTCAGACATCTGAGCAAAATCAGTGAAAAAACAATTACTTCAGCCATTGGCGAAGCAGTTGCTCATACAGCATTGAGCTTGGATGTCGGTGCGATTATCACATCCACTGTCAGCGGACACACGGCACGTGTAGTATCACACTACCGCCCGAAAGCTCCGATCGTTGCGGTAACGAATTCGGAACGAGTGGCTCACAAGATGTGCCTCGCTTGGGGCGTTACACCGGTTCTGAGCGAACTTGCTCAATCCACTGATGAAATGTTTGACATCGCTGTGGACAGCGCGGTAAAATCAGGTCTCGTCAAGAAGGGCGAATTGGTTGTTATTACAGCTGGTCTGCCTGTTGCTGAAGCCGGCACAACGAATCTTCTCCGGATTCATGTTGTCGGGGATGTGCTTGCCCAAGGCCAGGGTGTCGGACGCGCGGCAGCGACCGCTCCGGTTTATGTCGCTTCGGATGCTGATGATGCTAACCGCAACATGCCAGACGGTGCCATACTTGTCGCTCATGCAACAGATAAGGACTATATTCCGGCACTGCGTCGCGCAGCTGGTGTTATCGCTGAAGTTGGCGGACTGACTTCACATGCTGCAGTTGTCAGCATTGAATTTGAAATCCCTGCTATAATCGGCGTGGATAAGGCAGCTAATCTGTTCAAATCTGGCGAAGTTATCACAATGGATGGCGAACGCGGCAAGATCTATCTTGGCCACGCAAATGTGATGTAATTTAAATTCTTCGAAGAATCGTTTAAAATAAGAGAAGGTGCTGTTGTTGGCACCTTCTCTTATTTTATTCTCAGCGGAGCTTGAAAATCTGAAGAGGAGTGAAAGACCTTGAGAACATCAATAACAGAGTTGAACGCACGTTATAATGAGACCGATAAAATGGGGGTTGTGCATCACAGCCAGTATGTCAATTGGTTTGAAATTGCCCGTACGGATTGGATTAAGCAATCTGGATTATCCTATAGAAGGATTGAAGAAGAAGGACTGATGATGCCGGTTATTGAAATTAATGTCCACTACCATTCACCAGCGAGATATGATGATCAGATCTTGATTGAGACATCGATTAAGAATTATGACAGTATTAAAATGTCCTTCCAATATAAGGTCTATCATAAACAAAGCGGGAAATTGCTTGTCGATGGTTCCAGTACGCATTGCTGGACGAATTTATCGCTCAAGCCAGTCTCGCTGAAAAAGAAAAGGCCTGATTTACATGAGTTGATTTTGAAAGATTCTGCTCCGGACTAATGCCGGGAGAATAGGAGGTGATCAGGATATTTCGAAAAAAATGTTGTTCCTCATCGGATATGCATGCGCTGAACTTGCGGTTTTGTTCCTTGCTATTCGCTTCATTGGTTTAGGTTATACCTTATTGTTGCTTTTAATTAGCGCTTTGTGTGGCTGCATGATGGTTTGGCGCCAAGGATGGGCGATTCTGCGAGAGATTCGGACAGATTTGAATGCGCGCCGCATCCCGGATGATACCCTGCTTCATAGTCTATGCTTGATGTTTGGCGGTATACTGTTGATCCTGCCGGGATTGATCAATGACGCGGCTGGGCTAGTTCTCTGCAGTCCCATTTTTCGCCGCTGGATAATCGGGTATCTTAAGAATTGGTTGAAAAATAGGCCTAGTCGAGGAAATTTTACCTTCACTTTTTTTAAGTAAAAATGAGACGTTATTCATTCACTTACCATCTCTAATAAAACGCCAAATGGCCTGAAAGGTGCCGGTTTGGTAAAGCACCTTGAGAATGACCATTGAAAGCGGTCCAATAATTAGGCCGGCGAATCCGAGCCAACGGAAGCCGAAATAAAGCGCAGTCAAAGCGATTAGCGGGTCAAGGCCAATTGCGGTCGATAAAATTTTCGGTTCCAGAAGCTGTCTTTGGATAATGATCGCTCCAAAAAGACTGCTTAATGCTAGGACGAGCGGATAGTCATGCTGGATAAATTCATAGAGAATCCATGGAATAAAAATAACGCCTGTCCCTAAATAAGGGATCAAATCGACCAATCCCGCAAAAAAAGCGATGGTGAACGCGTGTCCGGTCTGAAGTACCGATAAAGCAGCGCCCACGAGAATCATGGTGAGTGTCACTAGGATGATCTGGGCACGAACAAAGCCGATGCATGTCTTTTTAAGCTCCTGAATCACATGGATAAGCGGACGATGGATGGCCGGCAGAAGAAAACGTGCCATCCCTTTTTTAATCTGTTCGGAATCCTTCGTGATAAAGAAGGTGGCCAGAAAGATAAAGACGGCAGAAATAAAAGTGTCCGGCAGTGAGGCGACAAATTGAGTCAGACTTTGCAGTGTCAAGGTCGCAAGATTATTCAGAAAATCAATCAATGTCGCGGCAATGCTTTCCATATTCAGTTGTAATGCTTTTTGCTGGGTGGTTGATATTCCTGAAAAAAGATGGGTCATTTTTTCCCAGGAGGGCAGTAATTTTGTAAAAAAGAAGGTCTGGAGATCACCAATTGTCGCGCCCAGCTCTTCGGGGACGCTCCTTGTCAGTGAGGATATTCCCTTAATTAAGGCATAGGCAGTCGCAAGCATTAAGCCAATGGACAGTGAGAAGAGTGTGAACATCACGATGAATGACGACAGTCCTCGCGGCAGACCGCTTTTTCCAGAGAGAAAGGAGACAATCGGGCTTAGAAAAAAAGCGAGTGTACAAGCAATGAGGAAGGGTAGCGCAAAACGAACAGTCAGGTTGATGAGCAATATAAGCCCTGCTGTAATGAAAAGCACAAGTAGGGCACGGCAGAAAATTCCGATCCGATTTTTCAAAGCTTGCAGTTTCTCTGAGTTCATGTCTGATCCCACCTTATGGACAAGTTTATTCGCTGAAGTGTGCAGCTATTCCATTCGTTTCACATCTTTATTTAGGCCGATAAATAGTTTTCAGCCGAGTGTTTTTTGTTCACAAAAATGACTAAAAAGGCTATAATCAGCTTAAAGAACGGATTTTTTAAAAGCAGCATCGGTTAAGCGCTTACAATGTTTCTTTGCCTCACGTGAATTCTTGAACCCCAGGAGGGATTTGAAATGACAGCGACAAAAGGATTAGAAGGTGTTGTTGCAACGACTTCGGCCATCAGTTCAATTAATAGCGATGTGCTGACTTACCGTGGATACAGCATTCAGGATTTAGCGGAACATTCATCATTCGAAGAGGTTATCTATTTGCTCTGGAACGATGAATTGCCTTCAGATGAAAAATTGAGACAATTTAAAGAGCAATTGGCGAATGATTCTTCAATTCCCAATGAAATCTATAATCTGATGAAGTCATTGCCTTATCAAAATGTACATCCGATGGCCGTATTAAGAACGGCGGTATCGGCACTCGGGGTATTGGATGAACAAGCAGACAATATGGATACGCTGGCGAATAAGGAAAAAGCGATTAGCATTCAGGCGAAGATTGCGACAATTGTCGCAGCTTTTGCCAGAATTCGCAGGGGACTTGAGCCGGTCGCTCCCAGAAAGGATCTCGGCTATGCCGCAAATTTTCTTTATATGCTCAACGACCGGCTGCCTGATGACATCGAAGCGCGGACTTTTGATACCGCATTGATCCTTCACGCTGATCATGAGTTGAATGCTTCTACCTTCACCGCCCGGGTCTGCGTCGGCACGCTCTCCGACATTTATTCCGGAATTACCGCGGCTATCGGTGCGTTGAAGGGTCCTTTGCACGGGGGGGCTAATGAACAGGTGATGCGAATGCTGGACACTATCGGATCACTTAACGAAGTGGATGATTATATTGAGGATGCGTTGGAGAAAAAACAGAAAATCATGGGCTTTGGCCACCGGGTCTATAAAAATGGTGATCCGCGTGCCCGTATTCTGAAAAAAATGGCCGAGGAACTGACAAAAGGCAGTAGTGACGAGAAATTATATGAAATGTCGGTGCGCATCGAAGAACTGATTCATACCAAAAAAGGTCTTCTTCCCAATACCGATTTTTATTCAGCGACGGTCTATCATAGGTTGGGAATTGAAACTGATTTATTTACACCGGTATTTGCCATAAGTCGGACTTCAGGTTGGGTGGCTCATATCCTTGAGCAATACAGCGATAACCGCTTGATTCGCCCGAGGGCAGAATATAACGGACATCCGCTTCGCGCCTATGTTCCGGCTGGGGTTCGCTAAATCCTCGGCGCCTCAGCAGGAACGACATGAACCTGCTATAATAGAAGTAAAAGGATTCCCAGCTGAATCCGCAGTATGACAAGTCTTTGTAGGAGGTACACGACGTGACGCAGGGTGAAAAAATCAAGGTTGAGAATGGCGAATTATTAGTCCCGGATTGCCCGATTGTTCCCTTTATAGAGGGAGACGGTATCGGTCCGGATATTTGGAAGGCTGCATCACGGGTTTTCGATGCGGCGGTTCAGAAAGCGTATCACGGTGAAAAAAAGATTGCCTGGAAAGAAGTGCTCTGCGGACAAAAAGCTTTTGATCAGACCGGAGAGTGGCTACCACAGGAAACGCTGGATGCCATCAAGGAATATGTGATTGCTATCAAGGGGCCGTTGACGACACCGGTTGGCGGTGGAATCCGCTCACTGAATGTGGCTCTTCGCCAGCAGCTTGATTTGTTTACTTGTCTCCGTCCGGTGCGCTATTTCCAAGGCGTTCCTTCCCCAGTCAAGCATCCGGAATCGGTGGATATGGTTATTTTCCGTGAAAATACTGAGGACATCTACGCGGGAATCGAGTTTGAGTCCGGCACTCCTGAAGCCGAAAAAGTGATTCATTTTCTCCAGAATGAGATGGGTGTGCGTAAAATCCGTTTTCCGGAAACCTCAGGTATCGGAATTAAACCGGTTTCAAAAGAGGGAACGGAACGGCTCGTCCGGGCAGCTATCCGTTATGCGATCAATGAAGGCCGAAAGAGCGTCACTTTGGTCCATAAGGGAAACATTATGAAGTTTACAGAAGGCGCCTTTAAGAACTGGGGCTACGCGCTCGCGGAGAAAGAGTTCCCTGCACAGACTTTTACATGGAAACAATATGATGCAATTAAGGCAGAAAAGGGTGCAGCGGCGGCCGATGAGACTCAGAAACAGGCGTTGGACGCAGGCAAGATTCTGATTAAGGACGCGATCGCCGATAATTTTCTGCAGCAGATTTTGACTCGTCCGGCTGAATATGATGTGGTTGCAACGATGAACCTGGACGGCGATTATATCTCTGATGCGCTCGCAGCTCAGGTTGGCGGCATTGGCATCGCACCGGGAGCGAATATTAACTATGAAACAGGGATCGCAATTTTCGAGGCGACACACGGCACGGCACCGAAATATACCGGTATGGATAAAGTCAATCCTTCTTCAGTCATTCTCTCAGGCGTCCTCATGCTAGAACATCTGAAGTGGTATGATGCCGCTAAGCTCATTACAGAAGCGATTGAGAAGACGATTTCCAGCAAAACGGTAACCTATGACTTTGCTCGTCTGATGGATGGCGCAACGGAAGTGAAGTGCTCGGAATACGCGGATGCCGTTATCAGTCATCTCTGATCCCGGGGGAGCGATTC
Source organism: Sporolactobacillus sp. (assembly GCA_048976585.1). GTDB lineage: Bacteria > Bacillota > Bacilli > Bacillales > Sporolactobacillaceae > Sporolactobacillus. Next base: position 63,172 of record JBHGUY010000028.1, on the reverse strand, counting down.
ACTTCGCCTATTCGGCAGTTAAGTTTGATTATTGTTTACAAATACAGCAGATTGCGGGTTATTCCGGCTATTTTATTAGGATATTCTGCGGGATAGGCGCAAGCTCATGAAGCTCGTGCCTATCCCGTTTTGGAAGCTTGGTTCAGCCAAGTTTTCTTTTCAATATAAAATGACAGCGCATACATTTTCTGAGAGACGCCGCCAAATCCAAGGGGGAATTATCATGTCCGTCAGTCGCAGGAAGGTTTCAGTCGTAGGTGCAGGCTTTACCGGAGCAACCACTGCTTTCTTGGTTGCGCAGAGAGAACTCGCAGACGTCGTTTTGGTTGATATTCCGAAGATGGATGGCCCAACGAGAGGAAAAGCCCTAGATATCCTTGAATCCTCACCGATTCAGGCATTTGATGCTCGGATCACTGGAACCTCCGACTATTCGGAGACTGCAGGGTCGGACGTTGTGATTATAACGGCAGGAATTGCCCGGAAACCGGGAATGAGTCGGGATGATCTGGTGTCCATTAATGCCGGCATCATGAGAGAGGTAACGAAGCAGGTTGTTCGCTATTCACCGGAATGCACGATTATTGTGCTCAGTAATCCGGTTGATGCGATGACCTATACGGTATTCAAACAGTCCGGTTTTCCAAAAAATCGAGTCATCGGTCAGTCAGGCGTGCTCGATACTGCTCGATACCGGATGTTTATTGCACAGGCATTGAACATTTCTGTTGAAGATGTAACCGGATTTGTGCTCGGCGGACACGGGGATTCAATGGTTCCGTTGACGCGCTATTCCTATGCAGGCGGGATTCCGATTGATACCCTGCTCGCGAAAGATCGCATCGATGCGATTGTCGAACGGACACGGAAAGGCGGCGGTGAGATTATCTCGTTGCTGGGGAAAGGCAGCGCCTATTATGCGCCATCGGCAGCCCTCGTCCAGATGGCCGAAGCTGTCCTGAAAGATAAGCGGCGTGTTCTGCCAGCTATTGCTTATCTTGAAGGTGAGTATAACTATCGTGATCTCTGTTTGGGCGTTCCCGTGGTGCTTGGAAAAGACGGCATTGAAAAAATTATTGAATTGGATCTGATGCCTGAGGAGAAAGCGGCCTTGGATCGATCGGTCGAATCGGTTAAAAGTATTATGCAGGCTATTTAATTCCATTCCAAATAAAACAAACGGCTTCCCCGCCAGGTGCCGTTTGTTTACTACATAAAGCAAATGTCTCGATTCGCAACCTTATTTGTTCACGCGCGTATAGCTGTCATCAAAATATTTACCCTTCCTGATATCGTCAGTCATTCCTTGATATGGAGCTTCGCTAATGACATCATTATTATTTAAACCAGCGTTGCCTATATAAGTGATTTTAGCAAATTCGGGTACAAGATATTTCGGGTAGGTTTCATATTTTTCACGTGATTTTTCCATCAAAGCAATATGCTCGTTTTGATAGGTAACGGTAATCTCCGGGTGATCGTGAACCCATTTTGGGAAAAATATAACACCGTGCATTCGGCCCTCATTTGGCATAAAATCCAAAGCAACATCGGTACCCGTTGGTTCTGTCCAGGTGATTTTAAATACCCCGTCTGTTAATTTTACTATAGTCGCTTCCTGATCGGTAACCCATCGTCCGGCGACCATTCCCCCATGAATGCGGTAATCGACTGTATGGTCGTTCTTTGCATACCACTCATATTCCCAACCATTGTCATATGTATAAATAAAGTGTGTTCCCAGAAAATCGGATAAATTTTTAAATGTTTTATTGGTCAACATCGGCAGCTCTCCTTATTATATGTTTAATCAAACATGTAAATTAATACGTGTTTAATTTACGGTGTTTATGATATACTTCGCATTATCAATTGTCAAGGAGACATAAGGATGGCTAGAAAAAATTTATTGAAATACATCTTACTTGGCCTGCTTTCGAAAAAAGAGCGTACGGGCTACGATCTTGAAAAGATATTCGAAGAGGAAATCGGTGAGTTCTGGCAGGCCAACCACAGTCAAATTTATCCGGAACTTCGGAAGTTAGAGGATAGCTGTTTTGTCTGCTCGCGAATAGAGATCGTTGGCAGCAAACTGGAAAAGAAATACTATTCGCTAACAGCTAACGGCACAGCAGAGTTAGATGAATGGATCCGTTCTTCAACGCCCGAACTGGCGGCGACAAAAGATGAATTCATCTTAAAACTCTATTTTGTTCGCCACAGACATCATGCTTCATTGCAGAAGATGTTTGAAGAACAAATCGATTTACATGCTGGGAAGATAGAACATTTGAAACAACGGGACAAACTCGTCTTTCCAACAGAAAAGGAAAGAAACGAAAATTATGGGCACTATCTGATCTTGGACCATGCGATTGCACGGGAAGAGAATTACCTCATGTGGCTTCGAACACAGTATGATCAGTTGCAGTAAGCAGAGCGTTCACGAGACTAGTCTGGACTAGTCTCGGCAGCGTGCAGCAGCACATTATGCAAATAACCCACTTCTGCTGACCCAGTTGTTTGGAAGCGTTAAGGATCGGCAAGTGCTGATTGAAAAAAGCCAATAATGGTATTATTTATTGAATTTTTCATTATATTGACAAGAATGAATTTTCAAGACTCGGAGACAGCGATAATTTTTGAACGGCGATAACCCTTCTTGTCGGTGTGACAGCGGAGAGATCGCTTTTGATCTTTCCGATGCTTCTTTTCGTACGCAAAGTATCGATAGTATCAGAGGGTAAAAAAATTTCTGCAGGTTTGGCAGTGTCCCAGGTAACATCTTTTCTGCTGCAAAATCATGTTCAATCGTACATCCGGTTTCACGTATTTAACAATCTCTGTCGACCCTCTTCTAACACTCAAATAATTCGATGCTGCTTCCGGTATTGCATAGGCGTAATCCCTGTGTGTTTTTTAAAAATGCGTGAGAAATAACTTTGGCTGGGAAAGCATAGAGAAGCTGCAATATGGGAAATAACCGTACTTGAATAAGTTAACTGGATTTTAGCCTCATCAATTTTTAAGTGATTGACAAAATGTATCACAGTGAAGCCTGTTTGCTTTTTGTAAACATGCATGAGGTAAGATGCACTTACGTTGACTGCAGAAGCAACCTCGGCAACTTTAATCGTTTCACTGAGATGATCATAAATATATTCCTGCGTCTTATAGATGACACTTGGCAGATTCTGACGATGGATTCGGACAACGTGGTTTAGAAATAGGATGCCAATGGATCGAGTGTATTCGTAGATGTTGGTAATCGTTTCTTGATGCTCTACCTTCTGAATACACTCATCGCTTAAAGTATATGCTTTTTCTGCAAACAATCCCCCACGAATTGCTGCACGCGTGAAAAGTGTCGTTGCAGTAATCGCAAGATTTTTTTTGCTGCGCAATGTGCTGGAATCAGATAAAACCCCAAAATTTCCCGCACCCATAAATAGAACATATTGACGATTAAACTCATTTAAATTACCGTGTTCCACAGCAAGCAGCATCCGTCTTTCAGCCAAATAACCCGCATGAAATTCATGTTGGTTTTCCTCAGGGTTCACAGGGAGGAGTTGGAGGACAGGGTGTTTACCAGCGTAGTCAGTAATTAATGGATTATGGCGCTGTTTCTTGGGCCAGTGATGACACAAAGTAAAATAAAGATATTCAATTTGTGCCCGAAAACGCGGCATTTCAATGATTGGCACACGATCCTCATAACGGCCGGCTCCGCGTATTGCATATTGATTGGCCCAAATAATGATTTGGCAATCATGGAAACGGAAGACACCAATCATTCCATCGCGCGGCAGGATCAACTCGCGTACCTCGTCTTCGACTATTTCCGGCAAACTATGATCAATTATTTTTGGGAAATTGGGAGTTAAGGCCGGACGTAATTGAAAAATGCATTCATCGGCACCGTTGAATGCAAATATTGAAAGATTGGTTGCGTCATGGAATTTGTTAAGTATTTCAATCTCTACCCTGTCCATTTTCGCTCACCTTCCTTAAATTAAAATGAAAGACAGGTTTGGTAAAAAATAAGCAGGAAAATGAAAACGTTTTATCTAGAGTATAGCATAATCAATCTTGTAAGCGGAAACAAGTAAAAGGAAAGGAGCTTAGGATGAACACATATTTAGTGTTTGATATTGGTGGAACGAATGTGAAGTATGCTCAAATGACTGATTCAGGAGTGATCATCAAAAAAAATTCGGTTCCTACGCCAACGGATACGTTAACGCATTTTCTGCTTGTCATCGAACAGGTAATCGATCAGTACATCGACGAGATCAAAGGGATTGCGATCAGTGTACCAGGCCGGGTTGACCCTGCCGATGACCGGATTTATTTTGGCGGTTCATTGCCCTTTCTTAACGGAATCTCATTTAGTGAGTCTTTACCTACTTGCTTACCGATCACGGTTGAAAATGATGGCAAAGCGGCAACCCTGGCAGAGCTATGGAGGGGTTCATTAGTCGACGTTGACAGCGGTGCAGTAGTGGTATTAGGTACAGCAGTTGGCGGCGGTATTGTGATTAATCATCGGTTAATCAGGGGGCGGCATGATCAAGCCGCCGAGTTTAGTTTCATGAAAGAAGCCTCTGCAGATTCGATGACTTCTTTATTTGGTCACAGAGCTTCAGCGGTGAGAATGATTAAGACCATTTCTAAACAGATTGGATTATCGAGCACAATAGACGGCAAAAAAGTCTTTAAAGCAATCACGGATCAGAACCCGACGGCACTCGCCATTTTCACCGAGTTTTGTCATTCGATTGCCAACTTAATCTATAACATTCAAATAGTTCTGGATGCTGAACGCTATGTTATTAGCGGTGGCATCTCGCTACAGCCGCAAGTGACTCTCACGATCAACCAGCAATTTGATAAGATTCGCAGCAGTAATCCTCTCATTATGAATACACTTGCTCGCCCGGAAATCGTAACGAGTAAATTTCGCAATGATGCGAACCTATATGGGGCTCTTTATCAGATGATCTATAAGCAGCAGCAAGGAACAACATGAATTTCACGGGAGCGTACTCTACGTACGAACAAAAGTAATCATCTGTAAAGTTCAGACAGGAGGAATTCTAATGAAGATAGAACGCGTTCAAATCAATCATATGGAACATCCATTGGGTTTTGATTTGAGTGGTTTATGTATATCCGGAATTGTAAACGTTTTATCCAAGGACACTCCACTAGAACGTCACCTTGTTATTAAAAAGAAAGGGGTAACAAGCTATGATTCCGGATGGGAACATGCAGCCAATTTTATTTTTTTTCCTAAGCTTAGGCTTGATCCCCGAACGCTTTATGAAGTGACGATGCAAGTCCGAAATCAGCATCAAAGGGTGTCACACCAATCATGGTTTGAGACCGGAAAAATGAACGAACCAATGGCTGCGCAGTGGATTGGTACAAGTCAGAAAGACGTTCACAGTATTCAACTAACAAAAACGTTCCATCTAACGGGATCAGCATCGAATGCCCGGTTGTATATCAGTGGGCTAGGCATTTATGAATGTTATCTCGACGGTAATAAAATTGGCAGTGAGTACTTGGCCCCTGGGTTCACCAACTATAACCAGTGGGTTCAATTAGCAACGTATGATGTCAGCGAACAATTGACACAAACCGGACTACACAAATTAACGATTGTATTAGGAGATGGGTGGTATCGTGGTCAATTAGGTATTACTGTTCATGGAGGTCGTCCCAATATTTATGGTGATCGTTTGATGGCCATTGCGGAGCTTCATTATCAGAATGACCAATACACTGAAAAATTAATTCGGACCGATCAATCTTGGCAATGTTCGCTCTCCAAAATCGCTCATTCAGGAATCTATTATGGCGAAGATTTGGACGCAATGCGTAGCACCGAGGATCTGCTCCCGACAGTCCTATGTCCCTCTCCTACAAAGCAGTTGACCGATCGAATCCGTTTGCCGATCACTGCTCATGAGAAATTGCCGGTGGCCAAAGTCATAACAACACCAAAGAATGAAACGATACTGGATTTCGGTCAGAATTTAGCAGGCTGGGTAACCTTTCAGAATGATTTGCCGCGCAGAACCCAGGTCCAGCTTGATTATGGCGAGGTCTTGCAGGACGGTGAATTTTATCGTGATAATCTGCGCTCGGCTCGTGCTGCGTTTACCTATACAAGTGATGGAAATGATCAATTAGTAAGACCGCATTTTACGTATTTTGGCTTTCGTTATGTGCGTTTGACTGGGTTTCCGGTTATTCATGCAGAGCACTTTCGTGCGGTTGCTCTGTATTCGAATATGCGCAGTATTGGCACTATCGAAACGGACAATGGACGAGTCAATCGATTATTCAAAAACGTGCAGTGGGGTCTAAAAAGTAATTTTGTGGACATTCCGACTGATTCTCCGCAACGGGATGAACGGTTAGGCTGGACGGGAGACGCCGCGTTATTTGCCCCCACTGCTGAATTGATTATGGACACCTATCCGTTTTTTAAAAAGTACGCACGTGATATATCCATTGAACAAAGCAGTCGCAGCGGAATGCTGACACTCTACGTTCCGGCTGCTGATGGGCATGATGGGGGAAAAGCCGTTTGGGGTGATGCGGCGACGCTGATCCCTTGGACGCAGTATCAACGTACCTGCGATCCGGCAATCCTCGAACAGAATTTTGACTCTATGGCTGCCTGGGTCGATTGGATTCATACGCGTGCTCAATCTCAAGGTCAGGAATTTTTATGGAATAAGGACAATCAATTAGGTGACTGGTTAGCGCTTGATACAGAAGACGCGCTGAAAATGAAAGGCAGGACACCTGACGATTTAATTGCGACTGCCTATTATTATCAATCGGCGCAGTTGACAGCGGACGCGGCAAGAATATTAGGTCGAAAAAATGAAAACGCATACTACCAGCAGCTCGCTACGAAAATCAAACAGGCATTTCAAGATGAATTCTTTTCGCCGAACGGCCGGCTCGTGGTGGATACACAGACGGGCTATGCCGTGTGCCTTCATCTCGGACTTGTTCCTGAGCAGTCGATAAACCGAACAGTTGCAGATTTAGTCAAACGTATTGAAAAAGATCGTTCGCATCTTACAACCGGGTTTGTCGGTACTCCGGCACTGCTCCCAGCTTTGTCTGCCAATGGGCAGCATGAAATGGCCTGCCGATTATTCCTTAACGACGATTATCCAAGCTGGCTATATGAGGTAAAACATGGCGCAACCACGATCTGGGAACGTTGGAATTCGATCGAATCCGATGGAATAATCAATGCTGCAGGGATGAATTCATTGAATCATTATGCCTATGGCTCTGTTATGCAATGGGCTTATGAATACTTGCTAGGGATTCGGCAAAAAGGGCTTGATGCAGTGATACAGCCGGGGATTAATCCACGCTTTGCCTTTGTCTCAGGCCATACTGAATTACCAACTGGAAAGATCAGCGTCAAGTGGCAGATTAATGAGGGGCAATCCTCGCAGGTAACCTTGCAAGTCCAGATACCGTACGGATCGAAAGCAACGATTATCCTTCCGCGAACGAAGAATTGGCAGATCGGCGATAAGACTTTTACCAATGGAGATCAGTTGACGCATGGCAACTACATCATTCATTATCTACCGGATCATCCTTTTGTTAACGGTTTCGACATCCATACACCGTTAAGGGATTGGACAAAAAATGCTGATTTAGCGCAGCAACTTCAAACCATCGTTCCGTTCTGGACGTTCATCACTGATGCGAATAATCTTGCTGACTTTCAGGACTTTTCTCTGCTTCAACTTAGCTACGACATGCGTAGTATCGGATTTCCGGAACTGACCCCAGAACAAATCCAAAACATCAATCAGTTATGTGAGCAGGTTGCACCTGCTGATCATAAAAAAGGAACTTGGGAGGGATAAAGATGAAAGTTAAACATTTGTTGATGAAACTCGCTGTGCTGCTGATTTCTATTTTTATTGTAAGTGCCGGTGCTACTGCTGCAACAGTTCCGTTGATGATTAAAAGCTTCCCAGCGATCAATTCGACGACGATCGAATTGTTGATGACCCTGCCGTCGCTTGGCATCGTGGTGTTTACGCCGCTGAGCAATTTCATCGCAGATAAATTTGGTGAAAAGCGGACGATTTTAACTGGCTTATGGATCGTCCTGATTTCCGGAATTATTCCGGCCATGACGATGAACTTTACACTTATTTTTATTTCACGGATTACAATTGGCGTCGGTACCGGCTTCATTGCAGCGTTCTCCCAATCCTTGATTCTCCAGCTTTTTGAAGGAGAAGAGCAGCAGCGTATGATTGGTCTATCCAGCGTTGTTCAAGGCTTGGGGATGTTTATTCTGACCTATTTTGCCGGCACATTAATGAATATTAACTGGCAAGCTTCCTACTTGGTCTATTTAATTGTTCTGCCCATTCTCTTACTTTTCTGGGTGTTCATTCCGACCAAGGTAGGCGTTGGCACGCCCGAGAACGATGAGGCATCTGCAAATGTGAAAAGCAGTAAAAAAATTGATGGAGTTGTTTTGATTCTCAGCCTCTTTGCCTTTTTATTTAATAGTGTGTTTGCGTTCATTACGATAAGATTTGCAATGCTCGTCGTATCGCGGCACTATGGAACGGCTGCGGATGCGAGCACTTTACTAGGGATCATGGCGTTTGCCATGGCGGCCGGTGGTTTTATTTTCATGTACTTGCAAAAGCATGTGAAAAAGTTCTCCATGGCAGTCGCTCTTGGATTCGCAACGGCAGCTTACTTCCTACTGAGCATCTCGAATTCGTTGCTGATCAGTGCTGTGGGCGTTGTCTTCATTGGAATGGCAGTCTCCATTTTTATGGCTTCAATGATTGCGTTAATTAATGTCATGACATCCAAATATCAGGCCCCCTTCTCAACATCGATTGCCATGACAATGGCTAATGTGGGGACGCTGCTGTCGCCTTATGTTGCACAACTACTCTCTCGAGCCCTGGGGAACTCGACGCCAACGTTCACTTTTCTTTGTGGGACTGTCGTTTTCTGCGCCCTATTCCTTGTGGCTGTTTTTGCCGGTATCAAATATGACAATCTGACCTATGCAGGGCGGCAGACTACGACAGACACTGTCCATGAGAGAATATGAACTCGGAAATCTGAGAAGAAGCTATTGGCCATTCAAATTAATTATCAGAATATTCATGAGCTAGGGTAAGCAATGAGAACAAGAGGAGCGATGAAAATGTTAAGTGAACAAGCATATCAGGCGATTAAAACTGCTCAGGATATCAAAGCTATGCAACAAGATACACTGACCGTGGAAGCCGTGTACGCAGCTCGAGCATCGGCGGATGAAGCTTTCGAATCTTATCGATTTCCGGGACAGATCCGGCTGGAAAAAGTGAACACAGCGGAGGTTAAGGGAGAATTCTATCATTTCGCTGAAAATTCTCATCCGCAAACCGTTTTGCTGTTCGTTCATGGGGGGGCCTTTGCAACGGGTACCGTAAAATCACGACGCAAGCTCTGTATATCGATTGCTGAACGCATTTCTTGTGATTCTTTTTCCGTTGATTACCGTCAATGGCCGGAAGGACACCATCCGGACGGACTACATGATCTGTTACATGCTTACCAGTGGTTAATCGGAAAATATAAAACGATCTATCTTTTTGGAGAATCGGCAGGTGCAACCTTAGCTTTAGCGTTGACACTAAAGTTAAAAAATGAAAACAAACCGCTACCCACCAAGGTTTGTGTCTTTTCTCCGGTAATAAATGAGCTGAACACCATGACGTCCGAATTTACACATGCGGAACGCGACCCTATGCTCTTAGGTGGTGGAAAGCCAATGCCATATTTCAAGGAACCCTGGGCGGATTCGCCACTTGTGTCGCCCATTTACGGGGATTACCGAAATTTTCCTCAGTTAATGATTCATTGCGGCAGTGAGGAAGTCAAATGTGATCATGCAATTGTTTTGAATCAGTTGTGTCAGAACGCAGGAGTCGATACGACTTTACAGATATGGCAGGGATTGTTCCATGTTTTCGTATTGTTTGATATGCCGGAAACAGAAAGGGCGCTGAATAAGATTGGTACTTTTTTTACAACTGCCTAATGGTTCACGATAAAACAAACGATCAAATAGCATCTGATTTAAATAGCTTCAATCCATGATAGGCAGAGAAAAAATACTTCGTTTTTTCTCTGCTCTTTTTTTACGTCCATTTTCCAAGGGGTGTGTCTGTAATCGCCAGTGTATGTTTCGTGGTTCTGCGGTGGAGAATGCAGCAATGAGCACTTCAGCAAGACCATTTTTCGACAAAGTCCGCCTTTACATTAAATTTACAATAGATTTATATGCCATTAATAGTCCTCCTCTATTATAGAAACTGTAAGCAGGACATGTAAAATTTTGAGGGGGAAAACAGTCTTATGAAAAAAAAGAGTTTGCTCACGATTGGCTTGCTGCTCGCATTGTCCGTTATCTTAGTACTTGGGGCATGCAGCAATTCATCTACAGGGGATAGCAGCAGCAAAGCTAGTTCCAGCAGTTCAGCATCGCTTTCAGGCAAACTTACGATTGGCGGTTCAACCGCTCTGCAACCACTCGCGGCGCAGGCTGCTAAAGAATTTATGGACAAAAACCCAAATGTACAGATTGATGTGCAGGGCGGCGGCAGTGGAACGGGCTTGAGCGAAGTTTCTTCCGGGAATTTTAATATCGGTATGTCCGATATCTTTGCGGAGAACGGGAAAAGCATTGATGCCAGCAAACTTAAAGACTATCAAGTGGCTGTTGTCGGCATGACTGCAGCAGTCAATTCGAAAGCAGGCGTAAAAAATCTTTCTAAAGCTGATCTGATTAAGGTATTTACGGGCCAGGTTAAAAACTGGAAGGCAGTCGGCGGCAAGGATCAAAAAATTACTTTGGTCAACCGTCCGGACGGCTCAGGTACGCGTGCAACCTTCGATCAGTTCGCATTGGATAACAAAACTCCTGCAGAAGGCATCACACAGGATTCAACAGATACTGTAAAGAAGATCATCGCACAGACTCCTGGAGCGATTGGCTATATGGCTCTCTCGTATTTCACAGCAAATGACAGCTCAGTTGTCAAACTTTCGATTGACGGCGTCACTGCTACTGAAGATAACGTGTCTTCCGGCAAATTCCCTGTATGGGCGTACGAACATATGTATACCAAAGGAACACCTTCCAAGCTAACAAAGGCTTTCCTCGATTACATGACGGGTTCAGATGTACAAAATAAAGATGTTCCGGCTCAAGGTTATCTGTCTGTGGATAAAATGAAGGTTCAGCGTGACGCAGCAGGCAAACAAACGAGCAAATAATTAGTTTGATGAAAATTGTAAATAGTAACAAGTGGGGGCGGGACCTGTTCAGGTTTTCCGCTTACCGCTATATAGAGAGTAAAAACGAATATCGAGGTGTGATCATGAAAACCAGCAGGGGAACGGTTCAACAGCTCACTGGCGGACAATCGGAATCTTCATTATTAAAAGAAACAGGATTGATTAGACGATTTACAGACAGATATAGTGAAAGCCGCGGAAAGGCTTTAATTTTCAGCTGTGCCTTACTGATGATTGTTGCTGTTGTGGCAATTACTCTATTTTTGATGATACAAGGCCTGCGCTCATTTACTGTCGATCACTTGAATCCGTGGTCCTTCATCACAGGCACACAGTGGTATCCGGATGCGGCAAAAAATCCTTCATTCGGCGCGCTACCATTTATTTTTGGCTCACTGGCAGTGACCTTGCTTGCTGCCGTGATCGCAACGCCGATTGCAATTGGAACGGCAATCTTTATGGCTGAACTTTCAAAAAAATGGGGTCAGCGTCTGATGCAACCGGTCATAGAAATATTGGTAGGTATTCCATCGGTCGTGTATGGATTAATTGGCTTGGTTATTGTTGTCCCCTTTATGCGTGTGCATTTCGGCGGATCGGGTTTTAATCTCATTACCGGGGCTCTCGTTGTCGGTATCATGATATTGCCGACCGTTGCCAGTATAGCGGCGGACAGTATCCGGGCTGTCCCCAATTCATTGCGGGAAGCGTCTTATGCGATTGGTGGGACTCAATGGCAGACGATTTGGCGGGTCATTCTTCCGGCGGCTGGCTCAAGTTTGATGACTGCGATTGTGCTTGGCATGTCTCGGGCATTTGGGGAAGCCTTGGCCGTACAAATGGTAATTGGCAATGCGCGAAATATTCCTCATTCCATTTTTGATCCAGCGGCGACATTAACAACAATTATCACCTTAAGTATGGGTAACAGTACGACAGGGAGTGTTCTGAATGATGCACTTTGGTCACTCGGACTGATTCTCTTAGTGATTTCTTATCTTTTTATCCTCCTTATCCGCTTTATCTCCAGAAAGAGGGTGCTTTGATGAATAATAAAGTGACGAACCGAATTGCCCTGTCACTGATTGTTCTCTCTGCAGGTCTCATGGCAGCTATTCTGCTGGCATTGCTTGGATACATTTTGTTCAATGGAGTGACCAGCATTTCCTGGCATTTCCTGACTAGTGAATCCAGTACATTCCTAGCTGGCGGAGGAATAAAGGATCAGCTCTGGAATTCCTTCTATGTGCTGTTCATTACGATGCTGCTGACCATCCCGATTGGTGTTTGCGGAGGCATTTATCTGGCCGAATATGCGAAGCCAGGAAAGCTGACTTCATTTATTCGCTCCTGTGTTGAAGTCCTTGCCTCCCTGCCTTCGATTGTCGTCGGTATGTTCGGTATGCTCCTATTTGTGAACTATTTCCAGTTCCATTATTCGGTTCTTTCCGGTGCGCTGGCATTGACTGTATTCAATTTGCCGGTGATTGTCCGCGTCACAGAAGATGGTTTTCGTTCCTTGTCGCGCCAGCAAAAAGAAGGGGGCCTTGCGCTCGGACTGACTCATTGGCATACGATTAAGAAAATCTTACTTCCGGCTGCTTTTCCCAGCATACTGACTGGAGTTATCCTATCGGCTGGACGTGTTTTTGGCGAATCGGCGGCGCTTCTCTTTACGGCTGGACTATCCACACCGAATTTGAACTTTACGAATTGGAACCCGGCTGCACCGAATTCACCGCTGAATTTGTTCCGCTCGGCTGAGACGCTCTCCGTTCACATCTGGGCGATTAATACAAACGGGATTATTCCTGATGTACAAACGGTCGCCAATGGTTCGGCTGCCGTGCTTGTGCTCTGCGTCCTGCTCTTTAATCTGCTTGCCCGCGGCGCTGGGAAACTGATTCAGCAAAAACTTTCTGGAAAAGGATAAGGAGGAAATGAAAATGATTCAATTAGAAACGAAAATTGCTAACTTTACAAATACGAAGGAAATTAACGAAGAACCAGTACAGATTAACATTGAGAAGGCTAATATCTATTATGGAAGCAATCACGCGGTCAAGGATGTATCCCTACCGATCCATCAAAAATCAATTACTGCATTGATTGGACCTTCAGGTTGCGGAAAATCGACTTTTCTGCGGACGATTAACCGGATGAATGACTTAATTCCATCGGCACGCTGTGAAGGAATTATTGATTATCGCGGAATGAACATTTTGAATCCGAAGATCGATGTTGTCCAGCTGCGGAAGGAAATTGGTATGGTCTTTCAACAGCCAAATCCGTTTCCGAAATCGATCCGAGAGAATATTCAGTTACCGCTCAAATTTGCAGGGGTGCGTAGTAAGAAGAAGCTTCAGGCGATCATGGAAGATTGCCTGAAGTACGTCGGGCTTTGGGATGAAGTCAAGGATCGCTTGGATCGTTCAGCCATCGGTCTATCCGGCGGTCAGCAGCAGCGGCTTTGCATTGCCCGCGCGCTTGCTCTGAAGCCACAGGTGATTCTGCTTGACGAACCGACCTCTGCCCTCGATCCGGTATCCAGCTCGAAAATTGAAGAATTGTTGCTGCAGTTAAAAAAGGATTATACTATCGTTATTGTCACACATAATATGCAGCAGGCGGCTCGTATCGCTGATTACACGGCTTTTTTCTATCAAGGTGAATTGATTGAATTCGGATTGACCTCAGAGCTGTTTAATCATCCTGAGAAGAAAAGCACTGCGGATTATATCTCCGGTCGTTTTGGCTGATTTTACAGGGGATTTTCCTTTGTTTTATAATGGCTTTCATTCAGGATGTATCTTATCCGAAAAAAAGGTATGATAATATAGAGAATCACAGAGGGGGTGTCCGCGTGCCGAAAAAAATTCTGGTTGTGGATGATGAGCCTTCAATCGTGACGTTGCTGACGTTCAATCTAAAAAAAGCGGGCTTTGATGTTATTTCTGCCGGAAAGGGACCAGATGTTTTGCCGATGGTCCGAGAACAGCATCCCGATCTATTGGTGCTGGATTTGATGTTGCCGGAAATGGATGGTATGGATGTCTGCAAGCAGCTGCGTCAAGAATTTATCACCATTCCAATTATTATGCTGACCGCTCGCGATGATGAACTGGATAAAGTTCTCGGACTTGAACTGGGTGCCGACGATTATCTAACCAAACCTTTCAGCCCGAGAGAGCTTGTCGCTCGTGTTAAAGCGATATTCAGGCGCTCAGAACTTGGCAGTCAGGAGCAAAGCGAGATGCTTCTGGCTGGTGAATTGCGTGTTTTTCCTAATAAATTTGAGGCGACTTTCAAAGGCGAAGAGATGGTACTTACGCCTAAGGAATTTGAGTTGCTGATCTATTTGATGAGACATAAGGGGCGTGTACTGACGCGGGAACAGCTGCTCAATGCGGTCTGGAATTACGACTTCGCCGGAGATACCCGAATCGTTGATGTTCATGTCAGCCATCTCCGCGAGAAAATCGAGGATATCACCCGTAAACCGGTTTATATTAAGACGGTCAGGGGATTGGGTTATAAATTTGAAGAACCTAAGAGTTGATTTAAAAAGTATCTCGCGCTGGATGATTACCATTGCCTTTCTGCTTTTTGTGATCATCGTTTCTAATGAGGTGATTCAGCTTGTCTGCGAGCGACAGGATCATGTTCTGATGAATGAACGAGCAGAAGAGATTGAGCATTTCATTCTGGAACCGGGTATGAAGGGGCGGCTGCCGCAGATGGAGGCGGAACTTTCACACTATGCGCGGCAAGAAAAAATTCATATTTCTCTTTTCGACGGAGAGGGCCGTCTTATTTATGCTACCGATAAAAGCGCGGCTGAACGTTTAGCCGCACCGCGCGCCAAACAGTGGCCCGTCTATAAAGAGCGGGGGAACCTTACCCTGTACATAAATTATTTGGATGATCTTCGAAATTCTCAAGGCTATCTGCAGGTGGCAGCACCGAGGAGCGAGGTTGCCGGACTGAACGCCTTTTATGTTTTCTTCTTTCTTGCCGGTATCTCGCTGCTTATCTATCGAGATATTCTTGAACGAACCTATGAAAAGCCCGTTCGCTTCGCTGTACGGATGACTGAATCCGTGCTTGACGGTAATTATGACCTGATTGCCTCGGACAACGTGAAGCGTGAAAGTATTCTACATATGAATCTGGCATTAAATCGATTGACCGAGCGTTTACATGATATGGATCGAACATTTACACGTCAGAAAAACAGTATGGAGACTCTCATCGAAAATATTGGCAACGGGCTGATTCTGATTGATGGTAATCATCGGATCAGCTATATCAATCAGATTTTTAAAGATGAATTAAAAACAGATGCCGTTCATTGGCTGATGGCTGATTATGCGTTCGCCATTCCTTTCAAGGATGTAAAAGATATGATCGATTCTGTTTTTGAAACGAAAAAGCGAGTGACGCGCCAGCTGCAGTTGACTGTCTCTATCGAACGCCGCTACTTCGATGTCTCTTGTGCGCCGATCCTTGATCATCATCAGAAAGCGCGGGGGATTGTTGTTGTTTTTCACGATATTACAGACATCAAGAGACTGGAGAGTATGCGGAAGGATTTCGTCGCCAATGTCTCACATGAACTCCGGACACCGATCACGTCAATCATCGGTTTTACGGAAACGCTGCTTGACGGGGCAAAAGATGATCAGCAATCCGAAGAACAATTTTTGAATATTATCCTCCATGAAGGTAAACGTCTGCAGAGCTTGGTTGCAGACCTGCTTGATCTCTCTAAAATTGAAAGAGAACATTTCGACATTGACTGGCAGGAAGTGTCGCTTGCTGAACTGCTAGATACGGTGCTGTTAATATTTAAAGATCAAGCGGCAGAGCGACATATTGAGATTGATCGTCTGCCTGGACCTGCTGGAGCGGCGGCCGGGGATCCGTTTCGAATCCGGCAGATAATGATTAATTTGATTAATAATGCAATTGCCTATACGCCAGAAAATGGAAAGATCAGCTTATCGGTTCAGGAGAGTGAGACGACTAGCTGTTTTCAGATCACGGATACAGGGATTGGGATCGCGGCCGATCAGATTCCGCGTATCTTTGAACGCTTCTACCGCGTCGATAAAGCAAGAAGCCGCGACTCCGGTGGAACAGGACTGGGACTGGCAATTGTCAAGCATTTGGTTGAGGCACACGGCGGCAAAATCGAGGTGCGAAGCATTGTTGGCAAAGGGACGACGTTTATCCTAACCTTCCGGAAAAAGGCACCAGTGATTGGATAAAAGGCAGCTTTTGCTTTAAAATGAATAAAGGAATGCCTGAGATCCGGCGCGTTTCCGGATCTTTTAATTTACGGATGCAAAAGAATAGAGACTGGCTCTCTTTCATGGAGGCTGACGGATGAAGAAACTGATATTGATTGACGGTAATAACGTGGTGTATCGTGCCTTTTTCGCTTTGCCGCTGCTGAGTAACAACCAAGGTATGTACACGAACGCAATCTATGGATTTACGATGATGTTGATGAAAGTTATCGCTGATGCGGCACCTACCCATTTGCTTGTGGCTTTTGATGCTGGGAAGACAACCTTCCGCCACGCCACCTTTAAAGAGTATAAGGGAGGACGGCAGAAAACCCCGCCCGAGCTGTCACAGCAATTTCCACTCGTTTTTGAGCTGCTTGACGCCATGGGTATTAAGCGCTATGAACTGGATAACTATGAAGCGGACGACATCGTCGGTACCCTGTCCAAACAAGCACAGGTCTCGGGTTTCGAGGTAGAGCTGGTGACAGGCGACAAAGACTATCTCCAGCTTGTTGATGATCATATTCATGTCTCTTTGATCAAAAAAGGGATCACGGATACTGACCACTATGATCGTGACCGCGTACGTGAGCGCTACGGAATCGAACCGGAAGCCGTCATCGATTTGAAAGGATTGATGGGCGACGCCTCGGATAATATTCCCGGCGTACCCGGTGTTGGCGAAAAAACAGCGATGAAGCTGCTTGCCCAGTTCCATACCATTGAACAGGTTTATGAGCAGATTGACCAGGTCAGCGGCAAGAAGCTGAAGGAGAATTTGCAGAATAATCATGAACAGGCATTGATGAGCAAACAGATCGCGACAATTGATCGGGATTCGCCAATAAAGATTAGTCTCGATGATTGTGCTTTTCATCAACAGGTCACGCCGGAGCTAGTTGACCTCTTTCGTGAACTGGGTTTTCAGTCGCTGCTGGAGAAGCTGGGTGCTGAGAACCCGGAAGAGTCGAGTGAAGAAAAGACCGAGGTGATCCCAATCACCCACTTGGAGCATTTCTCCGAATACACGAAGGATTCACCGACGGCCTTGATTGTTGAGATGCCCGATCCCAATTATCATTATAGCGAAATTATCGGCTTTGCTTTGGCTAATAAAAAGGGAACCTACTCTATTGATACAGAAACAGCGCTTCACGATTCGGCTTTCAAAGCGTGGTTGGGCGATTCGGAGCAAAAGAAAATTCTGCTTGACAGTAAGGCTTCAGAAGTCGCACTCAAATGGCGTGGCATTTCTCTTCAAGGCATTTGTTTCGATACGCGCCTTGCCGCTTATTTAGTCGATACAATGGAGGCGGGTCAGGATTTAGCGCTTTTGGCCCAAAAACGCGGAATCGGCAATGTGAACACCGATGAAAGTTTTTACGGAAAGGGTGCTAAGAGGCAGATTCCGCAGGGAGATACCTTGAGGCAGCATCTCGGACGCAAAGCAGAGGCGCTGCTGAAGCTAACGCCTTTGCTCGAAGCTGAATTGGAAGAAAATAAGCAGAAAGAACTTTTATTCAAACTTGAATTGCCGCTTGCCAGAGTTCTGGCCAAAATGGAATATACCGGCGTGAAAACGAGTGCCAGTACACTCCGCGCAATGGGAGGAGAGCTGGAAAAGACACTGAAGGTGATTGAGCAGGAGATCCACCAAATGGCTGGTCTCTCTTTCAATATTAATTCACCGAAACAGCTTGGCGAGGTTTTGTTTGAAAAGCTGCAGCTGCCGGTTATAAAAAAGACGAAAACCGGTTATTCAACTGCCGCGGATGTGCTGGACAAGCTGAAGGGTCGTCATGAAATCATTGATCGAATTCTTGACTTTCGGCAGCTGGGCAAATTGAAATCGACCTATGTCGAAGGCTTGCTTAAGGTTATTAATGAAAAGGATGGAAAGATTCACACCTGCTATAATCAGGCATTAACTCAGACGGGACGCCTGAGCTCAGTTGATCCGAATCTGCAAAACATCCCGATTCGCCTCGAGGAGGGGCGCAAGATCCGCCAGGCTTTCCTGCCATCGGAACCAGGTTGGCAAATTTTCTCAGCCGATTATTCGCAGATTGAATTGCGAGTTCTGGCCCATATTGCTGATGACGCCAATCTGAAACAGGCTTTTCTTGATGAAATGGATATCCACACGAAGACGGCGATGGATGTTTTCGGCGTCACCAAGCAGGAAGTGACGCCGCTGATGCGTCGCCATGCTAAGGCAGTCAATTTCGGCATCATTTATGGAATCAGCGATTATGGACTTTCTCAGAACATTGGTATCTCGCGAAAAGAAGCAGGCAGGTTTATTGAAAAATATCTGGAAAGCTATCCTAACGTCCAGAAATATATGGAAGAGATCGTGAAGAAGGCTCATAAAGACGGATTTGTGACGACTCTGCTGAACAGGCGTCGCTATTTGCCGGATATTCACAGCCGCAATTTCAATCAACGCAGTTTTGCCGAACGAACGGCGATGAATACACCCATTCAGGGAAGTGCGGCAGATGTTATTAAGCAGGCGATGATCCAAATGGAAACTCGCCTCAAGGCGGAGAAATTGAAATCACGAATGCTGCTGCAGGTCCATGACGAATTGATCTTTGAGGTTCCCGATGAGGAACTCGATCGGATGAAACAAATTGTTCCTGATGTGATGGAGCATGCTGTGCAGCTGAATGTTCCGCTCGAAGTACAATGCGCCTTCGGACCGACTTGGTATGATGCAAAATAAATTTTTAGCGAAATGACTAGAAATATTTTTTGCATGAATCCTAACCATTTTTGATGACAGGCTGCGATAAGCAGCCTGTTTGACATTCTGCGCCATTTGATATATTTTGATGAAATGCTTCTTCACTGGATTCGATTATAATTATTAATAAAGGGGTGGAGATAGACAATGCCGGAATTACCGGAAGTGGAAACAGTCAGACGAACATTGAACGAACTGATACCCGGTAAAATTGTTCGGTCGGTTGAAGTCCGCTGGCCGAAAATTATTCGCAGACCAGAGGATCCCGCTGAATTCGCCCGTCAACTGGAAGGTGAAACGTTGGATCATGTGGATCGGCGCGGTAAATTTTTGCTTTTCCGTTTCGACCATAAGGTTATGGTCTCACATCTGCGAATGGAAGGACGCTATAGGCTGGATCCGGAAGAGACACCTATTGATAAATATACACATGTCATTTTTCATTTTACAGATCATACGGCACTTCGCTACAGGGATGTCCGTAAGTTCGGCACGATGCATCTTTTTAATAGGGGGGAAGAGACCGGGCAGTTGCCACTCTGCAAGCTTGGGCCAGAGCCCTTCTCTCCAGACTTTTCGCCGGCTTCACTTCAGGCAGCATGCGCGCGTGCACGCCGGGCGATTAAGCCCTTCCTTCTTGATCAAACAGCGGTGGTCGGACTTGGCAACATCTATGTCGATGAAGCTTTATTCCGCTCAGGCATTCATCCGCTCAGCGTGGCTTCTTCACTAAGTGAAGAGCAGATGAACCTCCTCTATCAAGCGATAGTGAACACACTGTCTGAGGCCGTTGAACTCGGTGGCAGTTCTGTTCGCACGTTTGTCAATAGTCAGGGACATATGGGCTTTTTTCAGCAAAAGCTCAAAGTCTACGGCCGCAAAGGCGAACCTTGCCTGACTTGTGGCACACCGATTGAAAAAATAAAAGTCGGCGGCAGAGGCACTCATTTCTGCCCGCATTGCCAGAAAAGAGCGGTCGGAATATGCTTAAAATCGGTCTGACGGGCGGGATTGCCAGCGGGAAAAGTACGGTGGCAGACTGGTTGAAGGCACAGAACTTTCCGTTAATTGACGCCGATAAAATTGCTAAACAGGTTGTCGAACCTGGAGAAGAAGGGCTGAAAAAGATTGCTGCACACTTTGGCCGTGCCGTTCTTCAGGCAGACGGCTCGCTTGATCGCAAGCGGCTTGGTGATCTGATCTTTGCGGATCAAGAGCAAAGGGATCAATTGAATCAGCTGCTTCATCCATTGATCCGGCGAGAAATGCTTCGCACGGTGTCGGATTACGAAAAGAACGGCGCAGAAGTCGTTTTTCTGGATATTCCGCTGCTCTTTGACAGCGGGCTTGAGGATTGGGTGGATCGGACCATTGTTGTTTTTGTTCCTGCCGAGGTGCAACTGCAGCGGCTGATTAAGCGAAATCATCTGACCGAGCAGCAGGCCAGGGCACGTATAGCCTCGCAAATGCCGCTTGCAGAAAAACGCAGGCGGGCGACGGCGGTGATCGATAATTGCGGAACGATTTTGCAAACTAGGCAACAAATTCAAAAGCTTCTTGAACGTTGGAATTTACTTGGCTGACTGCTTAAATTCTGAAAAGCTCCGTCTGGATATGCGCTTTTCTTCTCAGGGCAGGTAGGATAAAATATAAGTATTAACCTAGATAAACGAGGTGTAAGCGATGCGCTGCCCAAATTGCAAGAAGATGGGATCCAAGGTGCTGGATTCTCGTCCGGTCAACAGCGGACGAGCTATCCGCAGAAGACGCGAATGCGAGTTCTGCCACTATCGATTTACGACCTTTGAAAAAGTGGAAGAAATTCCGCTCGTTGTTGTAAAAAAAGGCGAGACGCGTGAAGCCTTTAACCGGGATAAGATTCTAAGGGGGCTGATTAAGGCCTGCGAAAAACGCCCGGTTCCGCTTGAGAGGCTGGAACGACTCGCCAATGATGTGGAAAAAACACTCCGGGATGACGGACGCTCTGAAGTAAACAGTCATGAAGTCGGTGAGCTGGTGATGAACGAACTGGCTAAGGTCGATGAGGTGGCCTATGTTCGGTTCGCCTCTGTCTACCGGCAGTTTAAGGACATTAATGTATTTGCCCAGGAGATTCAGGAATTAAAGGATCAACTGGAGAATGAGAAAAATCAACGGAACAGGACGGGTGATTCATAAGTTGCTGTACCGTTCTCGGTTTTCATGCGAGGAGGAGCGGCCATGATGCAGTCATGGAAGGAAGTTTTGCCAGGTGATCACTACGTTGCCTGCTCTGACGGCTTGCTCCACTTTTATGATCAAAAAGTTATCACTTGTCTCTATCAGCCACTTGTCGGTCTTGAGGCATCCAGTCTTTATTTTACGCTCTGGCAGGAGCAGGAGCAGGAGCTCGATGCGGAGACAGTAACGATGACCCATCATCATCTGATGGGCGTGATGAACCTCTCACTTGATCGCATTCTGACTGCAAGAAAGAAGCTGGAAGCGATTGGCCTTTTGCGGACATTAAAGAAAAGAAATGCCGATCCGGCATTGTTTCGTTATGAATTGAAACCACCACTCGCCCCGGCACAATTTTTCACAGATAAATTACTGCCGGTATTTCTCTATCATCAGATCGGAGCCCGCGACTATGAACGGCTCAGTCGCCTTTTTATAAAAGAAAGCGTTCCTGCAGGGGAATTCGATGATTTCTCTGCAGCATTTGATGATGTTTTTGAGTCGATACCAGACAGCGAGAAGCCGCCTGTAACGAAAGCAGCTGATTGGATGGGAAGGGGAGCGAGTACACCGATTCATTTCCGAAAACCATTCAATTTCAAGGCTTTAATCAGCTATCTTTCAGGTGCGATTGTTTCTGAAGATGCACTGACAGATGAGGTTCGAAAAGTTGTGGAACAGCTGGCTTTTGTCTATCAGACGGATCCCTATGATATGAGCCGGGCGATTGAGGCTGCCTCATTGCATACCGGTGTCGTGGATCAAGAAGTGCTGCGCCAGGAAGTCCGCGATTTTTATCGCATTGAGCACGGGCCTGGTGAGATGCCGGCACTTGCTGAACGGACACAACCGGCCGAGGCACGGGAGATGAACGGGAAAGAACCGCAGACAGAGGAAGAAAAGGACATCGCGCGCTTCGAAAACCTGTCCCCTTATCAAATTCTTGAGCAATTGGGTAACGGGGGAAAGCCGGCAGCTTCCGATTTGCGACTTGTCGAAAACTTGATCATGGATATGAAATTGAACCCGGGGGTTGTCGGTGTGCTGCTGGCTTATGTCTCGCGGATCAATCAGCATAAACTGACTAAGGCTTTTGTTGAAAGTATTGCCGCTTCGTGGGCGAGAGCGGGCATCCAGACCGTGCGGCAAGCGATGGATATTGCCCGTCAGGAAAAGAAGCAGCATGACAGTCTGCAGCAGTCGAATCAACCAGCCGGAAGGAAAAATATAAAGGCAAGGAACGGCAGGCCGCAGCAGCACCAAGAAGTCATTCCAGAGTGGATGAAGCAAGCGGAGAGCGGCAAGTCTGCCGTAAAAAAACCGGAGATTACGCCTGAGGAAGCCCAAAAACGGGCTAAATGGTTAGAGGATTATCTGAACAGCATTTAATCCGGTCTGTATTTTGGAAGGAAGTGAGCAAATGGAGCCAATTAAATCTTTGATGAACGGGCTGATTCAAGCGCACGGAAAGCCAGCGGATCCAGAGAAATTGCTCAGCAAACTGGGACAGAATCTCGAAATTCGCCATTTTGCCGAAGAAAATCCTGAAATAAGTCGAGAAAAGTGGCTGAAAAATCTTTCAAAGCTTTATCAATTTTCGGAGGAATGGACGCATTGCGATCATTGTCCTGGGCTGGAAAAGTGTCCGAATATGATGCGAGGCTACAGACCGCGGCTTGTTAACGATCACGGGAATCCGTCATTGACTTTCGCCGTTTGTCCGCTGACTTTGGAACGTGAGGCGCAGCGCCGTCAAAGCCAATTGATTCGCAGCTATTATGTATCGAAGGACATCCTCTCGGCTTCCTTTAAGGAGATTGACAAGGTCGAGCCCGGGCGTCAGAAGGCGATAAAAGCTGCTGGTGATTTTGTCCGATCTTATCTGGAGAATCCGGAAACAACGAAGGGGCTATATCTCTGCGGGAAATTCGGCGTCGGGAAAACGTATCTGATGGGCGCGATCATGAATCGGCTCGCTGACTCGCGTCATATTGCTTCATTGATCGTCTATACGCCGGATTTTTTCCATGAAATCAAAAGCGCAATTCAGGATAACTCGGTCGATAAAAAACTGCAGGTGCTTAAGGAAACCCCTGTCCTGATTCTTGACGATATCGGTGCTGAGACGATGACCCCTTGGATTCGTGATGAGGTGCTTGGCAGCATTCTGCAATACCGGATGATGGAACATTTGCCGACGCTTTTTACATCGAATTTTACGTATGATGAGCTGGAGGAACATT
Organism: Sporolactobacillus sp.; assembly: GCA_048976585.1. GTDB lineage: Bacteria > Bacillota > Bacilli > Bacillales > Sporolactobacillaceae > Sporolactobacillus. The sequence continues at coordinate 39,290 of JBHGUY010000028.1, read as the reverse complement.
TTTCCTATTCGCAAAAAAGTGGTATTGAGAATGTCAAAGCCAAACGATTGATGGAACGAATCTGCCATTTTACAACGCTTGTCTTGATGGATGGACAAAACCGAAGATAACCCGCATAACGACTGTTTTAAGCAGTTGACCGTTGAAGGCTCTTGATTTGAAAATATAAGAAAGATATGCTGATCCGGGAACCTGTTTCGATGGGTTCTTTTTTCATAAAAAAAATAACAGGCACGGGCATGAAAACGGACTCCCCCCCATATAGTGGATATATAAAGTTGGGACGGGGAGGGTGAACATTTGGAAATTGTATTTGATTCCAGAGAGGATGCGGTGGAATTGTACCGCAGTCTTCCGGCTGAATTCCGCCATGAGACAGAAATTATGCTTATTAACAATAGTTTGGCTGTCCGTCCGGAAACGGTTGAGAAATGCGATCAATTCATGCATTTATTTTCCCGTTTTATTATTGAGAAGTTTGAAAAAAAATGGTTGATGGAAATCATTGAAAAGCATTATTTCTTCACGGAGCCAGAAGAAAAAATTGCGATTTTAGCGATAGTTTCCGCCATTTTTGCTGGAGAAAAAAATGATTTGCCAGCCATTGAAGCACTGCCGGACAGGCGGCAATTAATTATCGGCGCCTTGGAGGGCCTGCTTCCCGGAAAAAATTCGCTAACTTTTCAGTCCGTTTTACGTTTCCGGTTGAACGCCTATCGTGAGGTCTTGCGCCGCTATATCGAGGTTGCGATCGATGAGTACAAGCTGGAGCAGGAGTATCAGGTATTTGTAGATAAGCTGCGCCGGATCATTCGTTCTTATAAGCCTTTATGCGAAAAAATAGAGGTCTATGATGAGCAGCCTTTCCGAATTTATGATGATCATCACCGGCTGATCCGCAATGAACAGTCGGTTCGCTCCTTTTATCCGCTGCTGAAGCAATGGGGGATCGAAGCAGAGCCATCGATCGTGCTGACTTTAATTGCACTGGCCCCTAAACAAGTCATCGTCTATACGGATCGGCCAGACCACAGCATGATGAAAACACTCCATTCTGTTTTTGAAGAGAGGGTCTGTTTCATTCCCTCCGGTTTCGGCGGCAAGGAACGAAATCTAAGCTAAATCTAGAGGGAAGCCTATTTTGAGTAGAAAAATGAAATTAAGGGTTTACACTTTTGAATTTATCACATATAATGAAAATGTTAATTATTAGTAATTTTGGAGGAGGTTTGACTCATGATGATTTATTTGACGGTTTCTCAATCCTTATCAATTGAATATCATCAAGTCGGCCTCGGGCAAATTTTTTACTGAGCATTGTCTTTTTATGAAGAGACATTGATTCTAACTGAACAAGATAAACAAACCGCAGGCTGAAGGGTCTGTGGTCTTTTTGCGCGCTTTTTTAGGGAGGATCGCTGAGAGTCTTTATGACTGTAGACGTTTCTCCTTTTTTTACGCAAAGATGAAGACGGATTATAAATCCGGAGGTAGAACTTTGGATTTATATAAATACAATGACTAACGGGAGGAAAACCAATGAACACATTAGCGATTGACGACAGCCGGCGGGCACTCATGGATTCATCTAGGCACCAGAAAATTCCTTGGAGAAAGGAGGATGATCCCATGTTGCACTTGAATTTATTTGCTCTGCATGTGACCTTCAGCATTCGCCGGATCAGCGCGGAACAGCGTTATCAGGATTTGCGGAGAATCAATGAACTGACGGACAAAACATTAGACCAAAAGATTGTCTATTCACGACGTCTCTGGTAAGGATGAACGCAAATTTTAAATGATAAATTGGAGGGGATCAAAATGTTAATTATCAATCATTTGCTCAGATCTTGGTATGGAAAGGGGACACAATTCCTGTAACTGGTGTTCAGCCAGAAAGCTTGGAGGATGAGGCCGGATTATGCTACGATGAAGTTAAGCATAGTGACAGGAGGCCTGTTCATATGAAAAGATTTCTCGTTTTGCTCGCTGAAGGATTTGAAGAGACAGAAGCCGTGACGACGATTGACGTTCTGCGCCGCGGGGGCGTTGAGGTTGTACTTTGCTCGCTCGCCGAGAAATTGGTCGAAGGCTCACGCCATATAACCATTCAGGCGGATACAACGATTTCCTCTGAAACATTGGAAAATTTTGATGGTATCTACCTTCCCGGCGGTGTCAAGGGTGCAACAACGCTTCGAGACGATCCGCGTGCTCAAAAATTGATTCGCTATTATTTTGAACATGGGAAAAAAGTGGCGGCAATTTGTGCGGGACCGATTGCTTTACAGCGTGCTGGCATTCTTGAAGGTGCCCGGGTAACCAGCAATCCGAATTTTCGCAGTCACATCACGGATGCCGAGTACAGTGAGGATCCAGTCGTTGTCAGCGGCAATATTATTACGTCTCGCGCGGCGGGTACGACACTTGCTATCGGGCTCGAAATTTTGCGGCAGCTGGGGCTAGAAAAGGAAGCAAAACAGGTCAGCCATGATATGCTCTTTGATTATCTTCTCGAGAACCGAGAAAAGATTGAGCAGTGATCTGAGGACTTGATTTTCCCTTTTGTTGCGCCTATAATCAACGTATACTTTGATAGATGATCGGTCAGGACGAGGATATGAATCGTGCGACACTGTCTTAAGAGAGGGAACGCTCGGTGTAAGTTTCCGGCAGATGTGCGGTTGACCACCTCTGAACTTCGGCGGGGAATGAAGTATCCGCCGACGGAATATTTTCCGTTATCAATTCTTGAGCTGTTGAAGGGAGCAACTTGTTCGTCCGTGTTTGGCGGATGTTCGGCACGTCTTTCAGCAGAAACAAGGGTGGAACCACGAGCAGGTGCTCGTCCCTTTTTAGGGACGGGTGCCTTTTTTCGTTGCCGGGAAAAGGCACCGCGCTTGCGCAGTGAACCTAACCATCTTTTACCACCGATCCTTTCAGAGAATCTGCAGTATTTTTACAAAAAGGAGTGTTTTCTATGTCTGTTCAGCTCACGTTCCCTGACAAAAATGTCAAAACGTTCGAATCGAGTGTGACAACAGAAGAAGTCGCGGCTTCCCTGTCAAATAGTCTGAAGAAAAAAGCGGTTGCCGGTAAAATTAATGGGGTATTGTATGACTTGAAGCGGCCGATTACTGAAGATGCATCGATTGAAGTGATCCCTCTCGATTCAGAGGACGGGCTTCAGATTATGCGTCACAGCTGTGCTCATCTGCTTGCTCAGGCACTCAGACGAATCTATCCGGATGTGAAGCTCGGCATCGGTCCGGTCATTGAAAATGGTTTCTATTATGATGTGGACATGGCGCATTCGCTGTCCAAGGAAGACTTTCCAGCGATCGAAAAAGAAATGAAGAAGATCGTCAGTGAAAATCTTCCGATCGTCCGCTCAGAGGTTTCCCGTGCGGAAGCCATCGGCGTATTTACAGAACTGAATGATCCGCTGAAATTAGAATTAATTCGCGATTTGCCCGAAGAGGAGACGATTACGCTTTACAGGCAAGGGGAATACGTCGATCTTTGCCGCGGTCCGCACTTGCCGTCGACCGGAAAAATTAAAGCCTTCAAACTGATGAGCGTAGCCGGCGCTTACTGGCGAGGCAATAGTGACAATAAAATGTTGCAGCGGATTTACGGTGTTGCTTTTCTCAGTCAAAAAGATTTGGACAAACATCTCCATTTTCTCGAAGAGGCGCAGAAACGCGATCATCGTAAACTGGGTAAACAACTGGAACTGTTCATGTTTTCTGAAGAAGCACCGGGCATGCCGTTTTATCTGTCAAATGGTCAGATAATCCGGACAGAGCTTGAAAATTTCTCTCGTGAACTGCAGCGCCAGCGAGATTATGAAGAAGTACGTACGCCTCTGATGATGAACCAAAGACTGTGGGAGAACTCCGGCCACTGGGATCACTATCATGAAAATATGTATTTTACGAAAGTCGACGATGTGAACTATGCATTGAAGCCGATGAACTGCCCGGGTCATATGCTGATTTATAAAGACACGCTGCATTCCTATCGAGAGCTGCCGATTCGGATTGCTGAATTTGGTCAGGTCCATCGCCATGAATTAAGCGGTGCGTTGAATGGTATGCTCCGTGTGCGCACGTTCTGTCAGGATGACGCTCATATTTTTGTCCGTCCGGATCAGATCGAGAGCGAAATTAAGAATATTTTCGAATTAATCGGCAAGATATACAGCACTTTCGGATTCCCTTATTCCGTTGAGTTATCAACCCGTCCTGAGGATCATATGGGCAGTATTGAAATGTGGGATCAAGCGGAAGCGGCGCTCAGCCGTGTGCTTAATGACATTAACATGCCGTTCACGATCAACGAGGGCGACGGCGCGTTCTATGGCCCGAAGATTGATTTCCATATCAAGGACGCCTTGGGACGGAGCCATCAATGCGCGACGATTCAGCTCGATTACCAGATGCCGGAAAAATTTGATTTGACCTATATTGACGAGAATAATGAAAAAGTTCGCCCGGTTGTTATTCACCGCGCGATTTACGGATCGCTGGATCGGTTCATCGGCATCCTCATTGAACATTTTGCGGGTGCTTTTCCGGCGTGGCTCGCTCCTGTCCAAGTAGAATTGATTCCAGTTGCCGATGTTCATCTGGACCATGTGGCCAAACTGGAGCACGATCTGAAAATGGCGGGTATCCGCGCCCATTCTGATCGTCGTACCGAAAAACTCAGCTACAAGATCCGTGACGCGCAGACCCATAAGATTCCTTACACTCTGGTTATCGGTGATCAGGAAATCGAAAATAGCACGGTCAATGTCCGTAAATATGGTCAGAAAGCAACCCATACGGCGGATTATGAAACGTTTAAATCTGCGTTGCTTGAAGAAATCAAGAATCGTGTGACCGCTAAACCGGTCGTCTGAAGGTTCGCTTGATGCAGAAATAACTTGCATGAGAATCCATTGCATGGTATATTATTAAAAGTGAGCTAAAAATCGAGTGAAGCAGAGGCGCCCGGCTTCTCACCTGAGTGATGCAGTGATGCTATTGCCAGGTTTGAATGAATGACTGAATGTTTGATGCGGGCGTTTTATGCGCCCGTATTTTATTTTGTTCAATTATGCCGAGGTTTTCTCAAATTATTTTTGGAGGTGGCTCAATATTAGCAAAGACATGGTTGTTAACGAGGGGATCCGAGCTTCGCAGGTTCGTTTAATCGGTCAGAATGGGGAACAGGTTGGAATTAAATCGAAATCCGAGGCTCTAGCAATGGCTCAAAACGTCAATCTGGACTTGGTTATGGTTGCCCCTGGCGCTAAACCGCCCGTTTGCCGCATTATGGATTACGGCAAGTTCCGTTTTGAACAGCAGAAAAAAGATCGGGAAGCACGTAAGAACCAAAAGGTCATTAGCCTTAAGGAAATTCGACTGAGTCCTAGTATTGAAGATCACGACTTTAATACCAAAATGCGCAATGCCAGAAAATTCCTTGAAAAAGGCGACAAGGTCAAGGCTTCTGTCCGTTTCCGCGGGCGCGCTATCACTCACTCCAATCTGGGACGTGAAGTGCTTGAAAAGCTTGCTCAGGAATGCGCGGATGTTAGTACCATTGAAGCAAGGCCGAAGATGGAAGGGCGCAGCATGTTTCTCGTCCTTGCTCCGAAAGCTGAAAAACAGTAATTAAAGGCGTAGGACACAAGAAAATTTGTTGTTCTGCCCCGTCAGGAGGATTATTTTATGCCAAAAATGAAAACGCACAAAGGTGCCGCAAAACGTTTCAAGAAGACAGGCACCGGCAAGATGAAACGGAACCATTCGTATACAAGCCATATGATGAGCCATAAGTCTCAGAAGCAGAAACGTAATCTGCGCAAGAGCACGATTGCAACACCGTCTCTGGCAAGAAAAATCAAAAAAATGATTAACGCATAATTCAAAGAACGATTGGGCATCAAATGCATGCCCACTTTTAGGAGGTTTTTCAAATGGCAAGAGTAAAAGGCGGATATGTGACTCGGCGCAGACATAAAAGAGTACTTAAGCTGGCAAAGGGTTATTTCGGCGCAAAACATAAATTATTCAAAGTTGCTCAGCAACAGGTCTTCAAATCACTGAGCTACGCCTACCGCGACCGTCGTCAGACGAAGCGGAATTTCCGTAAATTATGGATCGCTCGTATTAATGCAGCCGCAAGAATCAACGGCCTTTCTTATAGCCGCCTGATTCACGGACTTAAGACTGCGGGTATCGAAGTCAATCGTAAAATGTTGGCCGATCTGGCTGTGCACGACGAAGCTGCTTTCGCAACACTCGCTGAAAAAGCAAAAACCGCAAAATAATTTAGTCTAATAAAGCGTCGGAGGGAATGATTCCTTCCGGCGCTTTTTAATCTTCATCTCGTGAATTTTTTTCTTCGTTGCTTTTTTTTGGCAAACGGCCTGCCCGGCGTGCGGCGTCGCGGAGAAGATTTTCGATTTGTCCGTTCACGCTGCGGAATTCATCGTCCGCCCACTGCTGCATAATACCGTATAATCTGGGATCGATGCGCAGCAGAAATTTCTTTTTCTCCATAAGCACCGCCTTTTCTTAAGATAATGGTCCGCTCAGCCACGGCGATCAATACAGACTGCTTGTATTAAGAATCGGCTGTGCACCCTTTTCTGAAACGATGGCGACCATCAGATTATTAATCATATGCATCTTCCGTTCCTCGTCAAGGTCAACCGTATGATCAGCTTCCAGTCGGGCGATAGCCATCTGCGCCATCGTCACGGCACCTTCCACAATCTTTTGGCGTGCCGCGATAATTGCCGCTGCCTGCTGACGCTGCAGCATCGCCTGGGCAATTTCCATGGAATAGGCAAGATGCGTCAGTCTTGTTTCGACGATTTCCACACCAGCGACATTGAGATGTTGCTGGAGTTCGGCCAATAGCCGTGAAGAGATTTGTTCGGTATTGCCGCGCAGTGAGAGTCCGTCTTTTTCAAAGTTATCGTATGGATATTGGGAGGCAATATGGCGGACAGCCGTTTCGCTTTGAATCTCGACGAACTGAACATAATCATCAACGTTGAACAAAGCTTTTGCTGAATCAACTACCTTAAAAACCACAACTGTTGCTATCTCGATCGGATTACCTTCCACATCATTCACTTTTAATTTCTGACTATTGAAATTGCGGACACGGAGTGAGACATTCTTTTTAAACGTCAAAGGGATCGAATAATAGAGCCCGTTCGTATGAACACTGCCGATATAGCGGCCAAAAAAAGTGACGACAGCGACCTTATTGGGCGAGTTCATGCCCAGACCGGTCACGGCGGCGATCAGAAGAACGAGAAGAATAATCATTGCCGGTGTTTGAAAAGTGACACCAATAAAAACGGAAAAGACGGCCCCAACAAGCAAAATAAGTACTGCCAGATAGCCGTTCATTGACCAAGCCTCTTTTTCTTTCATTTAGATCGCTCCCCTAGATGAATTAGATTTCATATTAATATAATAATGATATCATATTGTCAGAAAATTTCAAGCGGATCTGTTCATTGTTTGGGGATGGAAAGAGAGGCTTAACTTAGTATTTTGGCCCTGCTTGTATTTAAATTACAATAAAGGGGAAACAAATAAAGAGGTTGTGATTGACCTTTCTTATCAACCGGACAATCCACTCATGATTCAATCGGATATGACTATCTTGTTGGAAGTTGATCATCCCAATTATAAAGAGAGTCGCCAAGTACTGAATGTTTTTGCTTGCTACAGACGATCCCGGCTTATGCAAAATACGGATACAGAACTTATGATGGACGGTTGAATTTTTCCGCTTTTATCCATCCTATGCCAACATTGTCGGCGGACTCTTTCCTTTGCGTATCATCCACATGCTTCTTGCCATGATGGAAAAAAAGATTGGATTCGCAAAGAAAAATTTCTGCAGCAGATTGATCAATGATGCTGGCAATGGGGGCATTTGCTCTGGACGCGAACCTTTTTCAATGTGTCTACGTTGTCTGCTGGTCTTGTGGCCATGTAGAATAATAAATTCGTTTTTCACGATGTGGATACCGTTGATTTTGAGTGTAGAGATCCCTTAGCTTTTCGACTTCTGATTTTGACAGTGCCATCAGGCAGCATCTCCCTCCACTACTTATACTAGCACAGTAACGCCACATATCTGTCACATTTGATCTGTCATCAGCGAACTACATGCAATCCTCATTCAGATCATCGCCTATCAGTCTCAATCGCCAGAACATTCCATTCCAATCCTGTAGCGTCCAGCTGAATCGCGTTGCCGAGACTTTTACTCATTTTATTATTACCATCGAGTCCAACAAGACGGGGAACATCGCCGACCAAGGCTCTCGGCTCAACCAGCACCGGGTGATACAATTGATTAAACCGCCGAACGATCCTTCTTGTCTGTTCAATATGAGGCAACTGATCCTCACCAACTGGAATCAGTGTCGCTTTGCAGAAGGTAATGTCTGCTGCCTGACTAACCGGATAGCCGAGAAATCCATAGTATAAGTCCTTATAGCCATGGGACTCAGCCTCAGATTTAATCGTCGGATTATGACTTAACGAACTGACGGTCACAAACATCGAATAATAAACAGTCAGTTCAGCAATCTCGGGAATCATTGATTGAATATAAATTGTTGTTTTTTCAGGCTCAATCCCGGCGGCATTCAGAGACCCTCGCCTCCATAAAAACCTGCTGTAATACCCAAAAAACCTCATCCATAAAAGGACGAGGTTTTTGTTATACCACCTTTTTAATCAACCAAAGCGCGAATGATTAAAAGTATGGAAAGCCACACTGCTTTCGATACTCCTCCCTGGTAACGGCGGGAAATCCCGGCATCTGCATACTTTTCTGTCCTGAGACAGTTTCCGCAACGCAATTCCGAAGCCCATTCAGTCACAGTTGAGCACCGATTTGCACCACCCACCGGCTCTCTGCTTGCTCATCACTGAAACTTACTTGCTCTTCATCAAGATTATTAATCGTGTTCAGTTATTGCATTTATCCTAAAGCTGAAATTTTTTAATGTCAACCCGTGTTGATCAAAAGCGAGTAATCAGGCACTGATCAGGAGGAATAACCGTTCTCCTCTGTTGAATTTTTCACAGGTCTTTGCTAGAGTGAATGATAATCTTTTAACAATGCTCAGTAGCCAAAAAAGTAATAGATGTCAGCCGAACATTTTATTCAGATCAGCTACTGTAGGGGGAGAGCGTCAGGATGAAACTGACCCGCATTCATCACTGTGCTATTATCAGTTCAGATTATCAGCGTTCCAGACATTTCTATGTTGCTTTGCTTGGACTTACCGTCATTCATGAAATGTATCGCAAAGAGCGGGATTCCTATAAACTGGATTTGGCGGTTGGCGAAGTCAGTGGTTTCCAGATTGAACTTTTTTCTTTTCCCGATCCACCGGCAAGGCTAACCCGACCGGAAGCGAACAGACTCAGGCATCTGGCATTCTCTGTCCCAAATGTAACTGAGGCCGCGCATGAGCTGAACATCAAGGGTATCGCCACAGAAGCCATTCGTGTTGATCCGGTCACCGGAAAACATTTCACCTTTTTCAGAGATCCCGATGACTTACCGCTTGAGCTTTATGAGGAGTGACAGGTAAGCAATCAGTCATCTGCCTGCTCTTTTAAAAAGAAGAGAATCATTCCTAAAAGGCTGCAGTGATGCATCGGCCCGATCTTCCGCTTAGCGCTTCTCCTTGTCGGGTTGCTCGTTCATCGCCATCATGCCCTTAATGAAGGTATCAAAAGCAAGGGAAATCGAATCATCAAGCGGAACGTCGATATTAAACCCGCCCTGGCGTTCGAGTGTACTGAAACCATGTGCGAGTGCCCGCAATCCTCTGACGAGATGAATCGCTCGATCTTTACTGAGATGGTATGGCTCCAGCACCTTTAAAATAATGCCCACAAGAGCTGAACTCGCCTGATCAATCTCCGTATCCTGAAGATCAGGTGCAATCAGGGTCGCTGCATACAAACCTGGATTTTCTCTCATAAAATGAATAAACGTCAGCCCGATGGCTTTCAGCGCCTTATCACCTGACCGGCCGACTGCCGACTGCATCACTTCATGATTCAGTTCTTCGAGTGCATAAAGAGCCAGTTCTTTTCTTAAATCGTTTAAACCGGATATATGGTTATATAAAGACGGGGTCTTTATTTTTAAAGACTTGGCAACCATAGCTAGTGTCAGAGCTTCGTATCCTCCCTGGTTGACAATGTCTCTGCTGACCCGAAGTATTTCCAGTTTCGTAATCTTTTCTTTCATTTTCTTTCCCCTTTCACAGCGTGCTGAGCCTGCCGGATCGCCTGAGTCATGACTGCTTTTGGATTGATTAAGAACCGCCCATGCCCGACACCTAGTACGTTCGGATTCAGCTGTTCGAGCTTTATCGCACTTTGAATCGCCGCTTCTTTATTCCATGTTGCCCAGGCAGGGAAAGGAAAGAGGGGTTTTACCTGGCCCGAAACGGCAACCCCGCCCCGTACTTGAAAAGCATCGCCGGCAAGAAGCGCACCCGCCTTTTCATTGTACAAAGCGATGTGTCCGGGTGTATGTCCAGGCGTCGCAATCACGCGAAATGAACCGATCATATCGCCCTCAGAAACTTCAAGATCAGCTGCCGTCTTTATTTCCCCCGGTTTTGGAACGCCACCCCTGACCGGAGTCTGCGGTTCACCCGTCTCAAGCGTCACATCACCCCTGAGCAGTTTCGCATCCCGGGTGGAAATCACCACTTCGCAATCCGGAAGCCGAGCCTTCAACGAATCAAGCGACCCTATATGATCACTGTGAGCATGAGTCAGAACAATGCGGGTAATCGGTTTGCCGAGGGCTTCGGCCGCTTTAAGAATACCTTTATAACTGAACGGTAAACCCGTATCAATCAATGTGAGTGTATTCCCTTCATCCACCAGATAACAATTCACGGGAAACCAGGATGGGAAGAACGTAAGCTGTAAAACAGAACCCTCTTTTGTCACCTTCATCAATAATCAACTCCTCAATACTATCTTGATTAGTATTTTAACTAATTATATTAGTTTTGTAAAGAAAATATTCTCTCCTCCTCAATTAGCTGCAGAGAGGCGAACTTCGCTTTGTTGGACTGTAGGGATTCCATCGACACTCCCCCCATATGCATGGTTACGGCAGCCAACACGTTCAAATGGATAAATACTGTGGAAAGATGTGTGTGGGTTCACGATCACTGGAAAACTGACCAGGGGAACAATATCTTGATGTCACGACGGCCTCGGCCTTTCGGTTTCGGAAACTATTTTATGAAATGAAACTGTCCTGACATGAATCAACCCGGCATGGGATTGCCAGTTCCATGCCGGGTTGATTCAGTGCATTTGATTGGGTTTTCATATTTTTTCTATATTGCTAATCACCACGATCAATTTCGATCATCATGAACACGCCATTACTCCTAAGTGATTTCTTACTTAGCGATTACTAATCACGACTTTTCCAATCATATATTTCTTTTTCGATTTTGATTTGATAGCCTTCAAGATATTGACGTCTTGTTTTAAAACTCGTGTGTTTTTTGGATGATAAAAGAAATGATTCCTCTGCTAAAAAAATCTGAACAAGGTAGAATATTAATTGTTGGAGCTATTCCCGCAGTGATTAATCACAGTCAAGTGGCGCTGCCAAAACTTGAAAGAAAGCCCAAATATAGGGGATTGATAATTGTTCAAGAATCCCTCGTTTCAAGGGTATTACTGACTGTTGCCTTAAGCGAAAAATTAAAGGGTACCCATATAACGATAAATGTCTTTCATCCCGGCTATGTTCCAGATTCAGGTTATGGAGCAAACTCTTCATGGCTTTCAAAACTCATTGGAAAAGTTGCTGGATTATTTTCCAAGAAGAACGCACCAATAGGTATGGAGTTGGCACTCGATCCGGCTCTTTCCCAAATAAGCGGAAAATTATTCAATGAGAAAAAAGAAATCATTCCATTGTCTTCTATAATAAGGCGCTGGAAGTTAAACTGTGGCAGTTTAGCTTGAATTATCCGAAATAATAGTTTGAAATTCGAAAATAAGAGCATGAACAGTAATCACTTTTCTTAGCGAATTTGCTCAAAAATATTTGTCCCCAGTCTGCCGAATTGCTGCTGGCAGGCTTTGCCAATCTTGAAAGCGAGTATACTAAATTCAATAAATAATTAACAGGGGATTAACAGCCTATGGGGTTAAAGGATAAGGTGGCGATCGTCACCGGTGCCGGGAGCGAAATCGTACGGGCTTCTGCTTTGAAGATGGCAGAACAGGGCGCGCGGATCGTTTTAATGGCTCTTAAAGGTGAATCCATCGAACGATTGGCGAAGAAAATCATTTCGGAGGGCGGAGATGCGGTGGTGATTGCTGTCGATGTCGCGGATTCGGCTCGTATCGCGCAGACGGTCAAGGAAGCCGCGAGCCATTGGCGCCGCTTGGATATTGTCTTTTCCAATGCGGGCATTAACGGAGCGGTTGCACCGATTGAAAATTTGTCGACTGCGGATTGGGACAAGACATTAACGACCAAACTGAAGAGTACTTTTTTATTTGTCAAATCGGCGATTCCCTTCATGAAAGAAAAAGGCGGAGGCCTAATTATCACCAGCTCAATTAATGGGAATCGCGTGTATTCAAATATTGGCATGTCGGCGTATGCGACTTCCAAAGCTGGACAGGTCGCCTTCATGAAAAAATGGCCGCTTTAGAATTGGCGCGCTATAAAATCCGCGTCAATGCCATTTGCTCGGGGCTATTGAGACGCATATTGATGCCAGTACACATCCGTCGGAGAAACTGGAAAAGGTCAAGATACCCGTACCCGTCGATTTTCCAGAAGGGGATCAGCCGCTGAGAACACGCCAGGGGATGCGGATTAAGTGGCAGCTCTCGTCCTTTTCCTAGTGTCTGACGCATCGAGTCATATCAGCGGCAGCGAAATTTACATCGATGGTGCAGAATCGCTGCTCAGGAGCTGATCCCGGTAGACTTTTTCCGCGTGTGACAGTCTTTTACCGTCGTCCGGGGAAAAAATCAGACTGCAGACGGAGACAATATCCGCTGCACTATGGATTCGCTTTCACTCGTAATCAATTATTCTTGAATTATCAAGAACAGTTGATTCGGGGAGGTTTGAAGAAAATGATCAATCCGTACGCAATCGAAAAGCTGGCGGCTATGGAGCAGAAAAGGATTGAATGGCGGATGCGTCGCTTGTGGTGGTGGTTTTCGAGAAAGAGTAAAAATGATTGAATACTTGCGCGAATGAAGCCTCCTTTTGTTATAATGGATAAAAATGCATGAAGGGACAGATTTAATATGAAGAAACAGCTGAGACATCGATAGAGGCATCCCCTCCGCTGTTCTCGAGCGCCTCCAAATTTTTGATCGTCAGCGGATAAAAAATAAGGAGGGAAATTAAGTGAGAACAGAAAAGGAAATGCTGGATTTAATTTTACGAACAGCGAAGGAAGACGAGCGGATCCGTGCCGTGATCATGAATGGATCACGGACGAATCCGAAGGTCCCGCATGATTGTTTTCAGGATTACGATATTGTCTATGCCGTTCGGGATGTGCAGCCATTTGCCGATAATCTCGACTGGATCGACCGGTTTGGCAAGCGAATTGTTTTACAGATGCCGGAAAGGGAGCAGTATTTCTCGCAAGAAAGTCAGGGGATCTTTGTTTACCTTATGTTATTTGTGGACGGCAACCGGATCGATTTGACACTGATTCCTTCAAGACGGACGAATGAGCTGATCGAAAAGAGCAGTTTAAATCGCATTCTTCTGGATAAAGACGACATCATTGCGCCTTTTCCGCCTGCCAGTGATCAGGATTACTGGATTCAGCCACCGACAACGCTTACTTTCGATGCCTGTTGCAATAATTTCTGGTGGGTGTCGCCCTATGTTGCCAAAGGACTATGGCGCAAAGAACCCACCTATGCAAAAGCGATGTTGGAGGAACCGATTCGCGTGGAATTGCAGAAAATGGTTACTTGGCATGCGGGTATTCGAACAGCGTTTTCTGTGAGTGCAGGAAAATGCGGGAAATATTTGGAAAACTATCTGGAAGCTTCTGTATGGCAGGCTTACCTTAAGACGTTTTCAGATGCGCAGATTGAGCACATTTGGCAGGCACTTTTCCAAATGGGAGATCTGTTCCGGACGCTGGCAAAGGATGTTGCGAAACATTTTGACTTCGTCTATCCGGCCAGTGATGATCAGGCAGTCTCGCGTTATCTCCGTCATATCCACGAATTAGCTGAGGATGCAGAAGAAATTTATCGATAAGATTGAGAAGCCGGAGTGCTATCACTCCGGCTTTTTTACAAGTAAAGTATATAATTTTCGCTAAAGCAAAGGGTCGTGAACCAAACGCGCAGGTGCGAGACTCCAGCGGGAGTGCAGGCCAGGGGAGACCCCGCAGGCATTAGTTTGCTTGAGGAGGCTCCCGGACTGCCCGCGGAAAGCGAGCGACCGGAGCGCAATCAAAATCTGGCAGGGCTAAGGACCGAGCGCTTTTTGCCCGGCTTTTCTAACTGCATCCAGCCATTCCATCCCATAGCTGTGAAGAAGTCATTGATAAATTTGAAATTTCATATTTCTGCTAAAAATATTAGTATTTATATAGTAGAATTATTTAAACAATTGAGGCGACAATCTTCTATCATGTTTTTATGTTATGATTATGATAGCATATTAAGAATGGATAGCGGCTGTTTCATTAATAAAACAGATAGGAAGTACGTTGAAACTAATGGATCAGCGGTTGTAAACAAAAGAAAGCTATTAAATGTTTATTCGGAAAATGGATAAGTTAATATGGCTTAATATTCTGTCAAATTATTGATGAACAAATGTTTGCCGATGAATGACAGTTCTCATTGGGCAGTCGATAGAGGGGGATTAATTACTCAATGCAATCAGCAGAGCGTGCGGCCTCGCGCCGCATCACAGGGAATATTTTTAAAGGATCTTTAGGAAATATGATCGAATGGTATGATTGGTATGTCTACGCAGCCTTTGCTGTTTATTTTTCGACGGATTTTTTCCCGAACGGGGATATGACTTCTCAGTTGCTCAACACAGCAGCAATCTTTGCCATTGGCTTTTTGATGCGCCCATTTGGCAGCTTGATAATGGGCCGATATGCCGACCGCCATGGGCGGCGAGCGGCTTTAACTTTATCAATTACCGTCATGGCAGCAGGGTCGCTAGTGATCGCTGTGACACCAAGCTTTCAGACAATTGGTGTTTTTGCACCAATTATTCTCGTCCTTGCTCGCCTCTTTCAAGGATTGTCGCTCGGCGGGGAATACGGCACTTCGGCAACCTATCTTTCTGAGATGGCGAGCAGTGGACGCCGCGGTTTCTATTCCAGTTTTCAATATGTTACACTGGTTGGCGGCCAATTGGTAGCTCTGGGTGTCCAGATTATTCTGCAGCTGAATCTGGATGAAGCCGAGCTTCAGGCCTGGGGCTGGCGTATTCCCTTTGTGATTGGCGCACTCGGCGCATTGGCTGTTCTGTGGCTGCGACTGTCGATGGATGAATCCGAACAGTACAATAAGATGTCTGCTCAGAAAAGGCAAAATGCCGGAACGATTAAAGCCTTGATGAAATACCCGAAGTCGGTTCTGACCGTTATCGGTCTGACACTCGGGGGTACCGTTGCTTTTTATACGTATACAACCTATATGCAGAAATTCATGATCAATTCGGTCGGGTTGGATAAGGAGACGGTCAGTCTGATCAATTTCGTTGCCCTACTGATCTTCCTGGTTATCCAGCCATTAGCGGGAATCTTGTCTGATCATGTCGGTCGCCGGCCACTGCTTTTTTTCTTTGGCATCGCTGGAACAGTGCTTACCGTACCGCTTTTCTTGCTGATGAAGCAGTTTCATAGTCCGATCAGTGCTTTTCTGCTGATGCTTGTCGGTCTCGTCATTGTCAGCGGTTATACTTCGATTAACGCAATCGTCAAGGCGGAGCTTTTTCCGACAGAAATCCGTGCACTTGGGGTTGGACTTCCCTATGGATTAACGGTTGCGATCTTTGGGGGGACAGCTGAATTCATTGCTTTGTGGTTTAAAAGTATCGGTGTTGAGACCTTCTTTTTTATCTATGTATCGCTGTGTGTATTAGTCAGTCTTGTCATATACTGGCGGATGAAGGAATCCTCGAAATCCTCCTATATTGATGAAGAAGCAGATGATAAGAAAACCGTCTGATTTTCGCCAGTCAGACAGGTTCATCGATTTTGTAAAAGGCAGCTGGATTCTGGCTGCCTTTTTAGCGCCTGAATACTTGAATCAGATGAGGCAGAGGATTCTGTAAAAAACACTTCCGGGGTGATGACAGAATGCCTCGTATTTGATATGTTGGAGCAGGGAGAAAGTAATTGATAGAGATGCCTGAAACAGTTTTTGAAAAGGATTGCGGCAGCTGATCCCTGCTTCCTAGTGACGCGTTTCAGTGAATCACTGAGAGGGAATTGTGGGTTAAGGATCCTTATAAATTTTCACAGAGAGGACACCTGCGATGGAAGACCATTTGATCACATTTGCTGGGACACTGACCTATCAGGAGTACAAAACTTTTTGTTATACTCATGCGAGAAAAGCAGCGTTATCAGGAATTCTGATTGTCTGGTTCGCCGGTTTTCTGATTAATCTCACGCTTCTTCCGTGGCAATATGCCTTACTTCTTGCTTTTCTGATAGCGCTTGCGGCAAATCAATTAATGCGCATTCTGGCCGCTTTTCGCTATCAGCAGGAGTTTAACAGTGATCGACTGAGCCGCGAGAATGAGAGCCGCTACTTGGCACGAGAAAATGGGCTGCTGATCCGAATTGAAGGCAGATTGCGTACTTTTTACAGATGGGACGATTTTATCCGTGTGATTGAACGGGGAGAGCTGATCGTTCTCTATGTTTCAAAAAATAAAGTCATCATTATCCCGAAAAGATATTTTAAAAGCGATGACGATTTAGCTGCGTTCAGACAAATCCTCAGCGTTCGGTTACCGGTAAAAAATAGACAGGACAATAAATAAAGAGAGAACCATAAGCCTGTGTTTTGAATCGAATCGATGAAATCGTCGAGTTCGAGGAAAACACAGGCTTTTTATGGTGACTGTGGTGCGAGTATTCGTAGTACAGGGCCGAGATTCAACAGTATGCGTCCGAAGTTTGGCTGCAATTCAACCTAACCGCTCTCAGGATCTCTAGCCAGAGCTGAGAATTACTGAACCGCGGCGCCAAGAATGATAGTCTATCAATCGATCCTGGCTTGCATTCCTTGTCATCTTTGGCAGTCCTTATTCGTGGTAAATGCACCGTTGGTTGATGAAGCACGGTCCACCGGGCACTTTTTCTACTAAAAAACGCCCCACTCTAAAACGAAAGGGATGTTTTTCAATTTTCATCAGGAAAAAATATTTATCTGAGGATCTGTTGTTTCGTTTCCGGTCCCCATAGGATAGTAAGGAAAGCGACGATTGCAAGAAATATACCGATGACAATAAATACGGCGAGTATGCCCTGGTTAGTTAACATCCAAGCGACCACATAAGGCGAGATGATGGTGAACAGACGGCCGACCGCTTGTGCCGATCCATTTCCACGCATGCGCAGGTTTGTGGCGAACAGTTCTGGAACGTAGACGGAAAGACCGATGGCCATCAGAATATAGAGACAGACGGTCATTAGGAAACCCGTGGCCATCAGCGCGAGCGGTTGATGCTGGAAAGCATAGACGCAGCCTAAAATGGCGGTCATGATAAAGGCACCGACGATCATCCATTTTCTGCCGACGCGATCGACAGTTATTCGGCCGATGAAAGCGCCGACCGGTGCACCAATCATCATTAGTGCGGTATAGCCGAGCGAGTTAGAAATTGTCACACCGCTTTTAACGAGCAGGGTTGGAACCCAATTCACAAAAGTATAGACGCCTGTATTAATCGCGCCGAGGATCAGACAGGCAAGCAGCATGCGTTTAATGGCTGTTTTCCCGAATAATTCACGGTAGCGGCCGTTTTTAACGACAATAGAGGCAGGACTCGGAATATAATGGTCTGACTTTCCCTTTATTCCGGCCTCTTTTTCAAAAATTTTAACAACTGCTTCGGCTTGACTATATTTTCCTTTAGAGAAATACCATCTTGGCGATTCAGGCAGGCTGCGCCTGAAATACCAGACAATCAGCGAAAGGACACCGGCAATCGCAAACATCCAGCGCCAGCCGATCGTTGGAATGATCAGATAACCGAGCATTGTTGTTATCGGCGCGGTACAGTTGGCGAAAAGTGATAAGGTCGTCACCCATTTTCCACGCGAGGCAGCCGGAACAAATTCGCCGAGCAGAGCAAAGCCGGTGACGATTTCAGCACCAAGACCGATTCCGCTGATCCCTCTGAGCACGATGAGTGTCGCCATATTCGGCGCCAAGAAGCTGGCCAGTGAAGCGATGCCGAAGACTAGCAGATTGATTTGGTAGGCAAATTGCCGTCCTTTATAGTCACCGATAAAGCCGGTAATGATTGAACCAAGGAAAAGACCGATAAACGTCGTTGAGATAAATGTCGCGTTCATGGCGAGTGATGACCAGCCCGTCTGTACGAGTTGTCCGAGGACACCGCCCGCGAGATAGACATCGAATCCATCGAGCATCATGCCAAGTGTAATCAGCGTAAAGATATGAAACATTGTTTTGGTTATCGGCAGATGGTTAATCCGCGCTTCAAGTTCCTGTTTTTCTTTCTCTGTATAAGTTTTTTCCTCAAAATCATAGATCTTCTTTCGCTTCTGAACAGATGGACTGCTTAATGCATCTTCAATATTCATCCTTTTTCGCTCCCTTGTTTTGTTTATGGGTCTCTTTTTTTCTCTCTGTCTTATTGCTTGTTCAAACCTTTTGGATTGGTCGTATCACCCCGTTATTGAAAAAAATTGTAAAAAAATAGCCCATTCATAGGTGAATGGGCGAAAAGAAAAAACGGATCAGCCGTCCCATGCAGGATATGAACAGGACGCGTTCCTTTCTATTGACGATATGGATTGCGGAAAAAGCCGCGTCCTACTAAAGAATGAAGTTCGGTCGGGCCAAAAAGGTCAACCGTAGCACTTGTTCCAATAGTAGGTTTTGCAATCGCCGCAATACGCTCATCAGTAGGCTTCCTTTCGTTTCGAAATTTAAAGTAGTGCAAGCTTAACCCCGAATGGATTGATTTGTCAATAATTTTAAGAAAATAAATTTTTGCAAAAACATTTTATGACCTGTGAAACCGCGCAGCAGAGCCCAATCGAAGTAGCCAACAATTTTCAAATTATCAAAATACGTTTGACAAAAAGAAAAAATTCTGTAAGATAGAGTGCACAAGCCAGAAGGAATTGACAATTCTAAATCGATGACGAGGAAAAAGTGGAAAGTTGGAACACGTGCAGAGAGCCGGGGACTGGTGGAACTTCGGCGGTGTCCTTTTTCACACACTCACCTCTGAGTGCCGGTCTGAACCCTGATTCAGGATAAGATTGGCCAAGTGCATCCCTGCACTTGTTATCAAAAATGACATTTCGGGAAACCGAATTTGCCGTCTGAGTCAATATTTGTAAAAATATTGAAAAGCCGGGTGGTACCGTGAATCAAGTCCTTTCGCCCCTGCATACTGATCGCTTTTAGCGACAGGTGTGGGTGTGAAGGGACTTTTTTATTGTTTTTTTATTGATTGCTAAGCTGCGCCGAAAAGCCGATGAGGCTTTCTTAAAAATAGAGAAGCGTAAATCGAACCCAAAGATGAAAGGAGAGACGAAAATGGAAAAGGTTGAAATTTACGACACAACTTTACGTGATGGAGAGCAATCACCGGGATGCAGCTTGAATGAAAAAGAGAAAACAGAGGTGGCCCGGCAGTTGGAGAGGCTTCACGTCGATGTGATTGAGGCGGGTTTTCCCGCGGCATCACCCGAAGATTTCAAGGCTGTGAAAACCATTGCCAGTACGATAAAAGAGAGTACAGTCACGGGTCTAGCCCGCGCGAAG
The DNA here is from genome assembly GCA_048976585.1 of Sporolactobacillus sp. Lineage (GTDB taxonomy): Bacteria > Bacillota > Bacilli > Bacillales > Sporolactobacillaceae > Sporolactobacillus. The sequence goes on along the minus strand of JBHGUY010000028.1, from coordinate 19,197 downwards.
AAAAGCGATATTGATGCCGCATGGGAAGCATTGAAACAGACAGAAAGCCCGCGTATTCATGTATTTATCGCGACATCACCGATTCATATGCATGACAAACTGCGGAAGAAACCAGAAGAGGTGCTGGAAATGGCAAGAGAGTCGGTTGCCTATGCCCATCGTTTCTTTCCTCAAGTGGAATTCTCCTGCGAGGATGCGTCGCGGAGCGATTTTGACTTCATGTCACGAGTCATTGAGGCAGCAATAACGGCCGGTGCATCTATTATTAATTTGCCCGATACGGTCGGCTATTGTCTGCCGGAAGAATATGCGGCTATGTTCCGCTATGTCAGAAGTCATGTCCAAATTATCGATAAAGTCAGACTATCCTGCCATTGTCACAATGATCTTGGCATGGCGGCGGCAAATACATTGGCCGCTCTTCAAACCGGTGTGCGGCAAATCGAATGCACAATCAACGGGGTCGGCGAGCGGGCAGGCAACGCCGCACTCGAGGAAATCGGAGTGGCGCTCCATATCCGGAAAGATATTTGTAAAATCGATACACAATTGAAACTCAATGAAATTGAAAAAACAAGCCATCTCGTCAGTTCGCTGATGCATCAGCCGATATCGGCAAATAAAGCAATCGTTGGAGCCAATGCCTTCGCCCATGAGGCGGGCATTCATCAGGACGGTGTTTTAAAAAACCCGCAAACCTATGAAATTATCGCTCCCTCACTGATCGGACTCGATTCAGGACGGCTGGTTCTCGGGAAGCATTCCGGGCGTCATGCTTTCCGGAAAAAAGTCGATGAAATGAGGATAGCTGTCTCGGAACAGCAAATCAACGAATCGTTTGCAGCCTTTAAAAGGATGGCGGATACAAAGAGAGAGATGACGGATGCCGATATTCTGTCGCTCTTTCCAGAAGCTAGAGAAATAGCAGACCAACATTGCTAGAGAGAGGAAGAAGAAAAAAGATGAGAACGATTACTGTTTTACCAGGCGATGGCATCGGCCCTGAAGTGACTGCTTCAGCCGAGCGCGTGCTGCGCGCGGTCTTCGAACAGACAGGAGAGCAAGTTCAGTTTACTGAAAGAAAAATTGGCGGTGCAGCGATTGATGCGACCGGCTCACCACTTCCGCAGGAGACCATTGACCAATGTCAGGCAAGCGATGCGATTTTGCTCGGTGCTGTCGGTGGTCCGAAGTGGAACGCGCAATCGATGACGGTCAGACCGGAGCAGGGATTGCTGGGTATTCGCAAAGCGATGGGCCTTTTCGCCAATCTGCGCCCAGTCGAATCCTTTTCCGCATTGATCGATTCATCGCCGCTGAAAAGGGAATTCGTTGAATCTGTCAATTTTGTTATTGTCCGTGAGTTGACCGGAGGCCTCTATTTTGGTACACCAAGCAAGCGTTTTGGTGCTGGAGACAAACAGGTGGTTGATACGCTTGCTTATAGTACGGATGAAATCGAGCGAGTTGTCGAGAAAGCTTTTCAACTGGCGATGAAAAGGAAAAAAAAGCTGACGTCGATCGATAAAGCCAATGTGCTTGAATCGAGCAGAATGTGGCGTGAAATCGTCAATCAAACAGCGGACCGTTATCCGGAAGTGACGGTCTCGCATCAATTGGTCGATTCTGCAGCGATGCAGCTGATTACAAACCCTGCCCAATTCGATGTATTGGTTACAGAGAATATGTTCGGCGATATCCTGAGTGACGAGGCCTCCGTTCTGACCGGTTCACTCGGCATGATGCCTTCAGCAAGCCTTCGGGCAGACAAAGTCGGCTTATATGAACCTGTGCATGGATCGGCGCCGGACATTGCTGGGCAGGGAAAAGCCAATCCGCTGGCTGCGATCCTGTCCGCCGCATTACTGCTTCGTTATTCCTTTGACGCAGACGCGCAGGCGGCATGGATTGAACATGCCGTGCGAGAGGTTCTAGATAGAGGCTATCACACAGGCGATCTGAGCGTTTCAAATCCGAATGGCAGACGTGTCTGTACGTCAGAGATGACCGATCATGTCATCGAATTGATTCACAAAAACTCTGCGGTGAGCGGGACATCCGAAAACTGATTAAGGAGAAACGAAAAGATGAAGTCAAAAAATATTATTGAAAAAATATGGGAACAGCATCTGATTCATGAGGAAAAAGGAAAGCCGGATCTGCTGTATATTGATCTACATCTGGTTCATGAAGTGACGTCACCCCAGGCATTTGAAGGGCTGAGAATGAATCAGCGGACGGTCAGAAGGCCTGAGCTTACTTTTGCGACAGTCGATCATAATGTCCCGACTTCGAGTGACAGAGAAGCGAAGGATCCGGTTGCCAAACTACAAATCGAGACGCTTGAGAAAAATTGTCAGGCATTCGGGGTTGAGCTCGCCGATATCTACAGTCCGCATCAAGGAATTGTGCATGTGATTGGGCCTGAACTCGGACTCACACAACCTGGAAAAACGATTGTCTGCGGCGATAGCCATACGTCGACACACGGCGCATTCGGCGCGATCGCTTTTGGGATCGGCACGAGCGAAGTGGAGCATGTTCTGGCAACACAGACGTTGTGGCAGAGGCGTCCGAAAACAATGCAGATAAAGGTCAATGGTGCGCTCAAAATAGGTGTGGGTGCCAAAGACTTGATTCTGGCAATCATCGCCAAATACGGGATTGCCGTCGGTACCGGCCACATTGTCGAATATACCGGTGCTGCCATTCGCCAACTGTCGATGGAGGAACGGATGACGGTCTGCAATATGTCGATCGAAGCAGGCGCGCGGGCCGGTCTCATTAGTCCGGATAGGACGACAATCGCTTATCTGCGCGGCAGACGCTTTGTGCCTGAGGGCAAGGCATTCGATCGAGCCGCTGAGAAATGGCTGAGTTATGCCAGTGATCCGGGGGCAGTGTACGATCAAACCCTCGAGATTGATGCAGCAGCGATTGAACCGCAAGTGACCTGGGGAACGAATCCGTCAATGGGGGCGTCTGTTAAGGATTGTGTTCCGGATCCTGAATCCTTTGAGACGGAAGAAAAAAGACAGGCGGCTCGCAAAGCTCTGGCCTATATGGGAATTAGACCGGGGACTCCGATTCAGGATATAGCTGTGGACATGGTTTTCATCGGCTCCTGTACCAATAGCCGAATCAGTGATCTTCGTCAGGCGGCTGAGGTAATACGTGGTCAGCATGTTCATGAGCATGTCCGGGCACTGGTAGTTCCGGGATCCTACAAGATAAAAAAACAGGCGGAAGACGAAGGATTGGATAAAATTTTTAAAGATGCCGGCTTTGAATGGCGCGAAGCAGGCTGCAGCATGTGTCTGGCGATGAACGATGACATTGTTCCTGCCGGAAAACGCTGCGCATCGACCTCGAACCGAAATTTTGAAGGGCGTCAAGGTGCCGGCTCACGCACCCACTTAGTCAGTCCAGCAATGGCTGCTGCTGCGGCGATTCAGGGCCATTTCGCGGATATCCGCGAAATGGCCACGGCAGAATAAGTGAACGAAAAAATATTTTTAATGGAGGCCAATCGATGGAACCGTTTCAGACTTTTACAGGACGTGTTTGTCCGCTCGATCGGACAAATGTGGATACCGATCAAATTATCCCCAAACAATTTCTTAAGCGCGTGGAGCGCCAGGGTTTCGGTGCTTTTCTCTTTTATAATTGGCGTTTTGATGAAAATGGAAAGAAGAAAACGGATTTTATTTTGGATCAACCTGAGTTTTCTGATGCCTCTATCCTTGTTTCAGGTGAGAACTTCGGTTGCGGTTCTTCGCGTGAACATGCGCCTTGGGCATTGCAGGATTATGGTTTCAAGGTGGTCATCGCACCAAGTTTTGCCGATATTTTTTATAATAATTGCCAGAAGAACGGACTGCTGACGATCAAACTTGCACAGGAACAGATCAGGAATCTGATTGATCGGGCGTCGACTGGCGGCTTTCATCTGACCGTCAATCTTCAGGAACAAACATTGACTGCAGAAGGGTTCAGCGAAACTTTTGCTAGCGATCCTTACCAGAAAGAGATGCTACTGAAGGGTCAGGATGAAATCGCGATGACGATGACCTACGCTGATGAAATTAAAGCTTATGAGAAAAAGCAGGCGATTGGCTGATCAGTAGCCATGAATCCGGCTGTGTGGAAAAGTCCTCTTCGTGGAGGACTTTTTTTCGTTATTCAACAAATGATACTTGAGAAAATATGATCGGAAAGCAGTCCCTAATAGCGAACAAACGATAGAAAAAGCCGAAGAAATAGGGCTTTTTATAAGAAAATAATTCACGCTCCCCTATCCGTCGATTTTTCTTGACCTTTCACGGTACGAAAAAAAGATACTTGTCAGCAGGCCCAATGAGGTAAGGCCTCCCCCGATAAGGTAAGTCGAATTTCCTGAGCGGAGCCAAAAAAACAATGAGGAGAGGACGCTAGCAGCAAAAATAATCCAGGAAAAACAAATAATCACATTTCCAATGATTTGATTTAAATCTTTTTTCTTTTTGTCGCTTACCAAGGTGCATCACCCCAATAATCAAATTTCCTTCTCTATAGCTATATTCTTGCTCCATGGTGAATTTCCTGCAGATAGTGGACGTCATTTAGTTTTCTGTTTTTTACGAACCGGCTTTAGTCTCATTCCGGGTTGCTTGGGCTCTTGATTTCTCTTTGCCGCGATCAATGGCGAAATATCAGCCTGAAAGCGCAGTTCATATAGGCCTGAGGTCTGATTATTAGCGAGAAGAAACCGATTATACTAAATTCATAGATATTTTATTGAATTGAGAAATAATCTGGCGAAGGTGAAAATAATGGCACTCCAGAACACTACAACTCTTCTGGAACAGAAATCTGTCCGTCAAATCAGAAAAGCTGTGACCAGCGATTTTATCGGTAATTTCAGCAGTTCTTTGTTTAATTTTGCGATTAGCTTATATATTCTTAAACTGACTGGTTCCGCGATCAGCTTTGGCACAACTTTATTAGTTGGAACGCTTGTCGGTATCGTTTTTTCTCCGCTCATCGGTTATGTGTCGGATCATTTCGAAAATAAACACGTCATGATTATCTCCCAGAGTGCTTGTGCTCTGTTGTTATTTATTTACAGCTTGCTTTTCCCCACTTTCGACCATTGGTATTTTCTGATCCTATTGATTATCGTCGGGACAATGGGCCTGAATACGCGGATTTTTAGCGTCACTTATATGGCTGCTGTTTCCCGACTCGTGGATAAACCGTTCATCCAGAAATTAAATGCGCTGGAACAATCGGCTGCCTCGCTCGGAATGATTGTTGGACCAATCGCCGCCGGTGTTCTATTCGCCTTTATCCCCTTCACCTGGTTTATCAATTTTGAAATTGTCGCTGAATTGCTCGTTGTTCTGATTGTCAGCACGATGAATTTTCACCTGATTGCTGATGAAACCATTGAAGCAGGATCAGAAAATATGTGGACAGCAATGAAGCAGGGAATTATCTATATAAAAAAACGCCCGTTAATCCTTTATATGATTCTGCTTGCTTCCATGCTGAATTTCTTGTGCGGCGTCTTCAATGTCGGTTTCCCTTATTTAATTGTGCATGTGCTGCATCTGGCAAACTTCCAATACAGTTTGACAGAAGCCGTTTTTTCACTGGGTCTAGTTGCAGGTGGTCTCGCTGCTTCGAAATTAACCGTTGAGGGCAATCCGATTCGAATGGTCAGCAGGCTTCTAGCACTTGAAGGCCTTCCGCTCGTTTTCGCGATCATTCCGCTGCTCTTTTCCTTGAATTCATGGACAGCTACATCCATTTTCAGCCTCATCTATTTTGCAATGGCAGTTATGCTTGTCTATATCAATGTACCGCTGCAGACTTATATGCAGCAGACCATTCCGGCGAATTATCAGGGACGCGTCTTTACGATTATGATGGCCGGTTGTACTTCGTTGCAGCCGCTCGGGATGTTCATTTACGGCGTTCTCTTTCAATATGTTTCGCCGAGTGCCGTGATTCTTGTGACATTCGCCGGTTTTTTGGCGATTGGCCTATCCGCCCGTTCGCTGGGGAACAAAGAAATCTCTCAATCTATTTAAGATCTTGAGAGAAAAAGGAGTTATTGACTATTCCTGAAAATGAGTGAGAAGAATGATTTGTGGCTTTTAAAAGGCGGCTGCGATCAATTTGCACGAAGCACCATTTCGCCGCGTTATTGGATGAACGAAACGCTTTTTTTATTGGGTGAGTAGATCACCACGCTTTTAAATCAATTAATTTTTTTCCCTGCATTTTTTAAGTGGTGGCGATTGATTGAAATTCAGGATAATCATTTTAAAAAACCTGTGTTGCCCTGCTCTTCATTTGAATTCACGGACCTCGCTCTGCTGGCGGCTCAAACCCTAATTACATCGATTTTTGACTCTTAACCTATTTTTAAGATTAGCCGATTATAATCAGCTCATTCAGGCTAGATTGCAAATAGCGGAGGGGACAAAATTAATGAGAAAATTTTGGACAGTTTTAATCATTATCGTTCTATTAGTTGGGGGAGGGAGTTTCTGGTTTTTTACGCGCCATAAGTCTGCGTCAGCACAAACACTTTATCCGGTAACGATCGTGCAGAAAGGAACGCTTACTTCAAGTGTCAGCGGTTCGGGCGATCTTAAACCGGATATCGATGAAGATATCACGATTGGTTCGACTGATACAGGAAAAACGATCGATACCGTCGATGTATCCGCAAATGATACGGTAAGAAAAGGAGACCAGATTCTAACCTTTACAGACGGAACCACGCTTGATGCTCCGCATTCGGGGACAATAACCAAAGTCAATGTTTATGACGGTGATCGAACGACTGCAGGCCGAGCAGTTGCTCATCTGACCAATTATACAGATCTGGATGCAGTCCTACAGGTAGACGAATTGGATATTCCAAAAATTAAAGATGGACAGGTAGCCTCTGTTGTTGTGAACGCCTATCCGAACAAAACATTCAGCGGAAAAGTTACCTCAATAGCGAAAGAAGGAACCGATACAAATGGGGTTTCGACATTTGATGTGACGGTCCATATGACGAAAGATACAGGACTTAAACCAGGAATGACGACAACGGCGACCATTGTCATTCAAAAACGGACAAATGTTCTCTATCTGCCATCAGGAGCAGTTCATCAAACCGGTAAACAGGCGTATGTCACTCTCTCTTCTAAGAACGCGGCCTCGCAGAATGATCAGAATGGGTATAGACGCTATTCCTCCATGGGTCTGGATCAAAAACAAGGACGCAGGGTTACAGTCAAAACAGGTATTCACAATGATCAATCGATTGAGATAACCTCCGGATTGACGAATGGACAGGCAGTTCAACTGACCGCAATCACAAAGGGAACTGGAACAACAACTTCCTCCACTGGTCAGGGCCAATATCGTAGCATGATCCAAGGGGTGAATGGAGGCGGCCAGGGCGCCGGCGGCGGACAAAGGTTCCGCATGCGAACGAACGGAGGAGGCAACGGCCAATGACAGAACCGATTATCATTATGAATAGGATTGAGAAGAGTTACAAAATGGGTGAAACGATTGTTCATGCACTTGATCAGGTTAGTCTGACGATAAATAATGGTGATTTCGTGTCAATTGTCGGTCCATCCGGATCAGGCAAGTCAACATTAATGCATATGATGGGCTGCCTGGACAAGCCGGATTCAGGTGAATACATTCTGGCGAAGAGCCCTATCGATAAGCTGAAGGATTATGAACTGGCAGAGATTCGCAATCGGAAAATCGGTTTTATTTTTCAAAGCTTTAATCTCTTGGCTAAATTGTCGGCATTGGAAAACGTTGAATTGCCGCTTCTCTACAGGGGTAATAAGACAAAAGAAAGACGCGAACGGGCAATGGTTTGTTTAAAGCAAGTGGGACTTAGTGATCGCGCCGCCCATCTGCCAAGTGAGCTTTCCGGGGGCCAGCAGCAGCGGGTCGCCATTGCCCGGGCACTAGCCGGTGAACCGGAGATCCTGCTGGCCGATGAACCAACCGGTGCTCTGGACAGCAGGACAAGTGAGGAGATAATGGATCTATTATTAGAGCTGAACACTAAAGGAAGGACCATTATCCTGATTACGCATGATCTGAATGTAGCTAGGAAGGCAAGGCGGACAGTCAGTATTCGTGATGGAAGGCTTTGGGAAGGGGAACATGTCTGATGAATCTGATGACTTCAATAAAAATGGCCTTCAGAAATATTCGTGCGAACAAGACACGTGCTTTTCTGACAATGCTGGGGATCATTATCGGTGTTTCATCAGTCATCGCTCTTCTCTCAATCGGTCAGGGATCCAGCAAATCGGTTGCCGAAAGCGTGAACAGTCTTGGAACGAATCTGATTACTGTTACAATCACAAACACAGATACACATTTTACAATGGATAAGCTGAAGCAGGTTGGCAAGGTCTATGGGGTTAAAAAGGTTGCTCCGACACTCAGCGGCAGGAATAAGGTGAAGAATGGTACCACTTCCTCCGATGTCAGCATCACCGGAACAACTTCTGACTATATGGGCATCCGGCAGCTTTCAGTAAAAGAAGGCCGTTTTGTTTCAGAGCTCGATGAGAAATACCGGCAAAAAGAAGCTGTTCTCGGGAGTGATATCGCCGAAACTTTGTTTAGTAGCCAATCGCCGATTAATAAGAATATTTTAATCGACGGGCAACGTTTTCATGTTATCGGGGTGCTGAACAGCAAAGGCGGTTCCATGGGGCAGAACAGTGACGATTCTGTGATCCTTCCCTTTTCGACGGCTCAGCGGCTCCTGAAGACGACGTATATTACCCAATTTTATGCCCAGGCCACGAATCAGAACTCGGTGAATTGGGCGGTGAGCGGCATTTCTAGGTTACTGAGTGAAACATACAGCAGTTCAGATGATTATAATGTTGTCAATCAGCAGGATATCATGAATGCCGTAAGCTCTGTGACGAGCACGATGACGATGCTGCTAGCTGGAATTGCCAGTATTTCTCTCTTAGTCGGAGGAATCGGCATCATGAATATTATGTTGGTATCCGTAACGGAGCGAACACGTGAAATCGGCATTCGTAAAGCAATCGGTGCAAAGAACCGAGATATCCTGCTGCAATTCCTGATTGAATCAGCTATTCTCAGCATGCTTGGCGGTTTGTGCGGGGTTGCACTTGGCGTTCTGGCTGCGCAAATTTATACATCAGTGACCGGTGGACTTGCCACCTATTCGATTTCAATCATGGCTTCTGCCTTTCTCTTTTCAGCAATTGTTGGAATCGTTTTTGGCGTATTCCCCGCTTACAAAGCCTCGAGAATGAGCCCAATCGACGCCTTGCGTACGGAATAGACAGGAAACGCAAACGGTATTTCAAAAATTCGCAGTCATGGAAAAGAGTAGATATCCAAAACCACGATCCAGAACACCTGAACCGTGGTTTTTATTGTTAATAGGATGGTACTTATTTTGCTTCTTCTGTAGATATTTGAAAAGTGATACCAAACTTATCGGTCACGATGCCGTAGGCCGGACTGAAAAAAGTTTCTTGAAGCGGCATTTTAATCTTTCCTTCTTCACTCAAGGCCACAAATATTTTTTCTGACTGCTCCTTACTTGGAGAAGTCAAACAGATTGTGATCTGATCTCCGGGTTCAGAATGCTGGCCGGGAGAATTGTCGGAGAACATGAGATCTGAATCACCGACCTGAAGCATGGCATGTGAAATCAGATCCCTTGCTTCTCCCGGGAAGGGATGGGTGGGGTGTCTTGCGGCATTTCTTTAAATGTTTGGCTGAAAACGACTTTGGCATCTAACGCTTCTTGATAGAATTGAATCGCTTCAGCCGCATTTCCATTCATCATGAGATAGGGTGCTAATTTTAATGCCATTCCTGTCAGCTCCTTGATCGATAAAAATAGATATGAACTTCACGCATTTGTCGAAATTATTCTCTTATTATAATACCCAGGGAGAGTAATAACCAAACAATCCGAACGACTTTTGTTATAATAAATTTTGGATCTCTTTTTTCGCATTGGAATCTTTTACAAGAACATTTCTACGAAGACTACTTTTTTTGTCACTGAAAAACGTCACGAGAGATAATAGAGGATTTAGCAGGGATAATCATTGCGGGTAGGAAAGATTGGGGGATGAAAAATGTTAAGAAAAAAGAAAACGATGGATGGCAATGGTGCGGCAGCCTATATTTCTTATGCCTTTACAGAAGTGGCCGCTATCTATCCGATTACACCCAGTTCGCCGATGGCTGAGCAAGTGGATCAATGGGCAACTGCGGGACGAAAAAATATCTTCGGTTCACCGGTAAAGGTCGTCGAGCTGCAATCTGAGGCCGGTGCGTCGGGTGCGGTTCATGGTTCACTGAAGTCCGGAACACTGACGGCGACGTATACTTCGTCACAAGGCTTGCTCCTGATGATTCCTAATATGTACAAGATTGCCGGTGAATTGTTGCCGACAGTATTTAATGTTGCCGCTCGTGCGGTTACATCGAATGCGCTGAGTATTTTTGGCGATCATTCGGATGTGATGGCTGCGCGGCAGACCGGGTTTGCCATGCTGGCGGAGGGCAGCGTTCAGGAAGTCATGGATCTTTCAGCGGTTGCTCACCTTGCCACACTTGAAGCCTCTGTTCCTTTTATTAATTTCTTTGATGGTTTCCGGACGAGCCACGAGATCCAGAAAATTGAATTACTTGAATACAACGAACTGAAGGATTTGTTGAACCAGCAGGCACTTGACGCTTTCCGCAAACGGGGAATCAGTCCGAATCATCCGTCAGCGACCGGATCGAGCCAAGGACCCGAAATCTATTTTCAGCAGCGTGAAGCCATCAACGGATACTACGATAAACTGCCCGGCATTGTCCAGCACTATATGAACGAAATTAATCGTTTGCGCGGAACCGATTATGATTTGGTTAATTATTACGGCGCACGTGATGCGACGCGGGTGATCGTGGCGATGGGCTCGGTAACGCCGGTCATTGAACAGGTCGTTGATCATCTGATCGAAAAAGGCGAGAAGGTTGGCTTGCTCAATATTCGCCTATACCGGCCATTTCCGACAGAAAACTTCTTAGACAAATTGCCGAAGACCGTGAAAAAAATTGCTGTTCTGGACCGAACGAAAGAACCCGGTGCCAGTGGTGAACCTTTGTTGCTTGATGTGCAGAGTGCCTTATACGAGAGCAAGACGCATCCGCAGATCATTGGCGGACGCTACGGTCTCGGATCGAAAGACGTCACACCATCGGATATTATGAGTGTGTTCATCCATCTAAAGCAGGAAAAAATGAAATATAGATTCACCATCGGGATTGATGACGATGTGACTCATCTTTCTCTGCCTCGTGCGACGCGGGCTGATTTGACACCATCCGGAACCTATCAGGCAAAATTCTGGGGCTTCGGTTCAGACGGAACGGTGGGCGCAAATAAGGCGGCTATTAAACTGATTGGCGACCATACCGATCTGTATGCACAGGGGTATTTCTCCTATGATTCTAAAAAATCTGGCGGATTGACTGTTTCCCATTTGCGATTCGGTTCGCAGCCGATTCGCTCGGCCTATTTAATTGAGCATGCCGATTTTATTGCCTGCCATAACTCCGCTTATCTACGCGCTTATGACCTGCTCGATGGACTGAAGCCGGGGGGTACTTTTTTACTGAATACAATTTGGGACGATCAGGAGCTCGGACGCCACCTGCCGGCCAAATTAAAAGCTTATTTGGTGAAACATCAGATTCACTTTTATACTATTAATGCTCTCGCTTTGGCTGGAAAAATTGGTCTCGGGCGCCGTATTAATACGATTATGCAAACTGCCTTTTTCAAATTGACAGCCATTATTCCTTTTGAACAGGCGATTGATTTTTTGCGCCAGTCCGCAATAAAAACCTACGGCCGCAAATCGATGGCGATCGCCCAGCTTAACGTGGACGCCATTAATCAGACGGTGCCGCTGCTGCATGAAATCAGGCTGCCGGATTCCTGGGCTAACGTTGACCAGGCAGAAAAAAAGATCACTGCCGGTCATTCAAGTTTTGTGATGAATATCCTGAAACCGATGCAGCGCCAGGAAGGAGACCGGATCAAGGTCAGCACATTGCTGCAAGAAAATATGGCTGACGGGACGCTTCCTTTTGGCACATCGGCTTATGAAAAAAGGAATATTGCTCTTGAAGTGCCAGAATGGAATGCCGAAGCCTGCATCGCCTGCAATCAATGCACCTTTGTTTGTCCGCATGCGGCGATCCGGCCGTTTCTTCTCGACGAGGATGAAATGGAACAAGCGCCGGAAGGGTATATTGTGCGCACGATGCGCGGAACGGACGGCTTAAAATACCGCATCCAGGTATCTGTGGAAGATTGCACAGGTTGCGGACTCTGCGTTCGCGAATGTCCGAAATCCGGAACTGCGCTTGTGATGAAGCCGGCGGAATCGCAGAAAAAGCAGGCGGTTAATTGGGCATTTGCGATGACCTTGAAAGCGAAAGCCACAAACTTTAAGAAAAGTACCGTACTGGGTTCGCAATTTGAAAAGCCGCTTCTCGAATTCTCAGGTGCCTGCTCGGGCTGCGGAGAAACGCCCTATATCAAACTATTAACTCAGCTCTTCGGCGATCGAATGATCATGGCCAATGCGACCGGCTGCTCATCAATCTGGGGCGCATCAAGTCCGGTAATCCCTTATACAACAAACAGTCAGGGCCATGGACCGGCTTGGTCCAACTCGCTATTTGAAGATAATGCCGAATATGGTTACGGCATGCATTTGGCTTTGCAAACTCGGCGTCTCCGTCTGGCTGAACGGATCCGCCAGGCATTGGACGAAGGACGCGGAAGCGAAAAATTGAATCAATCTTTGCAGGCCTGGCTGGACGGCATGGATGAAGGCGAGGGCTCGCGTCAGCGGGCGCAGCAATTGGAAACCGATTTGCTGGGCGAGAAAGCACAGTCTCCGCTTCTCGAACTGCTCTATCAGGATAGAGATATTTTCATCAAAGCGAGCCAGTGGATTGTCGGCGGCGACGGTTGGGCCTATGACATCGATTTCGGCGGGATTGATCATGTGATCGCCAGCGGTGCCGATGTCAATATTCTCGTTGCTGACAATGAGGTCTACGCGAATACCGGCGGCCAGTCTTCTAAAGGGACACCGGCCGCAGCGATTGCCCAGTTCGCAGCCGCAGGGAAGCGGACGGCGAAGAAGGATTTGGGCATGATGGCGATGAACTACGGTCATGTCTATGTCGCCCAGATTGCCTCCGGCGCGAATAAGATGCAGACGATCAAAGCCTTTACCGAAGCGGAAAAATTCCACGGTCCTTCGATTATTATTGCCTATACACCATGTATTTCTCATGGTCTTAAGGGCGGCTTGACGAACGCATTGGACGAAGCAAGTGAGGCAGTCAAATCCGGATACTGGTCGCTTTATCGCTATAATCCAGATTTGGAGGATGCCGGTAAGCTGCCGATGCAGCTGGACTTCCGCAAACCGTCATTCGATAAAATGAATGAATTTATGCTGAAGCAGACGCGCTTCTCCGCGCTGAAACAAATGAATGCGGAAGTTGCGGAACAGCTTTTTGAAAAAACAAGACGTGATGCAGAAAAGCGTTTCTTCAACTACGCGCGTCTCGCCGGACAGGAAGAAAAAATCCGGACCAATCTTGATGCAGCAAAAGCATAAAAATATTCGATTCAGAGCACATTTCGTGCTCTTTTTTTTTGTAAAGGAAGCGCTACTCCATTTTCCGACTACAGGTCGCTATTTTTTAGGAGATTGATATCGCGCATGAGAAAAATGAGGTCATGCGACAATAGAGAAAAAAGATTTTGTTGTGAAAAGTTGGCATTATTGATGATCAGGGAGCAAAGCCAATGAGTGAGATAGAAATTCAATGATATGACAACCATGCTTAGGCGGAATTTTTCTGCGCTTAGGCGGAATTTCGTGCTCATTAGGCGGAAATATTGGTCTTATACTTGAGAACTCGGCGGAAGGTTACATATTTGATCATTTAAATGGCTTTCACTAATACTTGATCTGTTTTTCGTGCTATAGTAAGAGCCAAACGAAGATGACGAGGAGGACGTTGATGAAAAAAAAGAATCAGATTCTAAACCGAGAAGATTCGAAATTGGAAGATGGAACGCCTTTGACCCAGAGTCAGCCTCAGACCCTCGCACAAGCTCAGCGGCTAGGCCCGATTGATCCGGGGGAAGAAATGACCGTGACGGTGCTTGTTCATCGGAAATCTGTAAAGTCGATTATCGATGCCCCGCAGCAAAAGTATTTAAGTCGAGAAGAATTTGCGAAAAATTATGGAGCCGCTACCGAGGATTTGGAAAAAGTGAAAACCTTCGCGGCTAAGCACCAATTACTCGTCAAGGAAATTCATGCCGAAGCGGGAACGGTCATTCTGTCTGGAAGTGCGGCGCAATTTAATCAGGCTTTTCAAATCGAACTAGGAAAGTACAAACATCATAACCGAACCTTTCGCAGTCATCAGGAGCCGGTTTCCATCCCTGATGAACTTGCGGGATCGGTTGAACATATTTTTGGCCTCGATAATCGGTCGCAGGCCCGGGCGCATTTTCAAATATTTAAAGAGACCGGAGAACAAATAACGGCCAGAAGCGCCTCAGTGAATTATACGCCGAATCAGGTCGCCAGATTCTATCAGTTTCCAGAGGGTGTGGCAGCAAGTGATCAATGCATTGGTCTGATTGAGCTTGGCGGCGGCTATCATCCGGAAGAAATCAAGAGCTATTTTGAAGATCTGGGCATCATGAGCCCGGTACTTACAGATGTTGCCGTTAATGGCGGGAAAAATCAGCCGACCGGAGATGCCAACGGCCCCGATGGAGAGGTTGTCCTTGATATTGAAGTGGCCGGGGCGGTTGCTCCCGGGGTAAAGATTGCAATTTATTTTGCTGAAAATACGGATGCCGGTTTTTTGAATGCGATCAATGCTGCGGTTCATGATCAAAAGAATAAGCCGAGTGTGATATCGATCAGTTGGGGAAATGCGGAAAGCGGCTGGACGACGCAGGCGATGCAGGCAATGGATCGCGCTTTCCAAGATGCGCGCGTGCTCGGTGTAACTACATGCAGCGCGGCCGGAGACAGAGGCTCCGCAGACGGTGTAGATGACGGTCTCGTCCATGTCGATTTTCCAGCTTCCAGTCCAAATAATCTCGCTTGCGGCGGGACAAGACTCCTGGGATCGGGTTCGCTGATTTCGAATGAATCGGTTTGGAATGACGGACCCGATAGCAGTACTGGCGGCGGGATCAGTGAATTTTTTTCACTGCCGGATTGGCAGCAAGCTGCGCAGGTTCCGCCGTCAGCGAATCCGGGAGGAAAAGTCGGCCGCGGGGTTCCCGACATCGCTGGCAATGCTGATCCCGAGACGGGTTATCAAATTCTCGTCGATGGGCAGCGAACGGTGATCGGCGGAACGAGTGCGGTCGCTCCGCTTTGGGCCGGACTGACTGCTTTACTGAACCAGCAGTTAGGCCGCCCGATCGGTTTCCTCAATCCGTATCTCTATGACGCTTCAGCACGAGCCGCTTTGCGCGACATTATACAGGGGAACAATGATTCAAGCCGTGAAGCAGAGGCTTATGATGCCCATGCGGGATGGGATGCCTGCACCGGTATGGGCAGTCCGATCGGAGCGAATCTGGCCGCACTTTTAGAAAAAGCCAATCAAAAATAATAGATTTTTGTACAAAATGAATTTTTTCAGTCTACCGCCCTCAGCTTAAATAACCGGGGCGATTTTTTACGTCCTATTTTGATTTAACTTATTTTTCAACACTGGAAGGTTTTTAATAGCGTATCGAATTATTCGACGTAAATATGTATGCAGCGATACATTGAGATCCGGATGCGTATTTTATTTTAATCAGAAACATTGTGATAGGAAAATGATTGGCCAGAATAAAAATACAGGTAAAACAGCAGGAACATGCCTTCAGTAAGACTCCACATATGATTAATATCAGAATAAGGGCAAAATGAGCCAATAATCGAATTGATTAAAATAAAAAACAGTCAAATTTTACCCGCGGTTGCGGCGAGCAGGGCGTTGATTCCTTTTTCACTTTGGCTGAGGACATTGAGCGTTCGGTCTGCCTGGTTGTAGGCGCTCAGCGGATGGCCGGCTCTTGGCTCATTCGCCATTAAGTCAATAAACAGCGCCCTCACTTAATACTAAGATGCTGTACTTATTATCCTTTATTGAATTGGTCCCATAAATTCAGTAATCAATAAAATATTTTCTCTTAACTTTACTTTTTTAAGATTTTCAATTTTTTCTGGTCCACCCATGCCAAGAATCGGCGTATAACCGAAACATTCATCATAAGAGAGCTCGCCGTATCTATCTACTGCGTCTGGATAAGGTAACCATAATAAATCATCAGATTGAAATTCTGGATCAAATATATTTTGAAAGAAAAATTCAAAAGTAAATAATATTGTCTTAACTACACCGTATCGATAGTTTAACAAACGGACATAACCATCTGACCATATAATTAAATCACTCATACCTGTAGCAAATAGCACAATTGCATTCTGATATCTTTGAAAACTTTCTTTCAATAGATCATTAAATTCCTCTGGATTAACACTTTTAAAATAACCTTGCATAAAAGTACCAAAACCATAGCTCTTCCATAAACCTATTACTTCTTTAGGAACTAGATTTTCATATTTCTTAATAAGCTCACTAGGTACTACGCCAATCCATTTGAAGTCATCAAATATATTCTCCATTTAAAATCTCCTCAATAAATTAATTTTACATTTAAATAAGTATTCTTTAATTGTTCAGTAGTCATATTTTCAGCCATTTTTTTAATTTGCTTGTCTACTGTATCTATTCTATATTTCCATTGACTACCTATAGAAGAATTAATTTCTTTATCTCCTATTCCACCAATTATATCAGCTTTTCCTCCAGCTATTTGATCCGGATTATGCAATGCAGCTTGTGTATTAAGCCACTCTTTCGCTTCTTTTTTGGCCTGTGAAAATGATATACCATTTCTCTGTAATTCATTAAGCTTTTGTGCATAGGCTTCTTCTCTTGCTGCCTGTTGTGCCACACTTTCTTCAATTGCTCTACCTTTTGATAAGTATCTTTCCCTATTTGCAAGGTATTCTTCAACAGTTAACTTATTCATACCTCTTTCTTGATCTTTTAACTGCCTTGCAAATTTTTCTGGATCATATTTGTTATTTTGCTTGAATCTGACTTCTATTTTATCAATTCTATGAACGTTAACCAATGGCGTTTCAAACTCATTTGCCCTCTCGATACCCACAGCACTCTTCTCGCCAATATTCCCTGTTCCATCAACTTTTGCCTTCTGGTGAATCTCCTGCACCGAATCGGATGATCTTTTCTTAACTCCTTCTATATGTTCATCTAAGCCTTTCCTGCTTTTATTTCCTTTCCTGCTGATATTTCCTGTTACCCGGTCATTGTTTCTAATTTCCAGCAGCTGATCTTTTAATCCCTTAGAATTAATCGTGTTGTATGGCACATTTCCACCAGCAAACTGATATTTAGGCGTAAAAGGATTCTGAAAGCTGCTTATTTTGTCGGCAATAGCGCTCGTTTTTTCAGCGAACATGCTTTTTGTGACCGTTCCAGCTTGGTTTACTTTTCCGACTAATTTCCCAACGTCTACCATCTTTCCCACTTTGTCAATGCCCTTCGTCCCAAATAAGGAGAGGGCAATCGTCGCGACGGCATAGGTGATCCAATGCGTACGCGTGTAGGCATTTCCATGCACCATATTTTTTTGGAAAGACCCGTTCAACGCATTCGCCAATAATTCAATGGTTTTCACTGGATGCCTTCCTGCGTGAACCATATTTTCAACCATTTTCTGGGGAGATTTGGCCAGATCCCACAGACCAACGACCGCATCTTTTGCAGTATCAAAGACTCCATCATCAATACCGTCATTCACTTCATCATAAATATGGGCCGCTTTCTCGAGTTCCGATCCCGTTTTCTCGTACCTGGGCCGATTAACGGCCTCTTCTCCCTTTTTCGACACCTGGCGCGCTTGTTCCTGCTGCTTCTTGAAACTCAGATAGGCAGCCGTTTGTTTCTCAAGATTCCCTTGAATCCGGTAAGCCTCACTATGGTAGAAGGCTTCGGCATTAAAACGGAGCGGTTCCACTTCGGCACCCTGCCGTGTCGCATTTTCCAACGTGGAATAGAGAGCAACAATTTGCGGCACGTTACTAATCACCTGCTGGTATTCGTTCAGCAGCGTCCGATCCAGATCGCGGACCTCCTCGCTCATTTTCGTCTGTTCCCTGTTCGCTTGATCGAGCTGCCGCTCCACGTCCTCCGTAGTAAACGTGCGAACGGGAACGAGATCAGAAATGCTGTGGAGAATGTTACTGATTGACTCCTTTTGGTCATTGACGACATCGCGCGAGCGCCAGTAAGCAATCGATAAATCGCTCTCCAAAAAAGGAATCTGAACTTGTGTTGCTCCGCCCAGATTGCGATCATTAATTTCACCGGCAATTCCATTCAGGAAGGCAACTTATTTCTCAATCAGCCGCAGCCAGGCATTCACCACCGTTTCCTGCGCCTGGTAAAAGGCCTTGATTTTTTCCGCGCCGCGCCCTTTGAAAGAAGGGCCGAGCGCGGTAATCTGCGCGAAGCTTTGCTTCAGCTGCCGCATTCCGTCGCCGAGCGTTTGATACTGCTGAGCGCGGGCTTCCACTGCCCGAATTAACGACTTCGCGTCATAACGGATCGTATCCGTTGCCGCGCCCGAACTGCCCATGACCACCTTCATCGGATCACCTCATCCTATTTTACTCTAGTATATTAAAGTAGCCGTTAGGTGGAAATGCGGCAAAATAACTAGGGTTTGTTGCACCAATAGCCAAATCGGCCATTCCCTGATTCTTACAAGACTATCTGGTCGAAAAGTGTAGGAAATTTAGTTTGAAAGGAACACTTGTTCGCAAATAAGTGAAAAAGCGCAGAGAAGCCCTAAGGCGTCTCTCCAGGTTCATGACCAAGAACTTGAGGGCGATCACTGTTTCACTGGTTTCTCGTAACATCGTGTAGATACGATTCAAACCGAAACGACGTTTGCCTTCGCCAAACTTCCCT
>JBHGUY010000027.1:0-6203 GCA_048976585.1 Sporolactobacillus sp. | reverse complement strand
TTCTGCGGATAACGCCCTCTCTTCTGCGGATAACGCCCTCTCTTCTGCGGATAACGCCCTCTCTTCTGCGGATAACGCCCTCTCTTCTGCGGATAACGCCCTCTCTTCTGCGGATAACGCCCTCTCTTCTGCGGATTAATTGCCTATTGGGCTAAAAACCAGCCCTCAGGCAATGAATTCCGTCTCCGCATCCCAGCAACAAGCAATAAGCGATGTATTTTTCACTGTTAAAGCCGCCTGTTGGACCAAAAATAGAGTCCTCAGGCGGCTTTTTTTGTTCTATTACGCTCCGTATTATTACGTAATCTTAAGATGTTACCTATTTCTTATTCGGTTGCTATCCGGCGCGCCGGATAGCCTCATTCTCCGCGGTAAAATCCTTTGCCGAAGACTTCGGTCGCATTGGTTATGATAAAAAAGGAATTCGGGTCGATTGAGTGAACGAGCTGTTTTAACTGGGTCAGCTCGTTTTGCGAGACGACAGTCATCAGCATCGGCCGATCGTCGCCGGTATAGCCGCCGCGGCTGTCAATGCGGGTAACGCCACGATCGACTTCCTGCAGAATCGCCGCACGCATCGCATCTTCCTCGTTCGAAATAATAAGCGCCATTATAATATAGAAGCATTTAATTTTTATTGGGACTACTTAACAATATAATTGCTTAAAAAAGAGTCCAAAATTACGAATATACGTTCTCATTGATAGTCCGCAATAAAAAAGTTAGCGGTCAAAATGCGGTCGGATGATGCTATAATGGAGTCAAAATCGAGGTGCTTATTTTGCCTTTCCAATACCGCAGACGAATTAAAATATTACCCGGCATCCATCTGAACCTCGGCAAGAAATCACATAGCTGGTCTTTTGGCGGCCGGGGAGCGCATACCACTTATAATCCAAAAACGAAAAAAGTTACGCAATCCATGGATCTGCCGGGTGGGCTAAGTTGGCGAAAGCAATACAGTACCAAAAAAGAAGCCGAACGCGCCGAAGCTCAACCGGCAGAGAACCCGGAAGATAAATCGGGAATCGCTACTTTTTTTGAAGGCATTGGTGCCCTCTTTAGTCTGGCATGGGCACTGATTAAGCTGGCGTTCCTTGGATTTATCGCCTATGAAGTGATATATTTTGTGATCCTTATGCTGAAATAACTATGAGACAATTCTGTGCGCACAATGAACTTGAATTTAATTCTTCCTCGCTTTTCGCAACCGGATATGAACGGATGAGATTCAGAAAGCTATCGAAAAATTGAAACAGATTTCTAAACACAATGACAACCTAAAAGATTAGGACAATGGTTTCGCTTTCAACTTATTCATTGTAAAATATATTTATTTAGCGGAGCAGCGCCTAACACCCAACCTACATCTTTATCTGCCGTATAGATAATTTATTTAACATCATGATACCCGCTATCTCCGACCCGCGCATTTGCGTGGGATTTTTTGTGACTATCTGCATCGCCCAGATCCCAACTTTGTCAGCAGAGAGCATCACATCAAGTTTACTCATATGACCCTGTACCTTTTGGTACAGGGGTATTTATTATGCACAAAAAGGAGACTGCCGTAAACAGTCCCTCTATCTCTTTTAATTTTTAGATCATTGAATGTTATTTATCATGTTTTAATGGGGGATATTCCAATTTATTTGATGTGATATCATTACGGCCCCGAGACACATTCAACATCACCGATTTATCCCCATAATGCATAGTATAATAATAGTTTAATATTTCTCCTCTTGTTTTTACTCTAATGCTTCTCTCCCATGACCCACCATCATTGTTATACCAAGTTCTTCCTTCACCAATAATTCTTGATTTTGGAATTTGCTGTGCTGCAATATATTCATCTGTCGCTCCTTTAAAATAAAATTTATGCGTCTGGTAAATTGCTACAATGCATAATATTACAACTAAAATAGCAATGATACCGCCAATAATGTATTTCTTCATTCAAATTCCTCCATTAATTAATACGATGTGATTTTGTGTATCTCTTCGGGGACATACGAACCGATAAAATTCCCGATTAATCCGAAGGGGGTCACAATGTGATCACCCATTGGATAGAACATTAACATATTCTTATTTGCACCCCAATAGTAAGCAAGATAAACATATTTTGAACAATAGCTTGGATTTTTGTGATATAAATTAGTTGTTATTTCATACCGTATACTGATATTTTTATACATATCATTATATGCATAAGACGCTGCATCATTAGCGTAATTTGGATGTTTTGTTTCGCGGTAAACAAGAACATATGCATCACCCCGCGTATTACGTTCAAAGAAATCTTTCTTTGTTGTATGCTCATTATGGTAACCTATGCCCCTCATTTCAAGTACATATTTCGATGACGAAGCGATAGCTGCATGTCCAAGAAAGTATCCTTCGCTCCCTGTTCCATGACAGATTAATATGTCTCCCGCTTTCATATTATAGTCAGTGCTAGCCTTTGCATTACTGACAGCCATTAACTGATTACTGGCAGACATTGAATTGGTATTCACGCTTAATCTCGGATCAGCCCCTTTTGGATCCTGATCATAGTTATTCTCAGCCGCAAATTGCTGAAATGTACTATTACCACCATTCTTTAAATAAGAACTGTAGCCAGGCGCAATATCCTCGTTGCACTCTTCGGCAAACTTTGAATACGGCACTGTGTTAGAATCGATAACTCCTGACTTAACCCCCGCTTGATAGGTATCATGATAAAATGATGAATAATTCGACTCGGCAAAAGCCATATTCCTATTAGAAACTAGCATAAAAACAAAAGTAACACAAATAACGCATATTACCAATAAAGCTTTCTTCACTTTTTATTTCCCCCCAATGTCCTTCTTTCCTGAAACAGATAACAACTATTAGCCTAGCACACATCAATAGTGAATAAAGTCGAACTGTGTCGAATCAATTGAACTGTTGCTTTTTTGTAACCTATGTACACCCGGTCACCCGGGCGGTAAATCATTAGGATAGCGGTAGCAGACTTGCACCGTTGCATACTTTGCTTCATCAAGTTAACCCAGATGCCCCTTGGTGCGGGGTTAATTATCTGTAATTACGTTCATAATCACTGAGCTTATGATTTATAAATGAGATAAATTTATTTAGATCAATTGCCATTTCATTCACTTTGTCGATGTACGTATTCGGTATTTCATCCAAATTTACCGTGAACGCTGAATACAATCTATTAAAATCACTATAGTTCTTTTTATTAAATGATCTGGCAATGTGATATGTTTGAGAATCAATTTTGGCACATTCATGAGTAATTTCACCTAATTTCGTTGCGAATAAATCTTTTGACTTTAATAATTTCTGTGCCAATAGTTGCTGTGGTGTCCCACCATTAGGTATCTTGCCATTATCGATATCTTGATTAGTATTTTTTGCAAGTCCCGAAAATTCTCTAAATTCATTGTTTAAACTTATTATGCTATCGATAATGATATCAATCGTAATTATTTTGTCTGGAATTTTTTCAGCAAGCTCTTTTTTTCGAGAGCTTTCAAATTCTATCTGCACCCCCAGTATTGTGAATAATCCGCCTAGTATACTGCCGAATAACACAGAAATAAAATTATTGTAATCATTAAGATAGGATCCTTTAAAATATAGTAATCCGACTATGTATGAGACAGCGCCAATGATAAATAAAGAAATTATTAAAACAATCGTCTTCCATATTTTCATATTATTTCATCCTCGATGCCGATGTAATTAAAGAAATTATAGCAAGAAAAAAGAAGACCGCGCTGAGCAGTCTCTTTTCTTGGTTTTGTATTTATTCTTCTTTTATGTATTTTTCAGCTTCTTCAAAAACTGGCATCGTAACTCTTAATAAATCTAATTCTCCATAATTTTTATAAACAACACAATTACCATCTTTGGTAAGCAATATTTTTATTGGTTCATCTTCTTCATTAAGAGTAGGTATATCCATTCTTAATGCTGATATGATTCCTCCTCCAGTTTCATATCGTTCCCAATCTTTACTCTCTGTTACAGTTCCTCCCCCTAAATAAGCCACTTTTACATTTTCTATTTTCATATTTTTAAACCAGCCGCCTTTGATAGACCCTCCCTCATTTTCCTCAAGTTCCTTTTTGAAAGCAGCTAAATCGATCTCGACAGGAGTAGCAACCAGCTTGTTATCTTCTTTTGGATATCTTCTAAGTCTTTTAAGTGCTTGCTCGGATATTATTCTCTTAGTTTCAGCAGTATAAATAAATTTTTTCTCCTTTATAAAGCAAGGAAAAGCTTCCGTAGTCGATAAAGCAACGATATCTTGAATGCTGCCATCTTCAAGAATTCCCTGCCCCTCAAATTCATCGGCCACTGGATGAATTATTTGTACCTTTTCTAGTTTAGTCTTTGAGTATTCACTTTCTCCAAGTGTCTTAACAACCGTTTTAAAAATCATTTTAGAAAAACCAGGATTAACATTCTCAGATTCAACAGGAAATTCATTAGGATATTTTTCAATTTTATAAACCTTTATTGATTGTGTCATATAATATCTCCCTTTCTTTTTTAGTTATGATATTCTTAAAATCAGATCATTTATTGCCGAATAAAGTTCCTCTCTTCTGTCCGTTGTAAGAGAAATTCCTTTATTTGATGCTTCTTGGACAGATCTTGTCAGATTAGTTCTAATAGAAAAATTAGAAACCTCGCTGGGTAAAAATTCTCTCACAAACTGCTTTTTCCAAAAATCATCAGGAACATTTTCTAATTCCAAATGGATCGAATATTTTTCAGTTGAAGGAAAATATTTTTTTTCAAATAACTTATATAACTCCAATAATATACCGTTGATCGCTTTGTTTTTATCTCTATACCTTAACGCTGCATATGTTTTGAAATTAATTTCATAGAGTGAATATCCTTCATTGTCTTCCTCACCGTTATCAGTCAGGCTTATTACTGTATTCATATAATATTCTTTGGTAAATATTATTAAGTTTCCAAATTTATCGCGTGAAGGTGCAGGAGAGCCAAATTCATTAATAGGTAACCCATTTTTTTCTAATGCTTTCTTAAATAAAGTAACTAAGTTCTTTTCCTCAACTGCAATTGTTGTGAATTTATTTACTCGAACATCGAAATCAGCGCTTGCTGTCCATTTAAAAATACTCGGTCCAAAATAATATTTTATTCTTCTATATATCCTTACCAATGCACGTAAATTAGAAAATACGGTTGTAAGTAAGGCTATAATTAAACCAATTCCTGAAGCTGTGAGGACAAAATGCCATCCTTGTTCAGCATATTGTAATATGGTAGCAATCGCATAAACAACAAACAGCCAAAACCACCCATTATTGCGCAGCCATCCGATCAAGGAACCCATGTCTATCCCCCCATTGACATTATTATATCTCTTTTTATCAATCAACCATAATAATTTATTTTTTATGTACACCCGGAAAAGCCGGGCAGTATGATATATGTTTTGAATCCGCTATGTCATTTCGCTGGAACAAAATCCTGCTTCTGTGCCGCATTATTCGATGATGTGGTTGCTGTTGGCTGTGCCGTCACAGTTGTTGCTGACTGAGCGGCAGTAGCTGCCTCCCCACCACTTTCAAGTGCATTGATGGCTTTTGTTACTTCGGCTTCAGTAACATTCTTTAAACCCTTTTTCTGCAACAACGTTGCAATAGCCGAAGCCGTCGCATCTTTGGCTTCCTGACTATCCAATAGCTTCTCCGCGTCAGTTTTGATTTTTTCAATCACCGTTTCCAGCACCGGAGACTTTTTTTCAATTGCCACTACATATTTTTCAAGTCTTTTCAACGCGGCGGAATGATAAATATAATAGCCGATCAGCGATACAATCCCAAGACCAGCGACCTGCAGTAAATCCAGAAGCACATCTTCAATAATTTTTTCCATTTTATTTAGCCGCCTTTACATATTTTTTGTTTGCCGTAATCCAGTAACCTGACTTCGTTTTCAAGCGCGGAAGCTTTTTAACCGGACTCTGGCCAACCGATTTAATTGTAAAAATCGTGTTCTTTTTAAACTTAGCCGCACGATACTTTCCAGCAAAGTTTGTCGACCGGTACAGGTAAATCGTTTTTGCCGTCTTAACTTTTTTGGCAGTGCTCAGGTAATCAGCCGGATTGTACAGTTTAGCGGGTTTTACACCTGCTTTCAGCTTGGCGACAAGGGCG
>JBHGUY010000026.1:0-27981 GCA_048976585.1 Sporolactobacillus sp. | reverse complement strand
CCACATGATACTGGATATCATAAACGGTGTGGCTTCCGTAGTGGATATATCCCATTTTGCTCACCTTATCTTATTATAGCAAAAAACTTTCAGAGGCCACTAAAGTGCCATCAAGTCCTGAAAGGATCTACTGGCTGAAAGACAGTGGGTTTAGACCAAGAGTTCGTTGACTAAAGTTTGTATTACCAACTCTTGAAAAATACGCGACAAGAACTTTTGAATTCGCTGGGGGTGGGGATTGCTCCTGTCCCGCACTTTCAGGCGCTGACGAGTTGTTTCCCACTGCCGCCGATCTGCTGCCCGATGAGGTACTGCTGGTGGATGATGCTCCGCCGCTGTTACAGGCGGTCAGAAGTACCAGCGGAACCATCACCATGCTGAAAAGCAATACTGAAATACATTTTTTCATAACAATTCTCCTCGTATACTTAGTAGTTGGAGATAAAACTGCATTCCTGCTTGCTCGCCTAACAGTTTTTCAAATACTAAAGCCATTCTTCTTAAGCCAACATTCCGTATTCTTTATGTCATTACTATATACTACTGGAATCATTAAGGCATTATTTGCACTGCGTTTTCCTCCTTTTAATCTTCCATAATTTTTCCAGTTGCACTTCTTGAGAAATGTTTCAGAAATTCCCAGGAATAATCCGCATCCTGCATATGCGGTATATGGGCTGCATCTTCCACAAGAATAAATTGGGAAAATGGATTATCGTAGTTCTCTTTGTAATAATTATTGACAGTCCACACTTTTCCCCCTACGATCTCTTTTTTGATATCATCGGGGTGATATCCCCAATATGGAGTTTTACTGTAATCTGGCTGAACGTCCTGTGTAATCATATCGTTATATAAAAGGAGCGATCTGATTGCTTCCTGCTCATCACGCATGACGACTGGATTTCCATCCTCATTATTCTCTATAAATTCATTCGTTCCCTGAATAACCTGAAACGGCATACCATACTGTCGATAATTATTATTCTGATTGCGCAAATCTACCATCCATCCATAAGCAGCAATACCTGCAAACATCTCTGGATGTTCACTGGTAAGTGCAACTGATGTGGCGCCTCCATTTGAAAATCCAAGTGAATAAATTCGCGTTATATCAATTGGGTAAAGTTTAATTGCTCTTTGAACAACGGAAATAATATATCCCACCTCACCGTAGGTAGCATAATCATTATATTTTGGAGAAATCACTATGATATCTTCCGACTGAGCCTTATCCACCCATCCTGTACTTTTGGCTTGTTCCTGCGGATCACCTGTTGTTCCACACATAAACAAAACAAGGGGAACCTTTTTAGTACCACTTAAAACTTCTTTTTTTCCATAAACATATACTTCATTTCCGTTATCCATCTTAAAGTCTGTCATGGTTTTTACCTTCGTCGAAGCGGCGCTGTGTTTATTGGATTGAGATGTAGCTGTTCCAAAAAACGCACATCCAGATAACATTACTGTGATAATCGGTATCAGAATTACTATTCTGCCTTTTATTTTTCTCAATTGAAATCCCTCCCACTAGCAATGCATGTCAATTCTTAACGAATGCTTTGCTACTGAAGTCTTACTCTATGTTTGGTCCTTCTCCAAGTCAGCCTTCTTGCATGCTTCGTTCCCATTTGTTATTTATACAAGAAGTGCATGACATAAGCCAACCAAATTTCACATTTCTCTCTCCCAGAAATCGACCGCATGGTTAATCCATCCTTCGGCAACAGTTCCCTCGCCAAGTCCAAATCCGTGTGAAAGGCCCCTGAAAATCTCTATTTCCGCATCGGTACCATTTGCTTTGATTCGGTTAATGCGATTCCGCATTGTTCTGTAAGGTGCAATTCCATCATAGGTACCGACACAGGCATATGTCGGCGGCTCTTTTCCAGTCACCTCTGAGAGACCTGTATACTCCATGATAACGGTCGCCGGACGTGGATACGCATCCTCTCCAAAGCTTTCTGTTCCGTAACTTCCGAGCCATGCTGCCATCCTTGCTCCAGCTGATCCACCCCATAGAGAATAATCCTCCATATTGATTCCGAGTTCATCCGCATTCTCATGTAAGAAAGCAATTGCTCTTGCCAGATCTTCGCAGGCAGTCTGAGCTCCGGGTCGATAGATCAGGGCAAATGCATTATATCCTTTTTTGCTGAGCTCAAGTGCATGTGGAAAACTATCCTGCATCGCAGCGACAAAAACAAAGCCCCCGCCTGCGTTGACAATAGCTGTTTTAGCGCCTTCCTTGCCGCGAAAAAAGAACAGCCCTGTATCCTCTTTGTCAGGGTCCTGCGCTTTTTCTTCATCGGAATAAATATCATAGAAAACAGTGTCTCCCGATACGGCGTGTTCTTTCAGGCAATTTACGATTTCCACCGTTCTGTCCGGTTTGATGTTTCCATACCATATAAGGGCGAGTTTTCCAAGCGTATTCCCTCTGTAATATCCTTCATTTGCCGGAAAGAGTAGTCTTCCGTGATTTCCGAAAGCCGGATCCCGAATCACATCTTTGATTCTTGTATCTGCATTGAAAAGCTTCATTGGATTGATCCTTTCCCATGTCTGACCGTTCCTCCCGCTGTTGCTCCTGCGTGTCATCTTTTACCACTCCAGAATGCTTTCATCCCGTTATAGGTGTATTCCATCGCAGCGGTTCCGCCATGGGAATATCCCTTTTTGACACGAAACGCAAAATTGCCGTCTGCCTTATCATCGACATCCGTAAAACCAGCGGATTTTCGCATCAGATCTGTTCTGTCTTTATCGTAGCCGTACGCAAAATCGTCGCTTCCTGTCATCACAAAGACGAAGTAATCATCCTGATTATGTCCGTCGGCTGCGGCAAAGATTTTTTTGTCATCCAGGGTTGTCCCGCAGCTCATCGGCAGGAAATAGTGAAAGTAATCCAGTCCGTATTGGAATGTTCGCCAGGTTGCGACCGACCCCATGGAAAACCCGCCGAACCCCCGGTGATCGCGGGAAGCGATCAGGTCATCCCTGCTTATGCTTGCAGCATAGGTACTGTATGTCCCTTCCACCGCCGGGATCAGATCATTTATGAGTTCATTATGATAGTTTTCCGTCAGCTGCATCGCCAGAGAAAAGTTGTTCGAATCCAGACCGTTCTCATTGGTGTTATTATAGGTCGGGCATACGATAATCAGCGGTTTGATCTCGCCCGTAGCAATCGCATGATCAATGACGTTTTTAAAAGAGGATGGCTTGTCCGGGGTTCCGAGCGTCGCGGTTTCATCGCTCCACCCGCCATGCATCAGATAGAACACATCGTATTTTTGATTCTTGCTGTAGCCATAGGGAAGATATACGACCGCGTGTTTCTTAAGCTTTTGTGATTTTTTATCATAAGAAAAAGATTCATAGGTATTGTAATAGAGATCCGTCAATTTCCCAGACTGCTCCGATTCTTTAAAATACCCATCAGGAATTTTTTCGATCTTCTTCGGAATCTTGACGTTCTGATCTGCCACCAGGAGATTCTGGTTCTGTGCTTTACCTGCTTTCGTTGCCCCCTTTCTCAAGGAGTTTCCTATGACAATAGCCACAACAAGCAGTAATACCAGGAACAGAACCAGCCCCATAATGACGATTTTTCGCGTTGTCATATTTTTCCACATCCTGATTTCCCTCCTTAAAAGGCGAAAGAAGCCGGCTGAATGCCGTCTTGCTTCTTTGGCATTCCATTGCCATCCTTCGCTAATATGATTACCTTGATCAGGCATAGAAACTTCGGATATTTCAGCTTTCCCTTCCGATATTTACAATATACAAAAAATACCGGCAACCATCGTCATGCTGTTATCCGAGATCACTCGGATGGTACCATATTCTTTCTTGAATACTTTTGAAATCACCCTCACAAAAGCATCTCATGGAAGCATAACAACAGTTATAACAGCTTGTATGGGTATGCCTATTTCTATAGCTGCTTATTATAATCTCTGTTTCCCCTTGTAAACAGAAGCTTTTTTATAAACGCAGGAATTGCCGCATAATGCTTGTTCTTATTAAGTGCATTTATTTCCTTCATCTCATCTCTTGTAAGCTCGAAGTCAAAAATATGACCATTTGACTGAATATGGCTTTGATTCTTAGAACCAGGGATTACGATATTTCCGGCCTGGGTATGCCATCTTAAGATGATTTGCACATTGGACTTATTATATTTTTTAGCCAGGCGAGTAAATACTTCCTCATTTAAAAGCTTTTTATTGGCACTTCCCAATGGATACCATGCCATGATATGAATACCGTCCTTTGACAGACGCTCCTTTAAGGCTGTCTCCTGCAGATATGGATGACACTCCGTCTGTAGCACAGCAGGCTTAATTCTACATACAGATAGAATTCTCTGCATGGTCTTATCACTGAAATTAGAAATGCCAATTGCTTTCACTTTCCCGGCATCAACCGCTTGTTCCATTGCCTTCCATGCGCCCTCGATGTCACCTACATCCTGATGAAGTAGAAGCAAATCCACATATTCTGTGTCAAGACGCTTTAATGTGTCATCAATGGCTTTTTTCGCCTGCTCAAAAGGATACTCTGTTGGCCACAACTTTGTGGTGACAAAGATTCCCTCTCTTGGCACACCGGATTTCTTGATTCCTCTTCCTACTGCTTTTTCATTCATATATAAATTTGCTGTGTCTATCAATCGATAGCCATTCTTTAAGGCATACTCTACCGATTTTTCTGCATCTTCCGGCCTTATCCGAAATGTTCCAATTCCAAGAAGCGGCATCTCTACTCCGTTGTTAAGTGTAATTGTATTCTCCATTTTTATCACCTTCCTTAATCCTCATGATTTATTATTTCTTATCCGTGAACTTTTGCACCATACAGGAATTTCACAAATTCAGAATTGCTATGATCTACAAGTTCACTAAGTCCTATATCCATCTTGGCGATCCTAATCTATATCTTCCTGTGCTAATTCATAATCCCAGATGTCGATATTTTACACCCCAAAAGCATCTTCACTACCTCTAAAATGATTGATGATTTCAGAATGTCCTACATTCTTTGCTGAAATTGTTTTCATCTCATCATCAGTAAGAGTAAAGTCCCAGATATCCAGATTCTGTTTCATACGTTCTGCATGAGAAGATTTTGGGATGATGACTACGCCATCTAAGTGCTACCTGTGCTGCAGTCTTTCCGTATTTTTTACCAGTTTCTGCTAGTTCAGAGTCTGTAAAGATACCCTCCGCTTTCCTGCTTCTTCTGGTGCGATCATCATCGCTCCAAATCCTTCCATTGGCATTTTTACTCCGTTGTTTAATGTTGTAAACTCCATTGTTTTTCCTTCAAATATCGTTTTAGTGACATTTCGTCATCTATTTTTATATTATAAGTGACATTTCGTTTCTTTTCAACAATATTTTTTTGTGTTATACTCGACTCGTTTCAAAATCGGAGGAAAAATGGAATGGCTGAATTTATCAGAGCCCGTAGTATCGAGGAAAAAAAACAGCGCATGAATGAAATTATGAAAACGACAGACCACCTTTTTCGTGAACATACTTATCACGAAATCACATTAACCACTATAGCTGGTGCACTGAGCTGGTCCCGTGGTAATTTATATAAGTATGTGGCAACAAAGGAAGAAATATTTCTGGAATTATATTTGGAAAAACAGGATAACTATTTTTCCAACATAACATCAGCTTTTGCAGACAAGGAACAATTATCTGATGAAGAATTTGCCGGATTATGGACAGCTATTCTTGATAAAAATCATGACTATTTAAAATATTACGGCATTCTTGCCACTATCATCGAAACTAATGTTACCTTGGAACGGTTAGTAGAATTTAAGAAAAAAGTCGGCTCAGGTTTAAATTTAGTCCTACAGATTATATCGAAACATTGTGATATTTCAACTGATCGTGCAACTGTGCTCTATGGGACACTTTTGTTTCATGCATGCGGATTAAATAACAGCTGCAATATCAATCCACTTATTAAACAAGCCATGAAAATGGCGGAATTACCAGAACTACAAA
This sequence comes from Sporolactobacillus sp., assembly GCA_048976585.1. Classification (GTDB taxonomy): domain Bacteria; phylum Bacillota; class Bacilli; order Bacillales; family Sporolactobacillaceae; genus Sporolactobacillus. The sequence goes on along the minus strand of JBHGUY010000026.1, from coordinate 21,946 downwards.
ATAATTTTGTTCGAGATTTTTATGATTTTATGCTTATGTGCATAAGAAATTTCGGATAAAATGAGTCATTTCAATTTCATTATCACAATTGTTTTAACACAATTAAGAATGAGAACGAGTGAGGCCGATTGATCCGGCATGAGAAAAGGCGAGCGCGTCAGGAAAATTTCTGATGCGCTCACCCTTTTCTTATTTTTACTCGCAAAAATTCTATACGCAAAAAAAGCTGGAACAGAACATTCGTGCATCTGCTCCAGCTTTTTCTAAAATCAATAGAACTCAGGCGAGCTGCTGATTGACACGCTCAAGCAGTGCTTCTTTCGGTGTGAAGCCGACAACCTTGTCAGCAATTTCGCCATCCTTGAAGATGAACAGCGTTGGTATACTCATGACACCAAATTTGCTGGCTGTTGCCTGATTTTCATCGACATCCAGCTTGACAATTTTAATTTTATCTGCTAATTCCGAGCTCACTTCTTCTAGTACTGGAGCCATCATCTTGCATGGGCCACACCATGTTGCCCAAAAATCGGCAAGAACGACTCCCTTTGATGTTTCATCCGCAAAATTTGCATCGTTTACCTGACTAATTGCCATATCTATCATAGCCTCCTTGATGATTTCACTCTTGCTCATGTCACAAAGTATAGCATCTCCAGCCGGCAGATTCCATTAATCAGCCTGAAAGGCCGCGGACATGAATTTTTATTTAAATTCGACGACCGTTACGCCGCTGCCGCCTTCACCCTCAGCACCAAGCCGGAAGGATTTCACCCGTGGATGGCGTTCAAACAGCTTCGTCACCCCTTTACGCAAAGCGCCGGTCCCCTTTCCATGAATAATGGAAACACGCGGATAGCCGGCGAGCATCGCCTCATCCAGATACTTCTCTACCTTAAGCATCGCATCTTCATAGCGTTCGCCGCGCAAGTCAAGCTCTGGTCGAACCGTCTGCGTTGCCGTACGCACATTGACCACTGGGCGAACCTTTTTTTCTTCCTTAATCCGTTTCAAATCGTTAGTATGAACATTCATCTTTAAAATACCCGCTTGAACGAGATATTCTTGATCATTGATCTTTTCGACAATATAGCCGTTCTGGCCAAAGCTAATTATTTTCACTGGATCACCGGGTTTGAATCCCGTCTCGACAGGCTTCTGAACGGCAGCCTTTTTTTGCCCATTATCTACAGGTTCGAGCGCATCCAGAGCATGCGACAATTTCGTTTTCGCATCAATGAGCTGGTGTTCTTTCACCGTACCATGGCGCTGATAATGACGCAGCTCATCAATAATCTGATCGGCCTCGCGCCGCGCATCTTTCATCGCTCGTTCCGCCTGCTCACGGGCATCCTGCAGAATTTTATCCCGCGTGCGTTCCAGATCAGCCAGCTTTTTCGTCAGTTCGGCCTCTCTTTCCTCTGCCTCGCGCCTCAGCTGTCTGGCACTTTCCTCTTCCTGCTCGGCAAGCTTGCGATTCTGCTCCAGCGAGGCGATCATTTTATCGATTTGATTGGTTTCTTGGCTGATCTGCAGACGGGCGCTATCGATAATTTCGGCTGGCAAGCCGAGTTTTCGTGAGATTTCAAAAGCATTGCTTCGGCCCGGTATCCCGAGCAGCAACCGATAAGTCGGACTGAGCGTCTCCACGTCAAATTCGACACTGGCATTCATCACGCCGGGCCGCTCGTAGGCGTATGCCTTTAATTCGCTGTAATGCGTCGTGCAGATGATTGTCGCTCCGCGTCCGAATGCCGCGTCCAGAATGGCGATCGACAATGCTGCGCCTTCCTGCGGATCGGTTCCCGCACCCAATTCATCGAAAAGAACCAGGCTTTGAAAATCAACCTCTTTCAAAATGCCGACAATATTCGTCATATGGGAAGAAAAGGTACTCAGGCTCTGCTCGATCGACTGTTCATCTCCAATATCAGCAAATACTTTTTTGAAAATGCTGATTTCGGAACCCTCCTCAACGGGAAGCTGCAGCCCGCTTTGCGCCATCAAAACCAGCAGGCCAGTCGTTTTCAGTGAAACCGTTTTGCCACCGGTATTCGGACCAGTAATGATCAGGGCATGGGTATGTTCATCAAAAATCACATCAATCGGCACGACGTGCTGCGGATCAATCAGCGGATGACGCGCTTTTTTCAAACGAATAATCCCTGTATCATTTAACTTCGGCTGTGTGGCTTTCATCTGGTGCGCGTAAGAAGCCTTCGCAAAAATAAAATCCAGATGGGCCAGACGTTCGACTGAACCTAGCAAACCATCCGCATGTGCAGAAGCTTCTGCAGATAATTCGCGCAAAATCCGTTCAATTTCGTGGCGCTCCTTCGCTCTCGCTTCACTCAGCTGATTGTTCAAATCAACGATCGCCTGAGGTTCAATGAAGAGCGTCGCTCCGGAAGCCGACTGATCGTGAACAATGCCCCCAAAGGAACCGCGGTACTCTTGCTTGACTGGAACAACCTGCCTGTCATTGCGAATCGTGATCAACGACTCGGACAGCATCTTGCCATTGGAGTGAACAATGGCCTCCAGCTTCTGCTTCACACGGCTGTCAAACGTGCGAATCTGCCCGCGAATATGACGCAGCGTCGTGCTGGCCGAATCCATCACACCGCCTTGGTCATCGATGGCACTGCGGATTTTGCGTTCCAGAGGACCGGGTGCCTCCATCTCCTCGATAATCCCCGTAAAAATCGGCAGTTCCAATTCTTTATCCTCTTTCAAGTCGAGAATAAAATTCTTCATCAAACGGATCCCGCGGATGGTATCGGCCAGATCGATCAGTTCTCTGGCCATCAGCATCCCGCCAACCTTTGAACGCTTTAGGCTTTGCCTAACATCGCTTATCCCGCCAAATGGTACGGATCCGCGAAGCCGCAACACGGTCGCTCCTTCTTCGGTTTCCTCCTGCCGCTGGCGAATAACGACCAGATCTCCAGATGGCTGCAGTCCATCTATCCATCCTTTCCCCAGCGATGAAGCGGTATAATTCATCAATTGTTGCTTGATTTTTCCATATTCCAACGCTTTGAGCGCATGTTCATTCAATGCGTGCATCTCCTTCAGAAGCAATACGTCATCAGATGCTCGGCAACAAGCGATCGCAGATTATTGCCTCACTTCCTCCGCTCCACTATCCTTGCTTTTTCTGCTGTAAAAAAGCTGTGAATCGGGCCAATGTCATCGTATTCAACACCGTCGCGGGACGAATCCAGCCACGCTGAGCCGTTCTTACCCCGAGCTCCATCTCCGAAAGACCCGATCTTGAGTGACTGTCTGTATCAATCGCCAGTTTCACACCGGCGTCCTGCGCCTGGCCTGCCCATTCTGCGGAAAGATCAAGCCGATTTCTGCTGGCATTGATCTCTAATGCCGTTCCCGTTTCTTTAGCCATCTGAATCAATTGAGCGATGTCAACCTCATAACCCTTTCTTCGGCCGAGCAACCGGCCAGTCGGATGAGCGATTAGACGGACGTATGGATTATGACAGGCATTCTCTAATCGCTTCATAATATCAGCCTGTGATTGAGTAAAGGAAGAGTGGATCGACGCGATCACAAAATCCAGTTGCTCGAGTACAGTATCCGGGTAATCTAGTGATCCATCCGGCAGGATATCGATCTCGGTTCCTGAAAAGAGCTTAAAATCCCCGGTCTGCTCGTTAAATTGAGCGATTTCTTCCTGCTGGCGCTGCAAACGCTCCACGCTCAGTCCATTCGCCACACGCAGAGACTGCGAATGATCGGTTAAGCAGGCATACTGATAACCTCGGTCTTTCGCTGCTTGCGCCATTTCAGCAATCGTCTGCGTCCCATCACTCCATGTCGAATGCAGATGCAGGTCTGCCTGAATATCTGCTAGGGAAATTAATCCCAGCGGCCCTTTTTGAGCAAGCTCAACTTCATGAGTACCCTCGCGTACGGGAGCTGGAATAAAATGCAGTCCGAGATGATCGTAAAATTGGCTTTCATCACGAAAAGTCAGGCATTGCCCTTCTTCGGTCTCAATGCCGTACTCACTGATTTTTTCTCCATGCTGTTTCGCAAGATGGCGCAGCAGCACATTGTGATCCTTCGAACCGGTAAAATGATGAAGCGTCGTCACGTAAGCTTCGGAACCCGCAAAGCGGAAATCGACCGAAACATGGTATGGATCGTTGAGCAGAAGTGTCATCTTTGCCTCACCGCGTCCGACAATCTCTGAATAGCCGAGCTGCTTTAGAATTTCTTCCCCGGCCGTTTCCGGGTCTTCTGTTTCGACAACAAAGTCCAGATCTTTCATCTGTTCCTTCGCCCGCCGGAGACTGCCCGCACGAGAAAAACGATCGATCACCGTCATCTGCCGCAAGATTTCCTCTATATTTTCCGCCAGACCGATCATATAAGAAATCGGTAATTCCTTTGGACGTTGATCCAGCTTTTCGATCGCTTGCAGAATCTTCCACTCCGTCTTCTCACCGAATCCGGGCAATGCGCGAACCCTTCCCTCAGTACATGCCTCTCGCAATGTCTGAAGATCGCGCACAGCGAGTGTCTGATAGAGTTTGCCGATTTTCTTCCCACCGAGTCCGGGAATACGTAGCAAAATGAGCAGACTTTCCGGCAACTCCTGCTGCAAATCATTCAGGACAGAAGACTCCCCTGTAGCGATGAATTCGTTAATGACCTGTGCTGTCCCTTTGCCGATTCCTTTTAACTGGCCGAAGTCTTGGATCGCCGTCAGCGGACGTTCGTCCATTTCCAGAGCTTGTCCAGCCCGCCGGTAGGCGGCAATCTTAAATGAATTGTCCCCGCGGATTTCAAGATACAACGCGATTCGGTTTAAATGGTCGACCATTTCTTTTTTATTCATTCAAATCCTCTTTTTTAGTAGAAAGGCTACCGAAATGATAGCCCATTCTTATCTAAAATTTATAAAAGCAATCCACATATTCTTGATCATCTGCGAAAAAACCGGTGTATGCCCAATAATCGACTGAGCGAGCGATGAATCGTTAATCGCCGATTGAAGTCCAGAAATCGGTGTCAGTGCACTGGCGTAGAGCAGTAAAAAGACCACGAGATAAATTTCGACGAAGCCAAGTGCAGCACCTGTTAGATGATTGACTGGGCGGATCAGCGGAAATTCTGCGAGAAAGTCCAGCATCGATCCGAGAATGGTCAGTACGATTTTTACAGCGATGAACAAAATAATAAATGCAATCGCCTGATAATAAGCTGTCTGCAAATTCATTGGTCCCAGAAAATCAAAGGTGCCGCTGTGTGCCGCTGAAGAAGGAAAGGGTATCCAAAATTTCAGCACAGGTGCCAGTTTCTTAAAATACGACACCGCCACGAGATACGAAACAATAAAGCCACCAAGACGGACGACCTGAAGAATCAATCCTCTGCGAAACCCCATGAAGAGTCCCGAGGCCAGCAATAATAAAATAATTAAATCAAGAAGCATAATGAGATCCCATCCTTCTATCTTAAATCTGCCGAAAGCGGCATTCATTTTTTATAAGATTCGCAGTCCATCTGCGAAAGCTGGAGTCCGCATCTTGTTAACAACGTTGATCCATGACAGAATTCGACGACTTTCTCTATTTATCATACCAAAAGCTGGCGAATTTGAAAAATCAGTTCTGTATTTTTTTTGGGACAACTTGATACTTCCCTAAAAAAGGGCAAAATTAAATGGCTCCAATATCAAATAATATTGCCTCTGCAGTGAAACTTAACCCGCACAACCCCAAAAAAGCATCGCCCGATGGATGGCGATGCTTTTTGCTTAAATTGCATGAGAATAAGGAGACCCAAAAATGCACAAAGAAAAGAACCAGAGTCTCCCCCAGTTCCTCCTTTTAAATCAACCTCTGAGCACGGCACCGCATTTTTCTTCGCAGGCCTGCACAATTTTATTGTGAACAGCGCTGACTTCATCGTCCGTTAGCGTCCGCTCCGGATCAAAGTAAACAAGAGAGAAGGCCAATGACTTTTCATCATCGGCGACATGCTTGCCCTCATAGACATCGAATAGGTTGACCTGTTTCAGCAAGCTCCCCCCATTTTCACGAATGACCTGATCGAGCGAAGAGGCCAGTACTGTCTTTTTGACAACTAAGGCGATATCGCGCGTCATCGACGGAAAACGCGGCAGCCCATGATAAATGACTTCACGCTGCTCACCGCGAAGTAGCGATTCAACATTAAGTTCAAAAACAAAGGTCTCATTCAAATCCTCTTTTTTCAAAACCTGCGGATGCAGGGCGCCGAGATAGCCCATCACTTTCCCGTCAACGAACACATTCGCTGTCTGGCCGGGATGCAGGCCTTCGCGGGCAGCAGCCTGGTAGCTGACGCGATCACGGATGCCGAGCATCTTAAAGAACGATTCAACGATTCCTTTGGCCGTATAAAAATCAACCGGCTGTGCCTCGCCCTCCCAGCTGCGTTCGGCAAGATGACCGCTGATTGTTCCGGCAAGATGTTCTTCCTCAGCGGGGCGAACATTTCCGGCCTGCGGGATGAATACTTTGCCCATTTCGTAAAAAGCCACATCCGGCATCTGCCGGTTCATATGATAATGAATAACATCGATGAGTTGCGGTACAATGCTTTCGCGCAATCCCTCATGTTCTTCACTCATCGGAAGATCAACCTTCGAAGGTTCCTGCTGATCATCGACCGTATAGGCAGCGGCTTTTCCACGTGTCGTTAAGGAATACGTGTAGGCCTGCGAGAGTCCCAGACCTTCCATCAGATTTTCCGTCCGGCGCAGGAGCTGCTGATAGGCGGTCAATCCGGCATATTTCGTTGTTCCTTCGGGCAATGTCGCCGGAATATGCTGATAGCCGTAAATGCGTCCGACCTCCTCCACCAGATCCTCTGGAATGGAAACATCGAATCGCCGGGTTGGTACTATGACTCGAATCGTTTCACCTGTCTTAGCCACAGCAAAACCCAGTCGTTTCAGAATGCCGGTTATCTGCGCGCAAGGCAGATCGGAGCCGAGCACCTGATTAATTTTCTGCCAAGGCATCTCAATCACAGCTTCAGAAACGGTCGGTTCGCCATCTGCGACAATACCGTTCAGAATACTGCCATGCGCATAACGGCCCAGGAGTTCTGCCGCCCGGTTAGCGGCCGGTACCACCCGGTTACGATCGACCTTCTTTTCATAGCGGCTGCTCGCATCTGTTCGCAGTCCGAGACGTGCCGATGTCTTGCGAACGGAGATCGGATCAAAAATGGCCGCTTCGAGCAGAACACGCGTCGTGTTTGGCCTCACTTCCGAGCTTTCCCCGCCCATCACGCCAGCGATGGCTGACGGGCTTTTTCCATCCGTAACCAACAAGTCTTCCGCCGACATCTGCCGCTTTTGACCGTCCAAAGTGATGGCTACTTCCTTTTCACGAGCGAAGCGGACGAAGACCTCATCCGAACCGAAGGCCTCATAGTCAAATGTATGAAGTGGTTGACCATATTCGAGCATCACATAATTGGCAATATCGACAACGTTATTGATCGGCCGTACACCAGAAGCCATCAGGCGTAATTGCATCCAGCGCGGCGCCGGCTTCACTTCAATTTCTTCAATCATCCTTGCTCCGTAATAAGGCACCTTATCTGCAGCTGCTGGATCGATACTGACGTGGATTCTGGACGATGCGGGCTTTTGGCTTTCAGTGACTTCAGGCTGGGAGAGCGTCACTTTCCGATCAAGAATTCCCGCAACTTCATAAGCAATCCCGATCATATTCATACAATGTGCGTTGCTGACAAGAATATCCAAATCGAGAATGGCGTCATCCAAATTCAGATAAGGCAATGCATCTGCTCCAACCGGAACATCAGAATCAAAAATGTAGATACCGTCCGCATATTCTTTCGGCACATAAGTGTTGTCAATGCCCAATTCACTCAAGGCGCAAATCATGCCATTGGATTCCTCTCCATGCAACTGCGTCCGCTTAATCTTCACTCCGCCGCTGATTGTCGCACCCGGCAGCGCAACCGGCACCTTCTGGCCTTGAGCAATATTCGGCGCGCCGCAGACAATCTGCAACGATTCTGTCCCGACATTAACCTGGCAAAGATGCAGTTTCGGCGCCTGCGGATGCTGTTCGCAGACGGTAACTTGTCCGACAACCACGTGTTCCAGCCCCTTACCCGGGTACTCCAGATGCTCAACCTCGATTCCGGCGTTCGTTATTTTATCCGCCAGCTCTTCCGGCGTAACGCCCGTTAAATCCACATAATCCTGAAGCCATTTATAAGATACAAGCATATTTTTTTCTCTCCTTTATTTCTCTTTTCCCTCATTAATAAGAACGTTTAAACTGGCTGAGAAAACGCAGGTCATCGGTATAGAAATGGCGGATGTCCTCAATCCCGTATTTCAGCATCGCGATTCGTTCCGGACCCATGCCAAAAGCGAAGCCGGTGTATACGGAAGGATCAAAACCGGACATGCGCAATACATTCGGATGCACCATCCCGGCTCCAAGAATTTCAATCCAGCCGGTGCCCTTGCAGACATTGCAGCCGTGTCCACCGCAGCGGAAACAGGAAATATCCATTTCAACGGAGGGTTCGGTAAAAGGAAAGAAACTCGGCCGCAACCGTATTTCACGATCCGCGCCAAAAACATGCTTGGCAAAGACTGTCAGCACGCCTTTCAAATCGCTGAGCCGGACATTCTTATCCACATAAAGTCCTTCAATTTGCATGAATTGATGGGAGTGAGTCGCGTCATCGTTATCTCGCCGGTAAACCTTACCTGGACAGATAATCTTCACTGGACCCTTGCCGTGATGCGCTTCGAGCGTCCGCGCCTGCATCGGTGAGGTATGCGTACGCATCAAAATATCTTCAGAAAGATAGAAGGAGTCCTGCATGTCGCGTGCCGGATGATCCTTGGGCAGATTCAGTTTTTCGAAATTATATTTATCGGTCTCGACTTCCGGCCCTTCGGCAATCGAAAAGCCCATACCGATAAACAGATCCTGTACTTCGCGGATCACAGAACCAAGTAGATGATGCGTGCCAACCGCTGCTTTTCTGCCCGGCAGAGTAACATCGATCTTTTCCTTGTTGATTTTTTGCTCAAGCAGCCTTTCTTCCAATTCCTGCTTTCTTGTAGCAATCAGCGAGCTAATTCCGTTCCGAACCTCATTCGCCAACTGGCCGATCACCGGACGTTCTTCTTTGGACAATTTGCCCATGCCCTTGAGCACTTCGGTGATTGGTCCTTTTTTACCTAAAAAATGGACTTGAATCTCTTGAAGTTTCTTCAAATCTGCGGAACCATGCACCTCTTGCTGTGCCTTTTCCCTGAGTTCCAGTAATTTTTCTTTCAACATCACGCAAAACACTCCTTTTTATTTTATAAAGCGTGGATGATCTGATTTTCAGAAGCATAAAAAAGGGATCAAAAAACGCCTCGTGCCCAAAAAGGGACGAAGCGTCGCGGTACCACCCTTGTTAACAGATTGATTTTCTGTTCACTCAAAAATGAATTAACGATCATTAATCGGCGCGATCTACTCAAAAGTTCAATCGGCAGCTCCGAAGTGAATTCCTCTCGCCCGCAATCGGAAACGCGCTCTCAGTCGTTGACGCGTTCTCCCTGGCCGGCGCAGCGAAAGTACTACTCTCCATCATCGCTTTTTACAAGTATTTCTTTTAGTATAAGGATTTTACGCCTTATGCGCAAGTCCTCCCGTCTGCAGCCAGTAAAGAAGAATACCGGACGCCACCGCCACATTCATCGACTCGGCGCGCCCTTCCATCGGGATTTTAACTTTCTCGTCCATTTCAGCGAGTAATTCCGGTGAGGCTCCGTTTCCCTCATTGCCGACCACCAGTCCGAAGGCCGAATCCCGAACAGGCACTGTTGTCATATTCTGGCCTTTTAGAGAAGACCCATAAAGGGGAATCCTCTTCTCCTTCATTTCGGCGGTTAATTCAAACAAATTTCGATGAACAACTGGCAAATGGAAATGCGAGCCTTGTGCAGAACGGAGTGTCTTGCCATTATAGCCATCGACGCAGCCATCCCCTAAAAAAACAGCCTTCAGTCCAAAAGCATCTGCGGTTCGGATCAGCGTTCCAAGATTACCGGGATCCTGAACTCCGTCGACGAGCAAATATCCGCCCTTTTTCAGTTCCAATTGCGGATGGACCATCTGGCAGACCGCAATAATTCCCTGCGGTGTCTCGGTCTGTGAAAGCTCCGTAAAAATTTTATGCGTCACTTGATACACTTCGATGTTATCAAGTGGCCATTCCTTAGGCAAATGGACCGCCTCGTCGACTAGAATAACTGAGACGAGATGCGGTGAAGAAAAAAGCGCCTCCTGAACCAGATGAGGCCCTTCAAGCAGATACAGACGTTCACGTTCTCTATATTTACGCAGCTTTAGTTTTTTCCATAATTTAACTTTCTCATTCTGCATTGATACCATGCTTCGCAAAGCAAAGACTCCTTTTAAATGAAAGCGATCAACAAATTTGTGCAGTTCCCCATATATGGCGCAGGCACATTCCGCGTACAATTCAGGATGAAACTGGAAACGCCGATTCGTATAAACCAGATTTAACTATCCATACTATACCATAGAAATGGCAAATGAAGATGTGAGAAAAGAGGGATCATGATGGACTTAGATATTCGGCGCGCCGTCCTGCACAATGTCAAGGACAATAATAAACAGGAACTGCAGGAAACCATTGTCGATGCGATTCAGAAACGGGAAGAGAAGATGCTTCCCGGACTCGGTGTTCTGCTGGAAGTCATTTGGAATAAAGCTGACCCGGCATTTCGTGACCAATTGCTGTCGCGACTCGAGCAAGGTGTCAAAGCAAGCTAATTTGTAGAGCAGACCGGATAGAGTGTTGAAAAATTGATTGACTGGCGAGGCTGTATCGACCTTTGACGATACAGCCTCATTTATGTCGACTGCTTTTCCTGTTAGATTTGTACTCGTTAGGCGGAAATATTTGGTGCTTAAGCGGAATTTCGTGCTCCTTAGGCGGAAAATCAAAAAAAGTTCAGGATACGGGATCCTGAACCAAAATTTACATTCCATCTGACTTATCCCCAATATTTATATCGTTGAAGATTTCTTCGTTCGGCATTCAAAGAGTAGAGTTTTCCCTTGCGTAACCTGCCCAAGTTCCGCCCAATCGAAATCGAATCGATTTTCAATACTATTGGTGACGACAATCATCACCAGATCAGACAGTGCTTTTTGGCGGATAAGCGACAAATCTGCAGAAATAATTTTGTCTCCAGCCTGTACATGGTCGCCTTCCTTTACGTAAGCGGTAAATCCTTCTCCTTTCATATTAACGGTATCCAGCCCAATATGCACAAGAATTTCTTCACCAAGCGAGGTACGGATGCCATAGGCGTGGCGAGTTTCGCCTAACTGGATAATTTCACCGTCTACCGGGGCAACAAATAGGCCTTCCAATGGCTTAATCGCGAAGCCTTCCCCCATCATTCCTTTGGCAAATACCGGATCCGGCACTTGGTTCAGCGCAACGAGTTCACCACTGACCGGTGCATAGACTTTCTCCGATCCAAAAGCTGTCGTCATTGGGGAGGATTGGAGATCCCTGCTCCGACGATTCGTTTGAACAATGTTCTTCGACGTCCCCTTGATTTCTTTTAATTCTTCGGCAACAAACTCAACGTCCGTTCCGACGATAATTTGCAAATTATGCTTATCGATTTTCACAACACCGCGTGCACCGGATTGTTTGATCGCCCTTTCATTGGCTAATCCCGTATCTTTTACTTTTAAACGCAGCCGCGTCGTGCAATGATCAATTTGGTCGAGATTCTGTTGACCGCCTATCGCCTCGAAAAATTTTTCAGCCATAATTTGATACTTATCTTTGCCAGCCGTTTTTTCAGCAGATTCTTCGTCCGCCGACTGATCGGTAAATAGACCTGCCCCGGCAAAAGCAAGCTCGCCATCATCCTCACGACCAGGCGTTTTAATATTAAACTTCTCGATCGCCCAATAAAAGATGCCAAAATAAATGACAAAGAAGGCGAGGCCAATCGGAATCAGTTCCCAAGCACGCGTTCCATGCGTAAAGTTTAGTGCAAAATCAATCGCTCCTGCACTGAAACTGAAGCCGAGCTTAATCCCCAACAAATTGGTAATTAGTCCTGAGAGACCAGTTAGAATTGCGTGAACCACATAAAGCGGATAAGCCAGAAACATAAACGAAAATTCGATCGGTTCCGTAATACCGGTCAGAAAAGAAGTCAAAGCCACCGAAAGCATCATGCCGAACGTTTCTTTACGTCGTTCCTTTTTTGCCCGAAGTACCATGGCCAAAGCGGCCCCCGGCAGACCGAACATCATGATCGGGAAAAAGCCGACCTGATAGGTTCCCGCAGTTGGATCACCGGCGAAAAAGCGATTGATATCACCTGTTGCACCGTGATACTTTCCAAAACCGAACCACAGATACGTATTGAGAACATGATGAAGCCCGGTCGGAATTAACATACGATTGGCAAACCCGAAAACAGCCGCCCCGACAGCACCTGCTGACACAATCCAGCTATTAATATTGTTCAGCACGTCCTGGATATAGGGCCAGACAGCGCCAAACACAGCAACGAGCAAAATAGCTGCCACTGCGTTTAGCAAGAGCGCCAGATGGCGTCCGTTAAAATAAGGATTGTCATTGAATCTGTCGCAAACCCGATTATAAATTACCGGTGCGCATAACCCAGCGATAAAACCGGCGAATACGCCCATATTGATATTTTTATCGATACCGATAACACCGAAATTCAAAATAAAATAAACAACGGCACCATTCAGAGCCGCGGCGCCCTTACCATCCTTCGAAAGACCGATGGCAATGCCCATTGCAAAGAGCAGCGCAAGATAACTGAATATCGAATTTCCGCCCGCGTTGATGAACGGAATATTTAGCACGTCGGTTGCTCCTAGCCGATTGAGCAGTCCGGCAGCTGGCAGCACCGCGATCGGCAACATCAGTGATTTTCCTAATCTTTGTAGTCCTCCCAAACCTTCCATGGTACCGTCTCCTCCCTATTTCTTATAAATGTGCCAGCACAATTTGAGCGATAAATGCACCGAGAAATAAACTATAGATACTGGTAATAATTGGCACAAATCGGCGCCCACCAAAAAAAGCAAGCCATTCGGGAAGATGGATTTTATAAAATTTATTATAGAGCCATCCGGCAACAATCCCCGTCAAACAAGCGCACAAGAAAAAGAAAACCATTGTTCCGGTCAACGTATGACCGATGGGAACAGGCGTCGTCACATCGAATACCAATTTGGCTTTGACGATCGAAGTAAATGAGGCACCAAAAACCAAATAACCAACGCATCCGGCAAGAGCGGCCGCCCCGCTTCGATCATGCGAAAGACCGACGGCTAGTCCGACGGATAGAATGAGCGGCAAGAAATAGCCGAAGGTATGGGCGATGCCTGTGAAGCCGCCAAATCCAGTCAGTGAGAGCAAGAGAAAAAAAAGATAGATAATAACTGCAAGCAAGGGATAGACGAGCCCGATAGCCAGCCTCTTAAACAAATTGAGTTGCTTCATAAACTTTCTCCTTTCAAATTGGATCATGTTGTGAAATTTTCTTAACTCTCACATATTAGTTCTTTTGGAACTTTTAGAAAAGTCCAAATGAGCAACAAAAAAATATATTTGTCATGTTTTCTAACATGTGTGAAAAAAATTATCCTGTTAAACGAACATTGGAAGAGTTTACAAAAAATGAGGAATGAACATAAAAAAAATTTCGACAAATTTTTAAAAAAGGATAAATATATTTCCTTAAAAGGGAGTTTACGAGTTGGACCTTTTCGCTTTTACCCGACTCTTGTATGATAGAGACAGAATAATTGATCGAGGTCGAATGAATTGAAAATCGCAATCTGTGATGACGAAAAACCACAACGTGATTACTTGCAAACACTTGTGCAGAAATGGTCAAAAAGACGCAGGGATAAAACTGAGAGCATCTCTTTCTCTAGTGCTGAATCCTTTTTATTTGCTTGGGATGAGGATAAGACATTTGACATGCTTTTGCTTGATATTCAAATGGATCATTTGAACGGAATGGATCTGGCGCGCAAGATACGGAGCTGCGATCAGACGCTTTCAATTGTTTTTATCACCGGTTACAGTGACTATATGGACCAGGGTTATGAGGTCGCCGCTCTCCATTACTTGCTTAAACCCGTTCAAGAAAAAAAACTATTTTCCACTCTCGATCGGGCGCTGGTACAGGCAGAAAAGCGTCCTGAAATACTGCTGGTCGAATCCGCTGGCCAGCAATTGCGCCTTCCCCAGAATGAAATAGATTATATTGAGTCACTCGCACATACCCTTGAGATTCATACAGAAAATCAAGTCATCACCGTTCATGTCAGTATCGATTCCATCGAAAAAGCGCTCAATCCTGTCTCTTTTTTCCGGATACATCGATCGTATCTCGTTGGACTGCGCCATATCCGTCAATTTGGGAAAAACGAACTGCTTCTTGATGATGGAACCCGTCTTCCGATCAGCCGGCGGCGATATCAGGCAGCAAACCAGGCATTTATCCGCTATTATCGAGAAGGCACCATCGAATGATCCTTCTCTGGATCCCGCTGCTCCTGATACTTGCCGCCATTTTTTTCATTCTCTGCAAACATGAGCTGTCCAGGCAGATTGACCGACGGATGTCCGTTTATCAGAACGAACTGCTGAGCAAGCATTATGAAGAGGTTCAAAATATCTATCAAAAAATGCGCGGCTGGCGCCATGATTACCATAACCACATTCAGACGATGAAAGCCTATCTGTCCCTAAACCAACTCGATGCGCTGCACGATTATCTGGGCAAGCTTGAAGAAGATCTGCAGACCGTCGATACGGTCATCAAGACCGGGAATATTCGGCTCGACGCCATTTTAAACAGCAAGCTGTCACTGATAACAAGCGAGTCGATCAAGATAAGTGCCTCAGCACAGGTCCCCTCGCAGTTGACCATCAATGATTTCGATCTGAGCAGCCTGATCGGCAATCTGCTCGACAATGCAAGAGACAGTTGCGCAAAAATCAAAACAACCGATGATCGTTTCATAAGAATCTATATCGGCGTTCTTAAGGCGCAGCTCTATATATCGGTCACCAATGCCACAGTCAATACAAAAAGACAGGCGGAGTACCGAACGACAAAGGGCAGCGGCCACGGTTTTGGGCTGCGGCGAATTGACTCCATCGTCAGAAAATATGGTGGCTACGTCAATCGACAGAATGAACCGGGTGTTTTTGCCACAGAGATCATGCTGCCATTGTGAAAAAGAAACAGCCATTTTTGGCAAAAATAATTAAAGCCATCATCTATCGCTTTTGAAACAAGCAGTTTTTTCCTGACCACTCGTGCAGAGATCACTACCGTTCATGCACATTTTCTCTTTTCTTCAAATTGACAGGGTATTCTTAAGGCATCGAGGGAGGCGTTCGCATGAAAAATGAAAAAAAGCCGGCGGACGAACCAGAATACAGCACCTTTCAGAATGTTTATTATTATCTCAGCAATATGTGGCATTGGAATAAGAAATTGTTGCTACTCTGTCTGGCCCGAGTTCCAGTGCTTGTCCTACTTCCGTTTATTGGCATTTTAATGCCGAAGCTAGTGATTGACTGTTTGACCGAACGACGTTCACCGCAATATTTTGCAGTAGTTATCGCCTTAACCACACTGGCCATCCTGATTTGCAATGCAACAAACCAGGCACTGGATGGCTGGATAATCTGGAATGTCACTTCAGTCCGGATGCATTATATTCAATTAATCTATCGAAAAATTATGACAACCGATTATGCCAATCTGGAAGGTCCTGAAGGTCAGCAGCGACTAGAGCGGGCGGAACAGGCAACCAATGCCAATCGAAAAGGAACGGAAGCCATTGTTGAAGTTCTGATTCTCTTCATTTCTAATTTTTTCGGGCTCCTCCTTTATGGTGAAATTTTGAGTGTGCTGAATGTTTGGATTCTTGTTTTTCTACTGGGCACTGCCCTCCTTGGTTTTTTTGCCTTTAATCATGCCCAGAATTATGAACAAGGCCACAAGCCCGATTGGACACCGATCGAGAAAAAATTGGATTACCTGTCAGAAAAAAGCGAGGATTTTTCCACCGGTAAAGACCTGCGTCTTTATCAGATGACCGATTGGTTCAGCGATCAATTCCAGCGACTCATTTCTGCTCGGGCATTGTGGCTGAAACGCGTCGCGTCGCGCTATTTTATGGCAGATGGGATTTCCGGCCTGTTTGCTCTCCTCCGCGATGGGCTTGCCTATGCTTATCTGCTAGTCCTTGTCCTCAACGGACGGATGACGGTTGCCAACTTCACACTTTACTTCGGAATGATCAGCGGCTTCTCGATATGGCTGTCCGGACTGACGGAGCAGCTCACCAAAATCCGTCATATGTGTCTGGAGATCGGCGATGTTCGCCGTTATCTCGACCTGCCCGACCCGTCTACTCATGAAGGCGGTTGTCCACTCCCGGAGGAAAAAAGCTGGCCCTGCAGCATTACTTTTGACCATGTCACTTTTTCCTATCCCGGTAGTTCGCGCAAAATTCTCGATGACGTCTGCGTACAGATTAAAAAAGGGGAGAAAATTGCTTTGGTCGGACTGAATGGCGCTGGCAAAACAACCTGCATGAAACTGCTCTGCGGTTTTTATCAGCCAACATTCGGCCGCATCCTGATTGATGGGAAAGATCAGGAACAATTTGACCTCAACGATTACTACAAACTCTTTACCGCTGTCTTTCAGGATATCCATCTGATTCCGATATCGATTGCCCGGACGATTGCCCCGAACATACACCAGCCCGTTGATCGCCGGCGAGCGGCTCATTGTCTGCACTTGGCTGGACTGGCAGATAAAGTCGCGACTCTGCCAAAGGGTATGGATTCGCTACTCGTCAAGGAGGTGAACGAAGGCGCTGTCCAATTTTCCGGCGGCGAGCTGCAGAAACTACTGCTGGCACGCGCCCTCTACAAAAAATCACCGATTCTGATTCTAGATGAACCGACCGCCGCTCTCGATCCAATTGCTGAAAACGATCTTTATGAACGTTATGGTGAATTGACCAGCGGACGCACCTCCCTTTTTATCTCGCACCGTTTATCCAGCACGCGTTTTTGCGACCGGATTCTCTTCCTTTCCGAAGGCCGCATCCTCGAGGAAGGGACTCACGATCAATTAATAAAAAAAAGCGGCAAATATGCCGAGCTTTATAAAATTCAAAGCCATTATTACAATGAAGAAGTCATACCGGGAGGGGAAAAAGGATGAAAAACACTCACGATCAGACCTCATCCTATAATCACATAAAAATGTATTGGCGCGGCATCCGGTTGATTCAGAAGCTAGTGCCCTCACTTTTGCCGACGGCTGCCGGCAGTGCGCTGCTTAAAGCACTCCGTCCGTTTATTACGATTTACATGACCGCACGAATCATCGATGAATTGATTGGGGCACGCTCGTTCTCCCGACTGACCGCTCTCGTCCTGTTGACTATATCGCTCAATTTTGCAGCTCTCTTTCTGCAAAGAATTCTAGAGAGAATCATGGAAAATGGCGAGGAGCTCTTAAATTATCAAAGCGTGCAGAGAATGGATCAATCGATCCTCTGCACAGACTATGAGAACGTTGAGAAACCGGACTTTCATCTGAAAAAGCAAAAAATCGATGAAGCGGCGAATATGAGCGGAAGGGGTATCTGGGCCCTTCCGGATTTAACCCATCGATTTCTGACCAATCTGTGTACTGTTATCACAGCCATATTTCTCGCTTTCCCAGCCTTTCTTCCATCTGATCACGTACGGTCGTTTCTCGCTTCACCGTGGATGTCGGCGATCTTTCTTGCGATCGTTATCCTGTCTTCACTCTATTCCTTTTTCTCCAATTCTCGTTTCAGTCGGGTCTTCTTCCAGAAAATGGATACGATCATGGTTGTCAATCGTATCTTTAAATTCTATGGACACTTGATGCACGACCATCAGACCGGTAAAGATGTCCGTATTTATCAGCAGCAGGGTTTAATTCAAGAAGCTTATCATCAATTTCTCGCCAAATTTTATCAATTTGATCAAACAATTGCCCACATGCAAGGCAGTTTTAATGGAATAAATGCCGCCATTTCCTCATTGATCACTGGGCTCGTCTATCTGCTTGTCGGCATGAAGGCGCTAATTGGTCTAATCAGTATTGGATCAGTCGTTCAGTACGTCGGCGCGATCAGCCAATTCACCAGCGGTTTTTCTGAACTGATTACTTCAGCCACTGGAAGCTGGCAAAATATTGATTACCTGAAGCTCTATTTTGATTTTATTGATACAGAGAATCCGAAATATCAGGGCACCCTTCCAATCGAGAAACGCGGCGATAATGACTATGAAATTGAATTTCGCAATGTTTCTTTTAAATATCCGGGTGCCGAAGCCTATGCGCTGCGCCATCTTTCTTTCAAGCTGAAGGTTGGCCTTCATTTCGCGGTCGTCGGCCCGAATGGATCGGGAAAAACCACTTTTATTAAATTGCTCTGCCGATTGTATGAGGCTCAGGAGGGTGAAATCCTACTGAATGGAATTGCCATTCAAAAATATAATTACCAAGAATATCTGAGCCTGTTCTCCGTTGTTTTTCAAGACTTTCAGCTATTTTCCTTTTCTGCCGGGCAGAATGTGGCGGCGAAAGTGACCTATGATGAATCACGCGTCATGGCTTGCCTCGATCAGGCAGGCATCGGCGCGCGTATACGACAGATGCCGAATGGACTGAAGACACCGCTCTATAAAATCGATGCTGAGGGAGTCGATATTTCCGGCGGTGAGGCGCAAAAAATCGCCATTGCCCGTGCGCTCTATAAAGGCGCACCGTTCGTTGTTCTCGATGAACCCACCGCTGCGCTTGACCCAGTCGCGGAATTTGACATCTATTCCAAATTCCAAACACTGGTCGGATCGCGTACAGCAGTCTATATTTCACATCGCCTCGCTTCCTGTCGTTTCTGTGACCATATTCTTGTTTTTAACGCCGGCGAGATCGTGCAAAGCGGCACCCATGACGAGCTTATTCAGGATCGGGAAGGGCTCTACTATTCGCTCTGGAATGCTCAGGCGAAATACTACCAGAGAAAGACGAGTTGAAACGCAGCCGTTAGCTCTTCAACCGAATTGGCCAAGCCCTTTACATTTTTCGATTTCACATCTAAACTATTAAAATATAATTCAATGAATTTAAAAAATTGTGATTTTCAACGATCAGGAGTCTGTCTTCTTCTCCTGTCTTCCACTTTCACGGAGGTCTTGCTCGTGTCCTTTATTTTGAAGCCGTTCAGTAAATGGATCATGATTGTGAGCAGCATGCTTCTCGCCGGCTGTCTGCCTGCTCTTTTTCAAGGCACTGCGCTTAATTTCCCAGCTTATTTAAACGCCATCGGACATCTTTTCTTACAGCTTCTCCATCCGCAAAGGCTCACTTACCAGGGATATGGGGGAATTCGGCTGCCGGTATTCCCGGATATTTTTACCCCTTATTTCTATTCAATGAAAATATTTTTTGCGGCATTTCTTCTCTCTTTTCTTGCTGCATTGATCGCGATGTTTTTGACCCTTCTTCTCCCACGCCGGCTTCGGCAGATCCTATCTTTACGTTAGGACTGGCCTTTTTAATCACTTTTATTCGAATGGGATTATCCTCACTTTTCGGCACGCTTTATGGTCTCTATTTCTATCGATTTCGACGCTCTGTGAACGGTCTCAGTGAGGTCTTCCACTATGTCCCGTTCACCCTTCTCGCCGTCGTTATTCTGACTCCTGTTCTCTCTTCAGATAAATTTACTGAAGCCTTTCGATACACCAGTTCTGAGCGGGAGATCGCTGAGATCCTCGTTCTCGCTCTGCTTGCCGTTCCGGTCGTCAGTGCGCAGATCGGAAATATAATTGGTGAGATCAGTCGACGGGATTTCATCATTAGTGCAAAAGTACTGGGTGCCAGCAGGCTGCAAATTTTCCGGCGTGAAATTTCCCCACATATTCTACCGCGTTTCTGGCTGATTAGCTTGGAGCAATGGGTTCAAACTTTGATCATTCTTGCACATTTAGGTGTATTTAATTTATTTTTTGGCGGGACACTCTATCAGGATCAGGGACATGAACAATATTCGCTGACTGATGAGTGGTCGGGACTTATCGGTCATTATCGGAAAACCTATATGACCGGCTCAATCTGGATGTTCTTTGCGCCAATCATCATGTTCGCGTTAACGATTATGGCGCTTAACCTGATGATTGAAGGGATGACACGCGCCTCAAATCATTATCAATCCGTTTTGATCGTTGAAAATGAATCTACAGACTGGCAGCCGTTTTCCAAACCGGAGAGCAGCGATTTTCGAAAGCTGAACAGATAATGATCGATTAATCGACAGCATTCGTCAATTATTTCCCGGGAAAATCAGCCATATTAAGTAAAAACATTCTTTATTCATTTCCTGTTCACAAAGAATAGCTAGAGTTATAGAAAGGGACGGGTATCCCTTATAAGACTTGAGACTTAGTTCAAAGTAAATCTAGAGGATGTTTCCTTGTCTCTCTCTTTCAGGTAAGATGAATAGCAGAGTCAAATCTATTCTTTTGTTTTTATTAGGCAGAAACTATTGGGCAGAGACAGGAAAAAAGCAAAGTTGGCGCATATTGGAGGGAATTATGTGAGTGATGTTGAATTAAAAGAAATTCACAAGACCTATCATCTGACCGTAGAGAAGACATTTCCTGTGCTACAGGGTATTGATTTAAAATTTGACCGTGATGGGTTCCCCTCGATCTTAGGCGAGTCTGGTGGAGAAAAATCGACGCTGATGAATATGATCGGCGGAATGGGCAAGGATTTTGAAGGTGAGGCTCTAATTAACGGAGCCTCACTGAAAACGATGAAAGAAATGGATTTAATTGAAATAGTAAGGGGGAAGACATCATGGCTTTTCTAGAATTACATAACATTCACAAATCATATTTTTTGGGAAAAGAAGAATTTCCTGTACTGAACGGTATTGACCTCCAGCTCGAACGGGGCGAATTCATTTCGATCCTCGGTGAATCGGGTGGAGGCAAGTCAACCCTGATGAATATCATTGGCGGTTTGGATCGTAAATTCACGGGTCAGGTTACCGTCGACGGACATTTGTTAGACCATACAAAGGAAAAACAGTTGGACAACTATCGCCGCCGTACGATTGGCTACATTTATCAATCGTATAATCTCATCAGTCATCTCAATATTGTTGATAATATTTTGGTGTCTTTAGACATGACGACGCTCACCAGTAGCCAGCGAAAGGAACGGGCCATCGCCTTACTCAAGAAAGTCGGCTTGGGCGAACATTTAAAAAAGCGGCCCAATCAGCTCTCCGGTGGTCAAAAGCAGCGGGTGGCGATTGCACGGGCTCTGGCCAGCGACCCTGAAGTCATTATTGCCGATGAGCCAACGGGCGCTTTAGACTCTAAAAATACCGCAGAAGTTCTTGAACTTTTGGTTCAAATCGCAGCGGAGGGTAAACTGGTCATTGCTGTGACCCATTCCCAGGAGGTTGCGGGCTATGGAACCCGGATTGTCCATCTCTCAGATGGTAAGCTGGATGGCGACACTCGGCTCAAGGCAGCTTATCCGGTGCCGACAGACACGCAGACCGAATTTCAGCCAAAACCGCTTTCCGCTGGAGCAAGTTACAAAAATGCTTACAAGCATCTCACCTTTAACTTCTGGCGCAATTCGCTCATTATGCTGGGAACGGCTATTGGACTATTCGCTGTACTGCTATTTAGCGGTTTAGGTAATGGGGTCAATGCCTTCATCCAGAATCAAATC
>JBHGUY010000025.1:0-3115 GCA_048976585.1 Sporolactobacillus sp. | reverse complement strand
GATATTCGCCGGCTGTTTACCGCCGAGTCGATCCTGATCGGCTTATTCTCAGCCGTTCTCGCGCTACTATTGGCCTACGGTTTCAGCTTCCTGCTCAATAAAATGCTCTATAGCATCGTTAAATTCAACATGGTTCAGATTTCGCCAGGCAACATCATCTTCACGGTAGTCATCGCTCTGGTCATCTCGTTCATAGCCGCCCTCTTGCCAGCAAGACGCGCTTCACGGCTTAATCCGATCGATGCGCTGTCAGCAGATTAAATATTATCCGATTTATAAAAGAGCAAAATGAAGAGTGCCAGTTCCCATCTGCAAAAAAGCTGATCTGCATGAGCAGATCGGTTTTTTTTGCATCGTTACAACTTTTTCATCCCTTTTTAAGGATTATACTCGCCCTTTCCCTTTTTAAAGAACCTGATCAAAACCAGTGTATTGGCCATGGCATTCATCCTAAAAGAGTCATATGATCCTGAATCGGTCAGTTTTTTTTCATATAAAATACCGATTGATGTAAAATAGACGGTGCAGGAAATAATAAAGGAGTCTTTCATTTGATCGAAAAAGCATGCACCACGGTTTTAGTCGGTAAGAAAGCATCCATTGACGGGTCGACAATGATCGCCCGCAATGATGACACATTTTTACCAATCACTCCCAAGCGTTTCTATATGGCACCCGCCGTGCACGGACGTCACGAGCAATTGACTTCTTCTCAGAACGGGTTCACGGCTCCGCTTCCGGAAAATGGGTATCGCTATTCCGCCGTACCAAATATTGATCCCGATAAAGACGGGATCTATGACGAATCCGGGATCAACGAGAAAAATGTTGCGATGAGCGCCACCGAAAGTGTGTACGGTAATGAAAAGGCACTCGCTTATGATCCGCTGATTGAAAATGGCCTAGCGGAGGATGCCATGCAAACGATGGTACTGCCATTCATCGACTCTGCCAAAGAGGGGGTTCGTTATCTCGGCCGTTTAATTGCGAAATATGGTTCCCCAGAAGGAAATGGAGTCATCTTCAGCGACAAAGACGATATCTGGTATATGGAAATCGTCACTGGCCATCATTGGGTAGCCCAGCGCGTTCCAGATGATGCCTATGTGATTACGGCAAACCAAGTCGCCATGGAACAAATTAAGTTTAATGATCCAGACAAATTCATGTGGTCTGAGGGTATTCGCGAATTCGTCGATGAGCATCATCTCAATCCGGATTCTGAGGGATGGAACTTTCGCCATATCTTCGGAACATCCAATGAAAAGGATCGTCATTACAATACCCCGCGGGTCTGGTTCGCCCAGCGCTATCTGAATCCGGAGATTGATCAAGATCCAATGTCCGGCGATCTACCATTTATTTGCCATACGACGCACAAGATTTCTGTTGAAGACATCGAGTACATCTTGGGCTCGCATTACAACGAAACACCATATGATCCACTTGGTAAGGCAGATTCGAAACAAAGGCTGCTTTTTCGGCCGATTGCCATGAACCGGACGCAGAACTCGCATGTCTTGCAGATTCGCAATCATGTTCCCGAAGATTATGCCGCCATTTTCTGGCTGAATCTTGGCGTGCCGGCTTTTTGTCCCTATGTACCATTCTATAATCATGCAACGGACACCGCGCCAAGCTACACGCATACCTCCGAGAAAATGAACCTCGAAGATGCTTACTGGATCTATCGGGCTTTGTCTTCAGTCGTCGAAAGCCATTATCACGACTATATTCAGGAAGACATCGACTATCTCACCGCTGCGCGGCAAGAACTGCGCACGCGGCTTGAAGCGGCTGATAAGCAAGCGTCCGAATTGAGCGGCCAAGCCTTGACAGACTTTCTGACCGTCCAAAACCATGAAATAGCTACTGAAATGAATAAACGCACACGCGAATTTTTCTTTCATTTGTTAACAGAAGGTCTGCAATTGTCAAAGCTGACGTTCAACATCGATAAAAATCTGTAAAAAATGAGTTTTAAAAAATTCAGGATCCCGTTGCCGCACAGAGGCAGCGGGTTTCTATTTCTATGAATTCAATTGACTTCATCGCTTACCGCTGATAAATTCCTGTCTCCAATTCTTCGACGAAATTTCCCGACATATAATCATCGATGACTCTCCTTGATTGAGGATCTAATCACCCCTTAAGGTTCAGCGTCACCCTTAGATTCTTTTGCTCGTTCGTATACACTAATGCCAAACGCAAATTCATCGCCGAGCAGCATCGTTTTTAATACGCCATGTTGAAACAGAAAAATACCGCAGCCGAGCAGAACAACACTAGCCAAAAGTGGCACCTTATCCCAGCTCGACGGTGCAAGACTTCACATCGCCCAGAATGCCACTGTCTTTATCCCTTCTGCGGTACTGGCAAAATTAATGACAAGGTTGGAAAAGAACTGCAAAAAGCCCCGACCACAACGCCGGAAAACACAAGCTTCACCGATGTCGCTTCCCCGCCAACGATCGAGATCAGAAGCACCAAATGCCAGGCCAAATTCTACCAAGAAGGTGTTCGCCCCAAAGCTAACCAGAACGGCGACCGTTGCGCCAAGCGAAGCCCCCGAAGAAATGCCAATTATATAAGATAAGGATCCGCAAGCGGATTTTGTACGACTGCCCGCATCACTACCATACACAGAAACGGCCACTGCCAATGAGCAAAACGAAAATGACTCGTGGCATTCTGATCTGATAGATAATGTTGAAATAGGAATCGTTTACCATCCCCTTCAAGGACTCCCATTTCCCATTGTCAGTACGTGCAGTAAAATAGCCATTGAATCTCCGAAAGGAATGTGGAATTTTCCAATCGTTATCGATAAACGGTGGAAACAGCGATGAGAAAAAGAAGGACCAGTATAACTGGGGTAATAAAAATAGGACGCAAAAGAAAGGGTAAATCGGCACGGTGTTTTTTGTCGAAATTTGTCAAATCAACTGACTTCATTCATTTTCACTTATTATTCTAGTTAGGGCTTGCTGAACATAAAAAAAGTGCTGATACAGCAGGTTTTTTAAACACTTTTGTCGAATAAATATGCAGGGTAATAAACCGTCGTTCGGGCAATTCCGGACAAAAAACCTTGCAGATGGGGCGACTCAATTGT
>JBHGUY010000024.1:0-92398 GCA_048976585.1 Sporolactobacillus sp. | reverse complement strand
AATCTTGAAGGCCAGACCAA
This sequence comes from Sporolactobacillus sp., assembly GCA_048976585.1. Classification (GTDB taxonomy): domain Bacteria; phylum Bacillota; class Bacilli; order Bacillales; family Sporolactobacillaceae; genus Sporolactobacillus. The sequence goes on along the minus strand of JBHGUY010000024.1, from coordinate 92,378 downwards.
CGAGGCGCTCGATGAGCTACTGCCTTGGTCCTCAAGTCTTCCGGATTACAGCAAACTCTCTCCCCAACCATCATAAATCATGCCCACATCTTTGACTAGGTGTGGGCTATTTGACGCTTACAATTCATTGCTTCTTTTCCAAAATAACTCTCGTCTGCTATCCATCCGCTTTTTCGGACACATCGCAGAAACGGGCATAGTCCTTCATTATTTAGCCAGATACAGTCTTGGCAGCCGTTTGCTGAGTATTTTATTCGCATCCCCGACAACTCCTTCAGACAAAATAAAAGAGGACGCAGAAACAACGGCGTTTAACCATCATTTCAACGTCCTCCAGATGACTGGTAGAACTTAGTATCAACCCACTACTCTAATCCTTCAATTGAAAACTCCTTGATTTCTTCATCATTAATTACCAGACTACAATTAATATTTATCTGAATATTCCCATTGTCTCTCAAATATTGATCGTCATATGGATCTCCTTTTTCATAGCCAGGGTTACTAGTGACAACTGAAAAGTCAACTTCATATTCTAAGTCTGCAATAATTTGAATATCTCCGTTATCCACATCTAACGAATTTTCAACAATAGTTACAGATGTTAATGAAGGCTGTGCATCCTCTCCCCACCCTTCAAAGTATTCCCCTTCAAATTGGTTGTTCCAAAGATATTCATCAATTCCAGATTGAATTATTGAGTTGTCTCCAGCATAATCCTCAATTAATTTAACAACTTGGCCTTCATTGAATTCAAAATTATCAATCAAATAATCATTTATTCCTATATCCCTATTAAAAAAATCGTTTGCATCTGTATAAAGAACTAAATTAGGTATTTCGTTTTTCAAATCATCATGAAGATAATAATTTCCATCTTTATCTTTTTTCGCAAAATCTTTACTATTATTGGTAATAAAAATTAACCGATCATCTTCTTGTATAATATCTTGATTAAAGTCACGCATTGTCTCCCAAATAAACGCATCTCGAAATGATGGTTTATTAAAATCAAAGGGCTTAATATTATTAAAGAATTTAGGAATTATCCGCTCTGCTATGTCACTTGAATGATGGACAATTTCAATATTAGATTCTCCAATTAGTTTATCTAATTGTTGTTTATACTTTTCAACATAATTATAAGCCTTGCCTATTTTAAAAAGATCATCACCTGAATATCTAACAAAAAGAGCATTTTGTTCCTTAGATTTGTTAACTAAAGGCGTTATAAAGTCTTTAAACTTCTTAATTATTTCTAAGTAATTAGTATATGTTAGACAAATGATTATCTCATTTCTTTGCGAATATTTCAGCAAAAGTCGATTCGACATTTTATTCAATCTAAAGTCAGGTGTAAAAACATTTGTATCTAAGAAAACATAATACACTCGAACTCCTCCCTCTCCTCCCATTTCACGCAATTCTTTGGGAATCTACAATTTTTAGCTTTACAACTTGCGTTTCCAAGGTGGTAGGATCGAACGTTACTACTTTAAGCGCTGTAAAATGACCACTTTTGAAAAAAACGTCACTTATCCTGTCTGGGTTCTTTTTCACAAGATATTCAAATGGATATTTTCCAGCTTCAATACTTTTGTTTTCATAAACCTCAATTTTTCCTGTAAAACTTTCTCCATCAGCCTTCGTGATTTTCCCGTCAAATTCTATAGTGGCATCTTCGATTATTGATTGCGTTTGGAACAATATTTTTTCTCTCCTTCCGAAAGTTATTCCGTTAGATTCTTTTTCATTGTTTACTGCTGTTATTGATTTAACCTCATCATTGTCAGTTATCAACTCACTCGTTTTTTTAAAAATGGGGAATGATGCGTTTGCGTTTGCGAGAACATCTGGTGTTACTATAATGACAGTCCCACTATTTTGATTTACAACCGCCACATTTTGAGAATCAACTGTTTCCACATGAAGTGACTCCCCTCTTTTGTTGGCTTCAAAAATTGCTTTTAAATATTTATAACTTTCAACGACCAGATCCCAGATATCTTTCGGATTCATTCCTGCTACTGACGGGAGAAGAGACGACGTAACATTTTGCATAGTAATTACAAAATCAGCCACAAAAGATCCTTGCCTTAAATTAAAGGCCTTTATTTTAAGATTTTCACGTGAATCTTTTGACATACGTTTTCCATCGCTAGTCGTTAAATATGCTTTTTCAACTAGAGAATGAAAATTTCTGAGGCTCTCAGATAGATAAAGCAAATTATAGCCATTTTCCTTGTCTAGTTCAGTTCCTGATATTCTAAATTTCACTTGTTGATTAAAACTATTATCCACTCTGATCACCCTCGAAATCACCATTCATCTCCGTCATCCAACTTCACCCGCTTAATCTTGCCTTGGTGCATTACAACAGTTTGTCCACCGTGCTCCGGAAGATCATAAAGTTTTGCCTTCCCGTCACCTACGACAATGATAAATGGTTTATTTTCCCTTAGTATATCAATGTTAAGTCCTAGTTTCATAGTCCTAGGACCAATTTTTATTTCTTTAAAAGGAAGCATCGGAATTCCTCCATTCATTAAATAAAAAAGGGCACCAATCAAGCGCGTAAACGCTCAATCAGTGCCCTGGGTTCTTCCCTCAAGCAGAATGCTCTATATTTAATCTACAATTCTTAGCAATTCTTGATAGCTTTCCCTACGATCCGTATTACTTTTATTGTTAAAATCAACTGTATTATACCACTCAATCAGCTTGTCCATCTCATTAGCACTTAGAACACGATTTCCAATGTAGGCAAAAAATGCACTTAAATCAGAAATATAATCAATGCGTTCTGGATTACCAAGCCCTTTTTGCTCAATAACTTCAATTGCTTGGTTAAGACCTTTTAATGTCATATTTATGCACGTTTGAATTTCATCAACGCTAAGCTTAACGAGTAATGATTCTTTCGTATCTGATGGCATAGGACTGTAATTCAACGTATGCGGTTTACCGGTAATTTTTTCATATGCCCCGTTTAAGGTAGCAATTGGAATAGATACTTCAGTTTCCTTTTTTACGATTAGATCTCCCAAATTGTTACTTTCCATGATTTCAACAAACTTATTTGTGTATTGCCCATAAATATCAATACCCTTTGATTGTAATCGAGACAATCGCATCTGGATAGAAGGTACCCTGCTACCCGCAAGGTTAAGAATATCAAACCATTCGACTTGTTCCTCTTCTGTCATTCCCTTTGCAAAATTCAAAGTATAGTTATATCCGAATATTTTATTTCTCACTAAAACAAGGGTATTTAATACTTCGAATCCATTCGCCATGTTTTCGTTAACATACTTCATAAAAACATCATTATCTTTGTTGAGCAACTTGCCGACCGGAATTTGATTTTCTTTAATTTGGTGTTGATGAACCTCATCAAATTTTCCTTTGCTTAAATCGAGAACAATATTTTGGAAGTCGGGATGATCTGAATAAGCTTTAAAATTACAAGTCAATCTTTGTTGCCCGTCATTAACCGACTGCTTCCCAGTTGTATTGGTTACAGGTTTCCGTTCGATAAAAGTTACTTGAGGTCCACTTCCGCGCTCATCAACAATAATATTGATAGAAATTGGTGCAACCGGAGCTTTCCCAACCAATTGATAGTTTAATAAAGCTATTGACTTTTCAAGAGTCCAGCGCAATGCAGTTTGAAATGCGGGTAAAACCAAATCTTCACTCATGATTTGATCACATAAATCCATAATGCTTGCAGTTCTCGTTTCCTTTGTCGGATTAAAACTAACTGCCTGTTTTAACACTTTTGAAATTGCTCTTGACATAAGATCGTCCCCTTGGCTGCATCTATTATTTGTAAAATACAAACCACTATTTATTTATGCTGCTATTTAAATATACAGCCGCAAAATACTTATTTCAATGATTTTTCACCATTTAATTTAGTTAGCTGCTAGTTTTAGCTGCTAACTAAATTTTCGCCTGTCCGCAATTTCTTATCCTTTTATGACTTATAATGTCCTGCCATTTCCCGTCTTTCCAGACTACTTCATCCGTACCGAAACCTTTCGCTCTGACCTTCGTCAGCTGACCATTAGACACTAGATACATCGCATTCTCCTTCAAATCTATTTCAGCTTTCATATCCTCTATGTTTTTGTTCATCGGTAATCCCTCCTGATGTGGTAAAATTAACATATGGTTTAGTCGGGAGGAATCCCGATTTTTTTATTCTTCTTCAATGTTATATTTTTGGCGTTCAATCTGATCACACATCTGATTTAGGAGTAATAACTCTTTTTCAACTCTGTCTAGATGGTCATTGGCTTCAACAAATATTTCGATAAAAGAAATATATTCTAAACTCACTATGTCGTCGCTCCCTCTATTAAATTAAGTTAGCAAAAGGCATCTAAAGTTATAGGATATTTTGCTCACTTAATATTTCGAGATTAGCATACCCCCTTCCTTGTTTTTCATTTTGTAAAATATATTCACGCTGATCAACTATGCTACAGACAGAATAAAATCTGCTGTGAAGTAATTCAATATAAAAAAGCAATTACTTTTTTCCAGTTGACGTTGTTAACTTTTCTTATGCGAATTTAGATAAATGCTTGTGCTTTAACTTACTATGTTCTGAATCGGCCTCATCCATAAAATTATCAATGAGGTCATCACGATCATCGCCCTTGCCGGGTTAATCTAGGATACGTGGGAATGGACATCATCTTTCATCCCCTCCAATCCAAACGTGATACAATTTATTCAAATAGTTATCGAGGTACAGGAATGAGAACAGCCCAAATTATTTACATATCGCTAATGTCAGTTGTTTTTCTTCTCGTGTTCATCCTTGCTTTTCCATACCAGCTTGGAAGATCTTCCGGCATATTATTTCTAATTGGTTGTGGCATTTTCAGCGCTTGGAAAGATAGCGCACATCTAAGAGAAACCCTTATATTAACGATACTTGCGCTTATTCTTATACTGGTCGTCATAGGCATTTGGGGGTTCCCATTTTAAAATGCATTCCACTGCTTTCTCTCTTTCACTGGTTCCCATCCGTCTCTTATCCGATCCTTAAGATCGTGCCACTGGAGCTGCTCATATAGCCAAGCTTTCTGCTGATCCTCAATCTGGTAAAGCAATGTCCATTTTCTCCGTGACATATCTGCTCTCCTACTTAAAAAGAAGGAGCCTTACGCCGCCCCTGCTCCTTCGCCATCATCATCGCTGTTATCCTGCTTGCCCTCATTCGTATCGGTACCATCGAGCTTTGCCCTTGCTGCCTGATCTTTTCGCCATTCGTTCCACTTTTCAGCCAGAGGAGCGACGCGCTGCCGATATTCGTCAAGATCCTGAATGAGACGGCCATCCGGAATGTCTAACTTTGAAGCAATCTTCAAATAGGATAATCCATCCAGATGCCAGCTCACGATATTAAGAAAATCAAGATCGAGATCATCAAACGACGGGGCTAATCCACTGGCGATAAATTCATCAATTGTTTTCCGATCCAGCACTCCATCCTGCTCCTCGGTTGGAATAAGTTCCGGAGGTAGGCCAAGATCCAATTCAGCCTGTTCCATATTGGACTTAACCTCATGGACAACTCCCGAATCGTCTACCTCATATTCCGTCAAAGGCTTTTTTGTTTCTTTGTCGATCACTATTTTATAGGCAACAGATTCATTTTCTAACTGCACATCCACATGGGTATCAATCATGTCGGCCAGAGCATCAATCTTCCCGTTAAGGCCGCCACCCCTGACTTCGAGGACAATTTCTTGCACACCATCTGGCTTTAAATTCACTTTTTTCACAAGAGGATTAAATTCGATATAGGCCATTTCAAACCGCTCCCTTAAATTAAATTTAATTGTTCGACTTGCTCATCAAGTGGCACCACTCGTACTTCCACACGCGGCTGCTGGGAATAGAATTTTTCAACATCCAGTTTCACAACTTGTTTGTCATCCTGCCAGATGATACCGGTCATCGCGTCCATAACGCCTTTCGCGACGTTGTCCACGTCTGGCTTCTTAGTGGGCCGAAGCGTTCCGGCAACAGCTGCAGCTTTCTTTTTCTTACTCATGCTCTTTAATAGTGGTCGGTAGATTAATAGTTTCAGTGAGACAGGGCCTTCAATCGGCATATGCGGACGATTTTGTACAGCCATCATCTTTACATACTTTTTATATTCTCGGCTATCCGGTGGATCATAAGCTCTAGCATGACCTGCAATTGTCGTAAATCGAGGCCGTCCCTGCCCAATAGGCTCACCATAGATCGTAAATTCAATCATTCCGGCCACCCGCCTACATATCTCGTCGCTGCTGCTTTTAATTCGCTTTGTAAATACACGTCTCTCGCTCTCAGTCGTTCGACTTCTGATATAAGCCAACTAAAATCTGGAGCATGGTCATCAAGATCGCTTTCGTAAACATCAAATGACGTACATTCCTCTAAACTTGGTGTCCATCCATATCGCTCTTTAATTTCTTCCAGCCGATCAATCATTCTCCCACCTCGTCTCCCCAGGCATCCCAGCCCGGTGTTTTTTCTCTTGCGAATAATTCAATCCGGGGAACATCACCGACCAACTGCACAATTCGTTCTCTGACTTCGCTAGGCTTCCGGCTGTGCTCCTGAACGGGTGCCTCGACGATCTGCTGCACCGCATGACTTTTAACTAGTTTTCCGGCCTTTGCTTCCGGTCGTGCCCCGAGCAAGCAAACCTCTGCGTTAGCCCGTGTCCATGCACCCATGCCGAAAAAGTTGGTACCCGATCGCTTATTCTTTTTGATCCAGACAAATGCCGCCGTCTTGTACTCAAATCCCCATGCTGCCATAACTACCGAAGCTGCTGGTAGATTTGGAAATGTACTCCACAGAAACAGCAAAGCGTCATCCGTGGCGATCTGCTGCACCGGCAAATTGCCTATCTCCTGTGTCGACATTGTGGTGTAGTGCGCATTGGCCATCCCACGCTTACCTTTTGCCGATCCCTGCTGCCGATAGCTCCAAGGTGGATCGGCATATATAACTTTAAATTTGTCGTTTGGAAGATCCATGCCGTGCCTTCCTTCCCTGCTTCTTTTTCCGTGGCCGCTGCTCTTTCGCACAATCTTCACACAGCCGCGGATAACCGGTTTCTTCGCCGTCTATTAAGCAACCGCACTGCTCACATAGGATACCGTCTAACATCATTTCTGCAATTTCACCCATGAAATTTCCTCCTTCCAGTCCAATTCATGACCGCATATCTGACAAAATTTCTGCCCCGGTTCAATCTCTTCGTTTTCACATATTGGGCAAATAGGCTTGTTATTCGTCATCCTCTTTCTCCTCGCTCACCATAAACCCGACCGCTTCGGTGTTGATCGACGGCTCGTCCTCATCCTCATCCTGAGCCATTTCAATTTTCCGTTTGACAGCGTCATAGGGTTCCTGCGCGATTAGAGTATTCTCGCCGCCTATAATATGGACATTTGCTCCATCGTTGACGCCATCATCACCTTCGCATACTGGTTCAATCTGGTTGATATTAATCAAATGCCTATAATCACCCTGATCGGTAATTTCAATAAATCCTCTCATGGTTGATCCCTCTCATGCATAAGCTAGATTTTTGAATCGCTGATGCTTCAGATCGGCTTCCATTTTCACAGTACCGGTCATTCCATTTCTCTGTTTAGCAATGATGATTTGAATCTCGTTATTGTCCGATTGATGCTTATAATATTTCTCCCGGTAAAGAAATAAAATAATGTCAGCATCTTGCTCGATGTTTCCACTGTCCCGTAAATCGCTTTTTGTCGGTCGTTTATCATCACGGCTGTTTACCGCCCGTGAAAGCTGCGAAAGAAGGACAATCGGTACGTTGAACTTACGTGCGGTCTGTTTCAATTGCTTTGTTATTTCGCCCACTTCCAGATCCCTCCGGTTAGGATAACGAGACAGGCTGTTCATGTTTTGCAGGTAGTCGATAATGACCAGATGCGAATTATCCGGATACTCCTTTAACGATTTACGGATTCCCGCTCGTATGTCATTTATCGTCAGTGACGGCTCCTCAACGACGTTCAACGGTAACTTGAGTAAATGATCCATTGCACCGGAAATAACCTGTAACTTATGCTGCGTTATCTGATGCTTGTTCTTCAGCCACTCCTGCATGTTCAATTCAGCACGATTAGAGACAAATCGCTGATAGAGCTCTTTTCGCGTCATTTCCGTTTCGAAAAAATCCACAACGGTATTTTTTTCAGCGGCAGCAATTGCCATATTTGCAGCGAAAGCTGTCTTACCTACAGAGGTCTGCGCGGCTAGAACAATTAAATTCCCATTTTGCAAACCGCCCGTGTACCGGTCTAAATCAATTGATCCCGTCGTCACCCCTCGCAGTTCTTCCTGATCCGTGATTAAAAATTCATAGAGGTCGCCAAGCTCTTCTACTGGTGACGTTGCCTGATGCTCTTTATCTGCGGTGAGTTGCTCAAGGGAAACGGCCGTTTCAGCTATGGTCTCTTTCGTTAGATCGAGTAGTGCGTGCCGCATCAGCTCCGCACTGTCATTCACCATTTTTGCTTCGCGGACACGCTGAACATAGAATTCAAAGTCCTCTGTCGTCGGCATATAATCGGCTATCTCTGAAATAAACCCAATTCCGCCAATCATTTGCATTTTTTTGTCCCCTATGGCGTTTGTGACGGATACTGGGTTAATGGGCTGATCCTCCTGCTGCAGGTGTTCAAAGGCTTCAAACACGATACGGCAGCGAACGGAAAGAAAGTCCTGTGCTCTCAAACTGCAATCGTCCATCAGTTCCGGTTTGAGAAAGATACTGCCGATCACATAATTTTCAACGTCAATATCTTGCTTAACTACCGTTTGCAATTCTATTTCTCTCCTCCCGCCAATTTTCACCGTACAGAGCGATCATCGATTCCTCATAATCTGGCACATCGCCATCTTCTGGCCTTGGTTTACTCTTAAAGTTATTTTTCTGAGGACTTTTGGGGCTCTTTCGCTCAATCTCATACGCTTTCGCCTGTTCTAAATCCCTAACATTATGCGAGAACCAGTCTTTCAAAATGCTGTTAACGTAGCCCATTGTTCGCTTATTTCGATTGACGGCTATCTTCATCGCTGAGATAAGTACCTCGGAATCCATATCCTCCGCCCATTGATCCAGTTGCTGAGCGACAAACGGGGAAATCATACCAAAATTCTGCTGATAAAAATCAATTGCCGCTGGAGAAGCTGGGCCAGATAGATCAGGCTCATTGCTGGAAGATTGATCCCCTGGTTCTTCTTTCTCGTACACGCTATCGTCGTCGGAATTATAAGGATTAGTACAAGGATTATTACTAGGTATAGGTTTGCCCGTTTGGTCATTTTCATTTGCCCGTTTGGGATCATCGATTTGCCCATTTGGGCAACTGCAATCGCCCAATGTGTACCATTTAGTCTGATCGTATTTATTTTTGTTAAATACTCCTTCCACGATTGCCCCTTGCTCTTTCAAACTTTTCAAAATCCGCCTAATCTGTTTTTCTGACCAAAAAGGATATATTTTTGTAAAAGCTTTGATTGACATGTAAAACCAGTATTTTCCGTCATGTTGATGCTGCTCGTTAGCCATGTTTTTCTTAACACATATTTCAAAATAATTAAGCATGATTGACTCTTCAACACCATATTTCATTGCTTTTTCAGTATTGAAACTGTATCCATCATGGTATGGTCTGAATGTCCCCATAATTTCACTTCCTGACCTCGTCTAGGTGTTTTTGAAACTCTCTTTCCAGCATGATAATCTGATAACGAGTATCCTCATCGGCGATATGTTCTAATGCTATTTGTGCCAAGTCCATAAAATCTGTATTGATTTGATCAACCTGCATCCCCATCACTCCGTATTCGTATTATTGAGTTCCTGCATGAGGGACTTGAGTTCTAGCTTCAGAGCGTTTATGACTTCTTGTGTTGAGGTATAAGCATTCCGATACCGCCACGATTCGGCTTTCGCAAAAGCTTCTCGCTTCCGGGCATCATAGCAACTGATCTCCGCCCGTGCAGCCTTATCCGTCGCTGTCCCCTGTGCAGACACAACCGTTTCACTGTAGATGCGCTTGCGATCCGCTTCGGCCAATCCTTCCTCATTGACGGCATCCGCATGAAGCTTCCCTAGTAATTCAAGCACATGCGTGTAAAGTGAAATCTTTTTCGATAATTGTGCCGGGATTTCCTCTGAGAGTGCATTAATTTGAGCATATAATTCTTTTAATCTCCCGTTAGCACTCATCGCGGAAACTCCTTATCATAGCGATCTTTGAAATAGTCTGGCCCCGCTTTATCTTCCGCCATCCGTTGCAGTTCTCGAGCTTTCTTGGCGTTTCTGTGCACTTTTAAATGGCATAAGGGGAAAAGCACCACACCATTGGTTTCAACGCCACGTCCGCCCTGAGAACGGAATTTTATGTGATGAATGATGTTCGACGGCCGTCCGCAGAAATAGCAGCAACCCTGATCGCGAAGCAGAATCTTCTCTCGCACTTGTCGGCTGAATCTTGCACGCTGTTTTTCCGTTGGCCATAAACGTTTATACATCGGCTTGGGTACGGATGGCATCGAATCACTCCTTTCAGAATGGAAGGTCATCATCTGAAATATCCAAGGGCTTACTATCATTAACAAATGGATCTTCGTAAAGCTTTTTTACCGTTTCCTGCCGCGTTACCGGTTGGCTTCCTCGCGTGTTTCTCTGCCCGCTGCTTTTCGGTTCGAGAAATTGCACATTGTCCGCGACAACTTCCGTGACATAGACGCGACGGCCTTCATTATTTTCATAATTGCGTGTCTGAATTCTGCCCTCGATTCCGGCAAGGCTTCCCTTGCGCAGATAATTGGCTGCGTTCTCCGCCTGTTTGCGCCAGACAACAATCGGAATGAAATCAGCCTCGTGCTCCCCTTGCTGATTAGTAAATGGGCGATCCACCGCCGGATTGAAACTGGCAACGGCTGTCTCCGATCCGGTATATCGAAGATCCGGATCTTTAACCAATCTTCCAACTAAAACAACTCGGTTTATCATGCCGATTTTCTCCCTTCAATCCATTTTTCTAAGCAGACGATAATGGCATCCCCAACCGCCGCATTGACTTCTTTAAGATCCACCTTAATCTTCATCTGTGACTTAATTGCGTTGACGACAACATCTGTCCGCTGGTTAGCAAGCTGCCCAAATTCGGCAATGAGATTGTTAATTTTAGCGGTCTGGACATCATCAACTTTCTGCGCTTCCCTCTTTTTCTGCTCCGCATTCTGTTCCGTATCATCCGTCTTGTTATCCTTCTCTGGATCATCGCCTGTCGGGATCATAAACAGCTTCATCAGTGCGTATTTTTGTGTTCCAGTAATAGCTTTATAAAAGGCTTTATCCAGTGCATCTTCGCCCTCACCTACCATCGTGAAAGCAATAGATTCACCGCTATCGGCATCTGTGAAAGTGAATTTAATATCGACGGTTCCGATGTATTCCCGGTTGCCTTTCCGGTTCTCATGTTCCCGTATTTCGCGATGAACCACATCGGGGAACATAAACACATGCCGCTTTGCCATTTCCTTTCTGACGGCGTCCTGGACGTCCGCCTCTGTGGCGTATGTGTAATGATTGAAATTGTTTACTCCATTTTTTTTGATATATTGAACTTGCTCCATAATTTCACAAATCTTTATTCCAAGGCTGCTTTTCTCTGCCATATCATTTCACCTCGATAATCGGTTTATCTTCGCGTTCCTCAACCGTAATCCCGGGAATGATCTCGCCGGTCAATTTATCAATTGCCTTTCCATTTGCAAAAGCCAATTTCTTTTTTGCAGCGGCTTTGTCGGGCTCCTCTCTTATGCGGATAAGGTCTTGATAGCCAGCTGCTTTCAGCCCTTCAACCGCAATTTTTTGATCAAAGGCCCATTGTGGCTGTTGCTTGCGGAAACCAATTTTCCCATGCGGAAGCGGTAAGCTCTTAAATTCCGGATTTTCTGAACGTATGATTGTCGCATAGCTTATTAATTGCGAAATGAAGAATTCCGCATCTTTTTCGAGTCGCTCCGTTTGCTCTGTTTTCCATTTTTCAATCTGCGAAATTTCTTCTTGAGCATCCTTCGCGACCTTCGCCTGCTGTGCACGGATAGATGAGAGTTTCTTGAGCGCCCAATCAGCCTTTTTGTCATCGTTGATCATAAATCCGGGCTTTGTAATGCCCTGCTGCTCGTCCAGAAAATCTTGCAAACTTTCTTCTGGTATTGCCATTATTTTTCCCCCTCATGTATTTCATGGATATTTACTTGCTTGCTAATTTCAACGATTTGACCGCCAAATTTTTTTCTGGTATTTTTCAGCTCATTGAGCGTATGGCCTTCTCTTAACCTTTCAATATCAGATGTGATGCTTATTGTGTGTTTCCCTCTGTAAATCCGAGATAAATAACCATTTCCGATTTTTAATGTGTACATCTTGTGCCCCCTTCTGCCCCATGTTAAAATGGGACTGATGTTAAATTAGACATTTTTTGAAAAGTCGCTGCCTGATACAGCGACTTTTCTACTTTCTCATCGAAGTAGACTTCCAAATACAATTCCAACATTCTAATTTCAGATTCCAATTCATTCGCAATGCCAAAATAGATGCTGTGCTCAATAGTCTCCTTGGTGTCTCTTGCGTTATTCTCAGCTTTTTTCTGCGCTTCCTGTTGGCGTTTGCGGAGCCGTTTCAAATCCTTCTTCATCTGCTCCTGCAATAAATTGAGATTCATCGTGCCACCACGTCCAACCATGAACGGCGGGTTTTCTGAGTTCTCCAAAGCACTCCATCTGTCGGATAAGTGGATCATCGGGTATGTCATTCATCCTCAACCTTCCTTTCAATTCTTTCATTGTGTTTTTTGACATTGCACTTTACTGCCTGCACCAATGTGTTAATACTTAACTGCAGTTGCTCTCGCTCGACTGGATCTTTCTCAGTTTTCAAATGATGCTGCAATAGATTCAATGTGTTCACCATCTGCTTCCTGTCGATTTTTCTCACTCCTTTCCGGAGCCGCGCTCCGTAGGACAAACGAACGGGAGCTGTCCGAATGTCCTACGCAACGGACTCCGGAATCTGCTGCGCCTCAAATCTGTTAAATCAGTACCTGAAATTTTTAATCGCTGTGCAAATGAGGAAGGCTTTCACCTCTTTTTTATTTTTTTGGTTGATGGCTACCATCATCGGGAGGGATGCACCACCATCCCCCGACCGGGTTTCTCCGGTTTCGGATTCATCCTTTTGGCATTTCATCAATAGCCTTATTGATAAATTCCATCATTTCTTGAATTGGGGACTTTTTATCAACATAGTGAATTTCAGTTTTTATCTGCTCTTTATTTTCAATCAGATAGCCTGTGGCCTCGCGTGATAGTTTGCTCACAGCATCTTGTAAATCCAATGGTTGTCTCCCGTATCCCGCCAGAATGCCCATAGAAGCGCCCAGTAAAGACACAAGCATCAAATTCCCGCCAAATCCTTCTTTGCCGTTATAGGACTTGCAAATATCATGTAGCACTTCATACATTTTCTTAGAAACTTCTGTAACTTTTTCCGGATCATAAATTTTTCCCATTGGATTCGTCCCCTTCAATTTTTTATAGCCAATTGCTACTTGCTCACTCCATCCAGTTGGGATAGAATGGAATTAATCCTTATGTTTCAGATGGTTTTTAACGAGCGCCCGTTCCAGCGGACGTTTTTTTATTTGCTCTCCGTGCCAGTTTCCGTTTATCCATCCAATCATCCACAATTGCATAGGTTCCGGCGAAAACTATCATGCATAATGGCAACAGCCATGCGATCATTCGGATTCACTCCCTTAAAAGATTGCTAGTTTATTATCGTTTCCCCTCCTTCCTCTGCTGATTGTGGATTTTGACCAATTCCTTGTGATCCAGCCCAAACTTTTCTTCGAATACACCACGTGCCGCCGTTCCTACCTCGATTACGTCAGTAATCTGATGCCAAGCATCTTCCATTGCCCTCTTGTCTGGCTGCCGTTTAAACATGTAGACTTTTTTCAACGCATCCATGGCCTCCTGTAAATCAATTTGCAGCCTTTCTTTGAGCCCGGCTGGGGATAAATCAATATCCGGTTCTAACCGTAGAATGTCGGATATGTATCCACCCGTTCGCTCATCGATTACGGCTAAGGCGATGCGCCAATTCAGACCGGACAGTGCCGGGTCTAAATAATCTGGCAGCTTTGCCTTTCCATGCTTAGCCTTGCTGATCATCGTGTGATCGATATGGACTTCATCAGCAATCTTTCTCATAGATTTCCCGGATGCTTTGCCATAAGATTCAACGGCCTCGACAACAGATTCAACAGTGTTCAATCCCCATCAACCCTCTTTCTCCAAAACATGATTTATTGTTGAGTCATCGCCATGCGATAATTAAGAAGTAGGCGATGAGCTTACAATCGGTTATCCTTCTTTGCAGGACTACATATTCGGCATTTTTTCAAGCGTATTCAGGATACTTCTCAGCCATATAGTCCGAATGCTTATCCGCCCAGTCAATGAGTTTCCAAAGCGGCACGCACTTCTTTCCAACGCCATCGACGCGAGGAAAATCATGGATATGCATGATCTGATTGGCCTTTGGCTGAGAACACCGGAACCACTTCATGATGTCGTGGTAGTCAAGCATCGGCGGCCATCCAGCGGCGACCGCGTATTTGGCGGACAAACCTTTTAAAACTTGATCCGTTACCTGACTAGCTAAATCATTTGTAAACTCTGGATCGGTTTCAAGTTTTAACATTTTTTACTCTCTTCCTTTCTTCTGCTCTCCCGGATAGAGACAATCCACCAAAGGAGATTATAAAGATGGCTATTTATTTGGTAACTTATGATTCTCATGAAACCAATTCACAAAAGTATAAAAAGCTAGCTAATAGATTAGCTGCAATGGGAGGAAAACGAGTATTAAAATCTACTTGGCTCGTTCCCTATCAATTTGATTCAAAAGATCTTTATGAATCGCTTATTTGCCCGATAACAAATCCCGACGAGGTAATTATTGCTGCAATCGCTGATGACGCTAAGTTCGCTCTCGGGGGAACTCATCTTAAAAATTCAAAGTCAATGTTTAATTAGATTCAATTTTTCTTTTTTCCTGATCTAGTGAACAAAGGCTTATACAAAGCATCAGCATCAATTTGATTTTGCTTTTTTATTTTGCTTTTTTATTTTGTCTCGAACGATTTCACGGACCTGCTTTTCCAGTTTGGGGCTTATTTTTTGTTTAGACATTTTATCCAGCCTCCTGCTTTTGATGATCAAATGTTCTCTTATCGCGATCATCTTTATTAAAAAAAAGTTGTTCAACAGATACGCCAAGTGCATCAGCAAGAATTGGCACTTTATCAGCGTCAAGCCTGCGTCTGCCATTTTCAATATCCGCCCATGATGAAGGGCTTAAATATCCTAGCTTTCTTGATACAAACGAAAGTGTAATACCCTTTTCACCTCTGATACGTTTAGCGTTTGGCCCTATTTCCCGATCCATTTAAGCATCTCCTTTGTTCTCTTATCGCGAACTTTATATTAATAATATACAATCGCGTAGTGCGAATGTCAACGGTTTTATACCATATTTGCGAATTTTATTATTTAAAATGCGAATATGGACTAAAATGGAGGCAAATAAAAATGATTGGTGAAACCACAATGGACAATATGATGATAATGGCGCGACGTTTAAAAAGCTTAAGAGAGAGCAAGGGGTATAAACAAAATTTTATTGCAGATAAAATTGGAATAAAAAATAATACATTATCTGGTTATGAATCAGGAGCACGTAAGCCTGATCCTGAAACTCTTTCAAGGCTTGCAGATATGTATGAAGTGTCAGTCGATTATTTATTAGGCCGTACAAATGATCGACAGCAGGCCACCCTTACTGAAAAAGATGAAAAAGACATTGCTAAACGCATGAAAAAAATTAAAGAAGAGCTGATGAAAGGAAATGGGGATGAATCAATCGCTTTTTATGAAGGAGCACCGCTCAGCGATGAAGCGAAGGAAAGCCTTCTGCAATCACTTGAATTCATTGAACGACAGACAAAACTAATCAATAAAAAATATATTCCTAAGAAATACCGCAAGGAATGATCACATGGAAAGAATCGACATCATAATTAAGGAGCTTATCAAAAAATGTAGAACCAATAATCCACGCGAAATCGCCGAGAAGCTAAATATTCGCATTATTGAGTTTGCTCTCAATAAGGAAATATGTGGATACTATCGATATCTCAGGAAAAATAATTTTATCGTAATCAACAATTCATTAGCCGACACTATGAAACTATTTGTCATTGCACATGAGCTTGGACATGCAGTTTTACACCCGAGAGTGAACACTTATTTTTTAAGAAGCTATACGCTTTTTCCTGTAGATAAAATTGAAAGCGAAGCCAATGAATTTGCAACCAAACTAATGTTGGCTAATGCGAAAGTTTTTGAAGGAACAACGAAGGAAATGTTATGCAGAGAATACGGGATACCTTATGAGATGGAAAAATTCATCTGATTAAAGAGGCGGTTCAATTGGGATGGATTATTGCATTAATTTTGTTGATTATCATTTTCGTTCAAAGATCATCTGCAAATAAAAAATATAATAATCTCAATCAGAATTTCTTAAAAGTGCAAGGTGAAGTTAATCATTATGAAAAGATTATGAATGAGTTGAATGGTGAAATTGATAAACATGACATTGAAATAGATGAAAACAGTGAGTTAGAAACCTCCGCCGAAAATATTAATGAATATGATGAAGATCATTTTATAGGCCCTATTAAGTCAGAAGATGACTATATCGAATATAATAAACATCTTGATCAAATTCCATTAAAAAACATAGATGATTATGTTCTTGAAACATATCATATCCCTGATAATAAAATAAGAGAGCAACGAATTCAGAAACTGCTTGATAAAATGGTCCCCTATTGTTACAAAGATGAACTTTTTAATCTCTATCGTAGAATATGTGACATTTATAAATATATGGGTAAGGAAGATAATAAATATTATACCTTGCAAATTGAATACATAAAAAAGTGTATTGCCCTTTTCCCGGAAGCTAAAAAAGCATCTACAGATCGGAATCTAAAAATATATGGAGAAAATCCATTTACCTTTGCAGACTATGATTATTACCAAGAATTAGCCATCGCATTGGAACGCACGCAGAACTATAAGGAAGCCATAGATGTTTGCAAAGTAGCCTTAGAACATGGTGCCAGAGATTCATCAAAATCTGGATTTCAGGGACGCATAAAACGTCTTGAGAAAAAACTATCATAAAAAAATAGAGGTGACTGAAGATAATGAGAAAGCTATTTATTGTTTTATCATCATTATTTTTAACGCTAGCTTTATCTGCCTGTGGGGGAAATGCTTCCAATTCATCGAATAGCTCAACTCCTAAAAAGACGGTTACTGTGGCTGCCACTGGGAAAAAATATACCACGAATTCATCGTTCAAAGATGGAATTTTCAAGATGAAGGGATACACATTAACTATTGGAAAAACTCAATACGCCCGTGATAAGCAGCAAGATGAAGATGGATTAATTGTCTGGTTTACTGTTAAAAATAGCAGCAAAAAAGCGACTGAGACGCCGGAAAGTGTCATATCCAATCTATCATTTGAACAAAATAATGACACTTCCAAAACCGATCTTGAAAATACTTTTGGTGCTGAAGATGCCCTTTATCCGTTGACGACAAATAATGCTAAAGAATATGACAAAGAAGTGGATGAATCGAATGCGATGTTAAAAATAGATAAATTAAGCCAAGACAAAATTTTGCCAGGAAAAACGGTTAAAACATTCGAAGCATATGAACTAGATAATGCAACTCATAATGTTACAGTCATAGCACAAGATCCTCATACCTTACAAAAAGTTGGAAAAATGACGATTAAACTGAAATAATTATTGCCGTTTCATATGGCTTCTATTACTACATATATCAAATCTACTATTATAATTATAATAAGGATGATTGATTTTGAGAATTGGTACAATTATTCTATGTGACAAGTTCATCAATGATGGAAAAGATTCAGCGATTATAAATTTTGTTGGACAGTTCAATTTTAAACAACTACCAAAACAACGCACATTTACAATCGTTTTCACTTTGCTTGATACTCAAATAGACGATATGTATAATTTACACGTAACGATAACGGGGCCTAAAAAAGAAGAAATTTTTGAGGGGACTATCAGTAAAACTCCACTTGCTAAAGATCTTAATAGGGATCATGAGAAATTATTAAGTGGCGTTGTTTCAGCCGTTTGCCCACAAGTAATATTTAAACAATCTGGTATCTATGATGTTAATGTATTTGTTGAAAATATCACAAGCAATGAAAAAACTGCTGATCAATGTCATTTTGCGGTTGAGGAAGTGGATTCTTCAAATGGAAAATAAGAAAGTCGTTAGCCTGCCGCAATTCAAGTTTCAATCTGCTAACAGTGGGAGTAAGAATTATTCTTATGAGTTGGAGCCAAAAAAGGTTTACAATGAAACTAGAAGTGAAATAGCAGTGTCGAAATCATCTGGAGGTGATGATGGTATGGATGAAAAATATGTAACGCAAAGAGAATTTGACAATACCATTGGATCTTTACGCAAAGAATTTGACCTTCATTTTGATACAATTAGCGAAAAATTTGAACGTATTAATGATAAAATCGAAAGTAGTAAACGTGATACAATACATGAAATAAAAGAACTTATACACAATCAAAATGATCAACAGCAAAAGACAAAGTCGCAAACAATTAAATGGATAATTGGTACATTTGGAATGGGAACATTAAGCATAATTGTAGCAATTGTTCTTCACTTTATTTAATTATCTTTATTTTATAGCCCTTTAAGGGCTTTTCTTTTCAGCAAAAAGTAGAACATATATTCGATAAAGGAGATGAAATTATGGCATCCATAAAGCATTATCAGACAAAAAAAGGGCGACGTTGGTATTTCAAAATAGAACTTGGCACCGATCCCAAAACGGGCAAGCGGCGTAATACAACCCGACGTGGATTTTTGAACAAGCCCGCCGCTGAGAGGGCACTTGATCGTTTCAAAGAACAGCAAAAAAAAGGACTGCCAACCAATGAAAATATTTTAGTCAAAGATTTAGCGAAAAAATGGTTAAAATTCTATCGGGATTCAAATAAATGCAAAGACCAGACCGTAATTCTGCGAGAAAAACAAATGAAACGTTTCATTAAAGAATTTGGTTACGCAAAAGCAAAAAATGTTTTCCATTTGGATTATCAGCAATTTATTAATGATTTAAAAAATAAATATAGTTTGAAAAAAAACACTGTTTCTGGTATTCACACGACAATTCACATGATCTTTAATTTCGGTATTAGAGAAAAATTCATTAAAAAAGATCCGACAGAGGATATTGAAATGCCTGCTTACCCCATGGAAGTAGAAGAGATAGAAAAAATCGAAGAAAGTTACTTTGAAAAAAAAGAAATGGAAGAATTCTTAGAAATCGCTATGCATTATAAAAAAACAGATATGTATGCCTTCTTTTTCACCCTTTTATGGACAGGAATGCGTATCGGAGAATTGATCGGTTTGGAATGGGGCGATATTAATTTTGGGCAAGATCAAATTAAAATCCGGCGAACTTACGTTAATACAACAAAAAATACCGACTCACCAAAAACTAAATCTTCTATCCGATCATTTGGAATGGAGCTAGAACTCGCCAATGTTTTAAAAAAACAGCATGCCCATCTGGAAGAATTGGGATTTATTCATCCGGCATTAAAAAATACTTCCATTGTCTTTCCACAATTAAGTGGGAAAAGCATCGGCAAGCGATACACGGAAAAAAAGATCGAGTATGCGATGGACAAGATACAAAGTCAGTTATCATTCAATAAGCGGTTGACTCCGCATAAGCTGAGACATACATTTGCGTCCATTGCCGCAGAAGCCGAGATCCCGCTAGAAGATATACAAGCCATACTGGGACATCAAGATGATGAGATAACAAGAAAAATTTATCGCCATATTACGCAAACCCGCCAGAAGCAAATTTCGCACAAATTTGGTGAATGGATGCGCCAAAAAGGCTAATTTTTTAAGTAAGCGGTCAAAATGCGGTCAAATTAATTCTTAGCCCCCATTTTATGCCAGTTTAACAGCAATTTTATTGGATATGGAATAATAAGCGCCATTTTTTCCATATTCAATCCGAGCTGAACAATGTCAATCATCTTCATTTGCAGATAGATGCTGATCAAGGCGTAGAGCGCTGATTCTTTCGACAGAAAAAAGGCAGAAGCAAGCACGATCGTCCCGTCAATCATCGAAACAGAGAGACCGAGCGAGAGACCGGTAAATTTTTGAAGCACCTGTCCAGCGAGCGCGGTCCCGCCGGTCGAACCGCCGCCGCGGAAAACGATGCCCAGACCGACACCGACACCAATCCCGCCGAACAATGCACCGAGCCAGGCATTATGCGTCACCGCCGGCCAGCTCGCGGTCAGATAAACCGACAGCGGCAGGCAAAGCGTCCCGGCCAGCGTTTTCAATGCATAATCCAGATAGCCAAAGCTGCGGCCCAAAATCAGTAAACCGCAAATAAAGAGCGGAATATTCAGCCCCCAGATCACATAAGCCGGCGTCCAGCCGAGCGTCCAATGCAGAATGATGCTAATCCCGCTCACACCGCCGGCAGCAATCCGGTTTGGCAGCTGAAAGAGGTTAAAAGATATTCCAAGAAGCGCCGAACCAGCCACAATATAAAAATAATCCAGAAGCGTCGCCGACCACCCGCGCTGGATGACGACATGCTTATCTCTTTTTTTTAATAAATTCATCATGATACTCCCCACCTGATTAATAAAAAAACGCAACGAATCTATCTTACGCGATCCATTCCGCAGGGGCAATAAAAAAATACGATTCAACTGACGCTATCCTCACTTTTCGTTATATAATTATTGTAGCGCTAACAACTAAAACGAGGTGACTGCCCGCGTGAACCCTTTTACGATTTTCATCATCATCCTGATCATCCTTGCCGGGATATTGGTTCTCGCCAATCGCTGGCTGCAAAAACGATTCCAAATTGAGCCGACTTCCGGCTGGATCTACAAACCCGTCAGCAAGGCTCATCGAATCACGGAGACCGTCCTGATCATTGCTTTTCTCATGTCTCTTTTTTTCACCCGAGATCATGTCCCCTTTTTACTGCTCGCCTATCTGCTTCTGGCGAGTCTACTTAGAGCCTTTTTCGAGTGGCGGAATCAACGTGAAGCCGGAAGATATATTCTCAGTCTATCAAATGTGGCATTCTATGCCGCGCTGACATTGATGCTCTTTCTTTTCCACCAATATCTGCCTTGAAAAAATTCGCAGGCAAAGGATGGGACTCATGCGTGTTTTAATGTTCGTGCTCTTCATCGCTTTTCTTCTTATAGGCGGCTCATTTCTGCTTGAAAAGTGGCTGATTAAAAAACTGCAGATTCAAAAGCCGCCGGGTTTGTATCGGCCGACAAGTCCTTTTCAGAAACAAGGCGAACGGTTTGGCTTTCTGAGCCTTCTTATCGTCTTAGTCCTTTTTTTCAACCATCCGGGCGCGTATCTCTTTATCCTTTTCATCTATTTCACGGTGCTTTGGGGATTTCGCGCTTATATGGAATGGCGAAATGAACCGGAAACACGCCGATATATTTTGTCGTCCGTGGATGCAGCCATTACGTTGCTGCTATTCAGTGTTCTGCTATCCTTGAAGCTGATTTCATAATTATTGGGGGCCTTGAGCTTGAATATAACCGGTGTGACTCTCATTATTATTTTTTCCACGATCATTATCGATTCGATCACTGAACACTGGCTGCGAAGCCATTTTAAAATGCAAGCAGGAAAAATATCGATATTTCACGCAGAGTCAAAACTGATTTCTACGCTGGAAATCTTGCTGCTCATTTTAGTCGTGGTCCTCTTTTGGCCCACAAACATTTACGGGTGGTTCATTCCTTTCTCTATTGCCCTCCTGCTCATTGGCGTTATCAATTTCGCGAGGTCTCTCAAAAGGCACCCAGAATCAAGGGATTATTTATTAATCCTGCAAAAAAACGTCACCCTTTTTTTGATGTTGAGCGCATCCTTTATCTTTTTGATTTTAAAATAAAGGCTCTGTTAACATTGATTGTTGTTGTTACTCTACACTCACTGGCCGCGGGCGCACCGCGAGATTTCTCAAGCAAGTGAGGTTCCCGCCCGGCACGCTGTTCCCGCGGTCGCGCCTACTGCTCTCAAAATAAAAGAAAGACCTGCTCCGCTATGAAACGGAACAGGTCTGTTATTTTTAGAGATTCAGCCGCAGATAAGCGTCGATAAAAGGATCGAGATCGCCGTCCATGACGCGATTGACATCGCCAACCTCGACATTGGTGCGGTGGTCTTTGACCATTGAATAGGGATGGAAAACGTAGGAGCGGATTTGGCTGCCCCAGCCGATTTCCTTTTGCTCGCCGTGCAGCGCTGCTTTTTCCGCTTCACGCCTCTCTTCTTCTCTTTGGTAAAGCCGTGACTTCAGCATTTTCATTGCCTGATCGCGGTTCTGGAATTGCGAGCGTTCCGATTGGCAGCTGACGACAATCCCGGTTGGAATATGCGTCAGACGAACCGCCGATGAAGTTTTATTGATGTGCTGACCGCCGGCGCCGCTCGAACGGAAAACATCCATCTTGACCTCATCCGGTTTGATATCGATATCAATGTCGTCATCGAGCTCCGGCGTCACTTCGCAGGAAACAAATGACGTATGCCGGCGTCCGGCTGCGTCAAACGGTGAAATTCGCACCAGCCGGTGTATCCCCTTCTCCGCCTTCAGATAACCAAACGCGTCAAGCCCCTTAACCAACAGTGTGACGCTCTTCACACCAGCTTCGTCGCCTGGTAGATAGTCGAGCGTCTCGACTGTATAACCGTGGGCCTCTGCCCAACGCGTGTACATCCGCAAGAGCATCGATGCCCAGTCCTGCGCCTCTGTACCGCCTGCGCCAGGATGGAGTTCCAGGATCGCGTTGTTCTTGTCATGCGGACCGCTAAGCAGCAGCCGCGTCTCATATTTATTAAACGCCGTCCGCGCCACACCGAGCGACTCTTCCATCTCCGCCTTCATATCCGCGTCTTCTTCTTCTTTAACGAGCTCATAGGTGACCTGCAAATCCTCAAACTTCGATTCGAGTTCACCGAGACTGTCCACCTTGCTCTTCAAATCATTGGACTCGTCAATCACCTTCTGGGCTTTCTCATTATCATCCCAGAAACCCGGCATCGTCATCTTTTCTTCGAGTTCAGCAATCCTGGCCCTCTTATTATCTAAGTCAAAGAGACCCCCTAAATTTTTGGAGACGAGTCTCCATTTCGTCAATTTCGTGCTTCATTTCCGGTAAATCCATGAGTCATCCTACTTTCTTCTGCCCGGCGGAATTGCCGCAGCAGTTTACTGTTATTTTAAAAAGAATGCGAACCGCGATTTCCTCGAAAAATGCGTCAGAACGCGCATTCACCTAGAGCGCAGCGGAGGCCTCATAGTAAAAAAATTTGAGAACAGGCTTCCTGTCGAACGCATCCAGCGGAACAGAAAACAAATCCGTGCCTTAATCTTTATTTCCCGTGACAGTTCTTATATTTCTTGCCGCTGCCGCATGGGCAGGGATCGTTGCGGCCGATATGTGTTTTACGCACAAACGGTTTACGTTTCTTCGGTTCCTCATCGTCCTGACCGCCAGAGATGACATGCAGGCCGTGCGTCACGCGTTCACGCTCGATCGGTTCCTCCTGAATCTCCGCCTTCATGATGAAGTTGACCACTTCCTGCTCAATGCTGGCAACCATTTCTTCGAACATCTTAAAGCCCTCAACCTGATACTCACGGTAGGGATCAACCTGGCCATAGGCGCGCAGATAGATGCCTTCACGCAATTGCTCCATCGCATCGATGTGATCCATCCACTTCGTATCGACAGTGCGAAGCATAATCACACGTTCGAATTCGCGCATCCGCTCTGGAGTAAAGCGTTCCTCTTTCCCATCGTAGCGAGCGATTGCTTTTTCCAACAGAGCATCGACCATTTCTTCCGGATCTTTGTTTTCAAGATCCTTCAGAGTCAGCACGCCTTCATCAAATATTTTCGCATTCAGAAAATCAATCACAGCCTGGAGATCCCAATCTTCCGGCACTTCACGTTCCGGAGTATGGGCGTTGACTTCATTTTCGATCACCGTTTTTATCATATTCTCGATATCGGCACGAAGGTCCTTCGATTCCATAACTTCCAGACGCTGTTTGTAAATGATTTCACGCTGTTGACGCATGACGTCGTCGAATTTCAGCAGCTGCTTACGGGCATCAAAGTTATTGCCTTCGACGCGCTTCTGTGCTGCTTCAACCGACTTGCTGACGATTTTGCTTTCAATCGGCTGCGTATCGTCCATGCCGAGTCGTTCCATCATCGCCTTCATCTTATCCGAGCCAAAACGCTTCATCAAATCGTCTTCAAGAGACAGATAGAAGCGGGATTCGCCGGGATCGCCTTGACGACCCGAACGACCGCGCAGCTGATTATCAATACGACGGGATTCATGGCGTTCGGTACCCAGAATGAACAGACCGCCGAGATCGGCCACCCCTTCACCGAGCTTAATGTCGGTCCCACGTCCGGCCATGTTCGTCGCAATTGTGACAGAGCCGACTTGTCCGGCATTTTCAATGATTTCCGCTTCACGCGCGTGGTTCTTCGCGTTCAGGACATTATGCGGAATCCCTTTGCGTTTCAGCAGTTTCGAAATCAGTTCCGACGTTTCAACAGCCACCGTGCCGACCAGCACCGGCTGACCGCGATGATACAATTCGGTAATTTCTTCAACGACTGCTTCAAATTTTCCTTTTTGCGTTTTATAGATCAAATCCGGCTTGTCAATGCGAATCATTGGCCTATTGGTCGGAATCACAATAACATCCATATTATAAATACTCTGAAATTCTTCTTCCTCCGTCTTCGCAGTACCGGTCATACCAGAGAGTTTCTCGTACATCCGGAAGTAGTTCTGCAACGTAATCGTTGCCAGCGTCTTGCTTTCGCTCTGAATCTCCAAGCCTTCCTTGGATTCAATCGCCTGGTGCAGCCCTTCGCTGTAACGGCGGCCTTGCATCAAACGGCCGGTGAAGGGATCGACAATGACGATCTGGCCGTCCTGAACAACATAATCCGTGTCCAGATGCATGATCGCATGCGCCTTGAGTGCTTCGTTGACGTGGTGGTTAATCTCCACATTCGTGTAGTCATACAAATTTTTAATATGGAAAAAGTTTTCCGCCTTGGTCATGCCTTCTTCAGTCAACTGGACGGATTTGGTCTTCAAATCAACCGTGAAGTCTTGTTTCTCCGTGAGCAGACGGGCAAATTGATTGGCCCGCACGTACAGATCCGTCGATTTTTCGGCATTGCCGGAAATAATCAGCGGAGTCCGCGCCTCATCGACCAAAATCGAATCCACTTCATCGACAATCGCGAAGGAAAGCGGACGTTGAACCATTTCTTCTTTATATAGCACCATATTGTCACGCAGATAATCGAAACCGAATTCACTGTTCGTGCCATAGGTAATGTCGGCAGCATAAGCTTCCTTTTTTTCTTCAGGAGACTGGCCGACCGTATTCAGGCCCACAGACATGCCGAGAAAGTTATACAGCAGCGCCAATTGCTCCGCGTCACGCGACGCCAGATAGTCATTGACCGTGATCAGATGCACGCCTTTTCCGGCGAGCGCGTTCAAATAGAGCGGCATCGTCGCCACGAGTGTTTTACCTTCACCGGTTTTCATCTCGGCAATATTCCCCTGATGGAGAGCAATCGCACCAACCAGCTGAACATAATACGGAGTCAGTCCGAGAATACGTGTCGCAGCTTCGCGTACCGTAGCAAAAGCTTCCGGCAGAATATCGTCGAGCGTCTCGCCATTCGCCAGCCGTTCCTTGAATTCCGGCGTTTTCGCCTGCAACTGGTCGTCACTCATCGCCTTGTAATCATCAGCCATGTCATCAACCACATGGGCGAGCTTTTCCATTTTGCCCAGCTTGCGGAGGCTCGTGTCTCCAAGTACCTTTTTGAGCATTCCTATCATGCGTGTATCCACCTCATCTCAGACCTCCGGCACGTGATCCGCCAAAGGTCTGTAGTAAAATATCACCATCGAAAATCCACTTTCAATTCAATATAAAATACCTTGTCCCTATGACCGGGCAAATCTAACCTTCATTGTAGCAATCTTCCGGTGGACTGACAATGCCAGCCATCCGGCACTGCACCCTTTTTATTCTACTATTCGAAAAGTTTCCCTGATTTAAGGGACTTATTCTGGAGAAAACAGGCGTATGCCAAAAGAATGCCAACCCTAGTCGGCAAGTCTCAGGAGCCTGTTTGTTGCGAGGCATTCTGAAAAATACGACTGAAAAGTGTGTTCAAATCCATGAAATGATTCAAGACAAACAAATTATATTATACGCTAAAAAACAATGTTTGAAAATAGTCGGTATATTTTGTGACTTACGGAGGAGTCCCACTTTTAGAAGCCAAATCGAAGCGCCGAGCAAGCTGCCTTTTACACTTTGAAACGGAGAGACTCAGCCTCGCTGAATCTCTCCGTCCTATGTTTACTGAAATATTGGTTAACCTTGATCAATTAAACCATACCGGCCATCCTTACGTTGATAGACAACGCCGATCTCGGAGGTTTCTGCATTCTGAAAAACAAAGAAATCGTGCCCAAGCATGTCCATCTGCAGAATCGCCTCTCCAACCGTCATCGGTTTCAGAACAAAGCTCTTGCGCCGAACCACTTCAGGCGTGTCCTCATCGATCGCCGGCTCTGCCGCATGCGTCGTGATGCTGGCGGCATTCGTGTCTGCAATCGCCGTTCGCACGTCCTGACGGCTCTTGCGGTGCACCTTCGTTTTATATTTCTTAATCTGACGCTCCAGTTTGGAAACGACCGCGTCAATCGCTGTATACATATCGTCCTTGTTCTCCTCAGCTCTCAAGAGAAGGCCCTGCATCGGGACAGTGACTTCCACCACCTGATCCGTATTGTGCACCCGCATGTTAACACGTGCACTGTCCAGCGGTTCGCTGAAATACTTTTCAAGCTTGCCAATCCTTTTCTCCGCGTAATCCTGCAGAGCGGGTGTTACTGCAATGTTTTCTCCTCGAATGTTCAGATTCATGAGAAAGCCTCCCTTCCATACTATATATTTTCGCCATTCCCGTCCTCATTCCTTCTCAAACTTCAAAACTTTTTAACAAAAAGCGCTTTTACAGACATTTTTTCGACATTATTCGCCTTTTTTACGCCATTCTAAGTGTCAATTTTTATTCATGCAAAAAAAGTACTAAATACATGCAAAACTTCAATCGGAATACAAGCGTCAAAAGGGCTGAATTCTATTGACGCCTCTTTACCTAGAACATATAATAATTACGCAAGGAAGAATTCAGTTAAGTGATTTGCTTCACAGATCCATTATCTGTTTCATGCTATCATTGAAGTTTTTAATTAATGTCTAGTTTGTGATAAAATTCTCAATGTCCATTGAGACGGTGAACTTCATCTCAAAAAGGGAGTCTTGAAAAATGGCAGTCCAGACCGAAGAAATCGTTGAATTGTTCGAACAGCTGAATGAAGACGAAAAGGAATCCACTTACAACTACCTGCAATTTCTCGCCAGCCTGAACACTGAAGAAGCTGTCGTCGCAGCCGACTAATCCACGGTCATTCAAAATAGATCAACAAAAGCCACATCTGCGGAATATCATCCCCCAGATGTGGCTTTTGTTTTTTATAGAAGAAAAAAGCACCGCCCTTTACCCGGGACGATGCAATTATTCGCGTTTATCGAGGAACATTCCATCCTTGGTCGGCCCCGCGTAGGGACGGCGATAACGACTAACTGTCCGCTTGCGCTGCTTAAAAGCGGACATATCATTAATGATCGCCTGTTTCGCTGCCAGCAGAGTTTGATTAATCTTTTGATTTTTAGCAGTGATTGTCTTGGCCAAGGCCCGCTCTTCGCCTGTCAGCTCACGGCCCTGCTTCTGAATCAGTGCTTCCCGGCGATTGAGCAACTGCTGCAAATGCTCCATCCAGGGTTCCCGCTCAGTCGCGGTATATTGCTCTGTCCACTTCTCCAATTCAACGGTAAGTGCGTAGATTTCTTGAAGCACCATTTCAAGCACGATCCCGTTTCGGTTGATTTTTCTGCGTCAGTTCAATCACTTGCTTCCACGTATCACGGAAATCAATGACAAGCTTTTCCACTTCATCTAAGATCTCCGGATCATTTTTGACATTGGCATCAATCATCCGCCGATAGATATAGTCATACAGCCGCAGCATTTCGCCGGCAATCGGCTGCTTCTGATCGAGCGTTACCATCAATTCGCGGACAATCCGCTGCGCTTTTTGCAGAAAGGTGTTTTTGGCTGGCAAGTCTTTGGCATTGATCGCGATCCGCGCTTGACGGATAAATTTGATGCAGCCATTATAAAGCATCAGGGTCAACTCCCCCGGTGTCGCCGTCAACACTGAATTCTGCTGATAAGACTGATAAGCTGAAGGCATTCCTTATTTCCCCCTGTACACATTATGAGCCTGAAAGTTGGCTCAGATAACCGGCTTGGCTGTTCGCCTGTTCAATCGCCGACTCCATCGCATCGAATTGGTTATAATAGCGCGTTTCCATGTCTTGCAATCTGGTTTTATACGCCGTAATCTGATCGTTCAAGTCATCAATATCACTGCCCATCGAATACTGTGCAGTCGTACTATTTGTGTTACCAGCCAGCGTCTCAACCTGATTCATTGTATTGGTAATCGTGGTATTCAGGCGCTGCATGATTCCTTCAGAAGCATAATCCGTACTCTTTGTCCCGTCACTATTGGTGGTGGATCCCGTATTTGTAAACAACTCCATGACCGCCTGCGGATTGGTACTGATTGCGGTATTGAGTTTATCCGGATCACTGATCACAAGCTTGCCCTGATCCTGATAATTGGTGCTTGTTGTAATCCCGATCGCCGCCAGCTGCCTCACCGTCGAGCTGTCCGTCCCGCTAACCGGGGAATACAGATCGGTGCGCATCTGGCTGAGCGCGCTGCTCAGAATATTGTCATGGGCCAGCATGCCGGACTGCGCTTTGGCATTCCAAGCGGTGATATCGGATGCACTCATCTGCGCCTGCTGCACCGAAGTCAGCGGTGCGTAATCCCTGTTTCGCGTCTCATCGATTTCTCCATTCACCGCGCTGATTGTTGTGTTATAGAGATCGATAAAACTGGAAATGGATTTAGAGACGGTGTCGGTATCAGTATTAACTCGTACAGTGGCGGAATCCGTCGAACTTGCTGAATTCCCCTGCAAGGTAAAAGTGACTCCCGCCAATGCAAAGGTATTGGAATGACTGGTCGAGGCAGCAGGCAATCCATTCACACTATAGGAAGCATCTGTCCCGCCATCTTCCTTCGTTTGATCAAGCTGCAGCGTCTGCGTTAGGAAACTGCCGCTGAGCTGCATCTCCGGTCCACTGGCATTCAAATTCCCGGTATCGGTTCGGGTCAATGAAACCATCTGGTTCGTCGGATCGTAAAAGGCGCTGACGCCAACCGTTGACTGGGAAATCGAAGTCATAATATCGTTCAGCGAAACCGACGGATCGAAACTGAAATCCTTTTTATTCTGCGTTGTGCCATCTGAAGCCGTCGTCGTGATTGAAAAATTAATGGAATCATAATTATAGGCAGGCACTTGAATTGTAGAACCGGCAGATAGAGTCTGATTAAAAGTCATTGTTCCGGTTTCGCGATCTAGCAAGACTTGTGCGCCCGCGGAACCATCCGTTTTAAAATCGCTCGCGTTCTGGACGACTTTATAATTCGCCGATGATCCGCCATTGCTCACTGTAATATCGCTACCCGTTCCCAAACTGCCAATATCAACAGCAGCATGGTTCAGCGAGAAGGTTGTTCCATCTGATGAAACAGTTTTTGTCTCACTAGGTGCCCCATTTTTATTCCATGTGACGCCTTTAGTGAAAGCACCTGCATGGACCAAATCCCACATACTCTGACTTGGATCAACACTGGAACTAGACGTAATCGTTGAGGTGCTGTTATTATAAGCCGAAGTCGCCATTTTAATATTCGACAAAGTATACGTCGCATTCCCGGCGGTCGCCCCTGCCGTTGCTGTCACCAATGCTGAATTACTAGAGGTCGCCGTCTTTGCTAAATACGAGCCTTGAAGCTTCATGCTCTGTACATTCGTCTGAAGCGTCGTGAGCAGCGTATTCATTGAGCGATAGTCGTCGCGCTTCCATTCATCAATCTGGAGTTGCTGCTGCAATTGCAGCAGCGGCTGGCTCTGGGCGGACATCAACTGGGCGACAATACTATCGACATCAATGCCACTGACCAGTCCACTGACACGCCCTGAATTCGATGACCCACTGGCGCCGATCAGCGTATTGATCGTATTAATCGAAATACTATTCGAAGAACTTGTTGATGAACTATTCGTGCTTGACGTTCCCATAATGCTAGATGCATCTGGCACAGTCTCTCACCTCTTCTTTCTCATGCTCTTTTATTCACAATCAATCCAAGCTTCTCGGCAATTGCCGCGTACATATCCATGAATTTCTTCGGCGGAATCTCGCGAATAACCTGATGCGTCACCGAATCCTCCACCTGAACATAATATTTATTCGATTCTTGATGGAGCACATAATGAATTTCCGTCGTTTCAGGAGTCAGAATCTGATTCGCCTGAGAGACCAGATCGTCCAGCTGATTCTTTGTAAAAGGCGGATACGTCCGATCTTCTTTTTCATTTGAATCCGAAGAATGATCACCAGTGACTTGATTCGTCGCCTCATCCTTTTGAACAGTTACTGACTGATAATTATTTTCCCACCCATCTGAATTTAACCCCTGAACGACATCTATCCCCATCTTGCTTCCCCCTTAACTGCCGCTTTTCTACTCCTAATATCGGAAAAAAAGCAGGAAAGTTTAACGGAAAGCTAAGAGATATTTGTTGAGAAGAAAAAAGTTGTTCCTCCTTCTATGTATTATATAACTGATTTTAATTTTCGGATGGCTCTCGAAAAGGAAAAATTCAAAGTATCCGATCCAGATTATCAGATTCTTGCCTCTCATTTTAATCGCAATCGTCCGTACAGCCAAGAAGAAATTGAAGAAATAGCAGAACTTAAATCGGCCGGTTTCACGATCAATCAAATTGCCAAACAACTCGGTCGAACTTATTGATCCATTGTTTACAAAATGAATGAGTGACAAATATAATAAAAAACGGGTCTCCAGTAAAACAGAGATCCGTTTCTATTTGCCTTAACGAAGAAGTTGAAGAACTCCTTGAGGAAGCTGGTTGGCTTGCTTTGCCGCCGCGCTTTTCAGTCGTGGAATAGACTATATTTT
This sequence comes from Sporolactobacillus sp., assembly GCA_048976585.1. Classification (GTDB taxonomy): domain Bacteria; phylum Bacillota; class Bacilli; order Bacillales; family Sporolactobacillaceae; genus Sporolactobacillus. The sequence continues at coordinate 60,740 of JBHGUY010000024.1, read as the reverse complement.
CACCCACACGTGTATGGGGCCGGGCGCTTCGAATGATAAGTGCTAAATCACTCTACGGATTTCATTACCCTAGCAAATGCCTTAGGCAGTCTATCCTAGTCGTTGAACCTTCTCCAAGCTTTCGCCACAGGAGCTTGGCTGCTGATTATCCAATTCCCCTCATTTTCAAACCGTCACATCTGCCGTTTCCAGCTCTGCTGTGGTTGACGGGACTTCAGGAAGTTCCAGCAATTCACCCGATAATCCTCTCATCCGTCACCAGATGAGACGCCCTTCCAATTAATTATCTCAGAAGTTGCAGAACACCCTGAGGTAATTGATTGGATTGAGCTAACATTGCTTGTGCAGCCTGATTCAGGATATTGTTTTTCGTGAAATTGCTCATTTCCGAAGCCATATCCACATCTGTAATCCGTGATTCAGCAGATGTCAGGTTTTGCGAAGATGTCGTCAAGTTGTTAACCGTGTGATCCAGACGGTTTTCAGTAGCACCGAGTTTCGAACGTTCAGCTGAAACTTTATCAATTGCCGATTGAATAGCCGTTACTGCATTACCTGCATTTGTGGCATTGCTGACATCCAATGCATTTTCAACAGCTGTGTTATCAGTTCCATCCGTGACAGTTGCAGATGAAGTAAATCCAGTTCCACTGCCTGTTATTCCTAACGCAGCCGCACGCATGTCACTGATGTTTAAAGTTAGACTTTGATCTTCATTCGCACCAATTTGGAATTGTAAACCAGTGCCATCCCCTGCTGCTTTACCGGTTACACCTGCAGTTGTAACCGTAAAGGCAGAGACGCCAGTGCCCGATACAGCTGGAGCACTAGATGATTCTTCTCCCGATTTTTGAGTAAGAGTAATTACGCCTGCTGCATTCACAGCGTTGTACTCTGCATCACCACTAATTGCAGTTGCTAATGCATCAGCATCAGCATACCCACTATAAGTTGTTCCATCAATTTTAACATCACTTGTACCAGACACATTAAATGTCGATACTCCAGCTACTGCTGTGACAGCAGCACTTCCATCTTTATCACCATTCAATAGCTTCTGTGTGTTAAATTCTGTTGTATTACCAATACGGTTGACTTCAGAAGTTAATGAGTTAACTTCATCTTGGATATTCTGACGATCCTGAGAAGTGTTCGTATCGCTGCCAGCCTGAACAGCAAGTTCACGCATACGTTGCAGAATGTCCTGTGTTTCGCTCAAAGAGCCTTCTGCAGTTTGTGCTAAGGAAGTTGCATCCTGGGCATTACGTGTTGCTTGATCAAGACCGTTAATCTGGCCTTTCATTTTTTCAGAAATAGCAAGACCTGCTGCATCGTCAGACGCACTATTAATACGAAGACCTGAAGATAGCTTTTCAAGAGATTTCTGTGTAGCCGTTGTGTTTTTGCTCAGCTGATTCAATGTGTTCAGCGCGGCAATGTTGTGATTGATAATCATAATAAATTTCCTCCTTGAATTGTGTATTCCCACGTCCATGTGGATTTTAATAGGTTATTGGGAAGGCGCCTTCCCAACTGCCTTACAATTTATATATCGTCATAGGAGGAAAGATGTTTAGCACTTATATGAGACTTATTTCATTTTTTTCGTCCATATATTTCTTTGATTATCATAGTGAAATCAGGAGTAACTTCTGAAGATTCCGTTTTATCACAACCCTGTTTTGCTACCATATTCTCAACATTTCATTCACCTTACCCATATCCGCCTGCCCATTTTCAGGAAAAAACTGTGGGGAAACCTGCTCAATAACCTCGGACAAATTCCGCTCCAAAAATATCGGACCCGATTACACGTTCCGGCAAAACTGGAGCCGCTGCTTCTCTTACAGAAACTCCATAGAGCGTTGCCATTCATCCACTGATCACCCGCATTTTCATCAAGATCAATGACTGAACATTTCACTGGGTTATTTTCCATTTTTCGACGTGCCGACAACATGCTTCTAAAAATAAAATCGTCATCTAGAAGAGCGTATCGGGTAAAAATAATATGTTTTACTTTCTCTATTGCAACTCTCATATCAAGCCCAATTTTCATCGTAAAATAACAGTTGATTAATAATCCATCAAACAAAGGTGACTTTGAATATGATTGATCAACTCAAACTCGTTCTTCGTGGAACCTATCATCCGCCTGTCTGGATTCAGATTGAGGCGGATCAAAGTACAACTTTTGTCTCACTTCATCAATTAATTCAGGCAACATTTGACTAAGAGATATCATGCTGCATGATTTTGAAATGCCGAATCCGCGTCTTAAATCAAGAAAGCCTGTCGGAAGCTTAACTCTGAATCATCGGGTGGGATTTACTGTGAAGCATTTGGCACCAACCTTACATATCGGACCGCTGGAGGATTCGGACTCCGGTGAAACTCTCGATGATGATGACATTCTGGATGAACAGACATCCAAGCCCAACCAATTCTTAAATAAACCCGGCGACAAGGCCCTCTATCCGTATGACTTTGATGAAGATTGGGAAATGAATGTTCTGCTGAGGAAAAACACCATGCGGAAAAAACTATAGATTATCCGCGCTGTCTCAAGGTCAGCCGCGGCTATATTGATTTCATGACGGAACAAAGTGAGTGGACTCCTGATGCTCTGATGTTCGATCCGCTGACTTCATCGAGACGAATCCGAAAGTTTGGGTTGAAACTGCTAATCAATCTTTCAGAGAGATTAACCCACAAACCAGATGAACGGATGTATGCCAAATCGCATAGTTAGCAAACAGTCCCAACCCGCTTTCTTCAATAGATTTTTTATGCGCTGTGAAATTTGGTCAAACAGACGTTAGATGTCATGATGTAGTATGTATTGCCGAATTACAATACAGAAAAACGAATGTAATTATGGTAAACCCGATACAAGTTGTGTTGCCTACACTTTTTATCAAATTGATGAAGACTCTGCCCCGATATTCGAAACTCTGTCATTTTTTTAAATTCAATATCGTTTAATCGTTTCTTCCGATACAATTCCGATGATCGTCAGAATTATGCTGACGAACTCATTCATATTATTGGAGCAGCCTTAGGTAACGATCATACGTTGCGAAAATATCACCATATCTTACATCTCACTACACCGGACGCCATCCATATGCGGCCCTTGATCATTCCCGCGACACCTCGCACAATAGCTCTGATCACCATCAGGATGATTCCGAGTAATTCTCTTGTCCGTTGTGCCAAAGGCATCAGGATAGGGATAATAGATATGCTCTTCACCACCGTTTGTCGAACACCGGGGACAAGACTTAAATCCAGGTCTGAATTGAGCTTCATTCAATGGTTTTCCGCAATGCGTACATGTTTGTGACAAGTTTTACCCTCCTCCACATAGTCTCAAGTTTTTACATTCACTCAATTATTTTTTGATGAATTTTGCCTCGCCCTTCACTTCCAAATAAGTTTCATCCATTCTCTCCTCGAACATTTGAATCACCAGTTGACCATCCATTCGTTCCAGCGGCAAAAATCATTAACCACCGACGGACCGTCAGCTATTATCTAACAGAACTTGGCGTTGCTTCGCCTAATCAGCCATCAAACAATCCGTAAAAATATCGGTAATCTTTTGTCTGTTTCACCGTTCAATGCCTGTTTCAAAAAAGGAATCAGTCCTAGATTTACCGGTAAATAGCGAAAGGCCGAAAAAGCATCAGAAGTCAGTCAGTCTTCTTTATTCCCGGGCAGTAAAGTTTTCCCATACAATTCGACAACCGTCAGTATAATTACAATCTTCATCCTAGTTAATTCGTAGCAAGTGATTCTACTGGAATAAAATTCGACAAAACTAGACAATCTCCTTCAAATTAAAGAATATTTATGAGTTAGATCGTTAACATTTTTCATAGCTGTGAGCATTTCCATGGTAAGGAAGGGGTCATGCGTTCGGCGTCTGCTTTAGGGTCTTCAAGCGCAGGCCTTCAGTTTCGCCAATACATTTTTTTAGATCATAATTGACCGTCCGCGTGATCAGGTATGCCTATTCATATTATAATAAAAGCAATGAGTACCAACGCAAAGTAGGCAGTAGGATCAGCTGTAATTATGATGTTTGTTGGGGGATATACTTAAATGAAGAGAGAAATTGAGAAGTTAATTGTCAAAGCGTTCTTCAAAAAAACCATCCAACCAAGGATCCTCTATGAACTTTTTTCACAGAAAAAACGAAACCACGCAATGGATAGATTAAATCATCGTTATATGGAGATGCTTCGTCAGGAATTCATGATCGAATTACCAAAACCGAATTCAGATCCCAAAGAGATTGCAAGAATATTGAGAAAATATGGCGCTGGCGATACTTGTTATTCCATCGTATGGGGTGAAATGGATGGGAGAGTCCTTCCTTTAGAAAGCACCCTTGATAAGGCAGTTGGGAATGGTTCAGCCGTCATTGTCTCATGCATTCATGGAAAATTAGCTTACTTTGAAGCTGAGCAGGAATATGGAGCACCGCCGCGATTCATTTTGAAACGAGATTGATTGATGCTTTTACTACTGAGCGTTCCCCATCACTTAACGCTCCAGCGATCATTGCGCAATATGATTAGTATCGTTAGCATGCGCGACCATTCCATTTAAAAACAAACAATCAGGTGATCAAATGACGGAAAGGCGAAAGACGATTGGTGGTTTTTTCCCCCTGGAACTGCCGGAAGGCGCGGAATACCACAGGCAGGCGCTGCGTCTGAACAGCGCCCGCTATGCTCTTGAATATCTGCTTCGCGTCAGAAATTATCAGAAAATCTATCTGCCGGCTTATCTATGTGACAGCGTCCTGCAGCCTGTGAAGCGTCTGAATATTGCCTATAGCTTTTACTCGATCGGCGAGGATTTTGCGCCTATTTTCGACCACATACCTGAGGAAAATGCTTGTTTTCTCTATGTGAATTATTTCGGCGTGAACGCGGTCAATGCCGCAAAAATCTGCCGCCGAATGAAGCACGTGATCATTGACAATACACAGGCTTTCTTTACCAAGCCCTATGCGCACATCGATACAATCTACTCACCGCGCAAATTTTTCGGCGTGCCTGATGGCGGCTATCTGTATACCAATGCACAAAAGCGCCTCGATTTAAAACAGGACGTATCCGATTATCGTTGTGATGCGTTGCTGAAACAAGTTGACCTTGGCGACGAGGCGGCGCTGCCGCTATATGTCGAAAATGAGGCGTATCTCGACCATTGCGGCATGCTGGCAATGTCCTGCCTAACGCAGCGTCTCTTGAGCGGCATTGATTACCATCGGGTGCTTGTCCGGCGAAACGAGAATTTCCGTTTCCTCCACGAGCAGATTGGTCGCTTCAATCAATTGCCGATTAATCTGAGCGAGTTGAACGGCCCGATGTGCTATCCCTTCCTGATCACGCGCGGCACGCAATTAAAAGAGGCGCTGCTCAGCCGCCGCATTTATGTCAACGATTATTGGGATGAAGTGCTTACGCGTGTCTCGTCCGGTAGTTTTGAGCATCATCTAGTAAAAGATCTCGTCCCACTGCCGATCGATCAGCATTGCAATAGGGCAGACTTACAGGCTATGGTTCAAATCATCCGCGAATTTTTAACCCGTTAGTTTCCTAGTCACAGCGAGTTATTAGATAAATTGCGCACAACAAAACCCCCGAGTCGGATTTTTCTCCAACTTCAGGGGCTAGCAATCATTTCTTCTTTACCGAAATGGTTCAGATAATCTATCATTGTCCATAAAAGAGTCTTGAAAAGATAGTCAACAAAAGAAAGGCTATCGTAATGAAGAGGATACTGTAATCAGTGGATTGTAATTCATAAACGCGGATAGGTGTGCGGCCTTCTCCCCCATGATAACATCTTGACTCCATCGCTACCGCCAGATCCCTAGCTCGATAAATGGATAATATGAATAGAGGCATAATGATCGGGAATAGTCCTTTTATTTTTGAGAACAACCCATGCTCATAGATGTTTCCCCCTCTAGACATTTGCGAACGTTTGATATTTTCGAATTCTTCCATCAGTAAGGGGAGATATCTGATAGCTATCGAGAACATTAATGATAATTCATGAACAGGAATCTTGAATTTTTTTAATGGCGCTAACAATTGCTCGATCGCTTCAGACAGCTGCAGAGGAGATGTTGTACGGACTAATAAGGAAAGAACAAGAATAATACCTACAATTTGTTCGCACATCAAGAATCCACTTTGTAAACCTCTGGCAGGAATAAGGATACCCATAATTCGAAAAGTTGGTCCCAGATTTTCGATCAAAAAAATGTGATAAATCATTGTTGAAATAAAGAAAATCAATAGAGAAAGCACAGTGAGGCAAAAGGTTTTCCATGATAACTTCGCTACACCCCATAGAACGATTAGGAGGATAACCATCAGACTTTTAATTATCATTGAATGACTGATCAAGAAACTAGCAAAAAGCAGCATTGAAATAACGATTTTCACACGCGGATCCCATTTTTCGATTAAGGAATCTTTTTTTTGATAGATAAGATAACTACTAGCTTCCATCATATAGTCTCCAAGTTCTTATTTTCCCTAAACTGTCGAATCAATACTTCAGAGACTTCTTGAACATCCCAGGGTCTTTGAACCTCAATATGATATTTTTGCTTAATAAATTGATAGGTTCTGAGTACAGGAACCTCACTCCAGCCTAAAGAGACGGTCCGTTCTTTTTCTGATAATACATCTAGAGGCGTTCCGTCAATTGAAATTGATCCCTTTTCAACAACGAGCAAGCGAGAGGCATGCGCGATGATCTCATCCGGATAATGACTGACCCAAATAATGGTGGTTTTGTTCTCACTATTTAACCGGTGTAGAAGACGAAATAATAAATCTCGTGAGCCACTATCCAGACCTGCACTCGGTTCGTCTAAGATGATTACAGAAGGTTTATTGACAAGTACACCCGCAATGGCTACTCTTCTTTTTTCTCCACCGCTTAATTCCAAAGGGTTTTTATAGGCAAAACGCTCAAAGTCAAGACCAACCACGTGCATGGCTTGAGAGACCTCTTCCTTCTTTTGGACATCAGAGTAATGATATTGCTCCAATCCGAAAGCAATGTCTTTAAAAACAGTTGCTGAAAATAGTTGATGTTCCGGATACTGAAAAACATAGCCTATGCCATTGAATTTTCGTCTGTTTTTTTTCACTGGGACAACACCATCTAGTGTTAACTGTCCAGAGGACGGCAGGAGGAATCCTTTTAATAGCTTTGTTAATGTCGTCTTACCGGCTCCGGATTCTCCAGCTATTGCCAGCATCTCTCCTGACCCTATCTCAATCGATAGATCCTTCAACAGGGGTGTCCCCCTCCTGTAACCAAACGTGACATTCTCCAAGACGATATTCATCGAAAGCTCTCCAGTTCGTTCAGATCATCGGCATACTTCGCTAAGTCTATGCCTTGTCTTTTAATCAGCAAGTTTAAATGCCTGAAATAGGGCATTCTTAACTTGCACTCCTTCAGTAGATGCGTCTCTTCATAGAGTTCTTCCAGTACACAACTTTTCAATAAACTACCATTATTAAAAAGAAAAACTCTATCCGCCTCTTCAATTTCTTCTAGATGGTGTGTAATATAAATCACCGCAAACGATAACTCATTTCTTGCCTGTTTCAAAGCTGCGAGAAAATATTTACTCGAATAGGGATCAAGCATGGAGGTAGATTCATCCAAAATCAAATAGTTTGGTCTCAGAGCAAGGACAGATGCTAATGCCAGCTTCTGTTTTTCACCACCTGATAGAGTCGTTACCAGCCGATCTGGCGTTTCATTCAGATTGACCAATTTCAAAACAGAATGGATTCTTTCCTCCATTTGATTCGTCGGAAATCCTATATTTGCCAAACCAAAGGCAATGTCTTCAAAAATAGTGATTCCAACTTGTTGATTTTCAGGATTCTGAAAGACAATCTGCACTTTCTCTCGAATAGAAGGTAAGCAGATTTCATTACTAGTCTTCAGTCCATCCACGATAACCTCTCCATGATCAGGGCGTTCAATTCCGTTCAAGAATCTTGATAATGTGGATTTTCCAGAGCCATTTGGTCCTAAGAAAGCGACAAACTCATTTTCATGAATTTCCAAACTTACATTTCTCAAAGCATCGTTGTTTGATCCCGGATAGGAATAAGAGACATTATTGACTTTGAGCGTCATTCAAATCACTTCTTTTCAAAAAGGGTCCAAAGATGCTTTTCTTATCTTGCGGATCAAAATTTCCTTCAGGGGTTTTCGGTATTTGCCAAAAGAAATCGATAGCAACCGCGTATTGATTGGCTAGTTCTTTAAGATCACTCATGAAAACACCTCTCCCAGGATCGCAAGACGGACTTCCTGAGATGCCAATTCCACCGACAATCTCATATCCATGATCCTGATAGACTTTTAGTTGCTGGACGACTGGTTCTAATAGTCTGCGATTATTCTCATGAAATTCCGGAATATCATATCCCGCGACTGTCATTGGCGGTCTGTCCAGCCCAAGAAAAAATAATTCAGGGCACGGCAACTGAACAATTCCCCACCCATTCTTGTTGATCCAATCCGTAGCTTCCTTCATGATGCCAGGTCTCCTTGCTTCGTTCTGAACAACAGCGTTTTGATTTAACACACAATGAGAGGTAATCATGATCTTTTTACTTCTTTTATCCATTGATGTTTTCTTCCCCTGCAGGTGCTATCTTTTCAGAAATCTTCCCGGATTTTCCAAGTAAAGAAGCTGGAATCGACTTTATCACGTAATAGATTAAAATGGCTGAAATATTTTTATCAATAATATTATCGATCAATCTTGGTATAAACGCTGAGGTAAACAGACTAGCCCCAGTTTGTTTAAAGAACAAAACAAAAGCATCCTGCCCTCCTCCGGTTAAGCCGCCGAATACAACAACTGCGATAAGTGTCCCAATGATCGGTGCAACGAGTCCGACGATTATTCCCGACAAAATAGCTGTTCTTAAGGTATAACCCCTTTTAGTTGCAAGAAATCCGACAACTAGGCCAATCACTCCGTTAACAATTGCAAATGGAATTTCCGTATATCCACTGGTTACGCCCAGCACGAAGTTAGTCACGACACCAACAGAAGCCCCCCAATAGGGACCGAAAGATGCCGCAATGAAAAAAGTACCTAGTGCATCGAGAAATAGAAATGGAATCTTCAAATTACCTACAACTGTTCCAGCAATAACGTTAATCGCTATGGCTAATGCAGAAAGTGACAGAATCAATGTTTTGTTATTCATTTAATCACAACCCCTAATTCATGATTTTTTTTGGATCTAATTTACTACCTGACTCGCAACGTCATTTCTAATACATATTTTCTAACTGTTAAAAGATTTCATGATACAAAAAAAGCCGCCTCCTTATTAAAATAAGAAAACGACTTTACGCTTTTTTAAGCCATAATGTTCTCTTATCTCTCAGATTAGATCTGTAGGAATTAACACCATACATTCACTTTCAGAATGCTGGTTGTCGGGTTTCATCGGGCCAGTCCCTCCACCACTCTTGATAAGAAGTATTAAGTTTTAACTTTAAACACAATATTACATTCGCTAAAAAAGAAAGTCAATATTTATTCATACTATTTTTATGTGTTTTATATATTTAATTGATAAATGAATCTAACTCGCTTCTTTAATCAAATCAGACCGGAGCATGATCTTCTCATTGAAAAATTGATGGGGAGGCGGTATAGTGATTGATTTAATCCGTACGGAACTAGTTCTTGGGCTTTTAGTGGGCGGCGTCATATTCATTTATTTGAGGGTATTGACTCACCGGCGAGCGAGGTTCTCCGCAAATATTGGAGTAGCTTTGTCCTATTATTCCATTTCCCTATTTGCTGTCGCGTCTTTATTTTTGATCATGCTCCTCTATGGCATGGCAACCCTTTTAGGCGTGAAATGACTTTCCATTAAAAAGAGGTCTTTTCTCTGTTCTTGAGGCGGATCTCTTGTACAATAAGAGTGAGGTGATTCCAATGATAATCATTCATGCATTATTTGACATCAAAGCGAGTGCCAGGGAACAATTTCTTTCCGCGGCTAAGCCGCTTCTTGCCGATTCGCAGACGGAGTCGGGCAATATCAGTTACAACCTGTTTGAAAAAGTTGGCGCGTCGAATCAATTCATCATGGTTGAGCAATGGAAGGATCAAGCAGCTGTCGCTTTTCATAATCAAACCGATCATTTTACGCATTTCGGAGCCATTTCGGAAACCTTTTTCAATCAGCCGACAAAGGTGACCTTATTTTCAGCAGAAGAGAAATAAAAATCGGGCTGCCCGCACAACAAGCGAGGCGGCCTTAAGTATAACCATCAAGCCCCTCATGTCATATGCTGTTAAAAAACGGAGTTGATCGACATGGCGGTTCGGATTGATGTCTCAACCTCTCGTCACCAATTGAAACTTTTTGACGAGAATACACTCGTGAAGACGTATCCGATTGCGGTCGGAAAAATGTTATCGCCGACGCCCTCCGGCATTTATCAAATTATTAATAAACAATATCATCCCGGGGGAGCGTTCGGCGTGCTCTGGATGGGGCTGTCGCGCCGGCATTATGGGATACATGGAACCAACAATCCGGCATCCATCGGCTATAATGTCTCGCACGGCTGTATCCGGATGCATAATGCCGATGTGATCGCGTTGTCGGCCCTGACGCCGATCGGCACCAAGGTCTCCATTCATCGCTAAAGAAACGCGGAGTGCCTCATAAGTTTCAAAACCAAACGATCCGCTAACAACCGATTGGTGACGACTCTCGCGCGCTGCGTGCAGCTGTGAAAAGTTAAATAGCGAATCTCGATTGCATCCAGTTGAAAACCGGACTATCGAAAAATTTTCATCACCCGCCGTCTCATCCGTCCGTCATCCGATCGAATTTACCGCTCAATTTTCACTCTGATTTTGCGAGAGTTGTGATTGAAAGCCTTTACTTTTATCTATTCTTTCGACACAATGGATGTGCAGAACGTTATTTCAATCCACCGAAGGAGTATCCTATCATGTATCAAATCGAAACATTCAACAAGCAAGGTCTGCACTTTTTTCAATTAAAAAACGAATCGTCTTTTGTGGACATTTGTCCGGAACGCGGCGGGATCGTCACGGCTTTCCACACGAATGGCGAGGATTTGCTTTTTTTGAATGAGGACACGCTTTTTGACACGAGTAAAAATGTGCGCGGCGGGATTCCCGTGCTTTTCCCGATCGCCGGACAATTGACGGACAAGCAGTATCAATGGCATGGGGAAACGTACTCCATGGCCAATCACGGACTCGTGCGTACCCGGCCGCTGCAAGTGGTCAGCCAGGAAAGCGATGCGGAACATGCGGCGGTGAAGCTCTCATTCCGCAGCAGTGAAGAAACGCAAAAATCCTATCCGTTTGTTTTTGAGATGCTGCTGACTTATCACTTGGCAAACGGAAAACTAAGCATCAAGCAGGAAATCACCAATCGCTCCGATCAGCCGATGCCTGTCTATCCGGGCTACCACCCTTACTTCGCGATTCAGGATAAAACAGTACGTCTGACAACGAAAGCGGCGCAGTATCTGGATTATAACGACAATCGAGTCAAGGCATTCAGCGACTCGATTCCAATGAAAGGATTGAAAGAATCGGTTGTTCTCGAGGACGGTTCAGTGACTGCCTTGTTCAACGAGACGAAAAAGCTCGTGGTTGAAGCCGATCCGGCCTATCGCTACACTGTCCTCTGGGTCGAAGGTGAGCAACCGTTTGTTTGCATCGAACCGTGGACGGCGAAAACGAATACGCTCAATGATGCACCGGACAGCCTTCTGCTCGTTCAGCCGAAACAGCCACTCACTTTAAATGTTTCTTTTCACCTGGAAAAGCGATAAAATAATTGACGTTCGTATTGACGAATAGATAAATTAATGGTGAGTCTAATCACTTAAAGTCCTTCCCCCGTATTCTTTTTTAGTGCGGGGTTAATTTTTATGTACGAAAAAAGAGCTGCGCTGAGCAGTCTCCCGATTGATAGTCATCATGTTATTTAGCAAACGAGCCATGGAAAGAATTAATATATCCATTTTTCGGATCAGTGACAGACAATTTCTTTCCGCTATTGGATAAAGTTAATACTTGATTCACTTTTCCTTGATCATAATTTCCATCGCTGACTAAGGCAGCATTTTTCATGATTAGTTTATTCCCTTTTATTGTCGTCTGACTTGCATTAACATAGGCTACCGCCGCGTCTGCAACATTATATTCAATCATATTAATTCCAATTGTTTTTCCATCTTTGCTAACGACTGGAACATTTGAATCAATATAAATTGTTTTGCGACCACTTGCATACCAGGTTCCTTTAAAATCATTAAAGGAAGCAAACCGTAATTTGGAAAGAGCCCGGACGTTGATATAGCCGGATTTTTTTTTATAGTTAATCCGATAGAATCCCTTAGCTGGTTTATGCCCGAGATAAAGCTTCGTGTTGAGCGGCAAAATTCGGATGACCTTTGATCCCTTCTTGTCTTTATAAAGAGGCGTGCCCTGCGTCGTATAGTAGGTGATGCCTTTCAGCGCCGAAGCGGAGGCAACCGATGAAAAACCGAGGCCTGAAATTATAAGAGCCGCGATAATAAAGAATGCTAAAAAACTTTTTTTCATTTTCAAAGCTCCTCTTTGTAATATAAACGTAATATTTATGCAACATATGTAATATAGTTCTTGTGTTATGCCTTGTCAATGATTAATTGGCAAGTGTGACCATTTAGCTATTTATGATCTCCGCCGGCCAATAGCGAGCTGGTTGCACAATGTTAAAGCGAACTTTGTTTGCATTTAACTACAGGAGGACGGACCTATTTTCGACGATAATCCCCCCACATAAGTAAAAAATTCTTATTGATTAGTCGGAAGGAATTTCGTTTTTTTTATTGTTATTGTTTATTTAATATTCAAGATGAGCATGTTAATAAAAAAGGAAAATTATCATGATTGGCCTTCTAACTGCAATTATTGTTTTTAATGCTTTTGTATTTTGGAAAAATTCAAGATTATCAAAAAATCAAATTATACATATTTGGACCTTTACAATTGCTCTCCAAACGGTTGCTGATTTATATACAAGCTTCAAATACCATGCTTATTGGTATTTCAATGGAGAAATTGATTGGAAGATATTGCCAGTCATGCTCGTACTTATACCACCCGTTAACATAATATTTTTAAATTGGTATCCCTTTAAACAGGTATTGTTCAAACAAATTTTTTATATTCTTTGTTGGTCAATTGCAATAACTTTTTATGAATGGATTGCATTACTACCGGAACCATGGGGATATTTTCATTACGGATGGTGGAAAATAGAATACACTTTAGCAATTGATCCTTTCTTATTCTTAATCGTTGCTGAATACTATAATTGGATTAAAAAATTCTAAATACTGACCCAACCGAGCACCTTGATCCCTCCCCCTTTGGAACGCCTTCAGCCCCTCTATTGATGGATTATTTTTGAGCATAGTTGATAGGATCAGCGCTATTTGATTCTTGGTTGACTATTTAAAAAAATATTTTTTAAAGAAAAGGAACTACTCAAAGTGATCTTAATAATACCAACCATGGTCATTTTTTTACTCATTGTCATTTTCATGCCCAAGAATTTGACGTTCATTGAATATTACGCGACGACGGCTGTATCGATAATCATCCAACTGATTACCGATTATATTCTGGAATGTATCTGCGATTTATATGGATATTTTGTACCTGGAGCAGACTGGAAGACTTTGCTGATCATTTTCTTTCTTTATCCGCCGATGAATCTGATCTTCCTGAACTTTTATCCCTTTATTTTTAAGTTTTTCAGAAAACTAATTTATATTTTATCGTTTTCAGCTTTCGCCACTGTCTATGAATGGTGGACCGTGAAAATGCATGTCTTTCACTATTATCATTGGAAGCTCTGGTACTCTGCCGTTCTCTATCCCTTTATTTTTGTTACCCTAATCCTTAGTCTGAAACTCGTCCAAAAAATCATTTCCTTAAGCAACATTCAAAACAACAAATCCTGATAAAATCCCGTCCACGTACTCTGGCATACTGATCTTTCTCCGCTGACAGAGGCAAGCGTTAATCTGGCAAAAACCATAAATCCTCCCCAGGCACATCGATGATAATGCGACTAAAGGCATCTATCTCCCCATGCAACAAAAAAAGCTTCTCAGAAGTATGGAAACCTCATGAGAAACTCTAATTAGTCATTACAGCATTTAAAAGACACCTATTTTAATCCATGAATTTTGAAACCCATGACTAGATAAGGGCTTATTTCATTTTGCTCATCATATCCATCATGGAGCTCATCATTTCATCGCATTCGCGCATACAGGCCATCATATCGTCTTTGTTCATCATCATATTCGTATCCATCATACCCATGCCCGACATTCGTTCCATCATCATCTTCATGCAGTTCATCTGGCAAACCATCTTCTTCATTTCCATCATCATCATCATATTCATCATCGACTGGTTCATCTGTTCCATTTTTTCCATTGTAAAACCCTCCAATAAAATTTTTTATTGTGGATTCGTTTCTTGATGTTAGGCATTTTGCCTGTCCACACCCATAATGTACCATGGAAAAAAGATAAAGAAAACAGTCGGAGAGTCATTTGAATAAAAAGGCGCACGCGAATAGGACGTGAAACGTTGATCTCACGCCATTCCCTCGCCTTGAATCATAGAAAAAAGCTATGAATGCTTTCAGCGGAAACTGTCTTGCTTTCCCGCTTTCAATAAATCGATCTGCCTTCCGAGTTCAATTCGACGTTTTTTAAGTGAAAGCAGCTTTTCTGTTGTCACTTCGTCAGATATCGTGTTTTCTCGGTGCAGGTACTGGTAAATGTCAAGAATACTACGATTTACAGCAAAATACTGAGCTTCAAGATCATCTGCTGAAAGTCCGGGATTTTCTGAACGATCGGTGGAACACTTGAGCAGTTTCCCCTTAATCTCTTCTTGCCAATCACTATCGTTAATGCTGCGTGCATAGAGCAATAGATCAAGATAATTATCAATTAACGCCTGATTTACTTGATTTTTCATTTCAAGAACTCCCTCTTATCTTCAGTTCTGGAATTAGCACAGTGCTTAAATTTCAAGTCTGTTGCTGCGCATTCATTGGGCCAGTCCCTCAGGCGCTCTCGATAAGAATTTTCAGCAAAAATTAAAAGCGATTATTTTCCGATAAGAAAAATAATCGCTGTATCTACGCTCATTTTTCTTATCTCTCAGATTTCTCTGCTGGAATTAACACCATATGCGCCATTACGCACTGGTTGTCGGATTTCATCGGGCCAGTCCCTCCATCACTCTCGATAAGAACTATTTAATTTACTCTATTCTATGTCCTTCAAAGAAATTTGTCAACCCATTGTTTAACTTGTTTCGGACGATGAGGATCCTCCATTTTTTAAGTCAGAGCGAGCTTTGGCGTAGGTCCGAACCATTTTTCTGGCAAACAGAATAAATTTCTCGCCATTATCAGTCAGCTTAGTCCCCCGCCCCTCGCGTTCGAATAGCGTCACACTCAGTTCTTTTTCCAGTGCCTTGATGCGTGCTGAGATCGAGGGTTGCGAGAGAAAAAGTTCTTCAGAGGCGAGGCGAAGACTTTTGCACCGTGCCACAATCAAAAATGTAGTTAATTGGCCAATCGTCACGAGCCTCATCCCTGAACAAAAAACGAATTTCTCGGAGTGCTTCCAGATTATTTAGTATTCGGGTAGCTCACTAACAAATGACATACCCTATGATTATCTATGACTAAACTTGTACGTTTTGAATCGAGAGAAGTCAATCTTAATTCCTATTATTTTTATGTAAATTATAAAATTAAGATCAAATGGTTCATATTTGAAAATTCTTGCGGAGAATGAGACAATGGGGCACAAGGGTTCAGCCGCACCCGTGCTACGGTGTGCTCGTTTAGTCTTTTAGAAAACATATTCCGGGGTGAATCCAATGCAAACAGATGAGCTGACACATGCCGTACTTGAACTGATTTTGAAAACGCCAGGCATCAAAGTCAATCGTCAGGACTTTTTCCGGCACGTTTTCCCAAAAGAGGATATCAGCCGGCTGCTTGAGATTGGACCGGTCGCCTATTTTGGCAAAGCCGAACTGGATCGGAAAGCTCTGGAGCGCATTAAGCAGTTAACGTTGAAAAGTTCAGCACTGTCTTTCGCCGCAGGAATACCAGGTGGACTGGCAATCGCCGCGACTCTACCGATCGATACCGCCCAGTTTTATACGCTTGCACTCCGCCTCGCTCAGGAATTGGGCTATCTCTATGGGAGGGAGGACCTGTGGCTCGGCTGGGAAAACGGAGATAAAAAAGGCCGAGAAACATTGATTCTCTATCTCGGCGCGATGCTTGGAGTCAGCGGTACGGGAGCGATGCTGCGCACGTTTTCCTCGCGACTGTCCGAGCGTGCATTGGAGCGGATTCCGAAAAAAACGCTTGAAGAAACGATTTATTACCCCTTGATTCGAAAAGTTGTCCGCCTGTTCGGGGTAAAGCTGTCTAAAAACGGCTTTGCCCGCGGTGTCTCCAAAGCGGTACCGATTCTTGGTGGCGCTGTTTCGAGCGCTATCACGTATACAACGATGAAACCGATGGCCCAGCGGCTGCAAAAAATGTTGTCAGCCAGTCTGACTAATGATCCGGCAGTGATCGAGCACGATCTGAACGAGCTTCGCCAGCTTAGCGAGCAAAGTCTTCCAGCACCTGAAATCGCTGATAATGATAAAAAAGGCACGAAAAATCAGCGGAAGCACTGGCCATTTTTCAGAAAGACAAAGAAGCAGTAGAATAATATGGCTCTCTTCTGCGGATAAACGCTCCTCTTCTGCGGATAAATTGCCTATTGGGCCTAAAAGAGGCTCTCAGGCAATCCATCCGCCATTTATCGCACAAAAAAAGAATCCGCAATGGACTCTTTTTTAAGCTATGGCTTTTTAATCAATTATCGGCAGGTTTGCGAATCGGAGGCGCTTTTCAGCCGATCAATCTCACGCCCGAGTTCCAGCCTTCTTTGCTTAAGTGCCAGAAGTTTAATGGCTACTGTTGAGTTTCCTGACGATTCGCGGTGCAGCTTCTGATAGAGGACGAGAATTTGCCGGTTGATTTCAACAAACTGGCGCTGCAAATCCTTCTTTTTATCAGCGAACAAGTCTTTTCCCGCACGAATTGCTGTCAATTTTTCTTTGATTTCTTCCTGCCACTCCGCATCTTGATAACTTTTCGCCAGGAGTAGTAGGTCAAGATAGTCATCGATTATCTGCTGCTGTTCTTTTATCATTTTGTCAGGAACTCCTTTTGTTAGTTATTCGAAGCCTCCTTCCACCATTTTCTGCCGGAGAAGGGACGTCTTTTGCCAGAGCAACATCAATTGTTACTTAATAGGTTACAGTTTACTGTTATTCTAATAAACTGTCAACCAAACAAGATTATCCAATCCCAAGATTATTGCCCGCCCAGAACAAGGCACGCCTTTTTATAGGTGCGAACCATTCGCTTGGCATAAGGAATAAACTGATTGCCGCGATCCGTCAGGCTAAATCCGCGTCCTTCGCGGATGAATAGTTGCGTGTCTAATTCTTTTTCCAAGGATTTAATTCGCGAGGTCACTGAAGGCTGAGAAAGATAAAGCTTTTCCGCAGCAAGATGGAAGCTGTGTTGGTCAATGATTTCCAGAAAAGCTTCCAATTGATCAATCGTCATCATTTATCGCGTCCCTTTCGCTTATTCTTATCAAGCGGGTGCAAGAGGCGCTGCCGGGAATGCCGAGGATAAAATAAAATCTCTTCCGCATTTGAGAAGAGATTGTCTGCACGCATTTACCTCTTATCTCTCAGACCACGTCTGACGGAATTAACACCATACACACGCGTGCGTGCTGGTTGTCGGGTTTCACAGGGCCGGTCCCTCCACCACTCTTGATAAGAATTATTTGATTGGTTATAATTTTACAACCGATGAAACCTGCTGTCAAACGTTAATCTTAGTTATCCGGTATGTTTAATGATTTATAAGTCATCAGAAGAGTGACCTGCCTCCAAGTGAACGGCCTGTGGTTTGCCAAGCAGATTACCCTGCGCATAGTGAATGCCCAGACCACGCGCCAGCTGAATATCCTTTTCGGTTTCGAGGCCTTCAAGAATAGCCTTGATTTGGAACTGGGTACAGTATTGAACGATAAAAGAAACATAGGCCTGTTTCTTTTTCGAATGGCAGAGATTTATTGAAAAATAGCGATCAAGCTTGATATAGTCAGCATCGACTTCAATCGTCCGGTTAATATTGTCCATTCCTTTGCCGAAATCATCGACGGCAATCAGCAGACCTTGTTCCTTCAAACTATGAATAATACGACTTAAATGTTCGAAGTTATCAATCTCTTCGCTCTCAATAATTTCGAGAACAAGCGGCCGTCCGCCATCTGGAAAGAGCTTCAGAAGTGCACTCATAGCCGTTGAAAAATCAGGATTAAGAATAGTTGATGGATAGGCATTGAGAAATAATTTTTTCTCCCTGACCTCTGGTTTCGCTTTCAGAAAAGAATGAACAGCCTCGTGGATCGAACGGATATCCAGCTCGTATAGCTGATTGCTCTCGATCGCTTTATTGTATGCCGATTCAGGGTTGGGAAAAGCTCCCGAGCGAAATAAAGCTTCATATCCAACCGTTTGATCACAGGCAAGATCGACAATCGGTTGAAAATCATGATAAAACTTATTGTTCTCAAGCAAATCAGAGAAAGCCATGCCGTCACTTCCTTGTGTCCGGTTTCTTGCTATGCAGCGCATGCTGGATGAAAAATACCATTTAACAAATATAAATTCATTATATCAGTTACCCGTAAAATGCGTAAGATAAACCCATTATTTTATGCTGCTATTCTCACCGGACATCGTGGACAAGCGCAAGCACAGTATCAAAAATCTGTGTCAGGGCTGATCTTTTTTCAGCGACCGCATCTGCTCAAGGATATCCTTGGACAAATCACCGCTGATCGCCTGATTATTTTCCTTTTGAATGGCTTCATAGATTTCTTTTCGATGAATGTCGATGGATCGTGGGGCTTCAATGCCAAGCTTAATTTGATCGCCTTCAATCGCAACAATCTTAACCTCAATCTGGTCGCCAATTTTGATCGACTCACCCAGCTTGCGTGTCAGAATCAGCACATCCTCACGCCCTTTTTTCCGAGGATTCGGTAATGAGTAATTCTCTCATGGAATAGGAGGAGTGATCAGCAATATACTGTTTGCCGCGATTTTCATGAATATTAATGATGATCGGTGCCTTAAGATTAGCTGTAGAGCGGGCAAATGGCGACTGCACCGTGACGATGACCCAAACCGCCACATCGTCTGGATTCTTAATTGCCAGTTGATCGACAAAAGCATCCGGCAAATCGAGCGAATAGTGTTTGAAAAAAAAGAATGGCGATGTGACAACAAAAGCGATCGCTGAATGATTACAGGACTGAAGGATGGAAAAAGTGTCACCAAAGTGCTGAAGAACAAAGCACCGCTCGTCATCAAAGCCGGGAAGCCCCGCTGGAAAAGTAATCAATTCCGATTCTTCAATTTCCTGTTCGCCAAAATATTTTGTCTGGATTTTCATAACTTAGTTACCCCTTCTGATCGACAAAAATTCCAACCGCATGCATCTCAAGAGATGGATAGCGGCTCATGGTTACATCGACTTTTCCCGGTTGATAACGATATTCGGGTGCATGTACTGTGGGTTGTATTTCCGGCTGATGTGTTCTCCAGTTAATGGTCAGCCTGCCTGGCGTACCCGTCAGGCGAACGGCTTCCGAAGCCGGCGTGCTGCCCGTATTATAATGCGTGCCAATGACTGCATCATTCACATGGTCCGCGGCAAACTGAGCAAACATATTCTTTCCCTTATTAGGCCCGAGCTTCAGCAGCTCATCGCCCTCTTCCGCTCGGCGGGCAATTCCCTCAAGGACGGCATTGCTACCTGCTTCAGCCGCTTCAGCAATCCGCACCCGCGCCGACTTCAAATCAAGATTATGCCAAGCTTCTGACTGATCGATCTGTAACTGGGCCGGCTGACGATCAATGGTCATCTCCGCTTTGGGTTGCTGAATCGATAAATCGGCATGCGGCTGACGAATCGTTTCTTCAGCATTTTGCGTCTGAACAGCGATTTGTCCGAAGACCTGATGCATTTCCAAATGAGGCAAGATCTGTGCCATATTCATCACCTGTCATTCAGCTTTTCTGAGCCTACCTCAAATAGTCAACGAGCGATTGTTGGATTACCCGCGCGCCAACCGACAACGAGGCATTATAGACATTTTGCTGCTGATTCAGATTAATGATCGTTTCAGCATAATCCGCGTCCTCATTTGTTGACATGATCTGTGTCGCTGTTGTCTTCTGATCACTGAGCCGATTGCTGACCATGTCCAAACGGTTTTCTTTAGCTCCGAGATCGGCTTGGGCTGTCGACACCGCGTCCAGACGCGTATCGATGTTATCAAGAAAGGCGCTAATATCCGAAGAACTGCCGCTTTTGAGCTTATCTTGCAGATCAGATAAATCACCGAACATCTGCGGGGTAAAGACAGCCGTCGGCGGTACATTGATTGTCATTTGAATGCCATCATTTACAGCGATTGAGACATCCGGACTACTGCCACTATTGGTGATTACAGATACGGCACCTGAAGAGCTGTCTTGCTGCAATAATGGAGTGGCCGAGTCATTACCATGAAAAATATACTGGCCGCCGACTTGGGTGTTTCCCAAAGTGACAAGCTGCTGCGTCAGTTGGCTGATCTCAGCCTGGGCCGCTGTCCGCTGATCCGGTGTATAGGTGCCGTTGCTGGCTTCAACGGTCAAATCACGAACGCGATTGAGGACGTCATCCACTTGGGAAAGCGCCGTATCGGAACTATCCATCCATTTTTGCGCAGTGGTTACATTTTTCTGATACTGTTCCACATGATCGACATCGGTTCGATAGGCTATACCCATTGTCGCAACAACTGGATCATCTGAAGGTTTGGTAATTTTTTTACCTGAGGATAATTGATTTTGATAATCTGCCAGCTTCGAATAACCGCTCGAAATATGCTGAAGCAGACTATTTGCCATCATATTTTGCGTTACACGCATATCCTTACACTCCCATCTTGTTAATTAATGTATCCAGCAGGGTATCAATCGTCGTCACCACTTTTGCCGCCGCCCCGTAAGACTGCTGATACTGAATCAGATTCGTCAATTCTTCATCTGTAGACACGCCGCTGATTGAGGAACGCCGGTTCTGTGCGGCAGTCAACAAGGTGCTGGAATTATCGGAAAACTGCCCCGCAGATTGGGCATTGACACCGATCTGACCGATTAACGCTTCTAAGTAATTTTGCAGAGTTGTCGATGAAGCGCTCGTGTGTTGATTATCGATATCGTATTTATCGGTCGCAATCACATCGGCCATCGCCGTTGCTGCCGAATTGTCGCCACTCGCCGCTCCACTCGCGTTGGCTGTCACGTCACTGCCCTTTAAATCCGGATTGATATGAATGTTAGCTGCGGTTACAGTGCCCTCAGAATTTCCACTTCCGCTCCCCAGAAAGAAATCCTCATTTTTGCTTGTCCCACCGGCACTAGCCGCATAGGCATTGTTAAAATTTGTCGCCAAGGTACTTGCCATATTATCCAGGCTTTTCAGCACTTCAGGAAAGTCCTTCTGATAGGCATCAATCTCGCCCTGCAGTTGACCGGACATTTTTTGCAAATCATTCAGATTCGATGCAATAGGGTTGTTATTCTTATCAACTAACGACTGCGTCACTGTCGGATTTCCATCGCTGTCTGTGCCTTGGGTCGTCTGCAGATGATTATTGGTTAAGGTACTTCCATCCACTAAAGTGGCATTGGGTGAGGCAGGCGTCCCATCCCCGTAGGATTTTCCGTCTGAATCGACCAATTCGATATTGTACCTCCCCTCAGCAAGCTTTGACGGATTCCCGCCGCTTGGCGTCGTTGTCACTTTGATATTGACCAGTGTGGAAATCTTGTCCACGAGTGAATCGCGCTGATCATAGAGAGCGTTGGGGAGAAGACCGTTGGCTTCCTGCGTATTGATTTCTTTATTCAATTCATTGATTTGATCCGCATAATTATTCACGAGTGTTGTATTTTCATTAATCTGCTTGCTGAGGTTCGTCTGCACTTTGCCAAGCGAATCGGCAATATAATTGAATGTGTCGGCAACCTCCGCACCATCCTGCAGAACAACTGAACCGGTACCGCTCGTGCCAGAATTTCCGGCCAGATCCTGCAAGGACTGCCAGAAATTATTCAGCACAGTCGATATTCCGGTATTAGAAGGTTCATTGATAATATCCTGCATCTGGCTATATGCGTCATTGACCGCGGACCAATAGCCATTCTGGTTCGAATTATCGCGAACCTGCAAATCAACAAATGCATCGCGAATGCGGACAACTGAATCAGCCGTCACGCCTGTGCCGATCTGTCCAGCTCCTCTTGAAGCATTGATTCCGGTGCCCGGATAAGCTGTCGATTCGGACATATTCACACGCTGACGCGAATACCCATCTGTATTGGCATTCGAGACATTGTTTCCGGTAATCTGAATGGCTTCCTGATTTGCCTGAAGGGCCCGCTGCATCATATTTAAACTTGAAAAAATCGGAATCATTTGTCTATTCCTTCCTCTCCATCACGCTCGTGAATCAATCCGGCTGCTTCCGGCAGAAAACCGGCGGTCACGTTTGCTGCCATAACCCACCGGCTGCATCGGCTGTGGCTGCAATAAATTGATACTGAGCTTGACCCATTGCAGCGATTGCATCAGCATTGCCTGATTGAGCTGGTTCGCATTTTTTAAGGCATTGACCGCGCCGGACAGTCTTTCGTAGAGCAACTGCCATTCTCTTTGTTCCTGCTCAGGCACGATTTTCTGAATCCAGCTTCTGAATGTCCAAGAGGATTCAGGGGAGGCAAATCCCGCTGTCGTCTGCCGGACTTCTTCTGCTCGCGCGCGCTCAAGCTTCTGAATATTTTCAATCAATGGCAGTTCCTGATGAGCCAGACGGTCAACACTCTGAATATCACCCTTTTTGATTGCCTCTGTCTTCTCACCAGCCATTTGATTCAGACGGTTATGCAAATCGATTAATTGGAAAATGATCGTTTTCATCGTACTGACCGACATTTCTGCTCACTCCCTGCCCATGATGTTTCGAGCTGATTATTTCTGATTCCAAAAACGATACATTTTTGCCGCAATATCTTTGGCATCCACATGATAGGTGCCTGACTGAACCTGCGCCTTCAATTGCTCGACTTTCTGACTCCTCGCTTCGTCAGTCTTCTGTGCACCCTGCATCCGCCTAGCCGCATCAGATATTTCAACCTTATCATTTCGATGATCAGTGGTATTCTGCTGTTCAGCTGCTTTCTGATGGGAATAGTTTCCAAATGGCGGCTGCACCGGCTGATAGCGATCAATTTTCATATGACATCTTCCCTTCTGAAAAATTTGCGGCGCTATTGCCGCTTTCTAATTTCAATCGCGCGCTCTCACTTAATCATTATATCGGACAAATCCGGTAAGTGTTTAATCCGGATGCGTCAAGGTTTTCTCGGTGCTTATCGATTTGTTCGAGTGTGATAAGTCAAATTATCTATTTGTTGATTCGATACCGTTTCAGACTGACTGATCTCTTTTTCAATTTTCTCCCGGCAAGAAGCACAGATGACTCCCTCTGTGATCATTTTGCCGCAGGATTTGCAAGGATAGCTGAGATTGGGAAAGATCGACGTTTTGAGCCGCCCTTCTCCAATCCATGTATAGATCAGCTCGGTTTCCACCTCTGTCGCCTCATGCACTTCCACAACAGTCGCCATGCGATGATCGCGCGAGGTAATGTACCGATAAACTTTTTCAAACTTCTGTTCCTGCTCCTTTTGGCATTCAGGGCAGTAGGGCGAGGTTGTTCGCACAAATAATTTGCCGCAACCCACGCAATTAGCTAAGTCTGCCATCACGGACACACTCCTTCCGCTGCTTCATTTTTGCAGCCTTCCGTAATACAATATCGGCAGAATGCGGCTGATTCTTAATGTCTCGCCACAAAAAGGGTAAATAATACTATTTGCGGGTCCTTCACTCAAATATTTTTCGAACATTGTCACATCTGCGCGGCTTAGTCCCCCTGTCCTTGGACTTATTTATGTTAAAATGCAAAAGCGGTCATTCCTAATAAATTTTTTTATCTCCGCCCAGCAGCAATTCCATTGGGTTTGTCGCCGCTGCAAATCGTTAATAATAATCGAATGGGATTTTTTGAAAATAATTTCATAATCATGATCAAGTTTGCTAATCAGATGGATTTCTTTCGAATACTGTAATAGATTCTTGAATCAACAGCAGGGACTGAAATAGCATGCACAGGAAAAAAAAGAATAAATGGATCAGCCGCTTTCTAGGCCTTGATATCCTGCTCGTTGGGCTAATCGCTGCGATATATTTGCAGGAAGACTGGGCCGGAAGCAGCAATCTTTTTTCAGGCATCCACCACTTTTTTACTCAGACGAAGATCGATGCGGAGCGTTCCTTTGCTCCTGAATCATTGCCGGATTCCGTGCGCCCGATTGATGCACCGTTCATCCGACAGAATCCGCAATTGCCGCGCGGCTGCGAGGTCACATCTTTGGCCATGATGCTGCGGCAGGCCGGAGTTAGTACCGATAAAATGGAGCTTGCCCAGGCAATTGATAAGGTGCCCTTTCGGCAAGCTGGTCAGTACGGGAGCCCCGAGAAGGGATTTGTCGGTGATATGTATAACAGTAATCAGCCCGGCTATGGCGTCTATCATCAGCCGCTCGTCCGCCTTGCTGAGCATTATCTTCCGCATCGGATTGTTGATCTGAGCGGCCAGCCTTTTTCAGCGGTTGAAAAACGGCTCAGCAAAGGAAAACCGGTCGTTGTGATTATCAATACCACGTTCCGCCCGCTTGATGCCAGCGCTTTCCAAACCTGGCAGACTCAATCCGGAGCGGTACGCATCACCTATTATGAACATGCAGTTCTAGTCACCGGCTACAATCAGCATGAGGTTTATTTTAATAATCCACTGGGTCATAAAAATCAACGTGCGGACAAGGCAGCCTTCATCAGTGCCTGGATGCAAATGGGCCGACAAGCGATCAGCTATAAGAATTGGCCCGGCTTCTGAGCAGGTCAATAAATCTTCCCGGAGGCTAACGGGTTGTACAAGTGATGCCAGCCTTTTTCACTGGGCTGGCATCTTTTCTTAGCGAATTGGTTTGGTAAGTTCTGTGATTAAAAAAAGCAGTCCGGCATGAGACCAGATTTTAATGGTTATAACTTTTTCCAATCCGAGCGATGGTGACATTCCAAACGATCCATCGACTGAAACCCAAATTTCAGCCATGAACAAGGGTCAAAGAATCAATTTTTGCCGGATGCGCTGTCTCTAACAGGGCTGCTGCTTTTCGGATCGTCGCGCCTGTCGTATAAATGTCATCAATGATCAGCAGTTTTCGGCCTTTGATCCGGTCACAGTAAGCCGCAGCAAGCTGGAAGGGCTGGTTGTCCATCCGCAGCCGTTCCAATCGGCTCTTCTTGCTCTGTTTCCGATCATTATTTGCTCGAACTAGCACAGGAATCTGTTCTCCGTCCAGCATGTCTGCCAGATATTCAGCTTGATTGAATCCGCGCTCCTGCAAGCGCTGTGGGCTGATTGGGATCGGCACAAGCAGATGAGGTTCCGGATCCTGCCAAACTTTTTCATACCACAGTCGCTCCCATCTTGCTTGCCAGCTTCTGCCTTCAATCTTGTGGTAAATCGCCCGCCATTCGCTGGAAAATCCATCGGCGATCCGCGAATCGCTTCTGAATTTAAAAGCGGTCATCAGCTCCTTCATCCAATCGTTATAACTGTATAATGCATAATTTCTTCCGTAGCTGCTCAATTTCCGGCGCCAATTTCGGCAATCATGGCAAAGCGAATGTTCATAGAAAGCGTTGTCCAATCTACTCAAATCGCGGCCACAACCGATGCAGCCGTTCGTTTGAGCGATCGGTGCCAATTTTCCCCGGCAAGCAGAGCAAAAACCCGGTTGCACAGATACAGCGAGCATATGGGCAAATGTTAACGGAATGTGCCTGTCTTTGCCGCAATACAAGCAGGCTTCACCGCTCAAAAGCCGGCCTCCTCATTCATCTGCTCAATATGCCGGAGAGCTTTGATCATCTGAACCGTCCGCCCATTATGAAAAAACAGGATATCGCCGTCGGGCTTATCTGCCGAGCGACCTACGCGGCCGGCAATTTGTACTAAGGCGCGCTCGTCAAAAATCGGATCATCAGCACCAAAAACAGCGACTTCAACGCCTGGAATAGTCACACCCCGTTCAAGAATCGTTGTCGTGATCAGCACATTCAGCTTCCCCTGGCGAAAA
Source organism: Sporolactobacillus sp. (assembly GCA_048976585.1). Classification (GTDB taxonomy): domain Bacteria; phylum Bacillota; class Bacilli; order Bacillales; family Sporolactobacillaceae; genus Sporolactobacillus. The sequence continues at coordinate 34,147 of JBHGUY010000024.1, read as the reverse complement.
TACGCTACTTTCGCGTGACGATCCGGATCGTCGGCATGGACCCCCGCCACCTGCCCGAGTCCGGTTCGCTGGAGGAGTTCTGTCAGATTTCTTACCATCGTCACCGATGGAACAAAAATAAACAATGGGCTGCCTGCGGTTATTTTTTCTCGGATCCATTTTTCAAAAACGTGGGGTAAAAATCCTTTACGCACCGATTGGGACCAATTGCCGATCCAACGAAAACTCGGAATAGGCAACGGCTGGCCATGATAGCGGCGAGCTATCTTTATACCATCCAGTTCCTGATTCTGATAGTCTCGGCGCAAATCGTCGGGCGGTGTCGCTGTTAAATAGGCAAATGGTGCGCTCCGTTTTGCCGCCTTATGAACAGCAAAATTGAGCATCGAATCATAGTGAAACGGGAAGGCATCCACTTCATCGATAAAAATCAAATCGAAATAGCGCTGGTAGCGAATTAGCTGGTGCGTTGTGGTGATCACAAGCGGGGCTTCCGGCAGCCGTTCCTCTGTCCCGGCATAGAGCGCACTGATCGGAACCGCCGGAAAAGCCGCATGCAATCGCGGCGCCAGTTCCTTGACAACATCCGTACGCGGCGTGGCGATGGCAACACGTTTCCCGCGCAGCAGCGCATTTTCCAGTGCCGGAAATAACAACTCCGTTTTGCCAGATCCTGTCACCGCCCAGATCAAAAACGAGCGCCCTTCGGCTAACGCGTCGTTCAATTTTGCCGCAGCCACCTTTTGCTGCGGCGACAGCTCCCCCTTCCAAGCACAAAGTTTCCCGCTCAAACCCCATTGCGGAATGGCCGGCACAGGTTCCGGGCCAGCCCAAGTGACAAGCTGCGTGCAGGAACGAATCGCTCCCCCCATGTTCAGGCAATGACGACAATAAACACATGGGCTACCGCAATCATGACAGCGGCAGACAGCAAAATCCCGCGGATCCGTATTCCCGCAGCGATTGCAACGCCATTTTCTTTGCCGCAGCAACCGGCGCAGAAAACCTTCATCAAGAGGTTCGATGCCGGGGCGCAATTCGAGATAGTCATTCGCCAGATGTTCCTGAATCACTTCTTTAGCAAAAGGAAGTTCATCGATTCGGTACTCTTTTCCATAGAGAAAACGTTGCATTTCCGGGTCATATGATTCATTCTCAGTGAGTTTATGTGCAAATAGCATCATACTTCTTCCAACCTTCCTTTGGAGAAATGTTGAGAAGAGCAGGAGAATTCCTATGCAGACGGGCAGAATTTCTCTGGGGAACACGCACAGAATATTTGGGGAGAAAGACGAAAGCAAGCTCGAACACTGCGCTCTTGAAGAAAAATAGCGACCGTTGGGTAATCGATCAATAAAAGGGAGACGTGCCCGCCTCTTGGGACAGACGGCACGAATAACTGTAATGAACAGTTTGAATGCAAAACTCAGGGGGGAATGAGTATTCCGTAAGAGCGCTGCGGAGCTTCTGCCAGGACGCAATAGTCCTAAGCACCGTGCAGTGTCCCGCCTCCTGTTTCCGGCCGGAAAAACCCATATATGATCCATTCGTCATCCGAAGGCAAATTCCTTTTTTTATTTCAAATTTTTTTGTGAATGGGCAGTCCATTTATTACCCGCCAGGCGATTGATCGAGCGAAAAGATGTGCGGATTGAGAAGCCTCTTTATGCAAAAAAAAACACCACTCTCCATGTTGATGAAGAATGATGTTTTCTATTCAAAAGACGCGCTCAATATATTTTTACCCAACCGTTTTTGATGGCTTCAACAACCGCTTGCGTTCGATCCTCGACACTCATTTTCTGCAAGATATTGCTGACGTGGTTCTTTACCGTTTTTTCGCTGATATAGAGGTGGTCGCCAATCGCTCGATTGCTCTTGCCGTCAGCCATCAGCTGCAGAACCTCGCATTCACGGTGCGTCAGAATATGGAGCGGCGGGCGGTATTCCAAATCACGAAAGCCGGATGGCTCGCTCGTATAGCCTGATGAAGCAAGTCTGCGGAACTCATTGACCAAGTTATGTGTCACTTTCGGATGGATATAGGCCCCGCCCTGTGCGACAATCCGCACCGCTTCAATCATCGAGTCCGCATCCATCTCTTTCAGCAGATAGCCCAGAGCCCCTGATTTCAGCACATGAGTCACATAGCTTTCATCGTCGTGAATCGAAAGGATGATAATTTTTAACCCGGGATGATTCTTGATTAATTGCCGTGTCGCCTCCACGCCGTTCATCCTCGGCATGTTAATGTCCATCAGGACGACATCGGGTTTGCTTTCTTCAATCAATTGTTCTGCGCTGCTGCCATCGTCTCCCTCGGCAACAACCTGAAAATCATCCTCCATATCGAGAATGCGCTTCACACCTTCGCGAAAGAGGCGATGGTCATCAATTAGTGCAATCGTTGTTAATTGCGGACGAACATTTGTCATCATTATCCTGCTGCATTGCCATGAAGCTGTCCACTTTTGCCGGGACATTGCTTCCCCCTGTACCCGCCATTTCGCTGATGGGTAAAATTCGGTAGGCAATCAATCCCTGCGTTCCTAGCTCATAAAAAAAATGAACCAAAAACCTTTTTGAACAAATTCATGATGTCCCAAATTGCAACAGAGGGCTCACCTCTCTTTTTCATCGGTCATCATCTTAAAAACGTGGGACACGCACACGACCGATAATTTTCATTTATCTCTTTTATTTTAATCCTGTTGAACCCATTCATCTTCACGCTGAAGTGGGATACTAATCAATACGGATGTCCCATGTTTGGGCTTCGAGTGAATCGTCAAATCGCCGTTTAGCAACTCTGCGCGCTCGCCCATACCAATCAGTCCATAACTGCCTTCTTTCTTCTCTCCGGGATCAAAGCCAATACCGTCATCCTTAATCAGAATGAGAACGCGGCCTGCACGATACTCCAAACGAATCGTTACATTTTTCGCATGGGCATGAACACAGGCGTTCTGAACGCCTTCCTGAATCAGGCGGAAGAGTGCCGCCTCAATTTTCGACTGTAATCGCTTCTCATCGCCAGTACTTTGAAAATTAATCATAAGCTGCGGATAATCTCCATTGACTCGGTGAAGATATTTTTGCAACGTCGGAACCAGTCCCAAATCATCAAGGCTCATTGGCCGCAGATCATAAATAATTCGCCTAACCTCTGCCAAGGCACCCTGTAAAATGCCCCGGTACTTATGTAATTCTTCACTCGCCGCTCTTTCTCCCTCTTTCTTGCTGACGCGATCGACAATATCCATTCCGAGCAGCACCTGTGCAAGCGTCTGGGCCGGACCGTCATGAATTTCACGTGAGAGTCTTTTTCGCTCTTCTTCGAGTGCTTCAATGATCTTGAGACCAAGTGCCCGCTGTTCTCTGGCAGAAGCAACGACCTCACCCACTTGTTTTAAATCGCTAGTCAGATAGTTCAAGACAACGGTCACCTGTCCAATCAGCGACTCCGCCTTCTCCATCGTAATCCGGAGCTGAACCAGACGCCGCTCCAGTTCATTGCGCCGTGCCTTCATCTGCTTTTCCATCTGCCGGACCAATGCCAAATCGTTCTGAATCGAATTGGCATGTTCGTAAGCTTCACGAATATCCCGCTCGCCGAATCTGTCGAACGCTCTGCTGATATATGCCAGATGGCCTCTAGACTTGCGCGCCTCGATTTCGAGCCGATCGCAGCGATCGATGACTCCCGACAGATCTCGCTTTACGATCTTCAGTTCCTTTGTTAATGTATCATACTCTTTTCTCGATTGCTCGCCAATTTCAAAAATCTGTGTTTTGCTGTCACTGACATTGGCAATCATTTTATTAATGATTCTATCGAGATGTTTCACATCTAAGGGTGACTGTTCAATCTTTTTGTCCTCTGGCATTTTTTTCCTCACCACCCACTCTAGCCCAACAGTCCCTCTGTCGCTAGAAACCTTATGCCTATCCTCATCTAGTACGAAAGGCTCAATTCAAATAATAATCCTTATACCCATTGTCAGATAGTAATAAACCAATAGCAAGTGTAGAATTTACCATTAAAATTGATTCAATTCATGAATTTTTCCCGATTTTCAGCCTTTCAGCAGATTAAATGCCGAATCTCTATTAATTTCTAGTGAATAGTCGAATCGCTGATAGTGCAGTTTTTTAGCTTTTGGGTAAGCCTTATTTCTCAAATAGGCAGCATTGAACCTATGACAAAAGAAATAAGACTCCTGTCGAAATCTACTGCGGGGGTCAAAAGTCGATGCAATATCTACAGTATACAAAATTTTTATCAGTCAAATTGTGACTTTTGATGGATAAGGACAATTTGTCATCAAAAATTAATCCTGATCATCCGAAAATCGGCAAGGTCCAATATTTTTGAAGCCTTTCTTTTAACCTCGTTTCTTGAAAATCAGGCACCATAAAACGTACAATAACATTGATTCTTTTTCAGATTATTTTTTTAGGAGGCAGACGATTATCCTTTCCAGTTATCGGACCGTACGAAAAAAAGCCTGCGAGATAGCCGAAATTCGGCGCTCGCGTTTTATTGCAAATGTCTTCCCCATTAAAGATGAAAAGGAAGCGGAGCAGGCTATTCATGCTCTGACTGTGGAACACGGGAAGGCTAATCATCACTGTTTTGCTTACACGATCGGCGCGCGGCAGGAAATCCAAAAAGCCAGCGACGACGGAGAACCCAGCGGGACTGCCGGAGTGCCCATACTCGATGTCCTAAAACGGCACCATATCTGCTACACCCTGATAGTCGTCACCCGTTATTTCGGCGGCATTAAGCTCGGAGCAGGCGGCCTGATTCGGGCTTATGCCCACTGCGCGAAAGCGGGGCTATTCGCCGCTGAACCCATTGAACAGGTGCCATCTGCACTCTGGCAGTTAACAGCGGACTATCCGCTGCAGGGAACTCTTGAGAATAAGCTGCGGGAATCCGTCTATACGATTAAAGATATCCATTATACTGATCAGGTGACCTTTGAAATATACACTCGAGAAACAGAGAGCATCCGCTTCAGAGACTGGGTGATGGATTTGACAAATGGCCAAGCTCTCGTAAAGAAAACGGCCGAACTCTATCGGCAAAGAACTCTCGCGCCTGAAGAACTCAACCGCTGACGCACAGATTCAAGAAGCAATTTCGTCATTTTTCGACAAAGTTCCCAAAAAGTTGACGATTATCGTTCTTTCCGCATTGCCCTAAGGAACCTACTCCTGTAGAATAATACTATTATGTGTTCTTTTTCTTATCTCTCTATAAAATGAACAGAGCTATTTTTGCAGGAGGAATCGGTTCATGAATCAGCGAAAAGACGATCAAAAGGTAAAACAGCATAAAAGGCTCAAGAAAATTTTGCTGATTGTGCTCGCTGCCGTCCTTGTCCTTGCCGGGTCCGGTGCAGCCTATGGTTATTATCTTTCAAAGAAGCTTGAAAATCTGACGACGAAATCCCAGAAAAAGCTGGTCCGCGGTGATAAATCCAATCTACGTGCTGAAAAAGTGGACCCCGTTAAGGATAATTTTTCGATGCTTTTCATGGGCATCGATGCCCGGAAGAAAGGACCAAGCCGCTCAGATGCTTTGATTCTGGCAACCTTTAACCACGATTCGAACAAAGTTAAAATGGTCAGTATCCCGCGTGATTCGAAAGTACAGATCATGGATCCGACGCATCAGCGTAATTTTGGCATTTCCAAAATCACGCATGCCCATGCTTATGGTGATGCCGAAGATGGACATGGGGAAGATTTTACAATCGCAACCGTTGAACATCTATTCAATATTCCTGTGGATTATTACGTCCAGCTTGATTTCAATGCCTATGTCAAAATTATCAACTCACTGGGCGGCATCGAAGTCAATGTTCCAGTCAAACTTGTTACGCAAGATAGCAAGGATCAAACCGGTAAGCATACAATTGTTCTTGAGCCGGGAAAACATCTGCTAAATGGCGAGCAGGCGCTGGCCTACGTGCGCAATCGCAAATCTCCGGGTGCCGGAGGAGATTTTGGACGCGGCCGCCGGCAAATGGCTATTATTAGGGCGATGATCAACAAAGCAACAAAGCTCTCCTCTATCACTAAATACAGTCAGGTCATTGATTCGCTGAACGGACATTTTGAAACAAATTTGACCTTTGGGCAACTGCTCAATCTGCGGCATTACGCCGGGTCGCTCTCCAGCGTCAGAACCATGCAGCTCAAGGGTAAAGACGATATGAGCACCGGTGTCTATTACTATGATCTCGATGATGACTATCTCGCAAAGGTTACGAAAGTCCTTCATCAACAGCTAAATCTAACCGATCAGAACAGCAGCATTGATGGAGGAAGCTCCGATGTATCCAGCGGAGTTTCCAGTGACACTTCGTCCCAGGCAACAAGCAATCCTTAATAAAAAATTTCAAATCCCCCTCTTTCAGAAGTGGAAGAGGGGGATTTTTTCAATAGGGTTAGGTTGCGCATGAGATTCTGCAGTTCTCGCTCGTCGTTCTGCAGTTGAGCAGCGAGGTCCTGCAGTTGAGCGCCGAATTGCTCCCAGCAAGCAATGTTGGCTTATCGTCCTCACTGCCTTATGACCAATCATTCATTTGCACAAATAAACTTACATTCTCTTTCAAAAATAGCAGTTTTTCTCGATTAAAAAACCGGATCCCCAATTGGAGTCCGGTTTAAATAGCTAGTTTAGTACATCATAGGGTTCAAGGTTCGTCCGATCAAAGAGCGTTTATTTGACTTTACTCATGCTGAACAAACGTTTATATACATTAAGCAAAGGTTTGTAATTGATGCTAATCAGCCCGACACCTTCTACAACGAGCTCGATGATCAACATGACCGCAATGATAATGACTAAAGAACCGAGCAAGGTCGATGTCGACATCAGGATGGCTGCCAAGGCAAACAGAGCGCTCATCCCATAGATCAAAACGACCGTCTGACCCTGAGTGAAGCCGTAACGCAGCAAGCAATGATGCAGATGTGAGCGATCTGGCGCCATCAACGGCTGTTTGTTCACCCAACGGCGAATAATCGCAAACAATGTATCCGAAATCGGAACAGCAAGTATCACGATTGGAATCACCATTGAGAACAACGTCACATTTTTAAATCCAAGCAGGGCAAGAACTGAAATGATATAGCCGAGAAAATAGCTTCCGGTATCACCCATAAAAATTTTTGCCGGGTGAAAATTGTAGGGCATAAATCCGAGCGTACTACCAAGCAGAACGGCGCTGACAGAGAAAACAAACAGATTACCTTCCGTCAGCGACAATCCAGCAATCGTCATCAGAACAATGCATGATACACCGGAAGCCAGCCCGTCCAAGCCATCAATCAAGTTAATCGCGTTGGTAATTCCCATAATCCACAGAAGCGTCAGCGGTACACTCAGCCAGTGCAGATACAGAACACCGTTAAATGGGAGATTAATGAATGAAACGCTGATCCCGCCGGTCACAATGACCAATGCCGCAAAGAAATGGGCAACAATTTTAACTTTCGCTGGAAGTGAAAAAATATCATCAAGGACTCCCGTCAAAATGACAATTCCACTGCCAAGAAGCAACGGCAGCGTATAGCTGCTGTCTGGACGAAGAATCAACATGCCAAGCATAAATGCCAGATAAATAGCTAATCCGCCTAAACGCGGCATAATTTTCTTGTGTACTTTACGTGCGTTCGGCGCGTCAGTTGCGCCAATCCGGAGCGCTAGTTTCTTAACTAAAGGCGTCAGTCCGACTGCCGCAAGAAAACAAATCACAAAAGTCAGATAGATCATATATCAACCCGCCTCTATCTCCAGATTTTTCTTCAAAAGAACTGTTTCCATACAACTTTTTAAGTTTAACAATCTATAAACCTCATTCATTCAAGAGACATTATATCACATTGTAAAGGCAGCGCCACGCTTTTCTTTACGAAACCGGAATCTCTCTTATCAATCGTTACAAATAGTTTACAATACTTTTTATCTAGTGGACAAATAACGGTATTTTTTTGAAAATTTATTTCGCAGCTCTGCAAAACTCAGCCGAATTCTTGCCGGACTGCCGTCGAATAGATCATTTAAGACATGCTATAATAAGGAAATGAATACAGCAAAGAGAGGTTTAACGTGAACGCTAAAAGGAATCTCGGCAACATTGCCATCAATACATTTACAGCGCATCAGCAGGTTCTGGAGCACCTGAGTGACGTGCTTAGAGGCCGTGAACGGACAAATCTGTTCTTTCTTAATGATCATGGCTTCAATATTGCCCAGCGTGACCCGAATTATCGAGCAATCCTAAACCATACCGATCTTCTGCTCAATGATGGTCTCGGGGTGATGATCGGCGCGAAGATCTGGAATATCCATCTTGAGGAAAATCTGAACGGAACGGATTTGATTCCGCGATTGCTGAATCTCTGCCAGGAAAACGATTGGTCTGTTTTTTTGCTGGGCGCCCGGGAACCTGCAGTCAAATCGGCAGCGGCCAGATTACAGCAGCAATTTCCATCGCTTCAAATCTCCGGTTGGCACAGCGGCTATATGAACGATGAGCAAGCAATCGTCCAATCGATCAATCAGTCCGGAGCCGATGTTCTGCTTGTCGGGATGGGAATGCCGCTTCAAGAGAAATTTATCGCCCGCCATCATGCCGAGCTTGCGCCAGTTTTGCGTATTGCCGTCGGTGGTTATATAGATTTTGCTTCCGGCATGAAGAAACGGGCGCCGAAAATCATGCGCCGATTGAATCTCGAGTGGTTGTTCCGGATGATTCTGGAGCCCAGACGCATGTGGCGCCGCAATGTCGTGGGGCACCTTCAATTTTTTATCCGCGTGATTGCTTTGAAAAGGTATAAATGAGGACAGGCCGATAATGGCCTGTCCTCTTCATTTACATCACCCGCAGAGCAGCGGAGTATCTGCGAGAAAAATGGCCAGCGTCCTGGCGATAAGGGGTGGTCAATTGTGCTAAAATAAAGGGGGAAAATCGCTCAGAAAGAAGGATTATCATGGATCAGAGTTTTTTTATCCGCAATCGCAAAAAGCTTTACGAAAGGCTGGAGGATCAATCGCTGACACTTCTGTTTGCCGGCGAAGCCGCTCATCAGTCGGCTGATGAAAGCTATCCTTTTTATCCGAATCGCAATTTTTATTATATGACCGGAATTTCCGAAGCTAAAGTGATTTTCGCTGCCTCAAAATTTAATGGTCAGATTAAAGAAACGCTATTCGTTCAGAGGGCCGATCCCTGGATGGCCAGGTGGTATGGTGAAACGATAACACCGAGTGAAGCCGAGGAAGCGTCCGGAATCGCCTCCATCGAATTGCTGGATACCTTCGACAGCTTTATCCGTTCGGAATTCGACGGACGCGTCTATAAGCACCTATACGTCGACCTCGAAGCCAAATCTTGGGAGTTCCAGGCGAAGCCGGCGAATAAATTTGCCGCAGAGGCGGTCTCCCTCTATCCTTACCTGTCCATTCACAATCTTTATCCGGTGATCAGCAATTTCCGTGTAGTGAAAGAGCCGGAAGAAATCGAATTGATCCGCCAGGCCAGTAAAATTACCGCGGATGGCATCAAGTACGTTCTGACCCATGCCAAAGCGGGTATGAAAGAATATGAACTGGAGGCTTATTTTAATTTTGTTCTGAAAAGCGCAGGCGTGACCGAATTTGCGTTCCCGACGATTCTGGCCAGCGGCTTCAATGGCACAGTCCTCCATTACTCCGCCAATACGGGTCTAGCCAAGGACGGCGACCTCGTCTTACTCGATCTTGGTGCACAATATAAGTTCTATAATGGGGATATCAGCTATACCTTCCCCGTGAATGGAAAATTTACCGAACGGCAGAAAACGATCTATGATATCGTGCTGCGCTGCAATCAAGAGCTTACAAAAATGGTCAGGCCTGGTGTTGAATTTGAGGCACTGAATGACTTCACCATCCAATTTTACACGGATGAATTACTGAAAATCGGTTTGATTCATCGACCGGAAGAACTGCGCAAGTACTATTTTCATCATGTCAGCCATTCACTCGGCCTTGATACGCACGATGTCGGCAATTACAGGGAGATTAAACTTCTTCCCGGCGAAGTGATCACGAATGAACCCGGTCTCTATATTCCGGAAGAAAGCATCGGCATCCGTATTGAGGATGATCTCCTCGTCACCGAGAATGGCTCTGAAGTGCTGACTACTGGTTTGCCGAGAACAACGGAAGAAATTGAAGCGTTTATGGCGAAATGACACGCGGCGGGGCTACTTCAGCTTAGTTCAAAGGAAATTGTACGGCATTAAAACTCTAGGGAGGTAAATAAAATGGAATATCGACGGCTCGGAGATAGCGGAATGAAAGTCAGTACGATCAGTCTGGGAAGCTGGCTGACCTACGGCGGTTATGTAGCGAACGAAAATGCGGTGAATACAATCTTGAAAGCCTATGACCTCGGGATCAACTTCTTCGATACAGCCAACGTCTACATGCGCGGCGAGGCAGAAAAAGTAGTTGGGAAAGCGATCAAACAATTTCCGCGAGAGTCCATTGTGCTTTCCACAAAAGTTTTCTTCCCGATGGGTGATGGGCCAAACGATCACGGCCTCTCGCGCAAACACATTATGGAACAAGCCCATGCCAGTCTGAAGCGACTTGATGTTGATTATATTGATCTCTACTATTGCCATCGATTCGACTCAGAGACACCGATTGAGGAAACTCTGCGGGCGTTTGACGACCTGATCCATCAGGGCAAGGTCAATTATATTGGCATTAGTGAATGGACAGCGGAACAAATCAAAGAGGCACGCAAGCTGGCCGATGAGAAACTGCTCCATCACTTCATCGCCAACCAGTCTCAATACAGCATGCTCTACCGCCGGATTGAAAAAGACGTAATCCCGGCCAGCGCAGCAAACGGCGTCAGCCAGGTTTGCTGGTCTCCCCTTGCTCAAGGCGTTTTAACCGGCAAATACAGCTCCTTGAATGATCTCCCTTCCGGCAGCCGGGCAGCCGAGAATAAAGGCGGAATCCAGCGCTTCCTGACTCAAGAAAATCTAGACAAGGTCACTCAACTGAAAAAAATAGCTGCAGAACTCGATATCAGTATGGCTCAGCTCGCCTTGGCCTGGATACTGAGGCAGGAAAACGTCGCCAGCACAGTCGTCGGCGCAAGTCAACCGAATCAAATCATCGATAATGTAAAAGCTGCTGATCTGAAACTAGATAATGACACACTCACGGCGATCGAAAATATCCTCGTTTAAGTGACAGAAAGAAAAGGAGCCGCAGCCGTGTGCTGCCTGGCTCCTTTTTTCATGAAAAATTCAAAAGCAGCTGGGATCAGGTATACTTTAATACACAAGAATTCTGACAGGATTCGTCATTTTTCCCGGGAAATAATGGCTTCAGCGAGTTTTGATTAAATAAATGAGGAGTATGGATATGAACACTGAACAGCCAATGAAGATCGTTATCGCTCCAGACTCTTTCAAGGATTCTCTGACAGCATTGGAAGTCGCTCAGGCCATTCGTACCGGATGGGCACGGGTTTGGCCGGATGTAGACTATGTGCTCGTCCCAATGGCCGATGGCGGGGAAGGTACGGTGCAATCCTTGATCGACGCAACAGGCGGGTCAATAATCAATAAAAAAGTTAAAGGGCCATTAGGAACCTCAGTCAATGGCTTTTTCGGTCTATTGGGTGATGGTCAAACAGCGGTGATTGAAATGGCTGCCGCTGCCGGGCTCGAATATCTGAGCGAGTCGGAGCGGAATCCACTGATCACGACAAGTTATGGCGTCGGTGAGCTGATCCTTGCAGCCATGGATCATGGGGCCCGTCATATCATTCTGGGGCTTGGCGGCAGCGCGACCAACGACGGCGGCTGCGGCATGGCTCAGGCACTGGGTGTCCATTTGCTGGATAATGAGGGCAGCCCATTGCCGCCGGGCGGTCAATCATTGAGCAATTTGTCAGCTATCGATGACCGAGAGAAGGATCGGCGGATTGCCGACTGCCGTTTTGATATCGCAACCGACGTCACCAATCCTTTGACTGGCCGGCTGGGAGCCTCTGCGGTCTTCGCTCCACAAAAAGGAGCGTCACCCGCTGAAGTCGAGAGTCTTGATCGGGCCCTGGCCCATTTTGCCGCGATCGTGCGCCGCGATTTAAAAATGGACATCGAACAGGTCCCTGGAACAGGTGCGGCCGGCGGGCTCGGAGCCGGTGCGCTCTGTTTCTTAAAGGGTACCATTCGTCCGGGCATTGAGTGGGTGATCCACGAAACTCAACTTGAGCGAAAGATGGGCGGAGCTTCGCTTGTCATTACGGGTGAAGGAAAGATTGACAGCCAGACGATTTACGGAAAAACCCCCATTGGTGTTGCTCACTGTGCCAACAAGCTGGGGATTCCTGTTCTTGCTCTGGCAGGTTCATTAGCTAAGGATAGCTCTGTTGTGCTGGAGCACGGAATGGATGCTCTGTTTTCTATTGTTCCTGGTGCCTGTTCTCTGGCTCAGGCAATCAGTGACGCGAAAGAAAATATTGAACGCGTGGCTGAAAATCTGGCGCGTTTTTGGCAGCTTGCAGCAAGGTCCCATCAATAAAAAAGAGGCTGGCTCCGCGATGAATCACGGAGCCAGCCTTATTGCGCTCTATCTCACTGGCCGTTTCCTTTTCAGGAGACCGCTTTTTTTATGGATTTCTCATTCCCCACTCTTTTGCGACCGCCCGAACCCAGAGTGTTTGTCCCGCCCGGCTCATCGTTTTCCCGTCAGACTGAACAACCGTTTTCATTTTTATGCCCCGCGGCCAATCCTTCAGATAATTGATCATCGTCGTTTTCTGTTTTCTTAGAGCCGAGGACAAGCTATTGATTCGCTCATTCAAATAGGTCAGTTTCGACGAATAATTGGGAAGCGAAATATAGTAGGCAGCCTTTGGATATTTCTTCTGCACTTTTTCTTGAAACAGCGAGGTGACCGTCTCTGTATCTTCCGTTCCAACCTTATGATCATCATTATAAATCAGCGGAATGAAAATCACGGCATCGGGAGTGCCGTTCTGTTTCTGAAAGAGTGCGGAAAGCTTGGCCTGATTCAACTGCAAAGAGGTCGTTTTACCAACATCAATCGGCGTCACCTTAAAAAAAAGCTGGCCAAATGTCTGGTCAAGCCGGTTCTGCAAGGCGGGTGCCATGGACTGCACCTCGTCATCACCAAGCAGAGCCACGTGAACCTGACCGCTCGTTTTATAAGCTTTTTTTGCAGCGGTGCGCAATGAAACGGGCAGCCGGTTTATTTGTTTCATTATCGGAAGACTCGTATCATCATTTACCTGAAGCCCGGCAGTCAGATCGGATGATTGCGCCATACTGACTTGTGAAATGTGATGTATTCTATGATTCCAATAAATTTTCCCGCCGATAATCGAAGCAAGACAAAACAGAACCACAACAATCAGCCAAATTTTTTTCAAGACCAACCACCCTAGTAAATATTATGTATTTTCGATAGATCAATTAAGAAAATCATACCACAAAGCGGAAAGAAAACCCAGTCGGTCAATCATTCATCTGATCTTCATCTTCGCGGATGACAACGATATTTACCCGGCGATTAATTGCTTTGTGCGCGGTTGTATTATTCTTGACGATCGGATGATATTGACCGTAACCGACAAAATGAAAACGGCCGGCTTGAAGTTTATCCTTATCAATCAGATAGTTCATCACGGTCTGCGCTCGGGCACCAGACAGTTCCCAATTGGAATGGTACGGCGAATCACTGTTCTTGAACGGTGTATTATCCGTATACCCCTCAATGCTTACCTCATTGGGCACCTCATTCAGAATCCCGCCAATTTTGCTCAGAACCGGTTTTGCATTGGACTTCAAATCGGCCTTGCCGAGGTCAAACAGAATTTTTTCCCGAAAAGTCAACTGGACTCCCCGAGCGGTTTCTTTCAATGATACATCCGGACGAAGGTGGTTACTTTTAATATATTTATTGATCCGGACATAGAGTGTATCCAGTTTTTTCATATCCCGATCCTTAGCCTTCTGCGAAAGTGTTGATTTTTTAACCAACGGAACAGAAGGGATAGTCTGGCCCTTGTCAGTTGAGGGATAGCCGATTCCTTGTAAAATGGAAGAGCCCTGAAAGGAAGATTTCAATGAAGAAACGAGGGCATTGAATTTTTGATTTTCAATCGAGCTCATTGAAAACATCACAATAAAAAAAACAAGCAATAGCGTTATCAGATCCGAATAGGTCACCATCCAGCGATCAGCATTCTCATGATTTTCAACTCTTTTTATCGAACGATGTCTTCGCCGATTAGCCATTCGTGCCGACTCCTTCAAATTCCTGTGATCTGCCTTCAGATTCACTGCCGTTATCAAGACGCTGCTCCGCCTTTACCCTCTCTTCTACACTTAGAAAGGCGAAAAGCTTTTTACGCAGAATCATGGTGTTTTCACCGTATTGGATCGACAGAATGCCCTCGGCCTTGATCTGACGATTCAGCACATCATTCGCCAGATTGGCCTTGATTTTATTAGCGATGGGCAGGTAAACCAGGTTGGCCAGACTGACGCCATAGAGAGTGGCGATGAAGGCGACAGCAATCGAAGGGCCAAGCGTATTTGGCGAACTGAGATTGCCCAAAACATGCACGAGCCCCATCACTGTGCCGATAATACCCATCGTCGGTGAAAAACCGCCAGCGAATTCCATGATTTTACTCAGTGATAAGATGTTCTGTTCGTAAAGTTCAATATCACGATTTAAAATGTCATCGATCACATCGGAATCCACTCCATCAACAACCATTTGCATCCCATTTGACATAAATTCATCGTCCTGAAACCTCTCCTGTTCGGTCTCCAGCGCAAGCAAGCCTTCACGGCGAGAGACATTAGCCAGCTCCACAAGTCGTTCAATCGTCTCTGCGGAATCATTCTTCGGTTTAATGAACGCGTATTTCAAAATAAAGAACAGCTTCTTTAACGCTGAACCAGGAAAACTGATGATAACGGCTCCTGCTGTCCCTCCCACGACAATCAAAAAAGCAGTGATTTTAAATAATGCGCCCAGGGTTCCGCCTTCCATCAGGAATCCGATAATTAATGACAGAAAGCCAATAAACAGGCCAATAAGTGTAGCGAGATCCATAACAGTCAACCCTTCCATTCGAGACTCTATATGTTCTATTATCGGACGATTTCTTTCGTTCTTAAAGTCCCTATTTTTCAGAGGATCAGAGTTGGCGGCCTTACTTTATATAAAAAAGGACTATAGGCCCAGGATAATTATATCTATTAACCATCTTATATTCTGAACCGATAATTAGTATGAATGTCTTCCAGTCCTGTACATTTGCGATTTAATGTCCTGAAAAGCCTGTAAAGATCGATATTCTGAAAAATAAGGTTGATCGATTCTATCTTTCTTTTATTTTTTTCTATATCTTGGTATACGACTTGGTCAAATGTTTCAATAGAAATGTTTTTTCTGTGACTTTCGTCATGCGGCTTGCTGGTTGCATACATTCAAATTGACGGCTGATTGCCGGAGTTTCATAACAAAAAAGCAGGCCAGTGCACCGCTGAACAAAGTCAATTCTTCTGTGTCAGAAGTCGCCTGGCCTGATGAATATCAGGGAGTGAGAAAGGGATGCAGAAGACTGTTGAAGTACAAAATTTGAGTGATGGCATGTTGCTCGATCAAAATATATACATAAATTCAACCGTTCTCTATCATGAAGGGACCTATATTACCTTGCAAATGGCGGAGGATCTGATACTGCATGGTGTCAGATCCGTTCGTATTATTGAGGACGGCGTTCCGCTCTATCGTGATTCAGAGTCCTCAACTTTATCTACTCACCAGGAATATCTGCTTACCGAACGGTTTCAGAATGATATGGCACCGATTGCTGATGAACTGCGCTACGGTCACATCCTTCATTCAGAATCCTCCTATCAATGGCTTCATTCAATTTATCTGAAACTATTTTCAAACCCCGTCATTAAATTGCTGATGGACACTCTGAAGCAATGGGATCCGGTCTGCTATACTCACTCCATCGACGTGTTTGTTCTATGCAGCTTATTCAGCCGCCAATCCGATTGGCCACTTACACGCGGATTCATTGCCGGCACCCTGCTACATGATATCGGCAAGCTTTATACCCCGCAATCCATTTTATTAAAAAAGGGGAAATTGACAGAACGAGAATACAAACAGATTACAAAGCATCCTCTGGACGGCAGCTGTCTGCTGGAAAAATTAAATTTTGACGAAGCAATCTGCCGAATCGCTCGCTCGCACCATGAACGGTTGAATGGTAGCGGTTATCCCGACCATCTGCCTGTTTCTCCCGCCGACCGCGAACTGAATCTCATGATGGTGGCGGATGTTTACTCTGCACTGACTCTGAAACGTTCCTACAGAAATCCCATGCATGCAACAAAGGCGATGGAAATTATTCTTAGTGATGCCTTTTCCAAAAATCTTTTTGATATTCAGACGTGTTATCGTTTTATTGAATTTATCAGCATCTTCCCTCCAGCTACCGAGGTCATGCTGTCAAACGAGCATTTTGGTACCGTTCAGGCGAACCCCAAAGGTTCAGATATTCTTCCCAGAATTAAAATGGATAATAATCAAGTCATCCAGCTCCCAAAAGACTTATCCTTGACGATCCGCCATGTAATCGGCTGGGATAATAGCCAAAGCCATTTGCAGGCGAAACAAAACTGGGACGATTTTATCCATTTCCTGATTCGGGGCAATACCATGCGGGCAATGGAATGTCTCGATGCACTGTCTGACAGCAAACGTGTGGAAGACGTCTTCGTTGACCTCTTCGAACGTTCCCTGAACGAAATCGCTGCCGGTAGAAAAAATGGCCAATGGACAGTCATCGATGAACTGGTCGCCCGTTCAACAACCATTACTCTGCTCGACTGGAAACTGCGTTCTTTGATTGCCGATCAGAACATTCATATGGGGAATTGTCTGATTGCCTATAATGAACCAATCAGGGATGTCGTCTTCTTTAAAATGGTTGAGCACCTGCTCGCGATCAATGGCTGGCAAACCTGTTTCATCTCCGAAGCTGTGGATGAGACGCTGCTGTCCGAAATGATTGAGGAAAAACATACCGAATATATTTGTCTATCCCTATCTGTTCCCAATCAGGTTCAGGGCGTCCGCAAACAAATCGACAGCTTATTGAAGAGCCATCCACAGCTGACGATCTTTGTTCATGGGAAGAGTACCTGTATCCTTGCTAAGGATCAGCCGTTAAATGTTCTCCTTAGCAGCAATTTGACGGAATTCATTGCCAATATGGCGGCCCGTTTCCCGAGGATAATCACCAGCCCCGGTGAATAAAAAAAACAGTTTCAACGCCATCGGGCGATGAAGCTGTTTTCATTACGTCTTTTTATTGTTCCAATTGCTTTTCGATCATTTCGTGAACACGCTGTCGTTCCGCACTATCTACAGACAAATAATAAATCCCGTTAATTGTCTGGTTCTGGCCCTTCACTTCATAATCAATCGTGTGTTTCCGCGCATTCCGGTAATTAAACGCCAAGTTTTTCATATCGTCAAACGTCAGATTCGTTTTGACATTGCCGCCAATGGCGTCAAGCACCTGCGAGTAGCGGGAAACGGATGAAACACTGGCCATTTTATTGACGATTGCCATAATCACATCACGTTGGCGCTGGTTTCGGCCAAAGTCGCCCTGAGGATCAAGGTGGCGCATCCGTACATAGCCCATCGCCTTCGCCCCGGTATCAAGATTAATTGTTCCTCGGGTATAATGATAACCTTTTTTATAATAACCTTCATCATACCAATCCAGCTTGTTTTGGACGGTGACACCGCCCACGGCATCAACCAAATCCTTCATGCCTTGCATATTAATCTTTATGTAAAAATCAAACGGAACCGCGCCGAGAAAATTCTTCACCGTATTCTCTGTCATCTGCGTGCCGCCATAGGCGTAAGCCGAGTTAATTTTGTCCATCGTTCCCCTGCCGACAATTTCCGTCCGCGTGTCACGGGGAATCGATATCATTTGCAGCGTATTCGTTTTCGGATTCACAGTTGCCGCAATGATCGTATCCGTTCGCCCGGGATCTCCTTTTCGCTGATCGACGCCGAGTAGGAGCAGACTAATCGGTTTTTTCCCGTTAATCGCCCCATGGTTGCCCTGTCCGCCGGAAGTCTCATACATATCGCCCGCCGTATTCTGAACCGAATGCCAGAGCGACCAAGCATAACCGGCCACTGCTGCGAATAAGACGACGATTATACTGCCGATCGTCAATAAAACCTTCTTTTTCATTGTCTCTTCCCTTTTCTTCGCGAATGCTTTCACGTCATTTTCATTGATTGACACAATGACTCTATCATAACATGAGGGCTTGCCCTTGTGAATTCCTCTTTATTGTTTTAACTGCCCTCAAATATCCTGCAAACGGCCACCCGTGCAGAGACAATTTTAAAGTTGATGGTCCTGCTGTTTTTTTCGCAGCGCCTGTAAAAAAATGATTCTGTTTCCTCTCTATTATTGCTTAAAAAACTGGCGGGTAAACCAAAAAATGCCGAATCAAAAAAAGAGTCCGGCGGATCGCGGATCCACCGGACTCTTTCTTCGATTAATTAGTCGACAACTTCGATTTTGTCTTTGCCGCCGAATTTTTCATACCAAGGAGTAGCATTTTCAGCAAGAATAGCGTTGAGTTCTTCAACGTTTGCCTTGCCTTGAGAACGAAGCCATTCAACAGCGCCTTTTTCTCCGCCCTTGCCATAAGCTTCAACGCCATCGCGCCATGTCGCACGGCCGCAAAGAACACCATTGTACTTAGCGCCAGCATCATGAGCGAAGACGAGCGTTTTCTGGAACAATTCAGTCGATACACCGGCGCTCAGCCAGATGTAAGGAACTGTTGTCAGTTTATCAACTTCGAGGAAGTATTTCTTTGCTTCTTCAGCAGTGTAAACCGGAGCATTTTCGCCAACGCCTTCAACACGGCTCATATCAACAGGAACTTCCAATTTCAAGACGTCGATACCATAACGTGCTTGAGTAAAGACTTTAATGGAGTCCAGAACTTTTTGCGGTTTAACTTTCGCATAAGCTTCTTTGTCCGTAATTTTTTCATCATAAGTGACGATTTCAAAGAAGAGCGGAATGTCTTCTGCTTTACATTCGGAACCAATGCGTTCAACAAATGCTTTCTTAACGTCGTTAATTTCATCAGGTTCGTCTGGGTCAAAATAAACGAGCAGTTTAACAGCAGTACCGCCGTTTTCTTTGATACGCTTTACTGACCAGTTTGGGAGCAGGTCCGGAATACGTCCAGGTTCTGTTGCATCATAACCTGTCTTCTCATAAGAAGTCAGTAAACCACAGCTTGCTGCACGTGCCTTGCCTGCAGGAAGACCAAATTCGGGGTCAAGCAAAATTGCACTTGCGTATGGTGTCAGTTCTTTGGAAACGAGTGTCTTGAAATCTGAAAGTTCTTCTGAAGAAGCGTCAGAGCCTTTTGCAGCACCAATCATTCTCTTCAAAGAACCACGTTGGTCGATAGCCAAAGCAGCGATAACACCGTTCTTGTCAGACAATTGTTCAAGAAATTCGAACTTGCCTTTAGACATTTTAACCATTATCTATTCCTCCACAGCTATAATTTTGGACAAGGGTATTGTCCCTCAATATCCCATCGATTAATCCTCCGCATCGATTTTTTCAAAATCATGCAGAGAGATCATCGCTTTTCTCTCACAATCTCCATTTTACGTCATTTTCAGCCATAGTGTCAATTTCCCTCTTTGAGCAAACTGTGACACTTTAAGAAAAAATGAAGCAACATGGTGAGCAAATAAAATTATAAGCTGCGTTGAGGAGAATTCTAATTTCATTTCTGCTCATTCGATCTTATAAAGAAGCTTTATTCTATCCGTATTTTTCTCAACCATGTCAATGAACGGTTTCTCTTTATCTTCCAAATGATAGATACCACTAATCAGTGGCTTAACATCAATTTTCCCTTCTTCGATATAGTGAAGTCCCGCGTTCCATTCATATCCAGGAAATGGGGAAGAATAAGACATCCAGGATCCTGTGACTTCGAGTTCACCTCTTAATATCTTCTCAAAAGTTTCAGGTGGATAGGAGACATTTTTTTTCGCTGTTCCAATGAAAACGACCTTTCCTTTTTTCTTAACGGTATCAATGGCCTGAACTTGAGTGACAGCGGAACCGGCTGTTTCATAGATATATTCAGGCCTCTCGTTTTCTTTAAAATATTCCCTAAGATTTGATTTCATTGGATTAATGATTTCATCAGCACCAAGTTTCAAAGAGAGATCCAATTTATTTTGATTAATGTCTACGACAAGAATAGGTCCTGCACCCTTGGCCTTCAGAGTGAGCAAGGTCATTAAACCGATCGTTCCGGCGCCAAAAATTAGAACTCGTGCACCGGCATGAACATCTACTCGATCCACCCCATGTATAGCTACCGTCAAGGGCTCGATAAGTGCAGCTTCTTTTAAACTTACCTTGTGAGGAAGCTTTAGAATATTTTGAGAAGGCACAGATACATATTCAGCCATTGCGCCGTCTTCTCTTGAACCAACGAAACTATACTGCGTACATAAGGCTGGAAATCCTTTTTTACAATTTTCGCATTTGCCGCAAGGAACAAGAGGAGCGACAGCGACACGATCTCCAGGGTTTATTCCATTCGTATGGGCGCCAACCTGATCAACGATGCCTGAAAATTCATGGCCCAGTATTTGCGGAAATTGATGAACAGCCCCTTCAAAATAACGAGGGAGGTCCGAGCCACAGATCCCGCAGTAACTAACCTTGACGATAATTTGATCGATGGCTATAGCCGGTTTTTCTATCTCATCAAGTATGAAATTGGCTTTACTTTTTTCGATAAGCGCTTTCAAAAAAATCACTCCCCATATTAATTTTCCACAAATCCACCATCATTCTGTACATCCGAACTGTGCGTTTCTTCTTTGTACAGAGTACCTCTTTTATACTTCATATAGGTGTAGGCAAAACAGAACACGAAAAGGATTCCGATCACGAAAAACCCTAAGGTGATATTCAATGAAAATCCTCTCGAGAGCAGGAAGGTAATCGGGCTACCCGATTGATCGAGAGAGGAAACGGCATTTCCTTTCAATAGGTGAGTCGCACTTGCCAATCTCGTCTGAAGAGCAACCATTTGATTGGATATCCAGATCGTGATAAAGATGATTACTGATCCAGAGATGATCGTTCGAAAAAGATTCCCCTTATGAACACCCACAGCGATCGCTATAAAGAATCCGATGGTCGCTAGGTCACCGAATGGCAGGACCCGATTCCCTGGTACAAACATTGCTATTAAAATAGTTAACGGGATAAAAATGAGGCTTGCAGAAATCACTTGCTGATTCCCAAGTAACAATGCCGGATCCAGTCCAATACGGAAATCTGCATTCTTGAAATGTTTATCAAGCATGGTTCTGGCAGCCTCAGAAATAGGAATGAGGCCCTCCATAATAAATTTAACAACGGCAGGCATTAGGAGCATAACGGCAGCCATTTGAACAGCTAATTGAAGCGACTTTCCGATCGGATATCGAGCAAGAAGCCCAATAATAAATCCTAATAATGCGCCTACGATAACTGGCTGACCTAGAGCTCCAAATCGATCCTCGATCTTTTGAGACGTAATATTTATTTTATTGATCCCGGGGATTTTCGCTAATAAATCATCAATGGGGGCTGCGAATATGCCCATATAGGCAGAAGTCCCATGGGGGATGGCAATTCCTTCCAATCCAAAGAAATTATCCGTTACCGGAGCAAACATATCACCAAGCTTATAAGCGATGGCTGCATGAATCACAATTCCAACGATTCCCCACCAAAAACTTCCAGTCGCTAATTCGACAATGGCTCCAGTAAAAGCCATATGCCAGATATTCCAAATATCGACGTTCACAACTTTCGTCATCCGCAACAGCAGCATAATAATATTCACTGCTATGGCAATAGGGATAGCAATCATTCCCATATTGGAAGCCCATGCCATCGGGGAGGTTCCTGGCCAGCCTAAATCAATGACGGATAATCCCAGTCCAAAATTCTCAGCCATCGCTTTTGCTGCTGGTCCTAGATTCCCCGTCAATAGATTGATAACCATGCCAATCCCTACAAAACCAACGCCAATTGTTAATCCTGATCGAAGAGACTTCCCTACGCCCTGCCGTAAACATAGACCAATAATGAATATAACAATTGGAAGCATGACAGAAGCCCCAAGATTAACAACATATTGGATAATAAACATATGACTTCCTCCTCGTTGGAATTCACTTTTTATTTTTCATTGAGAACGTCTACTATCTTTTTTTCAGTTTTATCCACACCAATCCCCGATATAAAGGCAATTCCATGAATGACCGGCACACCAAAATCACGGTCAACTCTTGCAGTAGTTACAATTAAATCAATCCCTTCTTTTTTGCTGGCAAGTTCGCTTACTCGACATTGCTCAACATCTGCCTGAATATGTTCGCGTTTGCACAATTCACGAATTTTATTGGCTGCCACAGTAGAAGTCGCAACTGCTCCTCCACAAGCTACTAATATTTTTTTCATTTTATTTCCTCCAATTTTAGATTTGAATAAAAAATATTATAAATTTCATCATTTGTATCCGCTTTCATTATTTGATTAACAAAATTGCTGTCCTGTATTTGTTCAATGAGATGCTGCAAAATAATCATGTGCTCTTTACCATTGCGAACACCAATAAAAATAGCCAGAGAAATAGCCATTTTCTCATGGTCACTTCCCATCACTTCAATGGTTATAGGATGTTTTAAAGTAACCACTGCCAACTTGTTTTCCTTTATAAAAATCCCATCCGTATGGGGTATGGCCACGCCAATGGGTTCAACTGGAACGCCTGTCGGAAAGAGGGTTTCCCGTTTAATCAATTCTTCTACATAGCCTTCTTTTGCAAAGCCAAGAGAAATCATGCGTTCACCAACCATATGAAAAAGTTCATTCGTATCCGTGATGTCAAGATTTCTAAAAACTAATTTTTTTTCGAGTAAATCATCCATACTGATGGTCCTCCCCCATGTTAATCATTTTTTCAATTTGACATCCTTCATTTATAATGGTGTCCTCTATCTCTTTATCTGGCTGGCGGTCCGTAATAATTAAATCAGCTTCATTAAAATCTGCTGTTTTATACAACGCTGAATTTCCAAACTTAGAGTGATCGGCAAGGATGATCTTTTTTTTGCTGTGAAGAAGCATCAGACGCGATACATCATTTTCTCCCATATGGAAGTTGGTCAGCCCCCCCTCTTTACTAATCCCGGCAATACCAAAGAAACCAATGTCCACATACAATCTGTTCATATTATTAATGGCTAAGGATCCAAAAAGTGAATCCTCGTTATTTCGAATCACCCCTCCAGGAATAATTAAATTTATATCAACATTGTGGAGCAATTGGTTAACGATTGGCAGCGTATTCGTAACGACTGTAATTCCTTTTCTCTTCTTCAGTTCTTCAGAGAGCATGAATGTCGTTGTTCCATAGTCAAGATAAATCGTATCTCCATCATTAATTAGAGAAGCAGCAAATTGAGCTATTCTGCGCTTTTCCAATTGATGATCCTTCATTCGCTTACTGTACGCGGTTTCATTCTTCTGATGATTAAGAATGGCTCCACCGTAAACCATTGTCACATTACCTTCTTGCTCTAATTCATACAAATCTTTCCGTACGGTCTCCCGTGTAACATTTAAGGCCGATGACAGCTCTTGAATTTTTACAACTTCCTTGTTGTTTAAAGATTTGAGTATTTTATTTTTTCTATCCTGAGGAGATAACCGTTTATTGTTTGTCAATTTCATCACCACCATTATTGTAATACAGGTCTACACCATTTGCAATATATTTATTTGCATATTATATATTTTTGCATAATTTAATTTTGCATTTATTGTTTTTTGCAAACATATTTCTTTTATATGAAAAATTCGGTGAATAATAAGTAATAGTTAAGCTGTAGAAATCGTTTCTTGCAAAAAGCAATTCAGGATATTAATCGTTTTTAAAGCAAAAAAAACGCCCGTTTAACGGGAGTTTGTCGAACGTATAGGGCGGATGCTGCTAAAAGACAACAATTTTCAATTTGCCTCCTCCTTAACCTACTATCCGGCAAAGGTCTGAAGAATGAGAAATACATTCAAGCAAATAACAACGAAAGCGATCAGCCAAGCAACAACGGTCGTTAGCTTTTTATTCACCAGATTGTGCATAATTCGTCTCTTGCTAGTGAAAATGATTAGCGGAATAATGGCAAGAGCAATCCCAAACGAGAGGACAACTTGGCTTATGACGAGCGCCCGAGTGGCATTGGCGCCAGAAAGAATCAGGATCAGCGGTGGGAGCATCGAAAATACGCGGCGAATAAAGACCGGTATTTGCTTTTTAATAAAGCCCTGCATCATGATATCTCCGGCGAGTGTTCCGACTGACGAACTGGAAAGTCCGGCGGTAAGCAATCCGATACCAAAGAGTAGGGCCGCACTTGGGGCAATATATTGGCCAAAGCCATGGAAAGCAACAGTCAGATCGGAGATGACTTCTTTTCCGAAAAAGGTGGATCCGGCGACCGCCAACATGATTGCATTAATCAAGCCTGCGATGATCATGGCAATCAAAATATCTGCCAGTTCAAAATGGAAGATTTTTTTTCGTTCGATCGCTGTCTGACCAATGACCCGGCGACAGGTCAATCCGGAATGCATATAAATCGCGTGCGGCATCACAGTTGCTCCCAGAATACCGGCGGCAAGCAGTACACTCTCTGTCCCTTGAAATCTGGGAACTACCCCTTTTAGGAGTGAACGAAACTCAGGCATTGCAAAAAACATTTCGCTGCTGAAAGCAATTACGACAATGAATACCATACCCGCAATCACCATTTCAAGCGGCCGGAACCCTTTGACCTGGAAAGCGAGAATCCCTAATGCGCAGACAGCCGTCAGAAGTGCCGCTGGAATCATCGGAATGCCAAAGACAAGATGAAAGCCAAGCGCCGCTCCGATGAATTCAGCCAAATCCGTAGCCATGACCATGATCTCGCCTTGAATCCAATAGAAGATGGCTACACCCTTCGGCCATTCTTTTCGAATCATTTCAGGTAAATTATGCGAAGTGGCAATTCCGATTTTTGCCGACAGCGTCTGTATTAAAACAGCCATTAAATTCGAGACAATAACGACCCAAAGTAGCAGATAGCCAAACTGTGATCCGGCCTGAATATTTGTCGCGTAATTACCGGGATCAATATAGGCGACTGCCGCGATAAATGCCGGACCAATAAATGGAAGAAGCTGTCTCCAGCCCTTTGCTTGCCCCAATGCACTTTGAAAGGATTGTGGCTGTGCCCGATTATCTTTCTTCCTACGTGCTCTCTTTCTCACCTTAACCAATCTGCCTTCTTCACCGATTGGTACATGGGTCCGATCGCGCTGCTCGTCAGACATTCAACCCTCTCCATTCTCTTTATGAACATTTGTTTCCTGCGTGCAACTTGCTGTCTAGATCTAACATACGATAATTCGCCTAAAATTGCAACCAAAAGAAAACAATTTTCGCATTTCAGAATACTGTGGGATTTATTTTTTGTTGAGCCCTTTATTCCTATTATGAACCTCGGATTTACTTTTAATTTTGCTTTTTTAAATCTGTGAATTTTGCCTGATTTATACGAAAAGGAGCTTCAGCCATGAAAGGAGTGATCATTAGGGAGTCGGACAAAGCAGAGATAGATGAAGATCAGACTGCAAAGCGTTCCATAGAGCGGATACAGCGTGCTGATTAGTGAGGCATAACCCGCCTGCCCCAATGCGTAGGCAGCTATTATTAGCAGGATCATCGCCTGTCCTGAACTTAATATTAGGGGGAAAGTGCTATGTAATTGGCGGGCAAGTCCAAAAATATTGCCGACAAACGTCGTCAGAATCTCTCCGAAAATCACTAAAGCAAATCCAAAATGCATCACAAGTCCAATCGGCCGAGCCAGCTCCGCCATCGGCATTTCAAATGTCAAAACCCTCGGATGGCCAAGGAGCAGCAAATGGGCCATCAGCATCAGGATACCGAGCCCTGCCCCGCCAATCCATCCACCCCAGCGCAACGTCTTCTCATCTGGCGCTTCGCGGGCAAGCGGAACAAGGACGACCAATGCGGTGAGCATATTAAAGGCCGCATATCGAATTGCCGATAAAAGGCCCTTTACTTCTAGTCCCTGCGGCAATTGAAGCAGCGGTGCATGTGTATTCAGCATAAAAGCAAGCGAAACGAAGGCTATCAGGATCGGAACGACAAGCGAATTGATCCAGAATAAGCCGCGTACACCTTTAATTAAGAAGAAAAAACTAATCAGCAGCGTCAGCAGCATTCCGAGCTGCCGGCCACCAAGCAGATGCTCATGAAAAACAGCTCCGGAACCGGCCAGCATCACACCAGTCAGTCCGAAAATAATAAAAAACATCAATGCCTCAATGACTGTTCCTAGTCGCGTGCCAAAAAGATGAACGAATAATTCGTTAAAGGAATAGGCATCAATTCTCCGCGAATAGATCATCAACTTTGTGCTCATCCAAGCCATCAGTAAGCTGCTAAGCAGCACGCCGAACGTCCCCCATGCCTGGTACTGCGTGAAAAACTGGATGATCTCCCGTCCGGAGGCAAAGCCGGCGCCAACAACCGTTCCAATGTAAGCTGCAGCAATTTGCAGTGTACGGATGATTTTTTTCATCGGTGATTCCTCCTCGGAATGGATTGAAACAGCATGGAAGGCTTGTCCGGTAAAATGAAACCTACATCCGATTAGGTAAAATCCCAATTTCAGCATCTCCATACTCTTTATTCATCCTATTCGGCGCTTGTCCGGCTCATGCCTTTTGTTCAGTCGCAAGCACGCTTCTCCATTGTGCCCACTTCATTCCCCTGCCGCCCCTTTACTTTCACTTCGATATCCATTACACTCGTTGTGTTCCAGCATTTCGTTGTAAAGAAAAGCGGTATTATGAGCGCTATCAGGATTTTGATTTTGCCGGCTCTGACCTGCTAGAGGGAGATATTGATGGCTTTTAGATTACAAGCACTTGATCCAAACGCTTTTCATCAAATTTATCGATTAATGGCGCTTTCCTTTCCCCCCGAAGAAATTCGTGAAAAAAGAAGTGCGCGCCGTTTGCTTGATCATCCGGATTACCGGATTTTGACTGCGGCCGATGATGCGGGGTCATTTTGCGGATTTTTCGCAATATGGGCCTTTGAGGATTTCCAGTTCATTGAACATTTTGCAGTAAGCCCTGTCATGCGCGGGCAGGGACTCGGCTCGCAAATGCTGCGTCTGCTCATGCAGGAAGCAAAGGGCAAACTTTTGCTGGAGGTGGAGACGCCGGAAAATGAACTGGCCCGGCGGCGAGTTCATTTTTACCAGCGACTCGGCTTCATCTTAAGCAGTTTCGGCTACGAACAGCCGAAGCTTCAGGAAAATTCTTCGAGGCGGTCTATCCAACTGCAGCTGATGACATGGCCGGCACCATGGACAATAGAGAAATTAGGCGCAGCAAAAGAAAAACTCTTTGACTGCGTCTATTGATCGGCCTCAGTCGAGAAAATCAATAACAAGAAAACAGGCAGGGCATTGCAGCTCCTGCCTGTTTTTTATCAATATACCCAGCTTGCACCGATGATAATTAAGAGAATAAAAAGTACAACCAGCAGTGCAAATCCTGAATTCAGACCAAATCCTGCTTCAGCACCCATGGTCCTCATCACCTCCAAGTTTACTTCTTTCCATCCTATGCAAATCACCAGATTGTGTCCGTTTTTCCTGACTAATTTTTTATCGGATAACGCCTCAGCAAGAGTAGGGCCTCCTGTGTTAAAATAAATTTGGAAACCTTTGGGGGCATTTGGAATATCCGGGCAGCCTGGCATTTAAGCTGTCTTCTTTCTACACAAAATGCTCTAAAAAACGCGTTCAATGGAGGAATTACACATGAGCACTTTTGAAGAAAACCTGGACAATTATGCGGAAGTCACGATTAAATTCGGCTTAAATGTGCAAAAGGATCAGGATGTAATGATTTTTGCACCGATCGAATCGCCTGAATTTGTCCGTTTGGCCGTGAAAAAAGCCTATGGAGCGGGTGCAAAGAATGTGTTTGTCGAATGGTCGGATGAATCGGTGACGCGGATTCGTTATGATCTGGCGCCGGATGCTTCTTTTGCGAGCTTCCCTAAATGGCAGACACAAACCTATGAGGATCTCGTTGATGCAGGTGCTGCTTTTCTTTATATTTACTCCCCAAATCCCGAATTGCTGAAAGGCATCGACCCAAAGCGAATTGCTGACGCACAAAAAGTAGTCGTAACTGCCAATAAAAAGTTTACAGAGGCGAAGATGGGTGCAAAGGTGAGCTGGACGATTGTTTCGGTACCGACAAAGGCCTGGTCCGCGAAAATTTACCCCGCTCTTCCGGAGAACCTGCGTATCGAAGCGCTCTGGCAGCAAATTTTCACAATTACTCGGGTCAATGCGGAAAATCCGCGGCAGGCTTGGGAAAGTCATATCAAGAACCTCGAACAGAAGCTGGATTATTTTAATGAAAAACGGTTTAAAAAACTGCATTATCGGGCACCCGGCACGGAACTGAGTATCGAGCTGCCGGCAGAACACCTGTGGGTCGGTGGAGGAATGACCAACAAAAACGATGTTCCGTTCCAACCGAATATTCCGACCGAAGAAGTTTTCACAATGCCGCTTAAAACCGGAGTCAACGGCACGGTTGCCAGCACCAAACCGCTGAATTATGGCGGTAATCTGATTGACCATTTCTCGATTACTTTTAAAGATGGCCGGATCAGCGATTATTCGGCCGAACAGGGACAGGAAACGCTCAAACAAATTATTGAAACGGATGAGGGTTCGCATTTTCTTGGGGAAGTTTCGCTTGTTCCCTTTCACTCGCCGATTTCTGAAACAAATATCATTTTCTTTAATACCTTGTTCGATGAAAATGCCTCCTGTCACTTGGCCATTGGTGCTTCCTATCCGTTTAATTATCGGGGAGGACGAGAGATGACAAGCGAAGAATTAGCTGAAAAAGGTGCGAATCAAAGTCTGACGCATGTTGACTTCATGATCGGTTCCGCCGAAATGGACATCGACGCTGAAACTGCAGCAGGCGAACGGGTCGCTATTTTCCGGCACGGCGACTGGGTCATCTAATTTTCCGCCTGCTTATACTGAATGAATCATGAAAAGCGGATACCCCAGATGAGGGAATCCGCTTCATTTATTACTTTTTTATTTAAACTCAGATCTTAAATCGGCTGATTGCCTGACGCATGATCTGGGCCTCTTGCTCGAGATCGCTTGCCAGTTTATTCAATTCCTCCATCGCTGCCGTCTGCTCCTGCACGGAAGCACTAACTTCTTCCGTACTGGCCGCCGTCTCTTCACTCGTTGAGGCGATGGTCTGCGATCCCTGACTGAATTGGTCGATTGCCGCATCTACTTCACGGATGGCTCCGGCAATTTGATGGATGCCTTGAACATTGCCGCCGATCGTCTGCTCAATTTCCGCGAAGGCCCCGCGCGATTGTTCAACTACCTTTCCTTGCGCTTGAATCATTTCGTTCGTTTTTTCTCCAAGTGCAACCGCTTGTGCCGTTTTTTCCGTGACTTCATGAATCGTTTTGCTGACTTCTTTTAATGAAGTATTCGTTTGTTGAGCCAGTTTGCGAATTTCATCGGCAACCACCGCAAAGCCCTTGCCGAGATCCCCAGCATGCGCGGCTTCAATGCTGGCATTCAGGGACAGCAGATTGGTTCGACGGGCAATACCGTCAAGAACCGTCACAATTTGGGTGATATTCTGCGCACGCTGCTCCAGTTCCTGAACAGCAGCAATAATTTGCGCAGTCGTTTCTGCCGATGCATGAGACTGGGTGGACAGCTGCTGCATAATCTTTCCACCATTTTTTGATGTGACATTCATCTTGTCGGCACCGGCCAGCACATCCTTGCTTCGTTTATCCATCGTTTTAATCTGTTGAACGAGCGCTTCGATAGACGCCTGATTCTTCTCAAGCGCTGACGACTGATTGGATGCTCCCGCCGAGATCTGTGTGACTGTCGCGCTGATTTCATTGGCCGATGCTACATTCTCTTCCGCACTGGCGACCAGCGTTTGCGAGGCACCGCTCATTTTGTTTGAGGCACTTGTGACCTTTTTAAACGCCTCTCTGTTTTCCCGCGCCATATCATTGATGCTATGCATCAAATCAGCCAGCTCATCCGTACCATCGATCGGAATCGAAACGGTCAGATCACCTTGCTGTACCTGCTTCGCCGCCTTTTGAATGCTGCGCAAACGGACAACGATTTTATTCAGCAGATAATTGGTTAGAAAGATGGCCACAAGAAGAATGATTATCATCGTCACAGCAGAGGGCAAAGCAATCAGATTCGCTGACCGAGATATCTCGCTCTTGTCAATCATGCCGAGCAGAATCCATCCCGTTGTTTTATTTCGAGTGAAGAACACCAGTTTGTTCTGCCCATCGACTCGCGAATAAAACATTCCTTTATTTCCCATTGTTTTAATTTTCTTATAAAAAGCCTGTTGCTTCACACTTTTCCCAATTTGCTTTTTATTCGCTGTTGCGATATAGTTACCGTTTCGATCGAGCAGCGAAGAGTATCCGGTTGATCCATATTTTGCGCTACGCACCTGATTGATAATATTCTGGATGTATAAATCCATTTTAATGACGCCTACGGATTTTCCTTCTGAATGAACATCTTGAACAACGCTGACAACCTGCTGTTTGAGCACCGGGTCAACGTAAGGACTGATCCAATAAGATTTTCCTCCAGCACGAAGTCCATCCTGATACCATTGATCCTTGGTCGGATCATAATTATCGTTAAAAAAATACAAAGGCGCCCGAATCGCGTATTTATTCGGGGAAGCGAACGTAATCGCCTGATATTTACCATTGGCATCGATTAAGTTTTGGAAGCGCTGATTGATCGATGTATTATTTTTTTTCGGATTTGTCAAAAGCGGACTCGCACCGAATTGTCGCAGAGAGGCCTCTGCATCGCCGAAATAAGTGTCAAAACTGATATTGGTCGCTGACAATTGCTGCATGGTTGACTCCGTCAATTGATCTCTCGTCATTTTCTTCCCGTAAAAATAGCTGAAAAAGCCCCCAATAAGTCCGACAACAAGAATCGTCACAATAAAAGGCAATAACATTTGCTTTTTAACACTATCATGCATGAGCAGGTTTCTCGGGAGATATTTCTGAATGAAAGAACCCTTGAGTTTTATCTTTTGATTCTCTGCCGTTGAACTCTCCGAGACTTTCTTCTGACTCCGTCTGCCGGCTCCTAAAAATTTCATTGCTGTACCCCACCCCATTTAAAAAATTAGATAAGCCGCCCATGCAGGCATCAACGCCAGGCGGCTTTACTCTTTTTCCCAGTAAAAAAACTAAAAAACTTGTTCATATGTATCAAAAGAAATAGACGCATGTCTCTTTCAATGAAACACTTCCCTATCAACATTATTTGGAGAAATCAAGTTTCTCGCCCAGGAATGCTGCGTCCTTCTCAAGATCAGAGGCCAGACTGTTCAAATGCTCCATCCCGGCAATCTGTTCTTCGATCGATGCCGTGACTTCTTCGGTTCCAGCTGCAGTCTGCTCGCTGATCGCCGTCATATCGCTAATCGACTGTTTCATCCTTTTATTTCCAGCCACCATTGTATTAATGGATTGGGCAATCCGGGAAACATCTGCCTGATTAGCCGTGACCGCTTGAGTGATCTTGTTCGCTGATTTGTCAAAATCATTCACGACAACAAACTGTTGTTCTACGACCTTACTACTATTATCGGCAAGTGCGACCATTTTTTTAGTATCTTCGTGAATAGAAGTGACGATACCTGAAACTTGTTTGAGCGCCTGATTCGTTTGATTGGAGAGTTTACGCACTTCATCGGCGACTACTGCAAAACCTTTCCCCTGCTCTCCGGCTCTCGCCGCCTCAATCGCTGCATTAAGCGAAAGCAAATTCGTCTGTCCAGCAATCTCCGTTAATGTATCAATAATCTGATCAATGCTATCTGACCGTTGCTCAAGAAGCGTCACGGATTCAATAATCTGCGCGGTCGTGCTAATCGTCCGCTCTGAGTGGCTGCGCAATTTTTCCACAGCCTGCTGATTGTCGGAAGACACCTGATCCAGTGTCCCCGCACTTTCTTTAATCTGTTTCACAGAGATCGAAATCTCGTCCATAATTTTATTCAATGCTTCCGACTCTTCCTTGCTTTTCCCCATCAATACCGCTTGATCCGAAGCACCCGCGGCAATTTCCGACATCGTTGATCCAATTTCATTCGAGGAAGCGGTGTGCTCCTCCACACTCGCAGACAAGGTTTGTGAGGCTTCGCCGACCTGATGAGAAACACTAGCAATCTGCTCGACAAGGTCGTGATACATCTGGCTCATCCGGTTCACCGCTTGGGCCAGAACACCCAGTTCATCATTGCCCGTAACGGTTAATTTGCTGCTCCAATCTCCGGAGATGATCTTATCAATCGCTTGCCGGATCGACCGAACCCGGTGATTATACATTTTGAAAATCATCGAGAGGCCAATAATCGCCAGAACTAGACCGACAAAAATCAAGATTCCTGCCAATAAAAAGCGGGAAAAGTAACCGCAAACAAAAAAGAGAACACCCAGAACAAGTTGAAAGATGACAGCCGCCATTAGGAAAGCGATTTGCTGCACCAATCTTTTTTTATTTGTTGAAAATTGTTTCTTAACCATAAGCCATACCCCCATCCATTTCACTTTCACATCATTTAATTCATTTAAACCGCTAAAAAGTCGCATTAAAAAGCTATATTTCTGGATCAGCAATTCTAAGTCGATAGAAATGCATCAGCAAAAAAATTCCTGCTCAACCACCTTTTTTATGACGGTTTTAATCGTTTCAATTGATTATCGGTATAATAGTCCTACTTTTTTACTAGTTGATTGCTCCTCAGCTAATGTTCATCCTTTCTTCAAAAGATAAAGAGCAAAAAAAATTCTGGTGCCTATTTGCACCAGAATTTTTCATCTTCTATTCCATTAAAAAGCAAGAACTATCCTTGCGAGACGTTGTGATTATAGAGCTTGGCATTGCTGCTCGTATAGAAGAAACGAAAATAAATGTCCAAAAGAAAGATAAGAATCATCGCCGCGATCATTCCAGATAAATCGAAGGTGAAAGCATCGATCAAATGGCCCGTTCGCCCGGAGACAAAGGTCTGATGCCATTCATCAAAAATCGCGTAGCTCATGGCGATTCCCGGTCCGCAGAGATAACAAAGCCCACGCGGCAGCACTGTGGTCATAAACAGATTGATCAACATAAAGGTCAAAAGGCAGTACTCGGTGACATGACTCACCTTGCGGACAACGAATTCAAAGAAAGCATAGGGATCATTCGAGGTGACCAGCTCTCCGCCATAATTAAAGGTAATATGGGGGAAAGTCTCCGATGTCCATTGGAAATGCGCCTTTAAAAACGGCTGGATGTCCTGCTGCGAATAAGGCGTCGCCGACCCTTTATAGATCATTCCAATGACTAGTAGAGCCATGATTGTCCAGAACCAAAAGGCCCGCTTATTTTTAAGCATTGCTGTCATCCCTCCAAGGTCGCTAAAAAATGGCGTCCCTGATAATTATTTCTTCATTATAACGCAAAAGGGGCCAGCAGTTGTGATTTTTTTACAAAATTATTGTGGAAAAATTAAGAAATTGTAAAATAATTGCGATCACGCGATCCTCTTCTGCGGATAAACTCTCCTCTTCTGCGGATAACGCCTCCTCTTCTGCGGATAACGCCTCCTCTTCTGCGGATAACGCCTCCTCTTCTGCGGATAACGCCTCCTCTTCTGCGGATAACGCCTCCTCTTCTGCGGATAACGCC
>JBHGUY010000023.1:0-5370 GCA_048976585.1 Sporolactobacillus sp. | reverse complement strand
CGGCATATGGATGCGTGTAGTAGATGTGTGTTGCCTGATCCTTCAGGCTGTTCGTCAAGCCTGCAAATTCACTGCCATTGTCCGCTGTGATCGTCTGGAAAACGTGATTGAACAACGGGCCGAATTGCTCAATCAACTGTTTGAGGGCCCAAGCCACTGAATCCGGATCTTTACCGCTAATCTTCCGACAGATCTCATCACGGGTCTTGCGTTCTACTAGGGTCAGGAGGACATCGTCCTCGCCGGATTTCTTGCCAATCACCGTATCAATCTCCCAGTGTTCGAACTGCTTTCGGTTCTGCACTTGTGCCGGGCGGTCATCGATACTGTCTCCAAGATGCTTCATGTTGGGCCGGTGTCCGGATTTTTTGGATCGGTAACGGAGCTTGTTCGGCAGATCTAGATTCTTGACTTTCAGAAATCCACGATCGATATAATCGTATAACGTCCGCGTACAAACCCTGACTTTGTTTTTCCACTTCGGATCCCGATTGACAGCGCCGCAAACCGCGTCCGGAGACCATTTGTCTGGGGACAGGATCTTATCCTCCGCATAGGCAATGAAATCCGAAGCGGCGGCCAGTTTGAACCTGCGCCCACAATGACTACGGTTGCGTTCATAGATGGTCTGCCCGGTCTCCGGGAAATAAGCCTGAAAGCGTCGATGATTGGGGCCGATCTGAGTCGTTGATCCCCGGCGCAGTTCGTTCAGTATCGTCTGGTGAGAACAGCCGACCTCACGAGCAATCTCACGTGAGGAGCGTTGCTCCTGATGAAGGGCTTGAATTTGCCCGCGCTGATAGGCATTCAAATGTGTAAAGGTTCGATGTTTTGTGCTAGGCTTGAAGCAAGCCATCATAAAATCCGCTTCTTTCATTATGGTTTCGTCGCTTTAATGATAACACCGGATTTTATGATGGTGTTTTACTGTTCCAACCTAACTGGCTAATTTGATTCTACAACTGGCCACATTTTTTAAAAAAAACAACCTCTTGTGAAAGCCTTATCAAGAAGTTGTCCATTTCAAGAGAATCATTCGAATTGTTGCTTCCAGAAAAACACCGAGTAATGTGCCCATCATTCGAACCAGTGACAAATGGCCAGAACACTTATCTATTCACCGAAATTTCCCGCGGCAACCGTTTAACATTAGTATCAGAACGAAGTACTCTCTTCTCTGATTAGAGCCACTTTCCGACCGCAAAATTGCTTTCCAGCAACGCCCAGTTCTGCGGATACGGAAAGCCTAGTGCCCAGTAACTGATACCGCGCAGTTTATAAAGTCTGGCAAGATCAAACTTAGCCTGTGCGCTCCGGGCATCCTCAAACCAGACTTCGTGCGCGTTCCCCTGGGCATCCATATACCGATAGAACGGCGATTCAGCTTCTGCGTCATACTGAATACCCACTCCATAACGGATCGCCCGTTCGATCGCTTCCTTGGGGCTGAATGTTTCTGCCTGTTGCCCTTCTCTGTGAGGAAGCAGCCAGTCGCGGGCATAGGTTTCAAATCCGAGTGAAATTTTACTGGCCGACATCACAGACAGAGCATATTCGACAACCCGCTTCATCTCATTCACCGGCGAGATTGGCTGCGGTGGACCGGAGCGATAACCCCATTCATAGGTCATTAAAACGACATAATCGACAATTCGACCATGCGCCTCATAATCGTACGCGACATAGTCCGGACGTGGCTGATCATTGGCCGTCTTTGGCATGACAGCTGTCGATACGACATATCCTAGCGGATGTAAACGATTGACGACATGCTGCAAGAAATTATTAAAACCCTGCCGGTCATCAGGTTTTACACTTTCGAAATCAATGTTTAGTCCGCGATATCCTTTCTGCTGCATGACGGCAACGATTGCTGACAACAGATTGTCACGGGCTGACGGTGAGGTGAAAATCGCATGCGCCACATCAGCGCCTGACTCATTCCCAGAGAAATTGGCAATCGACATGATCGGCACAATATTTTGCATATAAGCAGCATAAATCAATGCTTGATCTTTCAGATCATCCAGCGTACCGGTTTCCGTGACATGGTAAACAAACGGAATCACAGCCGTTAGAGAGCTGCTATGCCGATTCATGTCATCGGTTGCCTCGTTCACCGGTTGATACGTATACGCGTTGACCTCAATGATCGGTCTTGCCGGCGCAAAAACAGGAGGCGCAGACGGAATCACGAGTGCCTGACCGGGAACGAGCCCTTCTAGCGAGGCTAAATCGTTCAATGCCGCGATACTCACTATCGGCACGTGATAGTGAGTAGAAATCGCCCATAATGAATCGCCACTTTGCACAATGTGAATTTGCATTCTTCATCGCTCCTCTCAATCCGAGTGATAAAACCATCATTAACATTATGCAGCAGCTACGCGATTATGAAGGGGGATCTCCTCCATCTGAGCGCACGGATTGAATTGGAAATGTTGCATTTTGTAAAAAAGGAGCGATTACAAAACGGAGTTAGCCCTTTGCGATTTATACAGATACGACCTTGACAGACATTTGCTGGATCTTGGAGCCGCCTATCTATCAACTCCTCTAGTCCAAACAAAAAGGGGCACAGAATACTGGTTTTTAACCGTATTCCGTGCCCCTCAGTTGACGAAAACTTAATTTTTAATTGCGCAGCCTTAACCACTGAATATTTCTCATGTCTCAAGTGAACGATATCGACAGATATTCTAAGCTTATATCCTGTTTTTCCCTATCTCAGTTTCATTTGCTATTCATTCCAACTCAATACTTTGCCATTGAGCCCCTTCCTTCAGCGGCTTTTTCCAGAGGCCAATAATCAGACCGGAGATCACGGCACCGATCAGAATCGCGGCGATGAACAAAAATGGTTGATTGCTCAGAGCGACAACAAAGATACCGCCGTGCGGAGCTGGAATGTTGACCCTCCATAATTGTGTCAGAGCGCCTGCAGTCGCCGAGCCGATAATGCTCGCACTGATAATCCGGAGCGGATCAGCCGCGGCGAACGGAATGGCTCCTTCAGTAATAAAGGATAACCCAAGCACATAGTTCGTGAGCCCTGCTTTACGTTCTTCTTCATTGAATTTCCCTCTGAAGAAGGTTGTTGCCAAGGCAATCGCAAGCGGCGGAACCATCCCACCGGCCATTACTGCTGCCATCATTAGTCCACCGCTCGGCGCACCACTGGTGAAAACACCGATTGCGAACGTGTAAGCCGCCTTGTTCACAGGACCACCCATATCGACAGCCTGCATCCCGCCGAGAACAAGCCCAAGCAGTATAGCGTTCCCAGTACCAAGATGAGTTAATGCGCCAACCAGACCCGTATTAATCCATGTAAAAATCGGGTCGAGAAGATAGTACATAAGACCACCGGTAATCAGCAGACTGAGCACCGGATAAAGTAGAATTGGTTTTAAACCATCCAGTGTTTTGGGAAGCCCGGAAAATATTTTTTTCAAGAGGATAATAACCCATCCGGCTAGAAAGCCGGCAGCAAGACCACCAAGGAAGCCGGCATTCGATGAGTAAGCCATAAATCCTCCGACAACACCGGGCATCAGGGCAGGGCGGTCGCCGATGCTATAGGCAATATAACCGGCCAGTATCGCGATCAAGAAGTGAAAGGCACCAGTTTGTCCGCCGGCAACCGCGCTCAGCATCTGAAAAATTGTATTGTTTTTGCCGAGATGCTCGAACATGAAGGAGATGGCAAGTAAAATACCACCGCCGACAACGAACGGAAGCATATGAGAAATACCGTTCATCAGATCTCTATAGATATTGCTCCAGACACTGATTCTGCTTTCCGTCCCGGCATCGACCGTACCGCCAGCGCCTTCCGCATGATAGACCTGTGCCTTTCCACTGAGCGCCTTATTGATCAGTACCTCAGGCTTACGAATCCCATCGCTGACTGACGTCTGCAGCACTTTTTTACCATTAAAACGCGCCATTTCGACCTTTTTGTCGGCTGCGATGATTACTCCCGCAGCACGGAAGATTTCATCGCGGGTCAGAACATGCTTTGCGCCTTCGGAACCGTTCGTCTCTACACGGATAGCAACACCCATCTCAGCGGCCTTCTTCTTAAGTGCATCTTCAGCCATATAGGTATGTGCAATCCCTGTGGGACATGCGGTAACGGCAACGACAAATTTTTCATTGTCCGATGCTTTCGGAGCCGGCCGATCAGCTTCTATTTTTTCTTCTTTTTCTTTATCGGCCTGCTTGTCGTCAAACAATTTCGCGACCTCTGCAGGAGTACCGGCTTGTTCCACTTTGGCAACAAACTCCTGATCAATCAGCAACCGTGAAAGAGCAGCTAGCGCTTGCAAGTGAATATCGGCTGCGCCTTCTGGTGCGGCAATCATAAAGAAAAGATGAGAGGGTTTGCCGTCGAGCGCCTCATAATCGACCCCCTTCTTGCTGTGTCCGAAAACGACAGTTGCTTCGTTGACTGCCTTCGTTTTCGCATGCGGCATAGCAATACCAACGCCGATTCCGGTACTCGATTCCATCTCCCTCTTAAGAATCATTTCTTTGAAAAGCTTCGGATCATTAATCCTTCCATTCTTCTCCAGGCTGGCGATGAGCTCATCGATGGCTTCTTCTTTGGTTGTCGCCTGCATGTCCATGATCATGGCGCGCTCAATCAACAGATCAGTAATTTTCACTGTGTTCTCACTCCTGTTCTTATATGATAATCATTCTATTGGTGCGTTTCCTGTGACATTGTCTATCTTTTTCCCTTTATAAAAGGATCCTGCATGGAAACAGATTCGTTATCCAGTCAGTCATACAACTCATGAAATTTCGATGCCATAAGCCAAATTTAAGCCGTAACCCCAGCTCGTTCACCAGTAAGCGAGCAAACATATGAAACGCTTTCATTAATGGTTTAAAAAAAAGTCCCTCAAGCTCCTGAAAATTATGTCAAACAGTGGACCCCGAAGCTAAGGGACTTCGCTAACACCCGCGCGATCAGCCAGTTGCGAAATCGTTGCATGAATCACAAACTGAGAATCATTAAATCAACGATTTTTTTAGATTGAAAAAAATGGCCTAAATTTGAGTAAATCGTAGTTACACATTTTTTGATTTTAGATTTCAAGCGCAGCTTCTTATTCAATATCCGTACGATCAAAAGGATACTTCATTCCCCATTGGTTCCGGACGTTGGTCAATATGTCCATGATGTCTACTGACAAGGCAAATTCACCATCATCGTGTCCCTGTTCAATATATCTTTGCATATCTTGCACTTCATAGTGCAGAGCAAGATCGGCATCTCCCGCAGTGATAACCTCATGTGTTTCGGTATGTGCATCTTCGGTATGGGTGATCGCGGCTTCCGTCGCTCGCGGATAATTAGAA
>JBHGUY010000022.1:0-348440 GCA_048976585.1 Sporolactobacillus sp. | reverse complement strand
CTGGTAGCTCGTCGGGCTCATAACCCGAAGGTCGTAGGTTCAAATCCTGCCCCCGCAACCATGGGTCCGTGGTGTAGTGGTTAACATGCC
Source organism: Sporolactobacillus sp. (assembly GCA_048976585.1). GTDB lineage: Bacteria > Bacillota > Bacilli > Bacillales > Sporolactobacillaceae > Sporolactobacillus. Next base: position 348,350 of record JBHGUY010000022.1, on the reverse strand, counting down.
TGCCTGTCACGCAGGAGATCGGCGGTTCAAATCCGCTCGGACCCGCCATTACATATGGCTCGATAGCTCAGTCGGTAGAGCAGAGGACTGAAAATCCTCGTGTCGGTGGTTCGATTCCGCCTCGAGCCATGTTCATCGATAAATGAGCGTCGAGCGCTTCTGATATAACATAAGCAAAAACCTTCGGACGAGTTCCGGAGGTTTTTGTGCATCCCGCGCAACGGCAGCTGTTCTTAAATAGCGGCTCCCAGAGTCCTGTGACAGGCCTTTCGGGTTATGTTAAAATAACAGTGATCAAGTCAAAATATTCAGGAACAGTCGTAAAGGATTTTTAGCATGACTTGTATGCGCTTTTTCAGCTGACCTGGGTGTAACTCAAGAAAAAGCGCAGAGCTGCTCCGGAAAAATTGTTGTCGCCCGCTTTATGTGTTTGTTCCTGTTCATGCTGCCAAACAAAAAATGATAGGCAGCTATTCACTTAAAAAAGATTGTGAAAACGAACACTATATTTGAATGAATTTTTATATTTTGCATTTTGGAGGATTATACGATGGAAAATAAAATTCTCGTTGTTGATGATGAACAACCGATTGCCGATATATTGCAATTTAATTTGGAAAAAGAAGGATACAAGGTCAGCTGTGCCTATGATGGTGAAGAGGCTCTTCAGAAAGTTGAAGAGGAAAACCCGGATATGGTACTGCTTGATGTTATGCTGCCGATCAAGGACGGTATGGAAGTGTGTCGTGAAATTCGAAAAACGCATAATATGCCGATTATTATGCTGACTGCCAAGGATTCAGAAATTGATAAGGTACTCGGGCTTGAGATGGGTGCCGACGATTATGTGACTAAACCATTCAGCAACCGCGAACTGATAGCGCGGGTGAAAGCTAATCTGCGTCGACATAGGCAGGAGGTTCCTGAGGGAGAAAAGCCTAAAGAAAACAATATCGAAATTGGTGACTTGGTGATTCACTTAGATGCGTATGTGGTTACAAGACGCGATAAGGTGATTGAACTGACGCATCGTGAGTTTGAGCTGCTGCATTACCTCGCCGATCACATTGGCCAAGTCATGACCCGTGAAAATCTGCTTCAAACGGTCTGGGGTTATGATTATTTTGGCGACGTGCGAACGGTTGACGTGACTGTCAGACGTCTGCGTGAAAAAATTGAAGACAATCCGAGTCGGCCAATTTGGATTATTACCCGTCGCGGGGTCGGCTACTATCTGAATGTTCCGGATCAGGAGTCTACAGAATGAACAAGGTCGGTTTCTTCAAATCGATTCAGTTTAAAATCGTTTTAGTCTACACGCTGTTAATTCTTCTGGCGATGCAGATGATCGGTGTTGTTTTTGCAGAGCGGCTGAAGACCATTCAGTTGAACAGCTTTGAAACAGCTCTTGTCAATCAGAGTAAATTGATCAGCGTGAACATTGCTGAGGCCGTCAGGGAAACAAGGGAGACCAATGTCGGCGATGCGACCGTCATGGAACAGGTGAGAAACCAGATTTCTGAGGTAGATGACAATAGTATCCAGCAGATCGAAGTGGTTGATGAAAATAACGTCATTGTAGCTGCAACGGGAGATAAGCATACAGATCTTGTTGGCAAGCGCAATACGAATGAGTTGATTACACAGAATCTGAGTTCCAATTCTACGAATAAATCAAGAAGAACGGATCGCAGCAATGGTGAGCGTGTCGATATTGTTGTTGTTCCGATCAGAGTCGATGGTCAGCGGTTTGGCGTTCTTTATGTTGAGAAAAGTTTTGAAGGTGTTTACAATCAACTGACGACAATTAACTCGCTGCTTGTGACGGCCACCCTGTTCGCTTTGCTGGTTACCGCCATTCTTGGCTTTTTCCTGGCCCGGACGGTGACTAAACCGCTGATTCAGATGCAGCGGCAGGTTCTTGCGGTATCTCAGGGGAATTTTTCCCGTAAAGTAGACATGATCGAAAAAGATGAGATTGGCCAACTCGCCGCTTCATTTAATAATATGACCAGCATATTAAGAGAAGCAACGGCAACTACCGAATCTGAGCGGCGTAAATTGAAGTCTGTCCTGACCTATATGACCGATGGCGTTATTGCGACGGATCGCAAGGGCAACGTCATTCTGATGAATAATCGTGCCGAGGAATTATTAGGGGTCTACCGGCATGATGTCACAGGTAATTCGATTCTTGATCTGCTTAAGATACGCAAGAATTATAAAATTCGCGATCTCTATGAAATGGTCGATTCGATTGTACTGGACTTCAGCGATAGTCAGCAAACCGTTCTTCTGCGTGCGAATTTTTCAGTCGTGAAAAAGGAAAATGGTCTGGCTAACGGCCTGATCGGCGTTATCCACGATGTGACGGAACAGGAAAAGGTCGATATGGAACGGCGTGAATTCGTTGCCAATGTTTCTCATGAGCTGCGTACGCCGCTGACCACCATGAAAAGCTATCTGGAGGCACTGCAGGACGGCGCCATTAGCGATCCGCAATTATCACGCAAATTTCTGGGAGTGACGCAGAAAGAAACGGAGCGGATGATTCGTCTGGTCAAAGATCTGCTCCAGCTTTCACGTCTTGACTCCAAGGACTATAAACTGGAATTCAACCGGACAGAGTATATTACTTTTTGCGAGAATATTATCGACCGATTTGAAATGACGAAGCGGCAGAATATTCGCTTTGTGCGTCGATTTGCTGGCGGAAGATTCTATGTCCGAATTGATCGGGATAAGCTGACCCAAGTTATTGATAATATTATTTCCAATGCGATCAAATATTCACCGGAAGGCGGCACGATCACTTTCTCTGTGTTTCGCAAGGGCAATCGAATCCGGACGACTATCAGCGATCAGGGTGTCGGCATTCCCAAAGACAATCTACCAAAGGTATTTGATCGGTTCTACCGAGTTGATCGCGCACGTTCCCGAAAATTGGGTGGGACAGGTCTTGGCCTGGCGATTGCCAAGGAAATGATTGAGGCGCAAGGCGGAGAGATCTGGGCAGATAGTGAGTGGAATAAGGGGACGGAAATTCACTTTATTCTTCCGCTAGATCAAGGGCAAGGGGGCTTGATTACCAATGAATCGCGAAGTGTTTAAGTCACTGCTACTTAGCGTTCTGGTGCTATCGAGCATTGCCATGACATGGAATATTCTGTTTTATAAATCGAGTTTTGAAAATTATAAGAGTCCATCTGCGGCAGCAAAACCGGTAGCGATTGCCAAATTCCGTTCGGCTTCGAGCGTTGTGCGACCTTCCCTCGTGCTCGAACATTCGACTTCAGGCACGCTTGGAATGACGCAGGGCAGCGCTATTCAGAAGATGTACTCCCTGTTGCAACAGGCTTCCTTCAGTAATGTCGTGCCGATTGCTTCCCGCGCGCAGATTCCCGCGCGAAGGGGCCAGACGTCTTACGAGGTCATCTTTCCGGCACCGCTGATGCATGATACTTTGAAAAAATTTTTTCAATTCAGTGAGCGCGGAGATTTGCTTCCTGATAAAGCATTGATTGATCGAATTGAGGTCTATCCTTCAGCAAATGGGGGGCAAATTGCGCTCTTTTCCTCCCAGAACGGGCAAAATCAATTTTACGCAGAGGTTTCGAAGCTGAATTTCGATACACTCAGGGGTGATTTCAGAAAAGCAGATACCGTGTCCTACGGACGTCAACGACTTAAAGGGAAAATTGTCTATCTACCAACCGGCAAAACAAAAATTCGCTCTGTTATGTTTTATTATCATGTGGAAAAAATTGAGGACTTCATACCGATTTTATTCAATGATCCGGAGAATAATGTTTTTCACAGCCGTGGGAAATTGACTTACACCGATGGAACAAGCCAGTTGGAGCAGACGGGTAATGTGCTGCAATATGTCAACGTCAATCCGGGAATTTCCAAAAGCAGTCAGCAGATTACCGATCCGATCTACCACAGTTATGAGTTACTGAACAATTATAAGGAATGGACCAACGACTTCAGCTATGCAGGGCTCAGCCTGTCGGCGCACCGGAAATCGGAAACGGTTATTTTCCGAATGCGGATTGGCGACTATCTCGCGTTTAATACTGACTATTACCCGAATCCTTATTTGACGCAAATCGAATTGAATTGGAAAAACGGACAACTAAGCAGTTTTAACCGGACACTTCTGGATTTGAATCCCATCGATCAACCCGGTAGCACTACACTGGATTCTGGAAAAGAGGTTATTGAACGACTGCGTGCTTATTCGGTGCCCGTCAATCGGATACAGGATCTCGTGATTGGCTATCAGTTGAGTGCTCCCAAATCCGAAAATGACTATTCGCTTGAAGCAATGCCTGATTGGTTCTATGAATTGAATAATCATTGGTATTCAGTTTCAAAAGTCACAGCACCGCAGCAGCAGGAGCGGGGGGATACTTCGCCATGAACTGGAAAAAAACAAAATCAATTTTTATTATCTGTTTTTTACTTTTGAACGCTTTCCTGATATTCGAGCTTTATATGAGACAGCAAGACGAGGAAGCTCAGGGAATTACCGGCAGCGGTAAAGGCAACCAGACAAATTTTCAAATGGACGTCCAGATTCCTCCCACACCGGATCGTGTAACGTTTCTGCGTGGACAACGAATTGACTTCAATCAGGAAAAGAATACGCTAGCGCTTTTGACGAGTTCGGACCGAAATGCTGGTCAGAAGATAAAAATAGGAAATGAAGGAATGGAACTTAGCAGTGTGCTGAAGGGCTCTTTCAGCGGCAGCCTTAAAAATACGGAGTTGCAAAAGAGTGTACTAGGTCTCGTTTATCAAGGGCAGAGCTATAACTATTGGCACGCAGACCGCAAAGCGGGAACGACAGACTTTACACAGCTCTATAATGGTCATCCGGTTTTTATCAGCCAGCGGAGTAATATTCATATGCTGCAGTTTACGAAGAACGCTCAGAGGATTACCAGCTATCGGCAAAGTTATTTTCGCTTCAGGCAGGTCAATCACGTGGATATTATCAGTGCGAAAATGGCCATTTCCAATTTGGCAGAAAATACGAACTTGCTTGAGAACGGGCATCCGACGATCAAGGTTATCGAATTAAGCTATATTAATCTTGTTGGTGATGCGGGATCGGATCCTTTGATTTTTATCCCCGCCTGGCACATCGTCGTGCAAACCGGACACCATTTGCAAGAATTTTTTGTGAATGCGATGTCCGGAAATATTCAGCAACTGGACGGACCGTGATAACGAGACAATACTTTAAGAGAGCAATGGGGGAGAGGTATAAATGACGTTATCCATGAGCGTACTCGCGAGCGGGAGCACGGGGAATTCATTATATATTGAAAATGGCGAGCAGCGGCTTTTAATTGATTGCGGGCTTAGCGGGAAGAAAATGGTCGAATTGCTTGGGCAAATCAACCGCAAACCAGAGCAGATCGACGCGATTTTGGTGACCCACGAGCATAGCGATCACGTCAAAGGACTTGGCGTGTTTGCTCGCCGATTCCATACACCCGTCTATGCGAATGACAAAACATGGCAGGCGATGTCGAGGTCAATTGGTGAGATCCCTCTTGATCAGAAATTCGATTTTCAGGCGAATTCTGTTAAAGATTTTGGAAAGCTTTCGATCGAATCCTTCTCAGTTTCCCATGATGCGGTTGACCCCATGTTCTATATTGTCCATGATCAGGAGAAAAAGTTGTCTTTGCTCACCGATTTGGGCTATGTCTCTCAGCATATAAAAGGTATGATATCGGACTCGGATGCCTATATTATGGAGGCCAACCATGATACGGAGATGTTGATGATGGGACGTTATCCATGGAGCGTGAAACAGCGAATTCTTGGGGATACCGGACATATTTCCAATGAGGAGTCAGCCATTGCGCTAACTGATGTAATTGGCAATAAAACACGCCGTGTTTACCTTGCTCATCTGAGTCGCGACAATAACATGAAGGAGTTGGCCAGGCTCAGTGTCGGACAGAAGTTGGAGAGTATCGGGCTGCGAATGGGTCGGGACTTGTCTCTGCTCGATACAGATCCGGAACAAGCGACACAGCTGACAGCCATTTAAAAAAAGCCAGCCACTTACATATGAGTTAGGAAATTTGCAAAGCATATCGAATTAGTCACATAATTATAAAAAAGGCAGATATTGGTGGTAAATTAGTGACTATAAGGATGAGGCGTGAAGCGGAATTTTATGATCGGATAAAGGCAAATTATGCTGCATGAAGGTGGACCAGACCTTCGTTGCAAAAGCCTGCTTCAATGACGGCCTTTTGAGAATATATCCAAACAGAGGAGGAACAGGTTATGGGATTTTATGACGATAATCAACTGGACAGCAACACGCACGGTCCGGGAGACGAACCCAAACGTCCCGAAAAGCGCTCTGGACGGGGCGGTTGGTTCTTTGCAGGATTCATCGGCGCACTTGTCGGTATTGTTTGTTTCCTAATCTTTGCACCAATCCTTTCCAGTTTGGGAATCCTGCCCTATTCGGTGACCACCGGGTCGCAGACCATCAATAATTTCGGTAATGCAGCGACAGTCAATCGTTCGGTCAATGTGAAAGTGAATTCATCAGTGACACAGGCGGTGGATAAAGTTTCACCGGCAGTTGTTGCTGTGATTAATATGAAAAAAGCCAACTTCTTTGATAACAAGTATACGGAGTCTGGGATTGGTTCGGGGATCATCTACAAACGGACGGGTTCGTACGCTTATGTGGTGACCAATAATCATGTCGTTGCCGGGGCTGAAAAAGTAGAAGTGCGACTTAACGACAGGACCAAATTGGAAGCGACAGTGCTCGGCAAGGATTCCCTCTATGATCTAGCGGTTCTGCGGATTCCTTCCGCGGATGTTAAAACGATTGCCGAATTTGGTAATTCATCGATTCTAAAACGCGGAGAGCCGGCAATTGCCATTGGTAATCCTCTTGGTTTTTCTGGTTCAGTGACAGAGGGGATCATCAGTTCAACGAGCCGGACGATACCGGTTGAGACGAGCAACGCATCAATTGAGGCGCAGGTGCTCCAGACAGATGCGGCGATTAACCCAGGTAACAGCGGTGGTGCGCTTGTCAATATTGATGGACAGGTCATCGGGATCAACTCATCCAAAATTGCGTCGACGGGTTCTGGTTCAGAGAATGATGAAGTCGAAGGCATCGGTTTTGCGATTCCGATTAATGTTGCGAAGCCAGTTATTGCCAAACTGGAGAAGACGGGTAAAATTGTCCGTCCACTGCTCGGCGTCAGCATTGTTGATTTGTCGATGGTTCCGACCAATGAGGTCAGCCAGTTGCAGCTGCCAAAACGGATCAAGACCGGTCTTGTAGTGACCGATGTCCAAGGCGCAAGTCCTGCAGCCCGCAGCGGTCTTGAGGCCGGCGATGTGATCACGAGTATTAATGGGCAGAAAATAACCAGCTACATTTCGTTCTCTACCTATATGTATACGTATCTGCACGCCGGACAAAAAGTAAAGATCGAGTATTACCGCACGGGAAAATTGCATACAACCCAGTTGACATTAGGGAGTAAGACATTCTCCTGACGATCTTATGAAAAGAGCCACAGCCTGAGGAATTCTCTCAGTTGTGGCTCTTTTGTGTGCAAAAGAATTGGTTTTAGCAACATAAAAATAAATTGAAAAATCAAAGAAATACACAGGCTGTGCACAGTTTTGTGGATAAGGCCGAAATATTATCCACAGTTTATCCACTTCTGCATCAAAAATGTGTATAAGTAATGAATCCTAGCTTATCTATGCTAAAATAGAGATGCCGTAAAAGGACACAAAGCGACAAAATCATTGATTTATCGCCATTATCAGTGGATTATTATTTGCGAAAGAGAAAAAACAATGAAATAATTGCAAAAACTGATCCCATTCTACAAAATTCAGTTTTAGTTATCCACATTCGTCAAAAAGTGATAAGAAATTGGAGACAAGATATGGGGGCAAACAGATGTATGCCCACATAATATGGGAAAAGGCTGTGGATATGTGCATAAGTTCTGTGCATAACTTATAGGATAGAAGGGATAAGCTGTGAATATTACTATTTTAACGGTAGGAAAATTGAAGGAGAAATATTTGAAACAGGGAATTGATGAATACATAAAGAGGCTTCAGCCCTATGTCAAAGTCGCAAGCATCGAAGTTTCTGACGAAAAGGCACCGGAAACTTTATCCGCGGCCGAGATCGAACAGGTCAAGAATGCGGAAGGCGAACGCTTGCTCAAGAAATTGCCGGACAGTACCTATGCGATAGCTCTGTCCATTCCAGGTAAACAAATGACGTCCGAAGCACTTGCCGATAAAATTGACGCTCTCGCCACCTATGGTCAGAGCCACATCGCGTTTATCATTGGTGGATCGAATGGCCTCAGCAAAGATGTGCTGCTCCGTGCCGATTTCCAGCTTTCCTTCTCAAAATTTACCTTTCCGCACCAACTCATGCGCCTGATCCTTGTCGAGCAGATCTACAGATCCTTCAAAATCATTAAGAATGAACCGTATCATAAATAAGTGAGGTATTTTATGGTGAAGAAGAGAGAACAATAGGTTTGTGAAAGCAGACAAGTTCGAATCATAATATGCTTTGTTACAACGCGAGCAATAAAAGTGGGGTATATTCTGTACGGTTATTTTTCGTGTACCAATAAAGAAATCACGGGTTCCGTATCTAAGTTCGAGACTTTTGTAATGATGTAACAGATGATATTAATATTGACACATTAAGTTATATGAAGTAGAATATACGTTCTCAGGGCGATGACGCCCAATTGTTGTGAGTTTAGGAACCATAGGAGGAATGGACATGAATTTGTTAATATTAGCTGCAAATGGTCAAATTGCCCGGATCGTTGAAAAGCGCATCCTCAGCGAGGAACAATTTGCTAACGTGAATTTGACCCTTGGTCTGCGCAATGCTGGGCGGTTAAGCAGCCTGCTTGATAACCCTCGTGTGAGTGTGATTGAAGTCGACTTGAATAATGCCGCTGACGTCAATAAGGCGATGGCAGGTCAGAATATGGTCTTTACAGCTGTGGTTGACCACGATCCAGAAAACAAGATGACGAAGAACGTGATTGCGGCCGCAAAGACAAATGGGACGAAGCGTATTATTTCGGCCAGCCTGCTTGGTTTGTATGACGAGGTGCCGGGAGAATTTGGGCGGTGGAATCACGAAATGGTCGATAGTGGCCTTCCTGCTTCGATCAATGCAGATAAGCTTCTTGATGCTTCAGGGATCGATTACACGACCCTGCGGCTGCCATGGCTGAATGATCGTAATGAAGTTAAGTATGTGATAACGAAGAAAGGCGAGACCTATAACGGGGTGTCTGGATCGCGTCAGAGTATGGCAGATGTCGTACTGCGTATTGTGGCTGATCCAAGTTTTGCCGCCAATGACAGTATTGGTATCGCCGATCCGGACACGCAAGGTGAAGACCGCCCCGTCTATTAAATTAGCGGTTACGCGTGCGGCGCATGCAAAGGATGGTCGTTTGACGATCCATTAACTTAAGCAAAGATATGACTGGTAGTCATTGTTGTCAAATGGGTAAGCGTAAAGAAAACGCAAGGATGACTCGACAGAAACTCTTAGCAACCGCCGACCGGCTGATCGTTCGCAACGGCTACGAAGATGTCTCCGTTGATAGCATCGTTCAAGCAAACGGCATTACCAAGAGGACGTTTTACAACTACTTCAAGCGTAAAGAGGATCTCATTCTTGAGCTAAGCAAGGCGCGTTTTGCCGGTATCGCCACGCAGCCGATCCAGCTGAAAAACGGTTGTGTCGCCGCTGTTGGGCTTATCTGATCAACTTCATTGCGATCGTTGCAAACTCCAAGGTTGAGTTAACAAGGCAGTGGGTACACTATGTTTCAGCAACCGCCGACAATCAACAGAAGTGGTCATTCGATGTGCATTCTTTGGAAACACTGCTGGAGAAGTTTGTCACTGCAGGTCAGATGAAATCAGAGACGCCCATTCATGACCTTGCTAATCTGCTGTTGACGCAGATGTACGGTATCATCCTCACTTGGTGCAGGTCACCAGAGTTGATCGATCCAATCGAGACTACCAAAAACTTTAATTCACTACAACTGAAGACCCTTCTTGGCCCGGATTTGGTCAAGTAGTAACACGGCCGCTGTGCAAAGCAGCGGTTTACGTTTCAAAAAAATATGACTGATAGTCATATTTGTGAGCTGATCATCTATTTCTCCCGTGGCGGCAATACTGAAGAACCGGCAAAATATGCCCAACAGGTTTTGGATGCGGATATATACGAACTGGTGGCAGTTGATAACTATGCAGCGACCGTCGCGCGTGCGACCAGCGAGCGTGAGCCGGTGCCTCCTAACACTTCGCTAATTCTAAACCTCTTCTTCATTTTTCTTTTGTCTTTTCATACTCTGCCTGAATCGGTAAGATTTGCCAACTCACATACCCTTATTCAAATGTCTTTTTCAAAAGATGGATTCGTTACAGTAGACACTTCTTTAGTGAGCGGCCTTCCGTAAGCGTCAAATAATCGACACCTTGCATTATATCAGTATTCTAATCATAACGAGTTAGTCACTTTGTCAGATAGATTATAAGGTTGAAAAATCAAATAAACCTCACTTACACCCATTACGAAGAACCGTATCACAAGTAAATGAGGTTTTTCATGCTTGGTAGAGGGTGAGAATCCTGGCGATTTTTTAGAGCATGGAGTTAATCTCAGAGCTTTTGTGAAATAAATTGAAAGAAAAAATAAAGGCATTAGATTTGTCCATCATGCTTTTAAATTAAAAAGCATTTATAAATATCTGTAAAAAAAGAACGTTCGCAGATAGGCAAACGCAATTTAATGAACTGTTTTATATTATGGAAATCCCAGTTTGTAAAAGTATACTTTTACAAACTGGGAAAGGCTAATTCAATCAATTCTTTTTATTATAAATGGGATAGGAGATATTCATCATATCTATAAAAGCTTGTAATTCATCTTTTTTGCTGAATTCTAATGACAATGATCCGATCCAACTATTTAAAGTACCCCATGAAGCATCTAATTTTGGTTGACAATCTGTTGCTAATACGCAAAGATTGTAACTTCTGTTGGCAAATATAGCCCATTGCATAGATAATGGCATCCATACAATTAATTCTGAGTTGAATACAATAGCATCGGCTGGGCTACTTGGAGGTTCTTTAAATAGTAAATTTATATAATCATCTTCTGACGTGTCAACAGGTATTTCTGCCCAATTATAATATCCAAAATATCGTTTAAAATACTGCTCAGGGTCAGGATCAATAACAGCCAGCAAAACTTTAAAATCCTCTGACATTTTTGATAACCTTTTTATATCAGTCCATAAATCTTCACTGATGGCCCTATCAAATTCATTAAAACTATAGTAATTATATTTCCTTTTAAAAACAAATTTAGGGAAATTCGCTTTAAGATTGAGTATCCGGTTTAATCTCAAAGCGTTTATTTTAAAAGTGGTTTCGCTTTTAATATAAGATAAACTCATTTTTTATCCCCTTTATTTTTTTAGTCATATTTTTAACTTCGCACGTTTACTTCCTTTTGGGATGAACTCAGCAGTCGGACCATCATATGATGTTGCATGATCGCGTACTGTATATCTAGCACCCTTTTTACTAAAAATATCAGTTTTCTTATCTTTTGATCTTTTTTTTTTCCATCCGTTGTTTTCTAGAGCTTTTTCAAATCCTCTTTTTGTAACATTTGTTTTTCTATTTTTAGTTTTACTTCCTTTAGTTGTTACATCTTTATAGTCAGAAGAATTTCGTGCTAGCCACATAAGTCCTTGGTACCCTATATAGAGGCCAGCGGTAATTAAAATTGCCTCCCCAAGGCCAGGTACTGCTTCTCCGAATAACAGGAGCACAGCAGCGTATTTTCCATCTGGATCAACATTCATCATCGGGTTGTTTTTCGCATAGGTGTACCCATTCTGCGAAAGTGTGTCATCATCGTCGCCTGAATCCGGATCCATGGCCAAGAAGTTGCCGTTTTGTGGATCGTAATACCGCGCTTGTAAATAATAATGCTGCATTTCCGAGTCATAGTAATAGCTGGCATAACGCACCGCATTCTCCTTGGCTATATCGCCATCTGTACTCAGAATATTGCCATACGCATCATAGGTATAGGAACCGACTTTGTCGCCGGATGGATTGACAATCTGGAACACATCACCGCGTTGATCCGTCAGGAAGTAGTAAGGCGTCCTGTTCCAATTTCCTGAAGAATCCTTTTTACGGATCACCATACCAACGACATGACCGTTCGGATCCCATTGATAATAGTGATAGGACTGGATGGCATTGCCTTTTTTCAAGACTTCTAAGATTAAATTGTTGGTCTCACTGTCATAGTAATAGTCGGTGGTTTGATCGCCGATCGTTTTATGTGTACGGAGCCCCTTTTCGTCATAAGCATAGCTGGCCACGTCGGTGCCATCCAGCTTGGTGACTTTCGTCTGATTGCCAAGCGCGTCATAGGTGTATTTAAACTGATCATCCTGCGTGAGATTGCCGTCAGCGTCATAGTTAAAGGCCGTGCCGTTCTTCGTTACGATCTGATTGGCATTGTTGTACGTGTAGGCGGCTGAATGCCCAGCGACCTGACCCGCAGTCCGATTGCCATCGACACAGAGAGATAGATTCAAATGATCAAGAGCCAATCGTTTTAAAAACAGACAATTTATCTCGACAATAATTGACAAGAGAAGCGGAATGAATTATTGACGCTTACTTCAAAATGATTTTATTCAAAGGGATTGAGCACATGTGTTTCAGTGCGCTCAATCCCTTTGATTTTAATTTTGAAGCTAGAGTGAACTTGATCGTATTCGCATGTGTCATATTTCAAACTTAAATGGATTCTCTGATAATTAATTCGGTGTCTAATTTTAAATGTTGCTTTTCTTGATCAAAGTTTTTGAGCAATTCGACGACAGAATAACCTATTTGGAATTTTGGCTGATTAATAGTTGTTAAGGATGGTGTTATTATTTGCGATATCATTGTATTATCAAACCCAATGATGGCAATATCATTCGGAATACTAAGGCGATATTTGTGTGCTGCTCCAATAACTGCTGCTCCTAGCGTGTCTGAGACGCAAAAGAAAGCGTCAGGATGATATTTAGAGCTTAATAATTGAGATACAACCGGTAAAGCGATTTCATATCTTATTGCAGATAAAGAAATAATCCAGTCATCTATAATACTTATATCATTTTCTATAAGTGTATCTTTGAATCCCCGTTCTCTTTCACGAGCATACCTAAACGATCTGGGGCCGTTTAAAAGGCAAATTCTTCTTTTACCAGACAATATCAGTTGTTGTGTTGCATCCCGCGCGGCTGAATAGTCGTCAATTGAAACATAGGGTAGATCAACCTCGGAGTTGTACTCGTTACATTGAACAACGCGTATGCTTCTGGATAATTTATTTAAAATATAACTTGATAATTGTTTAAGAACAATGAGCCCAAAAACATGTAAATTTTTTATCAGCGTTAAAAAGGATTGGATGTTTTCAGTATTTAATTCCGTCTGGTCTATCAATAGCTGATAATTATTAGCATTTGCCGCTGCTTTTACACCCTCAATGACATCGGTATAGAAGATGTTTGAAATGTCGGTAACATTTAATAATATGATCTTTACGGTGTCATTATTTGTTGACTGATGGAATCCTAATTGCACAATTGCTTCTTCCACTTTTTGTGCCGTAGCTAAGTTAACATTATTTTTGTGATTAAGTACTCTGGATACGGTTGCTGGGGAAACATGTGCAATTTTGGCGACATCATATGCGTTTATTTTTTCTCTCATTTTTTTGCCTCCTCTACGAAGTTCGAGAGATTTCATGACTGAAATATTTCAAAATAAACCAGATGACTTTGCTGGACAGAACAATAAACTTTGACTGCTAAGTTTTTCTGAAATGAATGACCGTAGCTGACATATTTGAAATATTTCATGATTTGCAATATATATTGAAACGTAAGCGCTTTTATTATATAACGAAATTGTATTAAATCAAAGGAGGAATCGTTAACTATGGAAGTTAAAACATTGAACGTTGGTATTATTGGTTGCGGTAAGATTACGCAAATTCGACACCTTCCGGAGTATGCTAATAATCCACATACAACTATCGTTGGATACTTTGACTATAATCAGGAACGGGCAGAAGAACTTGCAAAGAAATATGGTGGCAAAGCATTTAGTACACTTGATGCTTTACTGGCTGATAGTAATATTAACGCAGTAAGTGTCTGTGTAGCCAATGAAGCACATGCTGCAATTGCAATTAAGGCACTTCAGGCTGGAAAAGATGTTCTCTGTGAAAAACCAATGGCGACAAGTCTAGAAGATTGCGAGCAAATGGTGGATGTTGCAAAAAAATGCAACAGAAAGTTGATGATTGATCAAAATCAACGTTTAGCAAAATCCCATGTATTTGCTAAACGACTGTTAAATCAAAATTTAATCGGTGATGTTTTAACCTTTAAAACAACATTTGGTCATGGCGGTCCTGAGACGTGGAGTGTCGATGGTGGTTCTAATACGTGGTTCTTTGATAAGAACAAGTCAAAATATGGGGCCATTTTTGATTTGGGAGTTCATAAACTCGATTTGATACTTTATATGTTAGAAAGCACAGTTGTCAACGTTTCTTCAAGAATGACTACGCTTGATAAGCGAAATTCTGATGGTAATCTGATAAATGTCGATGATAATGCCATAAGCATTTATGAATTAAAATCAGGAGTTTTAGGGACTGTGACAGCTAGCTGGACCTATTACGGTGAAGAAGATAATTCGACTATTTTATATGGAACTAAGGGATTAATGAAAATATATGATGATCCGAAATTTTCTATAGTTGTTACGTTGAGAAGTGGGGAAAAGATTTACTATGATGTTGACCGCATTCAGACAAATGACGATCAGACCAGTTCAGGTATGATTGATCAGTTTGTGGATTCTGTGCTAAATGATCACTCTTCTGTAGCTGATGGGGAAACTGTTTTGAAATCAATGAGAGCGATCTTTGCAAGTGTTGAATCCAGTCAAACGGGCAAGAGGATTAAAGTGGATCAGCTTAGTAAGCTATAACTATTCATGCAGTTAGATTAGCATAGAAGGGAATAAATAATATGGTTATCTTAATTGCGCTTGTCCCATCGTTATGTTGGGGATCAATAGGTCTGTTGTCATCAAAGTTTGGTGGTAATTCTTCTCAACAAACATTAGGCCTTACTTTTGGTGGATTAATTTTTGGATTGTTAACGTACTTTGTTTGGGTGTTACCACATTCTTATATGATGGACGGTAAAATTGTGGTCATTGGATTGATATCAGGTATTCTGTGGACCGTTGGGCAAGGCTTTCAATTTGTTGCCATAAAATCTATGGGCGTTTCTCGTGCTGTACCGCTATCAATGATTAGCCAAATTGTCGGGAATGCACTTCTTGGAGCATCTATTCTTGGTGAGTGGACGACTGGTACACAGTGGCTTGTGGGTATTATCGCTATCGCATTTATCGTTCTAGGAGCCACTTGGATTCAAGCTAAAGACAAGACAGCGTCTAAGACGGGCAACTATAGTAGCTCAGTAAGCGGATTTCTGCCGTTAGTCTTGTCAACACTGGGATTTATGGGATATTTTATTGCCCCTAGGCTTCTGCAACAATGGATGAATGTGTCGGGAGCAATTATTAGCGCGGATCATGGTGTGCCCTATATGATTACAATTATTTTTCCACAATCAATTGGGATGGTAATTGGCGGATTTTTATTTGTTTTCTTAATTACACACGAAACAGAACACATGATGGACAAGTATACGCTAAGAAATTCAATTACTGGATTTATTTGGGCAATTGGTAACGTTGCTTTATTTATATCAATTGCTAATCCAAATCTTGGGCAGGCAGCTGCTTCGACGTTAAGCTCTCTTGGCTTTATTGTCGGCGCTTTTGGAGGAATTTTCATTTTACATGAACAAAAAAACAGGCATCAAATGATATTGATAACTCTGGGAACGGTCTTTGCGGTTATTGGTGCTGTTATTATTAGCAATCTCAATTATTTTTCGCAAATCATTTAACTCTAAGAAGGATTTTATTAACTAGGAAAAAAATATTGGAAGTGAATATGATGAGGTTTGGTTTTTTAACAGGTTGTTTACAAAATATGACCTTAGAAGAAAAGATGAAGTATGCGCATGAAGTGGGGTTTACAGCATTAGATGTATCTTGTTGGCCGAAAGATAATAGTCGTGATTATTCGGGTAGTGACATTGATGTTGAAAATCTGGCAAGCGATGAAGTGGAAAAGATTAAGACCGATCAAAAAAAGTATAATATTGCTTTTTCAAGTCTTGCTTATTACGATAATATGCTTCATCCTGATCCAGCAATTCGTCAGTACTTTTATAATCATCTAAGGGCTGTCATTAAAGCCGCAGGAGAACTTGGAACGCCGTTAGTTGGTTGTTTTATTGGCAAGAATCAAAATGAGTCATTAGTCAAAAATTTTGATGAATTTGAGAAAATTTTTTCAAAACTTGTCACATATGCCGAAAACCATAATGTTAAGTTAATGATCGAAAATTGCCCAATGCCTGGTTGGCAAAAAGATGGTTTACCGGGAACTATCTCATATTCTCCTGAATTGTGGGATGAGATGTTCCTTCGTATTCCGAGTGACTCTTTTGGTTTGAATTTTGATCCATCACATCTCGACTGGTTACAAATTGATTACATGCAAGCCCTTCGTGATTATAAGAATCGAATCTTTCATATCGATGCTAAGGATATGATAGTCGATAAAAAAAAGTTTTACAATTACGGAATTTACGGTAAGAAACTAAATCGTAATCATGATGAGGACTTAGGATTTTGGACGCCAGTCATTCCAGGACTTGGGGATATTAATTGGAGTCAATTCTATGAGGTCATGAAAGAAACAGGGTACACTGGAGATTTCAGTATTGAACATGAGGATCGAAGGTTTTCAGAAACTAATCAATTGGTGAAAAAAGGGCTCGAATTTTCGTTCAACTATTTGAACCCGATTATTCACAATTTTAAGTAACTGGTCCATAATGAATACGCTACAAAGCACGTTACATCAAGGGCTATTTCAGATTTTTACTCTGCGAAAGTTGAGTCTTAAGTTTCTTAATCAAAAATGTCCGTAAGTGTTTATGGTCAATGAAATGTACCAGCCTTGCTATCTTTATTGCCATTGATCGCAAACCAATTTATCAAGTGTAATCAATACGTTTACCATTTCCAATTTCAATTAATTGTGCTATAAACAAGCCATAAATTTAATGACATAGTTGCATAGTTTCCCTTTCTTAACACAGCTAATCACTTTTGATTTCCTAAGCGTTCTGTCAAGAGTAACCGTAGGAATGGCGGCAGCCGGCGCTTGATCAAGTGATACATCAGTGGAAACGCGTTGTCTGGAAATTCATAGCCTGAAATTTTTGAAGATGGCCTCATTTTTTAGTCAGACGATCCCGTCAGGCTATTTGGCGAGTCATGAAGATTGCTCTTCCCGGACCCTGATTGGCTTACTCAGGAACGGGAATTCTTGAATGTTCTTTAGCACCTACAAGAATTCTAAGCAATAAATCGGAGCCAGAGGTCAGTACACCCCTGAAAAATTAACCTTTACTTTTCTATTGAATATGAAAGCCCTTTCTTTTATGCTGTATCTATGAAGAGCCCCCCTTGTATGTTTGATGTGCAAATTCATCATTCCAAGGGTAGGCTCATTTTTCATTTTATCAGTTAAAAAGATTGCTGGTCTGACAAGTGTTTTAAATGATTGCGGGGTGTATGGTGAATCATTCGGGATCGATTCATTTTCAAAGGTGTTTAAATCTAGTCAAATAGAGGAGGAATTTATCTTGGGTTCGATTATTTATGCGCGAGAATGCCCGTGCTGTGGACGTTCTGCTGTAGAAGAGTGTTTTTACAAAACGGATGAGTTATTTATCTACTGCTTACGCTGCGGTTATAATTACACGAAGACCATCGAAAGCGAGACGCAGAACAGTGTTGAGTACAGGGAAGAAAAGTAAGATGGAAATGGCATCTTTTGTTTGGTTAATAAAGATGGCAGTCGTGGAAATATGATGCTGAATGAGATCACAGATGAGCAATTAGAGGAGTATCGGATGTCCTGCCTTGATGATAAAGTTGATCCCGAGAGAAGTTACCTCGTATCCTATAAAGACGGAATATTCACCATCTTATTCGGCAGTCCACCTGAAAATTTCTATTTGCCATTTGAAGAGTATAAGGAAAAGATGACTAGAAAGTATGGA
This sequence comes from Sporolactobacillus sp., assembly GCA_048976585.1. GTDB lineage: Bacteria > Bacillota > Bacilli > Bacillales > Sporolactobacillaceae > Sporolactobacillus. The sequence goes on along the minus strand of JBHGUY010000022.1, from coordinate 329,940 downwards.
GCACCCGAATATGAAATCATGGTTCCTATTGAAGAATAAATGGTTTTCATTCCTTATCAAACCAATGTAATGCTCCTTTTCAAGGCTGATGGTTAAATAGGTTGTTTACGTTCCAAAATATATCTTGGTGGAGGACCAAATCCCTCTTCACCCTCAAAGTAGGCAAGCTTTCCTGGTATACAAGAAATAATGAGAGGTTCCCCCTTGTGGACCATTTCTCTTATAGCCTCTTTGAGAGGGAGGTATTTCCCGTCCAGCGGCGAGAGGTTGCACATAATATAAGCCATCTGGTCTGCTAAAGCACCTTTTTCGATGAGCTTTTTTAATAGATATGAACAATCGTTGTCTCCTTTTAACGGAATGGGAGATACGTATCTTGAGTCGAGGGCTCCGGTGGGATCGCTTGCCAATCTACCAAATAGTTTGCTTCTTTTATTGGGGATCGTTATTTCATAAAATAGCCGTTGTCTGAGTTGTCGCTTAAAAAAGTTTTTTACAATCTTCTTCTCGTGTTCCGTATCCATTTTATCAACCCTCACTTCTTTGGAAAAAATGATTATCATTTAGAGAAAAATGCGGTCTCTTTTTTCCCTTTTGATTCCTAGCTGATCTTATTCGCTTCTGCAAAATGGCCATCTGAGTTAAGCCATCTCTGCCTCGTCAATAAATTCCCTCTGTCAATTAATTATTCTTTAAATTATCAAAGTCATCCATAACAAAATCCTGAAAAGCATGTGCTGTGTTAAAATAACGCTAGAACTTACTTAGAAGGAAAGGACTGTCTGCAAGAATACGAGACTTTTCTTTACTTCTTTCTTTGCATTTGTGGAGGAATTCAATTCGCTGCTTCTTTTCGAAAATGGAGGTTTTCGAGAAGAAGCAGCCAACACCAGGATTTAAGAGGGTGTTTTCTATTCTAAATTGCTCGCTGAATAAAAGTTGCCTTCACTTCAGATGAACGATAGAATGATAGGTATTTAAGATCACTAAGGAGTCTGACTCTATGGAGAAAGAAAAAATTCAACAATGTTCCTTTGCGGGCATGTTGGTGACTCTGGGAATTGTCTATGGTGATATTGGGACCTCACCGCTATATGTAATGAATGCCATTATTACTGATGCCGGGAAGATGCGAAATGCTGTGCCAGAATATATTATTGGATCGGTTTCTTTGATATTCTGGACCCTAATGATTATCACAACGATTAAATACGTTGCAATTGCTATGCGTGCTGATAATAATCAAGAGGGGGGTATCTTTGCATTATACGCCTTGATCCGCAATCGCGTGCGCTGGTTAGTTTTCCCGGCACTCATTGGTGGAGCCGCGCTTTTGGCAGATGGAACATTGACTCCGGCGGTATCTGTAACCTCAGCCGTTGAGGGGTTAAAAGGGCAGCAGATTGGCCCGCTAAAATTCAGTGATAGCCAACTTGTAGTTGTTCTGGCAGTATCGGTTATTTTATTGGGAATTTTTTTAATTCAGCATCTTGGAACAGATGTAATTGGTCGTTCTTTTGGACCCGTGATGCTGATTTGGTTTGCCTTCATTGGCTTTGCAGGTTTGATGAATTTAGTGTCACACTTAGAAATTTTAAAAGCATTATCCCCCTATTATGCGGTTCGGATTTTATTCAGTCCGGCAAATAAGGTAGGGATATTTATTCTTGGAAGTGTTTTTCTGGCCACTACTGGCGCGGAAGCTCTCTATTCAGACATGGGGCATGTCGGGAGAAAAAATATTTATGGCAGTTGGCCATTTGTCTATCTCATGCTGGTACTCAGCTATTTTGGCCAGGGGGCCTGGGTTATCAGCCATTATCAGGATGCGGCTTATCGTAACTGGCAAAATGTGAACCCTTTTTATGAAATGTTACCGATACAGATACGGGTGTTTGCCATTATTCTTGCGACCTTAGCAGCAATTATTGCTTCTCAAGCGCTCATTACCGGTTGTTATACGCTGGCCCATGAGGCGATTGGCTTAAAATTTTTGCCTAGAATGCTAATTAAACGTCCTGGTGATGTTCGTAGTCAAATCTATATTCCAAATATAAATTGGCTGCTATGCGTCATTACACTTGGCGTTGTTTGGCTGTTCCAGACCTCACAGCATATGGAAGCTGCCTATGGACTGGCCATTACGATCACGATGTTGATGACCACCTTGTTGCTTTTTGAATATATTAGGATGAAAGTTGATCAAGTACTGGCCTACGGTATGGTTTCGTTTTTTGGTCTCATTGAGATCCTGTTTCTCGCGGCTAGTCTAGTCAAATTTGTGCATGGCGGATACTTGACTATTCTCATAACCCTATTCATTTTATTGGTGATGGTCGTCTGGTATTTTGGCAATAAGCAACGTGAAAAATATGGGCAAATCAGTGAGTACGTCTCGTTAATGAATTACCGGAAGCAGTTAATTCAATTGAGTAAAGATGAGGCAGAACCTCTTTACTCAACGAATTTAGTGTACATGACCAAAATAGGGCCGCATTATGAGGTTAAACGGACAGCCTTGTATTCTATTTTAGACAAACGCCCGAAACGAGCAAAAATTTATTGGTTTGTGACAGTCAATGAAACGGATGTTCCGTACAAGAGTTTGTACACAGTAGACATGCTGGGGACGCGCAATATCATCAGTGTCCAGCTCTATCTTGGCTTTAAAAATTCTCAACATGTAAACGTCTATATCCGGCAAATCATCAACGATCTGATTGATCAGGGGGTTATTGACTCTCAATATCCGAAATACACGACGCTTAAAAATCGACGAGTGGGCGATTTCAAGTTTGTCATAACGAGTCAACAATTGATGGATTTAGCCACAGATCCGAAGATGAATCGTATGGACCGTTTCTTGATTGGAGGACGAATCTTCCTGCAGAATATCGCAACTTCTCCGGCAATCTGGTATGGTCTTAAATTCAGTGAAGTCGTTGAAGAGTCCGTACCATTAGTTCTCTATGATCCAAAAGTTTTACGATTAACACAAAAAGAGGTTCGTCATGCCGTCAAGGATCCAAATGAATGAGCGATAAAATATTGCCTTATTCCTATATTCACAGTCTATGGATTCAAGAAATCGTTACATGGTTTAACCCTTCAACAACAAAAACTTATCAACGATAGGACCAGAAGTCCGCGAAAGTGCTTTGACACATAAAGTGTTAGAGGGCTTTATTTTTTTCTCAATTTCTTTTTGAGAGAATTTCCGTGCAATATTCCTCAGTGAGTCTCCACTATAAAATCAAATTATTCAAAAATAGGTCAACTCATAGGCCAGGGTCATTAACAGTAATTCAATCTATTAATATACATAAAAAGAAAGGACAGGGAGCAAAAAGTCAGCGCTGTTTGAAGGAGGAATTTGTTTTGTGTTTAAGGATAAAAAAATACTGATTATCGGTGGTACCGGAACCATAGGTAAAAGCATCGTCAAACAAATATTGCCGGATTGTCCGCGATTGATTCGTATTTTCAGCAGGGACGAATATAAGCAGCAGCAGTTCAAGGAAGAGTTGGGGGAAAATGATCGGCTGCATTTTATGATTGGCGATATTCGCGACTATGATCGCGTGTTTTCGGCCATGGCGGATATGGACTATGTTTTTCATTTAGCCGCGATGAAACAGGTCGATGCGTGTGAGGCTAATCCCTATGAGGCGGTGCGAACGAATGTTGAAGGAACCAAAAATGTCGTTAAGGCGGCCATCGCTCAAAAAGTGAAAAAAGTGATTTTCACAAGCTCAGACAAGGCCATTTCACCAACAAATGCCTATGGCGCGACAAAGCTTCTTGGAGAACGATTAATCTCTGCCGGCAATCGCAGCGGGCAAGGGTATCAAACGCAATTTGCGAGCGTGCGGTTCGGGAATGTGATGGGCTCAAGGGGATCGGTCATTCCATTATTTAGGGAAAGTATACGCGGGAAAAGAAAAATCACAATCACCGATAAGAACATGACCCGGTTTATGATGACGGTCAATCAAGCCACGCAATTGACTCTCAAAGCATTAGAAGAAGCAAAAGGCGGCGAAGTTTTTGTATTAAAGATGCCTGTCATCAACTTAGGGGAATTGACTGATATTTTAATAGAAGAAATAGGCAAGCAGGAATCGATAAAAAAAGAAGAAGTCACGATAGAGGTCATCGGACCGCGGCCGGGTGAAAAGATGTATGAAGAATTAATGACCTATGATGAATCGCAATCGGCCTGGGAATTACCCGATATGTACATTCTGCCCGGAGATGCAAGCGACACACAGAATTATAGTCATGCGAGGAAAGCGCAGACATCAACCTACCGCTCTGAGGGCTCAGAAGCCATCCATGGCGACGAATTGCGCGCATTACTTAAGGAAGCCATCGTACACGGAGAGGATTAGATTAATTCTGACGGACACTCCTTGAGGGTTCGATCGCTATTTCTGGATTTAGAGGCTGAGGAAAGAATAGAAAGGGTGATGGCATTGAATATTCTTGTGACCGGAGGAGCGGGCTTCATCGGAAGGTGGGTTGTTCATCAAATCTTAGAAGATGGCCACAGTGTCTGGGTATTCGATAATCTGACCAATGGCAGCGAAGACAATCTTAAGGACTTGAAAGGTCATCCGCGCTTTAAGGGATTTATCAAGGGCGATATTAGCGATATCAGCTCGCTTGAACGAGTGTTTGTTCATAAGTTTGATCTTTGTTATCACTTGGCCGCAAGCATTAATGTACAAGACAGTATCGATAATCCAAAAGGGACATTTAATAATGATGTTATCGGGACATTCAATGTCTTGGAACAATGCAAACAGCACAAGGTGAAGCTTGTCTTTATGAGTACGTGTATGGTTTACGCGCGCGCTGACGGCGATCAGGGAATTAGGGAAACAAATGAGGTGAAACCGGCTTCTCCCTATGCGGGTTCGAAGCTCGCGGCGGAGAATATGGTTTTGTCTTTTTACTATGCCTATGGTCTTCCCGTCACGATTATTCGTCCCTTCAATACGTATGGACCCTATCAGAAATCGGGAGGTGAAGGGGGCGTTGTTGCCATCTTTCTAAAAAATGAATTGGCCGGAAAACCCGTGAAGATTTACGGGAGCGGGACTCAAACCCGCGATTTACTGTATGTCGAGGACTGTGCCCGCTTTGTCACGCTTGCCGGATATTCTGATCGATTAAACGGTGAAATTGTCAATGCAGGGCTTGGCCAGGATATCAGTGTTAATCGCTTAGCGGAACTGATTATGCAAGACAAGGCAAAAATAAAGCATGTTGCCCATATTCATCCGCAGAGTGAGATACCCAAATTGCTATGCGATTACAGCAAGGCCAAAGAAATGCTGGGCTGGGCTCCTCGTTATGGGTTAGAGGAAGGGATTGCCAAAACAAAAGCATGGATTCAATCAACTTCGCTCATCTAAAAAGAAGGGAAATGGACAGGAATGAAAGCGAATGACGTGCCAGCGCTGTACGGTGGAAAAGCAATAAGAGATGCCTATCTGCCTTATGGCAGGCAATGGATTGACGATCAGGATATTGAAGCGGTGACCGCCATTTTAAAGAGTGATTGGATTACGACGGGGCCGACGATCTTGAAATTTGAAAAAGCGATGGCAGCTTATGTCGGAGCGAAGTATGCGGTAGCCTTCTCAAGCGGAACGGCTGCACTGCATGCGTCCTGTTTTGCCGCCGGTATAAAAGACGGTGATGAGGTCATTACGACGCCGATGACCTTTGCGGCAAGCACAAATTGCGTTTTGTATCAGGGCGGGAAACCCGTATTTGCGGACATAGACCCGAAGACATACAATCTATCACCTCAATCGATCAAACCGCTGATTAATGAACATACAAAGGCGATCATCGCCGTCGATTATACAGGTAACCCGGCGGCATATGATCAGATCATGTCTTTGGCGAACGAACACGGTTTGATCGTAATCAGCGATGCCGCACATGCGCTTGGAGCCGTCTATAAGGGCAGGAAAATTGGGGCGATTGCGGATATGACCGCATTTAGCTTTCATCCGGTAAAGCATATCACTACCGGGGAAGGCGGAATGGTTGTCACCAATGATGCCAGCTATTATGAAAAATTAATATCATTTAGGAATCATGGGATTACACGAGATCCCATAAAAATGAAACGACAGGATGAGCCTTGGTATTATGAAATGCAAGCGCTTGGTTTTAATTATCGGATGACGGATATTCAAGCTGCGCTGGGGTTAAGCCAATTGAATAAGTTGCCCACTTTTCTTGAAAAGCGAAGGACGTACGCCGAAAAATATACCCAGGCTTTTAAGAATCTGAAGGCCGTCATCACACCGACCGTACAGAGTGATAGCGAATCGAGCTGGCATATCTACGTCATACGGCTGGATCTGAGCCGCTTAAAAGCGAGCCGGTTGGAGATCTTTCAGGCGCTGCAAAAAGAAAATATTGGGGTGAATGTTCATTATATCCCCGTTTATCTGCATCCCTATTATCAAGAATTAGGTTACCCGCAAGGCCTGTGTCCGCAGGCAGAACGGCTCTATCAAGAAATCATAACACTCCCGCTATTTCCAGCGATGTCGGAGCAGGATTGCGACGATGTCATTGCAGGGGTGAAAAAAATATTGGCTTATTATTCGATCGACTGAGGTGACGAAATGAAAATTATGGCGATCATCCAGGCACGGATGGGATCGACGAGGCTGCCGGGGAAAGTGTTGAAGCAGGTGCTCGGGAAACCGCTTTTGGCTTATCAAATCGAGCGGGTCAACCGATCAAAATGGATTGATGAATGCACGGTTGCGACAACTGACCAGATCATTGATGACCCAATTGTCTCCCTCTGCCAGGCGATGGCTACCCCCTATTACCGGGGAGCTGAGGACGACGTCTTAAAAAGATATGAGGAAGCTGCGAGACAGGCAAAGGCAGACGTTGTTATCCGTTTGACCGGGGATTGTCCGCTCATCGATTCGCACAGTATCGATCAGGTGGTTGCAGAATATCTCCTACACGACAATGCTCTGCAATACGTCTCGAACACATTGAACCGGACTTTTCCAAGAGGGATGGATACGGAAGTTTTTTCATATCGTGCATTAAAAGAGGCGGCTGAAAAAGCGGAGTCCAAGGCTGATCGAGAGCATGTCACGCGCTATATCGTGAACCATCCCGAATGTTTTACATTATTGAATGTGGCGCGTCCGATAAACGCCAGCCGCTATCGTCTGACCATCGATACTTCGGAAGACTACAAACTTATCAGAAAAATAATTGAGGCCTTATATCCGCTGAAACCGAACTTTACATTGGAGGATGTGATTCATTTGCTTGAAAAAAATCCCGATTGGCCGCTCATTAACCGTCATGTTCAGCAGAAAAAAGATTGAGGGTCCTGAGTCGATGAATGTCTTTATCAGAACGGATGCTTCTGCCAGTATCGGAACGGGTCATGTGATGCGCTGTTTAGTTCTGGCGGATGATCTTCGTAAGGAAAAAGTGGCTGTCAGTTTTATTTGTCGCCCGTTAGAGGGTCATCTTATTCATTATATAAGAAAAAGGGGCTATACGGTTCATGTATTGCCGTGCCCAAAATTGATCGATTCAGAGGCTCGAACGATGCCCTGGACGGATAAGATTCAGAAAATGGACGCCGAGCAGACGATTCAAGTGATCAGCGGGAAGAGCGAAATCCATTGGTTGATCAGCGATCATTACGGAATTGACAGAAGATGGGAGCGGTTGATTAAACCTTTTGTGCAGCGGCTTATGGTCATTGACGATCTAGCCAACCGGCCGCATGATTGCCACTTGCTGCTGGATCAAAACTTATATAAAAATGCGGATGAACGCTACACAAAGCTGATCCCTGAGCAGGCTTCTGCTTTGCTCGGAATAAAGTATCTTTTATTAAGGCCGGAATTCAGGAGTATAAAGAATATAAAGACAAGAGATGGCACGATTGAACGGCTGCTCGTTTCTTTTGGCGGCAGCGATCCGACCCATGAAACACTCAAAGCCCTTCAGGCGATTGAGCGCTTGAATCAGCCGAACCTGCACGTTGATGTGGTGGTTGGATTTTCAAACGGGGACTATTTCAAAATTAAGGAATTTGCCGAACGGATGCCCGGCACAGTCGTCCATCATCAGATCGACTATCTGGCGAGGCTGATGACAAAGGCTGACTTGTCGATTGGTGCGGGGGGATCGACTACATGGGAACGCTGTTTTGTGCGACTACCTGCCCTGACGATCGAAACGGCTGACAATCAGTCTGAGATCTTGTCCTTTTTAAAAGAAGAAGGTGCAGTCTGTCATTTGGGCGTATCCGATAAGGTGACTGAAAATGATATATCTGTGCAGCTTGAAAAGCTTCTGAGTGATCCGGGCAGAGTCAGAAGGATGAGTGCACGCTGCGCGTTGATGATGGTGGGCTATGAGAAATGCTCAGTGGCGAAACGGTTGCTAGAGGGGAGACAGTTATGACCCGCATCGAAGATTATCAATTAAGGCCGATCGGCCGTGAGGATTTGGCGACGGTGCTTCGGTGGCGTAATTCAGGAAGAATAAAGGCATTGATGTATTCCGATCATTCGATCACCTTGGCGGAGCATCGCCAATGGTTTCAAAGGAGCGTAAAGGATCCGAACAGACAGGCGTTGCTATTGGTCTATCGGAATCAACCGATCGGCGTCGTGAATTTTACAAATATCGATCGGGAAAACGGGCGCTGTGAATGGGGATTCTATATTGGTGATGAAACAGCACCGAAGGGTTCCGGAACAATCATGGGATGGCTGGCATTAGATACCATTTTTAATGATCCGGGCATGCACAAGGTCTGCTCCGAAATCATCGCGACCAATAGGATCAGTTATTTATTTCATCAAAAATTAGGATTTGTCACGGAAGGCCGTTTAGCTGACCATGTGCGGAAAAATAATGTTTACCAGGATGTCATTCGCATGGCTCTCTTCGCTGAGGGTTGGGTGCGTGTGAGAGCGGCAATTGTTAACGATTTGCAGGAGAGGGAGAAACGCCAGGGATAATTTGGGAGGGATAGTTTTGACGATTCAAATCGCTAATCACCGGATTGATCAAGCGAGTCCAACTTTTATTGTTGCTGAATTGTCCGCCAATCATGGGAAAAGTATGACCATCGCCAAAGAAACGATCAAGGCGGCGAAAGAAGCGGGCGCGGATGCGATAAAATTACAGACCTATACTGCCGATACGATGACCATTGATTGCCGAAATGATTATTTTAAAATAAAGAGCGGGACGGTATGGGACGGAAAATACTTATATGATCTTTACAAAGAAGCCTCGATGCCCTGGGAATGGCACCAAGAGTTAATGGCCTATGCCCAAAAACTCAATCTGATCTGTTTTTCGAGCCCCTTTGACAAAACGGCAGTTGATTTACTGGAGAGTCTGGATGTGCCGGCCTATAAAGTTGCTTCATTTGAAATAGTGGATCTTCCATTGATTGAATATATGGCCAGGAAGGGTAAGCCGATGATTATCTCTACAGGTGTTGCTACCCTAGGAGAAATTGACGATGCCGTTCATGCCTGCAGAAAAGTGGGGAATGACCAAATTATTTTATTAAAATGTACATCGGCCTATCCGGCGAAAATCGAAGAAGCGAATTTGCTGACGATGAAAAACCTAGGGGAGACGTTTCATGTCGAAATCGGATTATCCGATCATACCCTAGGCACGACTGTTCCAATAGCCTCGGTCGCCTTAGGTGCTAAGGTCATTGAAAAGCATTTCATTTTAGACAAAAGTATTGGCGGAGCAGATGCAAGTTTTTCATTAGATAAAAATGACTTCAAATTACTCGTTGATTCCGTCCGCGATGCAGAAAGCGCCTTAGGAACAGTTAATTATGAAATCAGCGCACAAAAAAAGAAAAGCAGAGCGCTTTCCCGTTCTTTATTCGTTGTCCGCGACATTAAGGCAGGCGAGCTTTTTACTGACGATAATATTCGATCAATCCGCCCTGGTCAAGGCTTGCCACCCAAGTATATTCAAATGGTAATAGGAAAGAAGGCCAGAATCAATCTTCTTAAGGGCACCCCGATCAGCTGGGAGGTTATTGAATAAAACAAATTAAAAGCATTCTTGAAGAGGCAGGCAGTTACTTTGCCCAGCAACTCTCAGCAGGAAGCATTTGAAGAATGTTTGTGATTAATTCTTTGCACTTGAGACGATTGTATGATTGATCCGCTGCTGATCATAGGTCAATAGAGTGAGAAACATGATGATGTACAGGGCAAGCGGGATCCAAACGTAATTCACATTGATCATCGAGAGAGTCCCTACATTTTGGACGTGATTAGAGATATATCCGGACAGGTGGAAGAGACCGGCGGTGATCAGGCCGCCAATCCCGAGTCCCATATTGACACCGAAATCGTCGGTCGAGGCTAAAATCCCCTCCGCCTGAATGCCCATGGCGGCGCCGTAACGAATCGTGTCGGCGATCATAATGGAGACAAGGCCGATAATGAGTCCGTGACCAATCGAATTAATGAAAATTCCAGTAAATAGAATGGCTAGAAGATGGCTATAGACGCCGAAGGCCAAAATGATCTGGCCAATAAAGGCTGTGATGATGCCAATCAGCATGGTTTGCTTTTTGCCGAATAGTTTAGCCATCAAGAGGATTAAAAGGACCCCAATCAAAGCGGCCAAGGTAAAGCTGTTGGCTAAGGGAACGAGATTCTCGTGTCCCAATGAATATTTGAAGTAGTAAATTGTTGTCTGATTTTTAATGGCAGTGGTCAGCCAGTAAAGTAAGATCACGATGGAGATGATCATCCATGGCTGATTTTTGCGCAGCATTTTTACCACACTCTTGAATGAGTGATGGGCAATTTCAGGGTTGCTGAATCGTTCATGGACGTGGAAAAACGTATTGATAATCAGCAGCAGTGAAATCAATCCGAACAAGCCAATGGTTAACAAAAAACCTTTGCGTTGATCGCCTTGGCCAAAGAACGCGACGAGTGGCAACGTGAAGACGGCAACGATGATTTGAACCGAGCTGCCAAAAAACTGGCGAATCACACCCAGCAACGTCAATTCCTGCTTATTATGTGACAGGGTCGGCAGAATCGATGTAACCGGCAGATTGACCGCAGTATATAAAAATCCGAGGCCTAAGTATGTCACGTAGGCCCATATGGTTTTGCCCGTTTGTGAAAAGTTTGGCGTGACAAAGGTCAGGACGGCAAAAATGACGTAGGGCAGGGCGTACCAGAGAAAGAATGGACGGCTTTTACCCCAATGGGAATGGTTGTGATCAATCATCACGCCAATGATCAGGCTTTCAACCACATCAGCGGCGCGGGCAACGATGAACAGAATCGCCACGGTGCTCGGATCGAGGCCGTAAACATCGGTATAAAAGAACAACAGGTAAGTCGTTAACATTTGAAAAACCAGATTGTCGGCGGCATCGCTCAATCCGTAGCTAATGCGCTCCGGCCATGCTGTTTGCCATTTTTCTGCCATAAGCTGCCTCCTTTTCCGCTGAATACACAGGTGCCAGTGACTATCGCCGCTTGGCACCGCTTTGATTTATAATTTGTGATCGGTCAGCCGGCGGTAAACCTGATCAGCAATGAGATCATTGGTCCACATCCAAGCGATATGTCCCAGCGCTTCGGAAAGATGTTCTTCGGCTGGCTGATCTTTAGCTGCAGGCACAGTTTTCATGGCTGGCATCACGCCTAAATGAAAGGCAACCCAAACGGTGAGGCCGAAGACAGACCCACCACCTGCTTTGATTTTTGGTTCATACTGGGCGAGAATTTCATAGAGCACGGCAAACGACATGGAAAAGCCGAAGTGAACGAAGTAACTGACCCATGGCAGGTCATGGCCTGAATACGAGTAGGTTGCTTGAGTTATCGATTCGGGAATTCCCAGCTGCTGCAGCAGTTTCTGCGGCGGGTTAACGGCGTCGCGTTCGGGAGTCCTTGGAGGCAGAATATTTTCCCATCCCAGCTTGACCAATCCTGAAACGATTCCGGCGGCAATGCCGGCTTTGATAACAGACTTTAAATCGAATTTTCTCTTGAATGCGGACATGCTATCGCTCCTTCCAGATAACTTATTTATAGTTAGTCTTGTACTGCTGAATAGTATAAACTTTTTTGGACATATAGTGGTGACTAATGATTTGATGCTCTGAGCCTAGTATTGCTATTTGCGGAGCATCCCATCCCATCTGGCGTGCGCGCATTAAGCAGAAATATCTTTAAATGTGGTAAGGTATTTGCGAAGGAACTTTAATGCAGATGATACACAAAAATAGAGAGCGGGTTGGGGGATTCTTGCTGAGAATCCGCTTCTGGCTTGAAAGTGAGAACTATTATCAATAAAATGATAAATAAGCAGAGCAGGAACAGGTCCTCCGTTGAGACTGGATGAGAGGGATCGAGCGATGCCGAAAATTGATCATTATTTTTGCTCGATTTCAAAAGTGAATTCGAATGACATGCGGAGTTCTTGGGAAAGAAAGATGGTTATAAAAAATGAGTGAACAACATACGGGCGTTGGAATAAGCAACGGTAAAGTCATTTTGATCGGGGAGCATTCGGTCGTCTATGGCAAACCGGCAATCGCCATGCCTGTTCCTGCAGCGAGAGCGATAACGGAAACAATGTTCCGCCCCGGACCGCTCCGGCTGCAATGCGCTTTTTATAAAGGAGAATTGAGTCAGGGCAGCAGTAAAGTCGAAGGCCTGAAAAAAGTCATACCGGCAGTGCTGGAGCGATTGGGCAGACCGGAAGCAGATCTGATGCTCAAGATTAGCAGCGATATTCCAGCCGAACGAGGAATGGGCTCCAGTGCCGCTGTCAGTATTTCTGTCGTCCGAAGCCTCTATCACTATTTTGAATCTCCACTTGACCGGGAAACGCTATTGACGCTTGTCGGTCTTTCGGAGACCTATTATCATGACGCACCAAGCGGGTTAGATGCGGCAACTGCCAGCAGCAGCTACCCGATCTATTTTGTCAAGAATCGGAGAATGGAGACGCTGCGGCAAGCGATTGATGCGTGGCTCGTCATTGCCGATACCGGAATAAAGGGGCAAACGAAACAAGCGGTTACTGTGCTGAGAAAACGGGCCGAGCAGGATCCGGATATCCAATGCCGAATAAATAGATTGGGTGACCTTGCCGCTGCTATTCGAACCGCTTTGCAAGAGGGAAAGGCCATTGAACTCGGATGTGAGATGCTGGAGGCCCATCGCATCTTGCAAGAAATAGGGGTCAGCCACTCGTCGCTCGATCATCTTGTTTATACCGCAATGATCGGCGATACGCTGGGAGCAAAAATGACGGGCGGCGGCCGCGGCGGTTGTATGATCGCTCTGGTGCGGGATGAAGAGCGTGCAAAGCAGCTTGCCAAGAGGCTCGCTAGTGCCGGAGCGGTAGGAACGTGGATTCAACCGCTTGATGGTGAGCACAGCACGCGTCAGTGAAATTGACGTCAATTTATTTTCAAAATTGAGAGTGGGAGGGTGATGGCTGTGCAGGCTGCAGTTTCACGCGCGTATATAAATATTGCCCTCATTAAGTATTGGGGGAAAAAGGATGAGCAGCTGATTTTACCGATGAACAGCAGTTTATCGCTGACTTTGGATGCCTTTTATACTGAAACAAGTGTATTACCGCAACGTGATCGGAGCACGGATGAAGTGATAATGGACGGCACGCGTCTTGAAGGCTCTGCGGCAGACAAAATTGGTCGGTTTATGGACGTGATTCGGGAGAAATCTGGGAATCCTACGTTTGCTCGAATCAAGACCAATAATCATGTACCGGTAGCCTCAGGTTTTGCATCCTCGGCTTCTGGTTTCGCGGCACTTGCGGCTTCTGCCGCGAGAGCGTATGATCTGGACAGTTCCGGTGAAGCCCTTTCAAGGCTTGCCCGCCGCGGATCAGGATCGGCTTCGCGATCTATTTATGGCGGGTTTGTTAAATGGATAAAGGGAGTAAATGATCAAAGTTCCTATGCTGTACCCATCGATTCCGCGGATTGGGATCTTCGTCTGATTGTTGTCACGATCAATCGTCAGGAGAAAAAGATATCCAGTCGGGAAGGAATGAAGCGAACAGTAAGTACCTCTCCATTTTATGCCGTTTGGGTGAAAGAAGCGGAAAAGGATCTCTTGGACATGGAACAGGCGATTCGCGGACATGATTTGGAGGCAGTTGGAAGAATTGCGGAAACTAATGCACTGAAAATGCATGCGACAATGCTCGGCGCACGTCCCCCTTTTACCTACTGGGAGGAAGGAACACTGACGGCGATCCGTCATGTCGAGCATTTGCGTGCGGCAGGTATTCCCTGTTTCTTCACAATCGACGCCGGACCCAATGTTAAAATTCTTTGTTCAGCAGGAAATGTGAAAAGAATTCTGGATGATTTATCAGACGCCTTTCCTACGGAGCGGTTGACAACCGCTAGACCAGGACCCGGCGTTCAGTATTTAGACATTTTAAGTGATTAAAGGAGACAGCTATTGCCAATTCTAGCCCGTGCACCAGGAAAAATTTATATCGCCGGAGAATATGCGGTGATTGAACCGGGCTATCCGGCGATCATCGCCGCAGTCGATCAATTTGTTACCGTTAAAGTGGAAAAACGCGAGAGCGGGGGGAGAATTCAGTCAGCCAATGCCCAGACCTTTCCCTTAAACTGGACGCGCAAGGGAAACCAGCTGATTATTGATGACCGGGATAATCCCTTCCAGTTTATCTTATCGGCGGTTGAGCGGACGGAACAGTATATAAAAGCGATGGGAAAACCGCTTGCTTATTATCAATTAACGGTCAGTAGTGATCTGGATCGAAAAGATGGAAAGAAATACGGGCTCGGTTCGAGTGCCGCGGTGACCGTAGCGACCGTTAACGCGCTTTTAGCTTATTATGGAATCCAAGCGGACAGACAAACGGTTTTCAAATTGGCTGCACTTGCGCATTTGAGCGTTCAGGGGAATGGATCCTGCGGCGATATTGCCGCCAGTGTCTACGGCGGCTGGATAGCCTATTCATCTTTTGATCGCCAGTGGCTCAGCCAAGCCATTCATTCCGGAAGGGAATGGCTTGATCTGCTCGCACGGGATTGGCCAGGTTTATCGGTCCGCCCGCTTACGCTTCCGCCCTCGCTACGCCTATTTGTCGGTTGGACAGGCATACCGGCTTCGACCTATCGGTTAGTTGATAAAGTCGAGCAAGCCAAGCACGGTCAGAGAGAGGCCTACCAGCGGTTTCTTGCGCGAAGCAAGGCCTGCGTGAATCAAATGATCGCCGGCTTTCAGACGGAACATGCGGCAGCGATTCAAAGTGGCATTCGTCAGTATCGACAAATATTACGGCAGCTGTCTGAGCTGTGCGGACTTTCGATCGAGACCGAGAAACTGCAGCAGCTTTGCGATATCGCCGAGCGATATGGTGGATCGGCTAAGTCCTCCGGTGCCGGCGGCGGAGATTGCGGGATTCTTCTCGCGGACCGTGCCGCAAGAACAGAGCAGATAAGAAAAGAGTGGGACAAGCAAGGCATTCTTCTGCTTGGAATTCACGTCTATGACGGCAAGTGAGAACAGAAAGGAGGAAAGTTATGACCGAGTCGCGAAAAGATGAGCATGTCCGGCTGTTTCAGAAAAATTATCAGGATCAATCGGCTAATGACTTTGATTCGATAAAATTTGTTCACGATTCGCTTCCGGAGCTTTGTCTGGAGTCGATTGATTTATCGACTGAGCTGTCCTTTGGCTCCTGGCCGGTTCCCTTTTTCATTAACGGGATGACTGGAGGAAGCGAAAAGACAAAAGGAATTAACGAAAAATTGTCCCGCGCCGCTGCGGCAACCGGTATCACTATCGCGTCAGGATCGCAGAAAGCGGCATTGAAGGATCCAAGTCTGCGTGGGAGTTTTCAAATTCTTCGTCAAGTCAATCCAAAAGGGTTTATTTTTGCCAATATTGGTGCCGAGCTGGGTGAAGAGGCTGCCAAAAGAGCGATCGATATGCTCGATGCGGATGGGCTGCAGGTGCATTTGAACGCACCACAGGAAATTGTGATGCCGGAAGGTGATCGGGACTTTTCCTTTTGGCTGAAAAACTTAGAACGGATAACTCAAGCCATTGAGCTGCCGATCGTTGTTAAGGAAGTCGGCTTTGGTATGAGCCGGAACACGATACAGAAGCTGGCAGATGCTGGCGTTCGGATCATTGATGTCGGCGGTCGAGGTGGGACAAATTTTATTTCGATTGAAAATCAACGTCGCGGGCGGGCTGATTTTGATTATTTGCAGGATTGGGGCCAATCGGCAGTCATTTCCTTGCTTGAGGCGCAACCGTATTTGCCTTCAGTCGAATTCTTCGCTTCGGGGGGCGTGCGCAATCCGCTTGATGTTCTGAAGGCCTTGTCGCTTGGGGCTCATGCCATCGGCGTATCTGGGACTTTTCTTCATACCATGCTTGAGGGCGGAACGGAGGCTCTGATTCGGAAAATAGAGGAATGGAAGCAGCAAATCTGCCAGATTATGCTGCTTCTGGGCTGCGCCAATCTCGGACAGTTGCGGCGGAAAAGCTTGATTCTCAGCGGGGATCCTTATCAATGGGCGCAGCAAAGAGGCCTTAAGCTGGAAAAGTTGGCCAGGCGTTCGTGATTTATCCTTTTTTTCTAAGGGGTATGTCCGGTGAGAGGGCAGAGACATTCCCGCGGTTTGTCGAAACCCTAATGGAACTTTCAATTGAGACCGTTATTTGCTATGATTAAGAAGTTTTCTATAAGCATGTACACGCATTGGTTGAACAAAATATTAATCGGATACATCAACTCAGAGTGAGTATTTAAGGGCTGCTTCATGATTAGAAGGGATGAAGTGGTCTTTTTTAGTTCAGCAGTTTTAAGAAGGAGCAAATGATGAATTATAAATTGACGATTCAATACGACGGTGGACGATATAAGGGCTGGCAACGGCTTGGTGATAATGATGAAACGATTCAAGGGAAAATTGAGCATGTTTTATCGGAGCTGGAAGGAGAAAAAGTTGAGATCATCGGCAGCAGCCGGACAGATGCCGGGGTGCACGCACTAGCTCAAATTGCTAATGTGAAGCTGAAAAAGAATTTGGCTGCTTCTGTTATCAAAAAGTTTTTAAATAGCAGCTTACCTCAGGACATCAGTGTTAGCGATGTGACCACTGTTCCCGAACGCTTTCATGCCCGTTATAACGCGAAGGGCAAAACTTATCTCTATAAGATATGGAATAAAGAATACTCCGATCCATTCATGCGAAAATATAGCATGCATGTGGACAAAACGCTGGATATTGGCGGAATGAAAGAAGCTGGCCATTATTTTATTGGTGAGCATGATTTCACTGCCTACTCAAATGCCAAGTCGAAGAAAAAGAATGCTGTGCGAACAATATCCTCTCTAACGATCAATGAAGATAATGGCTTTATCCAGATTCGTATAAGCGGTAATGGCTTTCTTTATAATATGGTTCGAAAGATTGTTGGAACATTAATCGAAGTGGGCTTGAATGAACGAGAGGCTGAAACGATCCCCGGAATTCTAGAAGCAAAGAAACGAGAGCAAGTCGCGATCATGGCCGATGCACGCGGACTATACTTAGAAAAAATTGATTTTTAAAAGCTTTTTTAACTGATATTTGGCCCTAGCAAATGGTCTTATTCAGGCCATACTGCTGCGTGCTGCCCTCCTCTTGCTTTTTCAATACCGGTCATGATTGATCACATGCAGGCATAGCTTATCAGGAAGGTATTTCTGATAAGAGCGGAGGGATTGTTCATTGACCTGTATCGATGGCAGAACCTATCTGGATCGCATCAATGGGCTGCACAATAACGTGTGGATAAATGGGAAGCAAATTCTTGGTAAACTGTCTGATCACCCCGCATATAAAGGAGCAATGACCAGCCAGGCGAAACTCTATGATTTCCAGCAGGAGCAAGCGATGCTGGATTTACTGACTTATCGCTCGCCTCAGACGGGCAAACGGGTGGCCATGTCTTATCTTGAGCCTAAGACGAAAGAGGATCTTGCTCGGAGGAGTCATGCGTTTCATCTTAGAGCCCGGAAACATGCCGGCATGATGGGACGCTCTCCGGATTATATGAATACGGTGGTCATGACGTTTGCCGCGTGTGCGGATCTTTTTGCTGATTCACGGGGCACGCAAAACATGCGCCGCTATTATGCCTTCTGTCAGGAGCATGACATTTCTTTGACCCATACTTTTATTCAACCTCAGGTGAATCGATCGGCAGTCTATTTTGAAAACGCGAATGATGCCATTGCCGCCCGGATGATTGAAAAAAATGATCAGGGTATTGTGATTCACGGGGCGAGACTGCTTGCGACTCAAGGGGGGATGACGGATGAGATTATGGTATTCCCAACCGGTGCTTTCCACTTTGATGAAGCCTACGCTTATGCCTTCTGTATTCCATCCAATACTCCCGGGCTGAAGTTTGTTGCCCGTGAATCCTTTGATGATCGAAAAAACACCTATGACCATCCGCTGACTTCACGTTTCGAGGAAATAGACAGTGTGGTCATTTTTGATCATGTCAAGGTTCCTTGGGACAGAGTTTTTCTGCATGGAGACACTGAAATTGCCGGAAAATTATACGGAGAAAGCGGATTTATTCCCCATCAGGTTCACCATGTCACAACAAAAAACATTGTGAAAACCGAATTTATTCTTGGCACGTTGCAATCCATGATTGATGCGATCAATATTGGGGAATATCAACATATCCAAGAGAAAATGAGCGAGATTATCATCAATCTTGAAACGCTGAAAGCTTTGCTCGCAGCATCAGAGGCCCAAGCAGCGCGCGATCAATGGGGAACCATGACACCGGACCGCAAACCGCTGATGGCCGCGATGAATCTCTTCCCGAAGATCTATCCGCGCTTTGTCGAGATTATACAATTAGTGGGTGCCAGTGGCCTGATCTCCATTCCCGGTGAGGCAGATTTTTTGTCCGAATCTGGGCCAGAGTTAAAAAAATATTTACAGAGCGCAGACCGCGATGGCTATGAAAAAGTTAAACTTTTCCGGCTTGCCTGGGACCTGTCAACGAGTGCTTTTGCCGGGCGACAGACGCTTTATGAACGCTTTTTCTTCGGGGATCCGGTTCGGCTGGCAGGAACACTTTATCGGGAATATGATCGCACGGAGTATGTCGCGTGGGTCAAAGAATTTTTGGACGGTAAAGGATAAGTGTCTAAATGGCGCGTATTTCTCAGTGGAAAATAGAAAAATAACCTTGATTTGACTTGCTTTCTTAATGGCTGATAAAACTGTGTCTGATTACTAGACGATCAAAATAAAAGAGTATCTCTCGAATCGAAAGGATATCCCGTAGAGCGGCCGCTTTGATGAACCCAGCTCTATGGGATTTTTTTGACCATTTTCCGGGGCCAATAGGCAGTAGTTTTCTTATCATAAGGATTGATTATTTTACGGACACCACGCAAGATTCTTGCGGTCTAAGCGCAAAAAAAATTCGGTGACAGGTTCAAATGCTCTAGTTAAAATAGAGATACAAAGCCTTGTGAAAAATTTATCCGACACTGTTCAACGAAAATACATTAATAGAATGTTAGTCTAAAAAGAACAAAAGGGGGGAATTGAATAATGAAAAAATTTTTAACAATAATTGTCACTTTAGGATTACTATTTCTTACTGGACTAAATACTAGTTTTTGAAGCTGATAATAACAATGTTCTTCAACAGAATCCTCAGCCAAATCAAAATGGATATATTGGAGCATTAAACAATCGTCCCTCTAATGCTCCATCAGATAAAGAACAAGAAAACAAATCAATAACACCGCTATCTGCAGGCTATTGGTATCAAAACGAGCCATCAACAATACGTGTATATCTACGCTCAAAAGGTGTAGTAGAAAATCACAAATTTGATACATATTTAAGAGATGTCTTACCAAACGAGTGGGTCGCTTCGTGGGATAGTGATTCATTAAAAGCAGGGGCTGTATCCGTTAGAAGCTTTGGATGGTACTATCGTAATTACCCCAAATATGATTCAATAGGTGCAGATGTAGACGACACAACAGCATGCCAAATATTTAAAGACGGTTCACATATGTCATCAACGGACTCAGCAATCAGTGCAACGCAAGGAGAAGCTATTATCTACGGAAGTAAAGAAATTCCTGGATACTTTAAAGCAGGATCATATGGAACCGGAAGAGACTCATCTAGCTATAACTTTTACAACAACGCATATCAAAATGGGGAACATTACTACGCAAATCAGGGGAGATCATATAGATGGATGCTAAGTTACTACTATCCTGAAACGTCTGTAATAACAGGAAATGGTGATTAACTAATAAAAAAGGAGAGGAAATGTTCTTGAATCCTTCCAAAAGATTAATACTAATACTAAGTGTATTGATGACGACAATGCTTTTAATATCAGCATGTTCTAACAGTGATAACCCAGATTCTACTAGTAACTCAGCAAAAAATTCATTAAAAAGTACAAAAAAATATCGCAAACTAATAGTACAAAAACTGTTTCAAAAGAATCAAATGTTAATGGATCAAATAAAAAGCAAGACAACGTAGTAATTAAACCAAACAAAGATGCAAAGGAAACAATTTTAAAATTTTATCAGTCCCTAGAAAAAAAGGATTACAAGTCCGCAACTGCTTTACTTGGCCCTCAAATAAAATTTGAGGGAAAGCCAAAAATGATAAAGTATCTAAAAAACATTCAAAAGGCAACCTTTCATAAATTAATAGATATTTCTAACGAAAATGTTCCTGATCTTTATCAGTATAAAAAGTATTATGCTGTAAAAGTGTATTATGGGGAAGTTGATTTCAAAGTCAAAGACCCCAATTTAGTACCTGCCTTAACTACTACACGCTACAGGAATATATATGTTATTAAAGAAAAAAAGAATGATCCATGGAAAATAGACATGGATTCCGAAACTCCACAAAGATAATAAAAGCAGAGACTTGTTTTAAGGGGACAACATCTATGGGCATCGGGATATTTTTGTCGGACAGTAGGAGAACAGTAACGGAAGAAACGATTAAGCAGTCTATCGAAAACCAAGACAATGTTAGAGATCTATGGAGCATTCAAAACAATAAAGGGTTGAGTTTGACCCGAAATCTTGAGCATGGACTTTTAAATCGGCTTTAGCCGGAACTGCGACTTTCAGTGCAGAGGTGGTTTAGACTGTCCTTTCTGCACTGTAAAGCCTTGTTTCTACATGAATCCGGTAGAACTTTTGTAAATTTTGAAGCTCTTTACGATTGGAAATCTGCTTTGCAGACAGTATGATTAGCGCCACACCCAAGTAACATGTGCGGCGTGGTTTCATCTATATGTACTTGAGCATACACCGCATTATCAGGGCGTAGCCGTCCATTAAAAATTGCTATCACCTTATCACCTTCTCAAAGTACGCTTGTGTTTCGGTTTCCGGCTTGTCCTTATATAGTTCAGAACTTGCATTGACAATAAAACCGCAGACCCGAACCGCACCTTTTCGGATCGCCTGATTGGGTTCCACCCCTGCAGCATTTTCTCCAGGTAAGCTTTTTTATCGGAATTAATTAGGTCATAGTTCAGATAAGAGCCATGCTCCAACCGGCAAGCGACAGGGTTTAGGTATCGTGAGTCAGTCAACTCCTTAAATTCTTCTTTGCTGCGCTCAGTCCGATCTACAGATCATTGTAATCTCTTGCGCTTTAAGAGCTGTCGTCGTAAGATAATGTCAAGTGTGTATACGCTTAAATGAACTGATCAGATCCTCCTGAAAATAAAGGCGTATTCCCACCTGCGACAGGGCCGGGAGACGAGGGAGTAATTTTATGGTTAAAAAAAAGAAATTGAGTCGGAAAGAACAAGAAGATACAATTCTAGAAAAAATCTACGATCTTATCCTTGATGAACAAACACAAGACGATGAACGCGACGAGTTAATTACTTTTAAAAATAATGTTGGAAAAGGTAAATATTTTGAAAGGGAACTCATGTGTTTAGCTGAAGAGCTGCGACGAATAGCAGTTAAACGAATGACACTTCAATCTAAACTAAGTCCTCAGGTTAGTGAGTTTTATATGGAAATTTCGGCCACGGGATTGCTTAGTAAAAGTCTGTTTAACGGACCTAGTGGAATGGGGCTAATTTTTTTTCATTAGAAATCATTCTCTAAGCCAGACAATTTCAATAGTCTCAACCACTTTTTGGTAAAAAGCACCTCCATATGGAGCTTGTAGTACGTGCTTTGGAAGCTTTTTAATTTTTAGCAATGAACACGCTTGCTGCGTAGTCCGGACATACAAATCGTTGTGCTCTCTTGCTCATCAACAGTTATCGTCGTAATAGCCTAATTGAAACGAATAAGCGCTCCTGATTTAATGTGAGGCAGTTAAAGAGGTGGTGAGGATGCCTTCTGTATTAATCATCGATGATCACAAGCTGGTTGCTGAAGGGACCCGGCATCTCCTGAGTGATAAGGGCTATGATGCGACCTGCCTGTTCTCAGCAAAGAAGCTGCTGGAACAGTTACAAAATCAAACCTATGATTTGTATTTATTAGATTGGAACCTTCCGGATATCGACGGAATTAGAGCCGCTGAACAAATCAGAAAGAGTGATCCTGGAGCCCGGATAATGATTTATACAGGATTTGGCGCAGATATCCCGGCCGTTTTTGAACGATTAATTGATCATGAAATACGTGCTGTAATCGGAAAAGATGCGGAAGTAGACAATCTGCTGATGGCCATTAAGCTGGTGCTAAGTGGTTATACAATTTTCCCCAACGCAGTCACTGATGGTGCAGTGAAAAGGCTTCAACTGATTAAAAAAACAGAAGCGTTGTTGGACGAGCGGGAGCGGGAAATTATCAAAGCTGTTCAAGCGGGACGAACCAATCGGATGATTGCCGAGCAGTTAAACATCAGCCAACGATCCATGGAATACTTATTGAAAAATATTTTTCAAAAATTAAATATCCATTCTCGCGATCATATGGAAGAAAAGATTAGAGAGATGGGATTAATTCTAGAGATACCGTTTATGGGACCGAAAAAAAAATAAAAAAATCGAGGAGGAATTCAGAAACAATTCGCGAAGTTTATAATTATTAACCTGTTTTATCTTGTTGAATGGGGGAGAAGGAGGTGGATCAAGATCAGGTAAGTCAAAGTCAGGGAATTAAGCAGGCGATGGTTCAGCAGTTTATTGAGTCGATTAGCCGCGTGGAAATGCAGGAGGCAGCCAAACGGTACGTCGCCTTTCATGAGAAAAGCCATTTCCGTTTTGGGCGTCTCTGCCTGCTGCATCAGGAAATGTACGGCAGGAACGATCCGCAAATGTATCAATTGGCGGCTGCGGTTGAATGGCTGCAGCTTTCAGCTGATATATTGGATGACCTGCAGGATAATGATCGAAAGACGCCGCCATGGATGGCGGATTCGCCGGATCAGGCAGCAACACTTCAGACCACCTGTTTAATCCTTGCTCTCTCGCTATTAGAAAAGCATTTTCGCCTGATCAATCATTCAACGGTTTTTCAAATAGCAATCAGGCGGCTTTTCTTGTCTTTGCAAGGGCAGTATCAGGACAGGCAGAATGATGATCTCACGGAGTCCGCTTATCTGAAGATGATTGCCGAGAAGTCCGGTAGTATTGCCGCCATTGCCTGTTTATCCGGTGCCTATGCTTCAGGGGAAACTCGTGATTTGCATCTGATCGAGGACTATTCGGTTTCAATGGGCATTTGTGTGCAGTTGAAGAATGATTTGCAGGATGTTGCTTCTCTTGAAGGCAAAAACGATTTATTTTCAAAGAAGAAAACTGCGGCGACTCTGTATTTGTTGGGGCATCCGAGCGATTGTGGAAAGCAGCTTTCTCGTTATTTTCTGGGCGAATTGTCGTATGGTCAGCTTTTAGAGTCTCAAGGAAATCTGCAGAAGTGGATTCATCATTCAGGTGTCTCGCTTTACATAAATACCTTATATGTCAAGCAGCGGCAGACTGCCTGGCAAGCGATTGATCAACTGAATGTGGCTGAGGGTTATAAGAAGCAGCTTAAAAGTTTTTTCAATTGATAAAAAATGAGGAGGAATCAGCAATGAAACAATTTATTTATCAATTAGCAGGTCATTCGGACTGGGTAGATCAGATCAAACGCGGCATCTTTGCTTTTCCAGAGCATTTCTCACTGCAGCAGCGACAAGCGATAACCGAAGCTGTTCAGCTGGAGGACAAGCATACTTTCCGACAAGCAAGTGTGAATAATGATTGGGGTGTGTAAATCCGGTAAATGAAAAGAGCTTATTATAGAACTTTCATGAATGCTATACTCTATATGAGCCTTACCCTCTCGTTCATATCTGCCATCTATTGCAGTTGGGGAACGTTCTCTTATCCGGATATCGGGTTACGCCTGAATAATCAAAATCATAGGGTCATTGTTGAAACGGTTGAGCCGCAGAGTTGGGCGGCTCAACATTTTATTCATAGCGGTGATCAGGTTGTCTTGATCGACGACCATTCAGCGGCTCAAAATATGACTGCAAATAAAAACGGCTATTTGTACCGGAGTAAAACACTTGCCATCATTGGCCAATCCGGAATGCAAAGCTATGTCATAAATAACAAAAGAACATTTATTCAGGTTCTTTTTTCTTTTGTCATCCCCGTGCTATTCTTTATCAGTTGCATTTCTTTAGCGGGGCTGATTTTGAAACGCAAGGAAAACATATCAAAAGAACAGAGCTTATTATTCATTTTTCTAATCACCATAGCTCCGCTTTTTCTGGAGATCAGTGCCAATCACCGGATCGGACACTGGATTATTTATCCAGTGGAATTTTCGATGACGATGAGCCTTGCTCTGCTCGCCCATTTTTTAATTACATTTTTCCATTTAGGCCATTCACGCGTGAATTATTATCTTATCTCGATTCTCTATGCCGGTTCCGCGATTGCCGTACTTCTCGATTTAGTGAATACCCGTATCACGTCTTTTATTACTTATTCACCGCTTTTTGTGTACTCGTTTTTTGAAATTGGCCTTATTGTCTGGTTGCTGGCGCGACTTTTTGTTGAATCGCGGGGAGAAGCCAATGAGAAGACCGTCAAATTTCTTTTATTTGGC
The DNA here is from genome assembly GCA_048976585.1 of Sporolactobacillus sp. Lineage (GTDB taxonomy): Bacteria > Bacillota > Bacilli > Bacillales > Sporolactobacillaceae > Sporolactobacillus. Next base: position 304,716 of record JBHGUY010000022.1, on the reverse strand, counting down.
TTCCTTTTGGCGTTTCTTCCGTTCATTGTCTTTTTTGTCCTGCCGAGATTGGTTTTTGGTCAAGGAATTTTGAGCTGGCAATGGACGACTCCTTTTTTTCTCCTGGTTCCATTGACCTTGGGCTATTTGGTTTTATCAAAGGCTCTTGTCGATGTTGATTTCATTATCGGACGTCTTTTCTATTACGGAGCAATAAGCCTCGTTGGAACGGGATTCATGACTGTATACTATATCCTGTGTCAGGCAACGAAACGACCGCTGAATGATATTCGCTTTTCTCTTTTAGCCTTCATCACATTACTGCTTTTTCTCTATGCCAAAGAATATATTGATTTTTATCTCAGGGATTTCTTATTTCCAGCGCGGAAGGATTATCAGGATAGTATTGGTCGGGTGCTGCGGACTGCCAAACAGGGATATCGGCTTCGCGATCTTATACGCGTGATGAAACAGGAACTAGAGCATAATCTGCCAGTCGAAAACGTTATTTTAAGAGAAATCAAAGCGAATAGTCCGCTCAGCCAGAGAGAATCGGATGCGGAAAATAAGACGATGCCCGCTGCAGGCCGACTAATGGAATTCCGCACGAATGATAGTGGATTTTCCGTGCTCTTATTTCGGGATGGGAAAATTTCTCTGGTCTTAAGCGGAGAGTGGAGCAGACCGCGATTAAGACTGAATATTGAAGAGAAGCTCTGGCTGGAAATGATTCTGTCGAATGCCCAGATTCTTATTGAAAATTTATACAAGGCGGTAGAACTGATTGATTTGCTTGATCAAAAAGGGAAGCAGTCCGCCGATCTACCGGTGACGGTAAAAAAGGTTCTCTTTCACGTAGCTGATCGGGAGCGTCAACGCCTAGCCCGTGATCTGCATGATACGACGGTGCAGAATCTGCTCGCACTCGCCCGAGATATCGATTCAGAACAAGAAAAATATAAGGATTCTTTGTACAAAAGCCAATTGGGGATGATTCGTCAACGTGTCCTCGGAAACACGCACGAACTTCGCCGGGTGATCCGTGATCTCTATCCGGAGGTTTTACAGATGAGCACTCTCGGTCACGCGCTGTTGAATTTAGTGGCTTATGTTGAGAATGACGCTTCCTTTTCCATTCACCCCTACATAGAAGATGGGCTGGAGATCGATAATATCGATCTGAAAACGGCCATTTATCGCGTGATTCAGGAATTGTTAAGCAATGCGGTTAAACATGCGCTGGCAAAAAATGTAACGCTGATTCTGGCGAAGCAGGAAAATTATTATGAACTGCTCTACGATGATGACGGAATTGGTACAGACAAAGAGATGCTCGATCGCTCATTCAGCACAATGGGCATTCCAGGCATCATTGGCCGAGTAGAAAGTATGGGCGGCACAATCGAAATCCAATCAAAGGAGAATGAGGCGCCAAATAAGGGTTTTCATGTCGCAATCATTTGGCCAATGCCTTAAATCTGGAGATAAGCCGATCCCAACTTTCGGTTTTTTTTTTGCAAAAATGCTTTAGCGATTAGACGCGTTCTATCGACAAATCAAATCAATGCTGTTACAATAGCAATCACAGAAGCAAGTAGAGAGACTGCAAACGAAACAGAAGAGAGGGTGTTGGGGTTTGGAAAAAGAGAAGATGACGGTAAAAGCATTTGTGAACCATGTTCTTGAAGGGCATGCAGTTGGCATTGTCGCCGGACTGATCCCATCGGCTTTGCTGGGGGAATTGAGCCAGGCGCTTATGAACCGGCTGCCGATCTTTGGTATCATTAATCATCTGGTGAACATTTTTATGCTGGCGGTTCCGCTGCTGATCGGTGCAGCAGTAGCTTTCAGGTTCAAGATGAAGCCGATTCCTACAGTTTGTGTAGCTGCAACGGCCTGGATCGGATCGGGGGCACTCGTTTTTACACCGAAAGGCGTGATGGTCAGTGGTATGGGCGATTTGGTCAATATACTCGTGACGATCAGCTTGACCTGCGGATTGATTTTGCTGATTGGCAACCGGTTGGGCTCCTTTGAACCGCTCGTTATGCCGCTGATTGTTTGTACGCTTGGAGGCGGCATGGGACTCGCCGTCTATCCTTACGTGCATGCGATAACACTTGGGCTCGGACGCTTGATCAATAGTTTTTCGGTTCTGCAGCCGATTCCGATGGGTATTCTGATCGCGGCCAGCTTCTCGGTATTGATGATTTCACCGGTTTCGACCGTTGCGATTGCCACAGCGATCGGCATGAGCGGTCTGGCATCAGGTGCGGGCAATCTTGGCTGTGTGGCCGCAGCCGTTGGTATGTTTGTCGGTGGACTGCGTGTCAATAAGATCGGTCTTTCCCTTTCAATCGTACTCGGTACACCGAAAATCATGATTGCAACAATGGTTAGACAACCGAAAGTTCTGATCCCGATCATGTTGAATGGAGCTTTTCTGGGGGCTCTTGGTGCTCTCTTCCAAATTAAAGGGACTCCGATCAGCGCGGGATTCGGTTTCTCAGGCATGGTCGGTCCGATCAACGCGATTCATTTCATGGCGGGCGGAGCAACTGCCGCTAATCTGTTGATCATTGGCCTTGTTTTCCTAGCTGCTCCTTTTGTCGGCGGTTTCTTCTTCGAATGGCTCTGCCGGAAAGTCTTCCATCTCTATAAAGCGGAAGATTACGGAACAGATATGCCAGATTTGAAAAGGGAAGACCCCATTCATCCGCAGCTTGTTCTGGATAAAATATAATTTGAAACGATAAAAAGACCGGAGCTTCCGGCCTTTTTTGTTTTTTTACATCGAATTAAGAGAAAACCAGTGAATTAATTTTTGCTGCAGGTCAGTTAAGACATGATTGGTCTGATAAGCGATGGAGACCAGAAATTCCGGCTGCTTTTCGTCATTTAGCGGTATTGAGACAATGGGATCCTGCGGCATAATAGCCATCTCCGTTAGAAGACTTATCCCCACATTCCTGGCAACCATTCCTTTAATGATCTGAATATCGTTAAGCCGATTAATGACTTTTGGGCGGATATGCGCTTGCTGGCATAGCCGTTTAAAAGCAAGCGGGTGCACAAATCGTTCATTAAGTTGAATGAAATTTTCGCCTTTTAAATCCTTAAAGGAAATAGATTCTTTTTTGGCGAAAGGGTGCTGCGCACTCACAATGATTTTGAATTTTTTATGAGCGAGTATCTGCGCCGTCAACGTGGAATGATCCATTTCTGCTATCATCTGGGCAGTTCCTAATAACGCCAGATCCAGCTCACCCTTAAGCAGTCTGTGGAGCAGTGACTTTGATCCATCCTCGTAGACAACAAGCGAAGAAAGGCTTTGATCCTTTAATAAATACTCGGATAGTAATGGGAAATAATAGCTGCCAATGATCGGAGGAATCCCGAAGCGGACTTTCTCTTTTTTTATCGCTTTAAGCTCCGAATCGGCCGTTTCCAATTCTTGCAGTATTTGTTCTACGTGTTTCTCAAATTGGATACCGCTTTCGGTAAAAATAAGATCTTTATGCGATTGATCACGGATAAGAAGCTGCGTATCTAACTCACGTTCCAATCGCTGAATGGCTGCTGTTACGGTAGGTTGACTGATATTAAAATGACTGGCTACTCTCGTATAATTCTTGACGCGAAATAATTTTCGATAATATTCCAAATCCCTAATGTTCATGAAGACCTCACACGTTGATTATTATGGTGTAATTGCGGACTCTACCAATCTATTAATCACTTTTTCTCGTTCATATAGACAAATGCTTGGCTGAATACAAGGTTTGACTATAAAAAAATAGCCTTGTTATAGTATACACTGTTAAGAAAATAATTTTCATTTTTGTTAGAGGAGGCAGCATTAATATGGCCATTAGTCCACAAGAAATTCTGAATAATCCATTCATAAATAAAGATACCGCTTTTTCAAAGGAAGAAAGAAAAGCCTATAATCTTCAAGGTTTATTGCCTCCAAGGGTTCAAACCATTGAGGAACAAGCGCGTCAGGCCTATGGCCAATATAAGAATAAACCGACAGACTTAGAGAAAAGAATTTTCTTGATGACAGTTTTCAATACGAATCGTACGCTCTTCTATTATTTGATGGATCAGCACGTCGTTGAATTTATGCCTATTGTTTATGATCCAACGGTGGCAGACTCGATTGAAAAATATAATGAGCTGTTTACGAATCCGCAGAATGCGGCATTCTTATCTATCGATAGTCCGGAAGAGGTCGAAAATGTCTTGATGAACGCCTCCGGAAGCAGAGATATTCGTCTAATTGTTGTTACGGATTCGGAAGGCATCCTTGGCATGGGCGACTGGGGGGTTAACGGCGTGGATATCGCCATTGGCAAATTGATGGTCTATACGGCCGCAGCGGGTATTAATCCGTCGCAGGTTCTGCCGGTCGTTCTTGACGTTGGTACAAATAATGAAAAGCTGTTGAAAGATCCGCTATATCTGGGTAACCGCCATAAAAGAATCGACGGTAATCGCTATTATTCTTTCGTTGATCAGTTTGTCCAAGCGGTGAAAAAGCTATTCCCTGAATCCTTGCTGCATTGGGAGGATTTTGGGCGAGCACACGCAGCGACGATTCTGGAAAAATATTGCGATCAAATGGCTACGTTCAATGATGATATACAAGGAACAGGAATTGTTGTCTTGGCCGGTTTACTTGGCGCAATGAATATTTCTAAAGAACGTTTGACCGATCAAAGGATCTTGATTTTTGGCGCAGGGACCGCCGGCGCAGGGATAGCAAATCAGATTGAAGATGAAATGAAGCGGCAGGGGCTGACGGAAAAGGAAGCTCGGGAACGATTCTTCTTGGTCGACAAACAGGGGCTGCTTTTCAGCGATACGGAAGAGTTGACAGATGGTCAAAAAGTATTCGTTCATGAGCGTCCAGAATTTGATCACAGTGAGCAGTTAACCAATCTGGAGGCTGTTGTCCGAGCCATTCATCCAACCATCATGATCGGGACCTCGACACAGACGGGGGCTTTCACGGAAACGATTGTTAAAGAGATGGCGGCTCATACCCATCGTCCAGTCATTTTTCCTTTATCCAATCCAACCAAGCTGGCCGAAGCGACGGCTGAGGACTTGATCAACTGGACAGATGGAAAAGCATTGGTTGCGACCGGCATTCCGGCGAAACCAGTGACCTATAAAGGAATCACTTATGAAATCGGACAAGCTAATAATGCCCTGATGTATCCGGGATTAGGTTTCGGCCTGATTGCCTCTACGGCAACGCGAGTCAATGGTGAAGTCCTTTCTCAGGCGAGTCACGCATTGGGCGGCATTATCGATTCTGTACAGCCGGGAGCAGCAGTTCTTCCTCCGGTTTCCAAGTTAACGGACTTCTCGCAAATCATCGCGGAGGTTGTCGGTCAAAGTGTCTTAGATCAGCAACTGAATCGCGAAAGAATAACGGATATTAAAAAAGCCGTATCTGATATGAAATGGAAGCCGGATTATCGTGAGTTAAGTCTGAATTAAAGGGAGGCGTGAGGAACTGTGGTTTTTTTACAATCGATACAAAGCGTGATCTCCATTATTTTGATGATTGCACTTGGCTACTTTTTAAAGAAATTCAAATGGTTTGATGATAATTTTGGGAAAAGTATTTCATCCTTAATTACCAAGGTTGCGCTCCCGGCATCTATTTTTATTTCTGTGCTTAAATACTTGACGCGAGGCAGTTTGATTCAATTATCCGGGAGTTTGATTTATCCGGTGTCCGCTGTCATCGTTTCATATTTAATTTCTTTTGCCTTAGTTAAGTTGTTAAAAATACGTCCTGGACGTCGCGGAATATTCATGAACGCAGTGGTCAATGCCAATACGATCTTCATTGGCTTGCCACTAAATATTGCTCTGTTTGGTAATCAAAGTCTGCCGTACTTTCTGATTTACTATATTACGAATACGGTCTCCACATGGGCATTCGGTGTTTTTTTGATATCGAATGATGATCCAACCAAAATTCGGAGTAAAGAGAAAAAGAAGAATAAGATTAATTGGAAGAAGATTCTTCCCCCACCGTTATTAGGATTTATCGCTGGACTGATTTTTCTCATTTTGAATATACCTATTCCCAGTTTCATCGGATCGACGCTCACCTATGTCGGCAGCATTGTGACGCCGCTATCGCTCGTCTATATCGGAATTGTGCTGAATGATGCCGGTCTTTCCAGTATTCGTTTTGACCGGGATACGATATTTGCTTTGATCGGACGTTTTGTCATTTCTCCCCTTGTGCTGATTGTATTGCTTCTGACAGGTGTCCATTTAATGGGGACCCACCTGCCATCAATGTTGACACAGACGCAGATAGTTCAATCCGCAACACCTATGCTCGCCGTTCTGCCGATTCTAGCGAACGAAGCGCATGGAGACGTCAAATATGCAACGAATGTGGTGACAACGAGCACGATATTGTTTGTCATTGTCGTTCCGATTTTGATGCAGGTCATCCAGTTCATTTAAGTAAGCACGGAAAAACATTTATTTCTTAAAAAGGATTGAGCAGGGGCAAGACCACTTGTTCAATTTTTTTATCCTCATTTTGCCGATCAAATCGGAATATTTTAATTGGAGTCAGCGGGTAACAGCTAATAATCCTCATCCCCCTGTTTTATACTCCGTTCATAAAAACTCAGTATCCTACAACTACAAACAGCGGCCGCTGCGGTTTATAGATTTACACTCGTGAGCGGAGAGAGAATCCGCCTCAGGTCGGAATAAGTGGGCTTTAATTTCCGTTACAATAGGAATCAAGCAAGGCATTCTGAAAGATACTCAGCTAATTATATAACGGAAATAGGAGGAAAGAGGGCTAATGAGTGAGGGATACAAAAGAAAGGCAGCTTCAGATGATCAATGGGCGGTTGAAGCCCACGGACTTGTCAAGGTATTTGGCGACAATCGTGCGGTTGACGGTGTCGATCTGAATGTCCGTGCAGGTACGATTTATGGTGTGCTGGGACCGAATGGAGCAGGAAAAACAACGGTGATCCGTATGCTGGCGACTTTGCTGCGAGCGGATGCCGGATCAGCACGAATCTTCGGGCATGATGTGATGAAGGAGTCACAGATTGTGCGCCAATTAATTGGTGTGACCGGGCAATATGCGTCGGTCGATGAGGCACTAAGCGCGACAGAGAATCTGGTGATTTTTGGTCGGCTCCTCGGTCTGGGACGCCGCGAAGCTAAGGAAAAAGCAGTAGAATTGCTGGAAGAATTCAGTCTGACTGAAGCTGCGAAGCGTCCGCTGAAAAATTTTTCCGGCGGGATGCGCCGCCGATTGGATTTGGCGGCGAGTCTGATCGCACAACCACCACTCATATTTCTTGATGAACCGACGACGGGCCTCGATCCGCGCACACGTAATCAGATGTGGGGCACGATTCGCCAGTTGGTGAAGACCGGGTCCACGGTTCTGTTGACAACACAATATTTGAATGAGGCAGATGAACTGGCCGATCGGGTAGCAGTAATTGATCGTGGTCAGGTTGTCGCCGAGGGTACGGTCGATGAGCTGAAGTCTTCAGTTGGCACCTCTTCATTGCAACTCAAAATTCAAAAACAACAGGATATCGCTAATGCTCGTCAAATTATTGAACAAATACTCAAGGTCCCAACCAATGTCTCGCCGGAGGCTGGGAAAATTATGGCAGCCATGCAAGAAACAGACCTGATCACTGACCTGCTGATCGCTCTGCGCGAATCAGGAATTGCGTTGGGCGAACTGAGTGTTCAAAAACCGACGCTTGATGAGGTCTTCTTGGCAATCACCGGCCACGGGGTCAAGGATGAACCATCAAAAGCGAACAAACGAGCAAAAGAGGAGGTCCACCCATGAATCAAACAACGCTTCGTGCTTCCGAGAGTCAATTGAAAAATAACACGAGTCTCGGTCAAACGCTACGCAATTCCTTCACGATGGCCTATCGGGGTGTCTTGAAAATTCGTCGGACACCTGAGCAATTATTCGATGTGACGCTTCAACCGATTATTTTCACCTTGATGTTTACGTACATTTTTGGCGGAGCCATTTCCGGGAATGTTCAGAGTTATTTGCCGGTAATTATCCCTGGCATTCTCGTGCAGACCGTCATTACCACCTCAGTTGTTACCGGGGTTCAATTGCGTGAGGATATGGACAAAGGGGTATTCGATCGCTTCAAATCGCTTCCGATCGCGCGCATTGCGCCACTTGCCGGAGCTCTGCTTGCGGATACGATTCGCTATACAATCGCCACCGTACTCACTTTTGCGATGGGCTATGTCATGGGTTATCGGCCGGACGGTGGCCTCTATCACGTCGTCATCGCCGGTCTGCTCGTGATTGTCTGTTCCTGGGCGATCAGTTGGATTTTCGCTTTCTTCGGCGTCATCGCGCGTACCGCATCCAGCGTACAAGGGATCTCGATGCTGATACTCTTCCCACTAACATTCCTTTCGAACGCTTTTGTACCGGTCAAGACGATGCCGGACTGGCTCCAGTGGTTTGTGAAGATCAACCCGATTTCGCATCTTGTCACGGCTGTCCGTCTTCTGGCCAATAGCGGCAGCGTTGGCTGGGATCTGGTTATTTCGCTGGTCGGCGCTGGAGTCATCGTATTGATATTTGCTCCGATGACAGTCCATGCCTATATGCGGCGGACGTAAAAATAAAGTTTTGAAGTAACAAAGAAGTCTTTTTCAGCAAGGATCCGTTCATGCTTATCATTAAATTTGAATACTTCACTTTTTCTTCTTACGGCAGCTCATCGCTGCCGTTTTATTTAGGCTTTTCTGCTTACGGGTTCAGTAAAATGAGACAATCACGGATTGGACTGCCATGCTCTCTCTTCGGCGAGCGAACATTTTTTGTAGATATATTTTTGCGAAAATGTATTTTTTGACGAATTCTGCGGAATCCGCTTAGGTTCGAGTTGATTAATGGTACAAAAATGACATTTTTTTATTTTTTCCGCTGTTTTCACCAACTTTTTTCCACGGCCACTCGTTTTATAGAAGAGAATTTTTTCCCGTAAAAAAGAAAGAAGATAAAGAATAATGATCAATTCTAATAACCGATCACAATCGATCCGTGAGGACGGTGATCATTTGCAGCAGACGATTCAGGCACGTATGCCTTTTGACGTCCATCCGCCAGTGGATGTTTCCAGTCGGACAAAACTGTTGAAAAGGCGCTACATGCCTGGCCTTGATGGGCTACGGGCTTTCGCCATCCTTGCTGTTATTGCGTATCATCTCGGCGCGTCGTGGTTAGGCGGTGGTCTGCTTGGTGTTTGTATCTTCTTTGTGCTGTCAGGTTATTTGATTACCGATCTGCTGAATTTCGAGTTTTCACGCAATCATCGAATCCGTCTAAGCACATTCTGGTTGCACCGGGTCAGACGGCTTTTCCCAGCTATGCTGCTTACGATTTCCCTGCTCTATGTCCTGATTGGTCTATTCTGTCCGCAATTATTCGGTACGTATCAAAAGGATGCGCTTGCTGCGTTATTTTACGTCAGCAATTGGTGGTATATTTTTCATCATCTCTCCTATTTTGCCAGCTACGCTCACCCGTCACTGCTGACTCATTTCTGGTCACTTTCCGTTGAGGAACAATTTTATCTCGTTTGGCCACTGCTGCTGGTCATCTCTTTCCGCCTTCGTGCGTTGCGACGCCATTTATTCCTGATCACGATGATCGCTGCTGCTTGTTCCGCGTTATGGATGGGTATCCTTTATCAACCGGGAACGGATCCGAGCCGCGTCTACTACGGAACAGATACACGAGCCTTTTCAATTCTGATTGGTGCTGCACTCGCCTTTCTCTGGCCCAGTTGGCGTCTGGCTAAGCATCCGGGCCGCAAGCTCATTCTGCTGCTCAATGTTATTGGTGTGTGTGCGCTCTTGGTGCTCCTGCTGACGATGGTTCGCAGCGGTGAATATGATCCCTTCCTTTATCGGGGCGGTCTTTTCCTGTTTTCGATGGTTACGGCGCTTGCGATAGCCTCGATTGCTCACCCAACAACGCTGCTCAGCCGCGTGTTCAGCTTTGGTCCGCTCGTTTGGATTGGTAAGCGTTCCTATACGATGTATCTCTGGCAGTATCCGATTATTTTTTGGCTGACGGTCAATACAGCCTCTTATAGCGAACAATTCTGGCTGCATCTTTTGGCTGTAGCCATTCTGTTCGTCATTTCCGATCTGTCCTATCGTTTTATTGAAAAACCGATTCAGCATGGCGGCGTGCGGAAGGTCACTGGTGTTCTGCTCGAACGATATCGGAGGATCACCCATTTGAAGGGTCTCCTCTATACAATTAGTATGACTTGCGGTCTCGTGCTGATGATCGTTTCCCTGGTTGCAGGCTTCTCGCGCTGGGCCGATGCACGGGTGGCGCCTAACCCAACACTTGCTGCGGCGAAGGAACCGGTACGGCATCCTACTCACGCTCTGCCCAAGCGATCTATAAAGCGAGCCGCGCAGTTGCCGCAGCAGAGAAAACAGAAACAGCGGATAGCAGTGAACCACGCCGTGCCTGCTCTCAATTCACTAAAAATCAGTCAGCCTGCCGATATCATCGGCGACTCGCTCTCGCTTGATCTGCAGCCATACGCCCAGAAGGCGCTGCCGAATGCGGCGATCAACGCAGCGGTCGGACGACACTTGCCTGATGCTATGGCTATTGTCCGGCAGCTCAAGACAAGCGGGCAATTAAAGAAATTGGTGATCATCGAAATGGGTACAAATGGTCCCTTTTCTTATGATCAGATCAGGCAGATGATCCAGTTAATTGGCGGGCGGCGTACAATTATTCTTGTGAATACACGTGTTCCCCGGCCATGGCAGTACACCGTCAATCAGACGCTGGCAAGGGCGGCTGCGGGCTATCAGAATGTTCGCCTCGCCGATTGGTTCAAAATCAGTGAGAATCATGGCGACTATTTCGGCCCGGATGGTGTCCATCTGAATCAGGCTGGCGCCATCGCTCTGACCAATCTACTGATTAAAACGGCAAGAAAATAATTGAAATAGCTGATTGGGCCTCTTCCATTTCAAGGGACTTCTTATTTTCTTCAATGACCTTGAGTCCATAGATTCCCTCTCTCTCGTAGAACGATCATGAGGTTATAGGTTAATCCCTGTGCAATGTCATCAAAAAAGCAGAACCAGGCGAAATCAATCGTCTGCGTTCTGCCTTTTAATAGCTATAGATCATATCGCCGTTAAAGATCGAGTTTTTCACGATCACATAATCGACATTGCGGATGTCCATCAATTTGTTTCCGCCGGCATACGAAATTGCCGATTGAAGATCCTGATGCATTTCGTTGAGCGTATCGGCAAGCGGCCCTCTATATTCAATGAACATTTTTTTGCCTTCAATATTTTTCTTCTCGCCCTTTTGAAATTCGGAGGCTGAGCCGAAATATTCTTTATATAATTTGCCGTCCTTTTTTGTGGTTTCTCCCGGGGACTCTTCGTGACCGGCAAATAAGGAACCGATCATCACCATCGAAGCGCCGAAGCGGATCGATTTCGCAATGTCGCCGTGCGTGCGGATACCGCCGTCCGTGATTATCGGTTTACTGGCTGCTTTTGCACACCAGCGCAGGGCAGCCAGTTGCCAGCCGCCGGTACCGAATCCCGTTTTCGTTTTGGTGATACAAACCTTGCCGGGCCCGATGCCAACCTTCGTTGCATCTGCACCGGCATGTTCGAGCTCGCGAACAGCTTCAGGTGTGCCGACATTACCGGCAATCACAAAGCTTTCCGGCAGTAATTTCTTAATCTGTTTGATCATTCGGATCACGGCATCGGAATGACCGTGAGCGACATCAATTGTGATGTATTCCGGAATGAGCCCGGTATCCGCCAGCTGCTCAATCAAGAGGAGTTCGGCCTCTTTGACACCGACGCTGATCGAGGCATACAAGCCCTGCTCATGCATACGCCGCACAAAGTCAGGACGCTTATCCGGTTCAAAACGATGCATGATATAGAAATAGTCATTTTTTGCTAAATAGACGGCGATTTTTTCATCAATAATTGTCTGCATATTTGCCGGAACGACAGGAAGCTTGAAGGTTCGGCTACCAAAACGGACACGAGTATCGCATTCAGAGCGGCTGCCAACGATACATTTTGCTGGAATTAACTGAATATCTTCATAATCAAATACATTTTCCATAAACTGCACCCCCGAATGCACGCGTTAGACTGTATGATTCATTGTGGGTTATCCCTTGCGTAATGTACTCTTTTCACATGGGGAAGTCAAAAAGATCGACTATTATAGCGGGAATATCCAGTTTAAATAGGACGCATTATATATCTATTGTGCTATACTAATCAAAAAGAGTGTTCATCAGCTCATGGAATCCTTTTTGGATGCCACGGCTATTAATTCGCTTACACTAAAGCCGTCAAGGCAGGAGATGGATATATGGATACAAAATATCTGGATTTACTGGCTCAGAAATACGATTGCGAGGAAAAAGTGGCAACCGAAATGATAAATTTGGAGGCCATTCTGAATCTACCGAAGGGGACGGAGCATTTCGTCAGCGACTTGCATGGTGAATATCAGGCATTCCAGCATGTTCTGCGGAATGGTTCAGGTAACGTCAAGCAGAAAATCCACGATCTTTTTGATGGCCGCATGTCTGAAGACAAAGTCAATGCGTTTGCCACACTGGTCTACTATCCTGAGGAGAAGTTGAAACTCATCAAATCCGATCTTGAAAATGAACAGATGCTGCAGCAGTGGTATGCGGATACCATCAAGGATTTGATTCAGCTGGTTTCATTCTGCTCGACCAAGTATACACGCTCCAAGGTGCGCAAGGCGCTTCCGGAGCATTTTGTCTATATTATCGAAGAATTGCTCTATAAAACCGATGAATTGTCCAATAAAAAACAATATTATACAGAGATTGTACGGCGTATTATTTCACTGGGTCAGGCAGACAAGCTGATTATTGGACTGGCTTACACGGTGCAGCGTCTAGTTGTCGATCATCTGCACGTTGTCGGCGATATCTATGATCGCGGACCTGAGCCGGATAGAATTATGGATACTCTGATGACGTATCATTCACTCGATATTCAATGGGGCAATCACGATGTGCTCTGGATGGGTGCTTTTGCCGGTTCTAAAGTCTGTCTGGCCAATCTCCTGCGCATCTGTGCCCGATACAGCAATCTGGATATCATTGAGGATGTCTACGGAATTAATCTGCGGCCGTTGCTCAATCTGGCCGAAAAATACTATCAGGACAACCCGGTATTCCATCCGAAAATGAATGACAGTGACAAAGAATTCACGGCAGAAGAAACATTGCAGATCACGAAAATGCATCAGGCGATCGCGATGATTCAATTTAAGCTGGAAATGCCGATCATTCACAGGCGCCCCGATTTTCATATGGAAGACCGGCTTGTCCTCAATAAAATGGATCAGGACCGGAAAACGATCCTGCTGAAAGGAAAAGTCTACCCGCTGAAAAACACCTGCTTTGCGACCGTTGATCGACAGCATCCCGAAAAGCTCTTAGAAGAGGAAGAACAGGTGATTGATAAGCTGTTGTTTTCCTTCCAGCATGCCGAGAAACTGGCACGGCATATGAATTTTCTGATGCGCAAAGGACGGCTCTATCTGAAGTACAATGGTAACCTGCTCATTCATGGCTGTATACCGCTCAACGGAGATGGCAGCATGAAAAAGATGCTCATTCAGGGCAAAAGCTATGCTGGTCGAGGACTGCTTGACCAGTTTGAGACTTACCTGCGTGATGGTTTTTCTCATCCGGAGATCACCGATGATCTAGCGACGGATATGATCTGGTATTTATGGGCGGGAGAAAATTCCTCTTTATTCGGTAAAAAAGAAATGACGACTTTTGAGCGTTATTTTATTAGTGAAGGAGAAGCCCATGAGGAAAAGAAAAATCCTTACTATAAATTACGCGAAGATGAATGCATTTGCCGAAGGATCCTCAAAGAGTTTCATCTGAATCCTGATCAGGGCCATATTATTAACGGACATACCCCGGTAAAAGAGATCGATGGTGAGGACCCGATTAAAGCGGGTGGGAAGATGATTGTCATCGATGGCGGATTCTCGAAGGCCTATCAGCCAAAAACCGGTATTGCCGGCTATACCCTGCTCTATAATTCATACGGCATGCAGCTGGTGGCACATAAGAAGTTTACCTCGAAAGAAGACGTGCTGGAGAACGGCACCGATGTCCTCTCTGTCAAAAGATTGGTTGATCGCGAGCTTCAGCGAAAAAAGGTTTTGGAAACCAACATCGGCAAGAAAATTCTGCAGCAGATTTCAGTGCTGAAACATTTGCTAAACTATCGGTACAGACAGCACGATCAGGAAGTCGGGTGCGGGCCTATTGATGAGAAAGAGCTGCTTCATAAATGAAGCGACTTTTTTACAAGTAAAGAAAGTGTATAATTTTCGCTAAAGCAAAGGGTCGTGAACCAAACGCGCAGGTGCGAGACTCCTGCGGGAGTGCAGGCCAGGGAAGACCCCGCAGGCATTAGTTTGCTTGAGGAGGCTCCCGGACTGCCCGCGGCAAGCGAGTTCCCGGAGCGTACTTGCAAGTCAAAGGACTGGGCGCTTTTTGCCCGGTTTTTCTAATATACCGTTTTATTTTCATAATATGCGGCAAATGCAGAGACAGGTTTCCTTTTTAAAAATAAAGTATAAGGGAATAGCGATTATTTTTGAAGAGGTGAATGTTCTTTGACAACCTTATTAGTGACTGGCGGTGCGGGATTATTGGGGAGTTCGCTTGTTCAGGCATTCAGAGCGAAGGGCTATCAGGTGCTCGCCCCGAGTCATGCGCAATTAGATGTCGGTAGCATGGATCAGCTGCGGGCCTATTTCTCAGCGCATCATCCGGATATTGTCCTTCATACGGCGGCTTATACCCAGGTCGATCGGGCCGAAGCTGAGCCGATTGAGGCTTTTCGAATGAATGCTTTCGGAACACGCAATGTTGCGGTAGCCGCTGAAGCCGTACAAGCAAAATTAGTTTTTATCAGCACCGATTATGTATTCGATGGGCGAAAGACAGAGCCTTATCATGAATTTGATCCGGTTTCTCCGGAAAATGTCTACGGACGTTCGAAATTGGCAGGAGAGCAATTTGTCCGTCAGTTTCATCACCGCTTTTTCATCGTCAGGACCTCTTGGTTATTTGGACCGCACCGGCCGAATTTCGTCATGAAAATGTTGGAGCTTGCTCAGCAGGATCAAAAAATTGCCGTCGTTTGCGATCAATATGGCAGTCCGACCTATGTTAAAGATCTTGCCGATCCGATTGACGCGTTGATAAAAAGCGAGAAATATGGGACCTATCATCTAACCAATAGCGGAAGCTGCAGCTGGTATGAACTGGCTCAGCAGATTTTTACACTCTATGGACTTTCGATTCCGGTTTCACCGGTCTATACAGATCAATATGAAAGAGCAGCATCGAGACCGAAGCATTCAGTCCTTGCGCCTTTTGCTATGCAGGCGAATGATATCAGTCTCTTGCGGGATTGGAAAGAGGCGCTTGCCGAATTCCTGCAGGAAACGAAGGCCGCAGCAGAAAAGAAGAAAGATGGCCTTGCTGATCCTGGTCCTAAGAGTGACGGCAAATAGCGGGCATTCTGGGGCAATGGTCAGAAGCTCCTTGAAATTGGACGTTTCACCGAAACAAAAAAGAACTCGTAATCATAAATTGATTGTAACCGATTGAAGCTGTGAGGTGAAAAAATGATCAAAGTATCGATAATTTTAACCAGTTACAATAAGGCAGATTATATTGCCCGAACACTTGAGAGTATGATGAACCAAAGCGAGAAAAATTTTGAACTTTTTATCATGGACGATCATTCCGATCAGCCAACCATGGATGCAATCGCTCCATATTTGCAGGATCCGCGTGTTTTCTTTTACCAGAGCAGAGTTCAGTCGATCAGCGAACGGACAGAAAAAACACGTTATGCCGTTTTAATTAATCAGGCGATTCCGCTGACTCGGGGAGAATACATCACTTATGCAACAGATGATAATGTGTATGAGCCTGATCGGTTAAAGAAAATGTCGGCGGAACTTGATAGGCATCCGGAAAAATCAATTGTCTATTCCGGTTCTGAAACCTACTATCTTGATGAAGCAGAAAAAGTGATGCGAACAATGGCGCGGCCGGCGAAAAAAGTGCAGTGGATGGCTCCCTGTGCCATAGATCATTGCTCAGTGATGCATCGGCGCAGCATTCTTGAGAAAATAAAGCAGGCCTTCGGATCTTATTGGGATGAGGATCCCGGGTACTACCGAACCGGTGATGCTCGCTTTTTTTGGCGGTTGAATCACTATTATCCGTTCTATCCGATTAACGAAACTTTAGATAAAAATTATATTACGGTTCAGTCCCTGCATCATCAGTTATTTGCGGAAAAGAAGTCGGAGCTTATTCAACGAATGCCACCCCAGCACACCTGCAAAGAAATCAGAGAGTCTCTGGCTGCCTATCTAGCGGCAAAAGGAGTGCATCCATGAAAAATGATCAAATCTACTTAGAGAATTATTGGCGGTTATATGAATTATTTCTGCAAAATTTCGATTCTCTCACCTATAAACATATCCCGCTAGCGTTATTAAGCAATTTCTATCGCTATATCTCACCCGCTCTAAAAGAGAGAATGAAAAGAGAGACATTTTTTAAGCTCAGCTCAGGGGAGGCTTTAACTCATAAGACCAAGACGGGGCAACCTTTCTTTGAAGAAGAAATGAAAAAAATGGTATCCGAAACAGCAAAAGCGGGCGATACGAAAATTTTGCTGCATCTGGACTATTTGCGCTGGTCGCCGGAACATTTTGTAAAATTTGATCCACGGCACACCCTTGTCTTGCTTCGGGGCAATCTGAAGCAATATAATGGTCTGCCGACAATAAATAAGAATGCTCAGAGGCACGCGGCGGCACCGGATGTCGTCGCCGCTTTAACGAAACAAGCAGCGATGCTTTTTGACGCCTTGCCAGTCGATCATCCTCTTCAGGAAAGTCATCTGAAAACAGTGTTTCTGAAGGACTTAGCTGGTTTTATTTCAGCAATTGACGCTTTAACACCGATCTTTCAGAAACAGCCGCTGGCCATGATTGTCGTGGGAACGACAGAGGATCTGGACAGCAGAATTCTTGTCCTTGAAGGCAGACGTCGCGGGATTCCGAGCCTTTGCCTTCAGCACGGGGCTCTAATGGGGGAAGAAGCCTTTTTCCCAGTACTGGCGACGCATCAGGGAGTCTATGGGAAGTATGAGCGGGATTGGTATCTCGCTAAGGGCTGTTCGGGGAGTCAGATTGTCGTGACTGGCCATCCCCGTTTTGATTCGATTTTTAATCCGAACAAACCGATTCACCAGGAAAGTGCTGCCGTTCTTAAGCTTTCCGCAAACAAGAAGACCATTCTCGTTGCGACGCAGCCCTTTGCGGAAGCGGTGCTGAACAAGATTATCTCGGAGCTGCTTAAACAATCCGATCTGCAGGTGATTGTCAAGCCGCATCCATGGGAGATCGGGAAAGGGAAATTAGCGGTCTATCACGCGTTTGAACGTTATCCGAATTTCCGCCTGCTTGCCAGGTCACCGGGACTTTACGATGTTTTGCCCGCTGTAGATGGAGTCGTCACGCTGACCTCCACTGTCGGGCTTGAAGCGATGTTGTTTGGCAAACCAGTGTGGATTGGTGAAAATACGGATGATCGTCAATATTCTTATTATGAAGCCCTGAAAAGCAGTTATCTAACGGATCCTGTAAATCTGGCCAAACAAGTCATTTCATCGCTTGAGAATCCACAGCTATTGAAAGAGGTCTCCAGTCAGTGTCAGGCGTTCAGCAACACGAATTATCCGGTGCATCAGTCAATGGATCTCTTGTTCCAACTCTTTTATAAATTGACGGGCACGAGATTCGACCTAAAAGCGTCATGAGAGAATAGAACCTGAATCTGTTTGAAAAAAATACAACCCTTGGATTCAGGAAATCATTGGAATTGCTGTACTGTTTCTTGCGTTAAGAATAATGCTCATGAAGCATCCACTGGGGTGCTTTTTATTTTGCTCAAAGACGAACGATTATCGACGCAAAGATGAGTGAAAGGCTAACTTCCATCCTTTATGCTCGAATTGCGGCCTAGTTCATTCGGCAGGGCACGTTTTGTCGGAAAAAGTCGAATGGGTCTAAGCTGGAACATTTCCATGGATCATTTGGTTATTTTGCCGCATTTCTCCACATAGATAGATTTAATATAATAGACACAAATGACGGGAATGGACTTGTGAGAGGGGCGGTGCTGATGGGGGGTTTCCAACGTTTTGAATTCTGTTTTTTACTCGACTTTCGGCAAATTAGCGGCAGTCCGCAATAATGGGGCCAATACACAGACTCGTATCTATCTGCTGTGGTATCAGAATGAGGTGATCCGATGAAGGCGGTCATGGGCAGTTCCGGCACGGCGGCGAATACGATTCGCTATGACGCGAGAGCGCTGATCCAAGCAGTATCAAACACTTGGCGAGGAGATGCGGCAGCTGAAGCAAAGCTTCGCGCAGATTACCGCGCTCGGCACTTCTTTCAAAGGACGGGGGGCGGAAAAAATCAAGGCATTTTATCAGGCACAGGAAACGGTGGTGAATGCCTGGTTACGGCTGATTGAGAAACAAGTCGCCTTCCTGAATGGGATCGCCGGCGAAATTAATGATCGCAATCTGGGCGGCACGACGCAGGTACAGATTCCCTTTTTGGAGAGCGATTTATAGATTGCTTACTGGCGTTCGCGCGATGTCGTCAATGATCAGAAGGAGTCGATCAGTAAAGTTCTCCACAGCATTTCCGATCTCGTCCCGGTGCGCACGTTTACCACGGAGGACGTGGAGCGTCAGCTCGATAAAGCGAACAGAGCACAGACGAAAATGAGCGAAGATGTCCGCGATCTGGATCGGACGCTGCTGAACGAATACCAGCAGGTGATTAGCGACGTGCCGCAAATTGTTGCTCTCTATTCCACGCTGGAAAATGCGACACGGCAGGGTGCCGACGTGGAACCGCTCCATTTTAATGCTGAAGCCTTCTACCATAGCGACGCTTACCAGATTCAAGGTAATCTTGAGAAACAAACAGCAGCTTATCTGACCTTCAAAAAGCAGCAGGAACAAGCGCGTCAGGTGTCGAAAAAGGAAGAAGAGGCCTTCAATCGGCCTAGGTACGAGAAAACAGGTTCGGAACTCGAGAAAGCGGTCCATATTTATCATGAAGTGAATGACGGTATTGACGATGGAGTCTTTGATACCGTAAAAGATACGGTCGTTGGTCTGTGGGATATGGCCAAATCTCCCCAGAAAACGGTTGAAAATATGGTTCACGCAGGAAGGCACCCTGTGAAAACCATCGAATTACTGGCGAATGCGTTGAACGGGTCTTTCCAAAAAAATATGGTGCAGGGAAATGCCTACACGCGTACGCATTGGATCACCTATGCCATCGCGACGATTGCCCTCTCCTTATTTGGGACGAAGGGCATTGACAAAGTGGGAAAGATGGTAGACGTTGGGAAATTAGCCGGAAAAGTAAACCAAGCTGGAACGGTCACAAAAAACATGTTCGCTGAAAAAATAAGCAGCTTTCAGAATCCTTTTACTCCTAAATATCAGTTT
This sequence comes from Sporolactobacillus sp., assembly GCA_048976585.1. Classification (GTDB taxonomy): domain Bacteria; phylum Bacillota; class Bacilli; order Bacillales; family Sporolactobacillaceae; genus Sporolactobacillus. The sequence goes on along the minus strand of JBHGUY010000022.1, from coordinate 285,003 downwards.
GCTTGTGGAAATGTACCATACAATACGATTAATTCTAAGGGATTAAAAGATCAACTGCTGGAAATTAGGAACAATGACCGGGTAACAGGAAATATCAGCAGGAAAGGAAATAAAAGCAGTATACGCTTAAATGAAAATGTAGGAGAAGTTAAGAAAGACACATCTGACACCGTGCAGGAAACTCACTGGGTGGCAAAGGCGGGGAGAGTAAGCAAAGAAGAGAAAAAATATGTAGAGGAAACAGACAGGGGAAATGGAAAATTTCATTATTCATTTAATATGATTGAAAATCCAGGACCATTGGCTGAAAATAATCCTGGTGCGGCTTCAACATTTAGAAGTGGAATGTATAATGTAATAAAATTCAAACGTGATACGATTCTCTATCGTTCCGGGAAAGCAGGGGGAGGAAGGAATGCACTAGGTCAATATTTTACAAGAAAGCCAGGTACAATAATTGGAGGGCGTATTGATTCTGCAATTAAGGCTCAGTGAATTGACCCAAAATCAGGTGTTTTAACAGGCACTTCGCCGTTAGAAACTGTTTATGGAATTAAAATACCTAAGGGTACCACAATTTATGAAGGACCCGTAGGATATCAAGAAGGCATTTACTTAGGTGGAGGGGATCAAATATTTATTCCAGAGCCTTGGAAAATTAGAAAATTGGAAGTCATCTCGTCATCACCTATTAAATAAAAGTGGGGATAACCATGCTTATAGATCTAAAACAATTAAAAACTCTGTTTCAGGAATTAAAAAAAATTTTAGAAAAAGAAGAGGATAACGAAACATTGTATATCATTAATCAATTGGAAATAAGCTTACGCTTAATTGATGAATGTTTAAACTTCACTAATAAGAATAGAGATTTAAAACAAGTATTTAATACAGTGAAAGAAATATATACAAAAATTAATCGACCACGAGTTGGACTTTCAGACTATTTTATCTGGAGAGAGAATTATGAAGAACGTGTAAAAGCAAATGTTCCCTTAGACAGAATTAAAGATAACCTATCATTGATATTTAGAAAATATTAAAATTATTATTATTATCGGATAAAATGAAATTGATCTGACGGCTTTAAACAAAAAATAAGTTTTCACAGTTTTTTCTAAATTTAATTCAACCGCGAATGAAGGCATAAAAGCCAGATTGAAAAATCTAAACGAGACATGGGTTAATCGCAATAAGAAAGAGTAAATGAGGCAAACGATAAAGTCTTCGACGATTTCCCCCCTCACTGGCGGTAAAGATACGATACCGTAATAAGTTATCTTTTTTGGATTTTACTCGAGAATTTTTACTCTCAAGCTGTTAATAAAAACAAACAATTTTTCGGAAGCATAATAAAGGAGGCTATCTCTAGACCGCTTTAGCGGGTTAAAGAGAGGGCCTCCCTTTTTTTCAGCAGGGCAAGTTCGGATTCGCGGTGCAGCGGCTTTTGGAGCTTACTTATTATGCTCGCAAATTGTGAATCTGCTGAATAATCTGCGCAATGCGGTGCTCGAACCGGTGATTTAGGAATGCGCGCACGCAGGCTCTTCCGGCAATCTGATTGCGTAAAGCATCATTTTCCAGATAGTGCTTAACCTTGTTCAAACAATCTTCAGGTGTGGTGTAGCTGATGATTTCTTGACTTGTAAAACCTGAAGATTTTGTGAGCGGGCGATCGATGAGCTGAAAAGCGCGGCAGGCAGCCAGATCATAGGCCCGGTTATTCAGACTCAGATTCGGTAGCCTTGACGAATTGCTATTAATCGGAAATAGAGAGCTGCGATGCGGGTTCAAAACAATGCTGGCACTGCAATAATGGCGGGCGGTTTCATCCGGATCCAGCCAGTGATTAATTACCTGAAGCCGGGAGGAACGGCGCAGACTCTTGGGCAGTGCATTATGCCAACCCTGACCAATTACTTTAATCGTGCAGGATGTATGCGTCAAGAGAAAGCGAATGAGTCGAGCTCGATTCGGATAGGGATAGCCGATCAACAGAAGATCAGAGGCCAGCTGCGGTTCCGGAGGCTGTGGATGAAAGAGAGCGGCTGATGTTCCGAGTGGTAAAAAGGTGACCGGATGATCGGCAGCTTTTCGATGATAATGATCAAGCACGCCTTCATCAACAGTAAAGGTGTGATCGGCCCATTTGGTTAAAGCCACACTCTGATCAATGTAAAAGGGATCTTCAGTCTGCCAGACAAAAAAAGCAGCTGAGCTGCTGGCCAGCTGCTGCTTGCACTGCTCACTCAAACCTCTTCCATTAAACATGACGATCAGATCATATGGCGCCAAGGTCGAGTCTGAAAAATGATTCTGTTCCGGCAATCGAACGGTATCGATGGTGTTTCCTGAGGCCCGCCAGGCAGAAAGGTATTCCTGTTCGAGTACGGGATAAATGCCGTCTAACCCGCTTCGGATTAACAGGCCTTTCATTAGGAAGAGAAGCTTACGGACTCGATGTTGCTGACCGGGATGTAGATGGTAGTGGTTGTAATCGGTGAAATACTGGTTGTTTCCGTTAAAGCCACTAAACCGGTTCTCCGATTATAACTGGTAAAAACAGCGGGGCCATAAATATTACCGGAAGCGCCGATCACAGTAATAACCGTGCCTGGGAGCAATGAACGGAAAAGGAAATCAAGATCCGTCGCATTATTTCCGTGATCGTGTTTGTGTTTAGACAATTTGTAGACCTCCTGCGGCCGTGCGGAGAAAACCCGCATGGCTGGATGATTTTCCCGGATCGTCATTTCCGGGGTTACTATAAATTATTCATAGCTTTATTTTTTGAATGGTATGTTCGCATATCCTTGAGATAAATCAATGTTTGTACCGCTTCGATAGCCCGGCCGATGAAGCAGGCCTCTCTTTTTTGGCGTTGTCTACAGAAAAAAAGCCGGGTAATCGTTTGTTTCTAGCGATTACCCTTGATTCGTCTATACAGATCGGTGCAGGAAGCAATATAGTATACTAAATCTAATGTAAAGGATGCGAAATTTATGGGAAGCAAGGATAAAGGTACTCTGGGTGATCTTCTGGATAGTTCGACATCATTTCAGTCTCGTTCCTTTAAATCATGGCTTCAGCAGGTGCAAAGGACCGGGCAGCCTGTGACTATTCACTTGAGAGATGGATCAGAACTGGTCAATGTGGTCGTTCAAAGTGTTTCTGATAATGCCATTGCTGTGACCAGTTCATCTGCCGCGGGGACAGAAATTGTACAAATTAGACAAATCATTCGTTTTGGAACCGGGACATTCTGATGAGTGATCGGGAGATTAATGAGGAAGAATAGTTCATTTTATCATAAAGGGATGTGATTGGATGAAGGGTGTCATTTTGGCTGGAGGAAAGGGGACCCGCCTCAGACCATTCACCCATGTGATGAACAAACATCTTTTACCGGTGGGCAGTTTCCCTATGATTCATTGGCCGATTATGAAACTGAAAGCCTGCGGAATTCACGAAATTCTGATCATAACCGGCAAAGAACAGCTTCCCGACTTTATTAAAATTCTTGGATACGGCGAGGCATGGGGCGTCCGGATCATTTACCGGGCTCAAGAAGCAGCTGTCGGGATTTCTGACGGCTTATCCTATGCCCGTTCTTTTATTAATCGGGAAAAGTTCATCTGTCTTTTGGGTGATAATCTTTTTGAAGACGATTTGTTGCAAGCGTGGCAGGATTTTTTGCAGCAAGGAAAAGGAGCAAAGATTTTTCTGAAAAAAGTTCCGGATCCGGAGCGATTCGGTATTGCTGTTTTAGACGCTTCAGAGCAAAAAATTCTTTCGATTACTGAAAAACCAGCTCATCCGGTTTCAAATTATTGCGTGACCGGTATCTATATGTACGATGAACAAATCTTTGATATCATCAATCAGTTATCGCCTTCAGGACGTCAGGAGCTCGAAATCACGGACGTGAATAAAATCTATCTGCAGAGGAATGAACTGAGCTTCCATCTCCTTCCCGGCTGGTGGATTGATGCCGGAACACATGAATCTCTGCATCTGGCGGATCAGCAAATTTTTCAGGATTTGAAGGAAGGGAAGCTCAAAAATGATTAAATCGCTGCTAATTACCGGGGGAGCAGGATTTATCGGGCTCAATTTTGTGCAACTGATGCTTGAATCCACGGGCTATCAAGTGACCGTTATTGATAAATTGACCTACGCGGCTCATCCGGATGAAATGGAGAAATTGTCGGCTCATCCGCGTTTCCGATTTATCAAAGGGGATATCAGCCGAAAAGAAGATCTCGAGATGGCCTTTGATTGTCCCATTGATGCGATTGTTCATTTCGCGGCTGAATCTCATGTCGATGCCAGTATCGGAAATGCTGAACCCTTTATTTTTTCCAATGTTCTCGGGACCTATCAGGTACTGGAAGCCGCAAGAACGCATCATGTGGCTAGAATGATTCATGTCTCAACGGATGAAGTATATGGAGCTTTAAAAAGCGCTGATCCCGCGTTTACGGAAAGCTCCCCGATCGATCCTAATAATCCCTATTCGGCAACAAAGAGCGGCGCGGATTGCCTGGCATTAGCTTATGCCCGCACCTACCGGCTGCCGGTCATTGTCTCGCGATGCAGCAATAATTATGGCCCATATCAGAACCGTGAGAAATGGATTCCGACCATCGTTGCCCATGTCATGCAGAAGCGGCCGATTCCGATTTACGGCGATGGCCGGCAGATACGAGATTGGCTATATGTGAAGGATCATTGCCGGGCACTTCAAATGCTGCTTGAAAAAGGGAAGCCGGGAGAGATCTATAATATTGGCGGACATGAGGAGCATACGAATCGGGAAATTGCGGAGCGCATAGCGCATCTGATCGGCTCTGAGCCAGTGATCGCTCAGGTTAGCGATCGGCCGGGTCATGATCGACGCTACGCCATGAATGCATCGAAGATCGAGACGGAAATCGGATGGAAACCACAAACTGCGTTTGATGAAGGGTTACGAGATACAGTGAAATGGTATCAGGCTCATCCTTTAGAGTTGGGTCTATCAGCTAGGGAATAGGAGGAAAATGATGATTGAAGGCGTGCGCACAAAAGAATTGGATAAAAAATGTGATGATCGTGGATTCTTCGCGGAGCTCGTACGTGAGGACGAAACGCTTCTCGAACGTTTTGGCCAGGCTTCATGGTCGAAGAGCTACCCTGGAGTCATTAAAGCGTTTCATTATCATAAACTTCAGGATGATCTATGGTTCTTCCCCGTCGGCCAGGCTCAGGTTGTCCTTTATGATTTACGAAAAGATTCACCTACAAAGGGAGAGACCGGGGTATTCTATCTTGGGGAAGATAACCCGTCGCTTTTGCTTATTCCGCGCGGAGTTGCTCATGGTTATCGGGTGCTGGGCAATGAACCACTGATGATAATTTATTTTACAACACAGGCTTATCGTGCGGCGGATCCGGATGAACAAAGAATCGACTGGAATGATCCTGAGATAGATTTTGACTGGTCGACCCTTCATCGCTGATAGGGAGTGAAGAGATAGTGCCTCCGCTCGTTTCGGTCATTTTAACAAGTTACAATAAGCCGAGGACCATTCAGCAGGCCATACAAAGTGTTTTCGATCAAAGCTACAGCCATTGGGAGCTGTGGATTATGGATGATCACTCGGAGGAAACCGTTCGCTCACTGATTTCTGATTATCTGAATGATCCGCGGGTTCATTTTTTTGACAGCGGTGTCGACAATCAGGAAAGGTATCGGCGTACGCGTTATGCGGTGTTGATTAATCAGGCACTGGCTCAGGCGAATGGACAGTATATCACCTACCTTACCGATGATACCCAATACATGAAGGAACGTCTGGAAAAAATGGCCAATTTCCTTACCCATTCCGCGAAGCAGGTGGTCTACTCCAGTCAGCGGGTGATCCAAGTGGATGACCAGTTTCGCAGGGAAAAACAATGGATCATCCCGGCTGACGCAATTTTAGCGGATGCAGCATTCAAAGTGGACCATTGTTCGGTCATGCACAGTCGGGATTTGCTGCAAGGTATTCATGAAAAATATAACTCCTATTGGGATGATGATCCGAAATATTGGAGCCATGCGGATGCCATTTTCTGGCGGAGATTGAACGAGCGGGCTGCGTTCTACCCGCTGAATGAGATACTGGAGGAGACCTATAAGTCCCCCCGCTCTTATCAGCGGCTGAGTCAGCACTTAAACGATCACCTTCTAGACGGTTCGTTCATCAGGGCAGGCAATGGCGAGATCTTTACCGTGGATCAAGGTAGCCGCAGATTGCTGACTGCTGAATGGCTTGCCCTCTTTAAAATTAGTGCAAAGGAAATCATTGATGTTCCGGATCCGCTGCTCTTTCGTTATCCCGAAATGGAACCGATCGATGGGAAAAGGTTCATTCCCAGCTATCGGCTCTGCTGCGGACGGCAAGGCGGGTCCTTTTATTATCTGGAGCATCACCGAAAAAGAAGACTATTCGATCAGAACACAGTACGCTTTTATCGCTTTAGACGCCAGGAATGCATGGGGATGGATGAACAGCAATTGGCCGCGCTGCCCGATGGCCCAGAAATCACCGGACCGTGGCAGAAGTCTTTTCAGCCGCCGAATCATCGACTCTTTTTATCAGGCAATCGTTTGTGGATCACGCAGGATAATCAATTCTGCACGATTGATAATAAGGTGCGGCTGCGTTATCGGCTCTCAGAGCAGCCGGTTCCTTTGAAGGCGGCTGATTTGCAGCGCTGTTCAGGCTAGGGTTCCAGCCCAAGCGCCGAGCGAGTAGGCTGGCATGCACGAAGAAGCTAAAAAATGATTAGAAAAACTTGGCGTAGCCAAGTCCTTTGAATGCCGGCTGCGCCTTAGTTTTTCTTATACTTAATTCCTCTTCAATTTTATATACTTTCTGAACGTACAAAAAAATGGCTCAATCGTTTCAACAACGATTCAGTCACTTTTTTGCCATCAGGAAACAAATGGAAAGCGGGGAACGGGTAAATGTTCAGACGGCCCGCTCCCAGAAACGGGCATGTGCGATCCCTTTGATGAAGGACTGAATATCGGTTTTGGATAAATCATAAAGCCCCGCTTCATCAAGAGGTATCCGGCTTTGCTTCAGAGCATCCGCTTGACTCGCCGCATAGGCCAGCGGTTTGTAATGGCGGAACGTCGTTTCGATGAATTCGAGCGTCTTCGGTAGCAATTTAGCTTCGCTGCTGATCAGCAAGGCGGCGTCAAAGAGCGTTGAATCGGCGGTATTGAAGGTATCGGTAACCTTCAGACCGCTGCCAAGTTCATGCACTTTCTGATCAAGGATACTGTAATTAATTTTCTGCCCCGCTAGCGCCTTCACCCACTCATTCAACTGAGCGGCATTCGGCGCTCCATTCAAGAGGATGGCGACACTTTTCGACTCAGCCTTTTCAGTCGTTTTCGCCATACTTAACGCCGGTGATTGTTTTCCGGACTTCACCTCTAAATTCTCCTTTGGCAGCGCCGCATCAATGTTTTCAGCTACATTTTCTGCCATTCGCCGATCGATATGATTGAGTAAAGCGATGGCCTGATCTTTTACTGCCTGCGACTGGCACATACCGAGCTCGAAGCTCACGGCATCGATCAAATGCTGCTGTTCATAGGGTGCTTGGCTATTATAAAATAATTTGGCTTGTGAGTAGAAATCAAGAAAACGGTCACTGCGTCCCCGGACTTTTTGCCCCTCCATCTTCTCCGCATAAGAGGCATAACCGCCCTGCTCCGGTGCGGCTGTATCCGGTTGATTATTATTCAAACCGTTATTATGGTAACTGGTCTGGCCATGATGGATGGCCATTTGGTGCATGCTGTCTCGTTGATTATTGTGGTAAGGACAGGCGGGTTGATTGATCGGGATCTGGTGGAAATTTGGCCCGCCGAGCCGTGAAATTTGGGTATCCGTATAGGAGAACAGTCTCCCCTGCAGCAGGGGATCATTGGAAAAATCAATACCGGGTACGACATGTCCAGGATGGAAGGCCACTTGCTCGGTCTCTGCAAAAAAATTATCCACATTACGGTTCAAGGTCATTTTGCCGACACGCTTAACAGGCACCTCCTCTTCCGGCCAGAGCTTGGTCGGATCCAGAATATCGAAATCGAACCGATGTTCTTCCTCTTCAGGAATAATCTGAAGGCCGAATTCCCATTCCGGAAAATCGCCTTTTTTAATCGCTTCGTAGAGGTCCTGACGATGAAAGTCAGGATTTTTGCCGGAAACTCTTTGCGCTTCGTCCCAAACCATGGAATGGACACCCAGCAGGGGCTTCCAGTGGAATTTGACAAAATGCGCTTTTCCGGCAGCGTTGATTAGCCGGAACGTATGCACACCGAATCCCTCAATCATCCGTAAACTGCGCGGGATACCTCGGTCACTCATGACCCACATCACCATATGAGCGGTCTCCGGATTTTGACCGACAAAGTCCCAGAAGGTATCGTGGGCACTCGCTCCCTGAGGAATTTCCGTGTCGGGTTCCGGTTTGACGGCATGGACAAAGTCCGGGAATTTGATCGCGTCTTGTATGAAAAACACCGGTATATCGTTGCCGACAAGATCAAAATTGCCTTCATCTGTATAAAATTTAGTCGCGAAACCGCGGACATCGCGAACCGTGTCGCTCGAACCGCGGGAGCCCTGTACGGTTGAGAAGCGGACGAAAACGGGTGTCGTTTTGCTTGGGTCATTCAGAAAATCGGCTTTGGTGTATTCACTCAAGGGTTCATAGAGTTGAAAGATGCCATGTGCGCCAACTCCGCGGGCATGAACAATGCGTTCTGGAATGCGCTCATGATCGAAGTGTGTTATTTTTTCACGGAGATGAAAGTCCTCGAGTAAGGTTGGTCCTCGGAGGCCAGCCTTTAATGAAAATTCGTCTTCAGACATCTTAAGCCCCTGATTCGTGGTCAGATTCGCTTTTCCTTCATTATCAATGGTGAATTTTTTTAATTGATCATTTTTCTTGTCGGTCAAGAGAGAGCCTCCTTCGATTGAACCTGTATTTTCAGAATATCTTGCTAATTACTTGTATGCCCTTGCAAAGGAAAAATAAAACCTCAATCCGATTGAAATTATTCGCGTCGAATGATTAGCGATCGATTCCCAGTTGCACTTCTAACGCCGTAAAATGTTTTGCCTTTTTCTACGCGGGTAGATAAAAAAAGTAACCTGCGTCACTGAGAAATACCAGAAAAGGGGTCTTGTTATAGTGAGTACCAAAGAAGAAGTTCTGAATTCAGCGATTGACTCATCGTACAAGCTGTATATCGGTGGCCAATGGATAGACGGATCTGAAGGAAAGAAGATAACGAGTACGAACCCGAGTAACGGAGAAAAACTCGCTGAAGTGATTGACGCGAGTCATGCAGACGTCGACCGGGCAGTTGAAGCGGCAACGAAGGCTTTTGAATCCTGGAGTAAAACCGGTGTGGCTGAACGGAGCCAAGTGTTGCTGAAAATTGCTGACTTAATTGATGAACAGACGGAGCATTTGGCAATGGTCGAAACCTTGGATAATGGGAAACCGCTTCGTGAGACGAAGAATATTGATGTTCCGGATGCGGCGGATCATTTCCGCTATTTTGCCGGTGTGATACGCGGCGAAGAAGGTACAGCGCAAAACTTGGATGAGGATACAATGACCATTAACTTGAAGGAGCCCATCGGTGTGGTCGGCCAAGTCGTACCGTGGAATTTCCCATTTTTAATGGCGGCCTGGAAAATTGCGCCGGCAATCGCGGCAGGAAATACGGTGGTCATTCACCCCTCATCATCGACGTCGCTCACCACACTGGAATTTGCTAAGCTACTCGATCAAGTGCTGCCGAAAGGTGTTGTTAACGTTGTGACCGGACGCGGTTCGGATTCGGGAGACTATATGCTGCATCATCCAGGGTTTGCCAAGCTCGCTTTTACCGGGTCTACAGAGGTCGGTTATGAAGTCGCTAAAGCAGCAGCCGATCGCTTGATTCCGGCAACACTGGAACTCGGCGGGAAATCGGCGAATATCTTCTTTGACGATTCGCCATGGGACAAAGCTATTGAGGGTGCTCAATTAGGGATTCTATTCAATCAGGGGCAGGTTTGCTCGGCCGGTTCGCGGCTTTTTGTTCAAGAAGGGATTTATGACAAATTTGTGGCTGCACTGAAAGACGCTTTTGAAAAAGTGAAAGTCGGATTGCCTTGGGAAGAAGGCGTTCAAATGGGCGCACAGATCAATGAGCGCCAGTTGAACAAAATTCTGAACTATGTCTCGATTGGGCAAGATGAAGGAGCCAAGCTTATAACGGGTGGCCACCGGCTGAATGCCCATGGTCTGGATAAGGGGGTCTTCATGGAACCAACGATACTGGCAGATGCGACGAATGATATGCGGATTGCTCGGGAAGAGATTTTCGGGCCTGTGGCGACCGTCATTAAATTCAAGGATGAGGAAGACGTTATCCGTATGGCTAATGATTCGGATTATGGCTTGGCCGGAGGCGTTTGGACGCAGAATTTGAACAAGGCTATTCGTGTAGCAAAGCGTGTTCGTACCGGTCGTATGTGGGTAAATACCTATGATCAATTGCCTGCAGGTGCGTCATTCGGCGGCTATAAGAAATCGGGTATCGGTCGTGAGACCTATAAGAGTATCCTTGATGCCTATACGCAAACAAAGAATATATTCATTAGTACGAAGGAAACAACAGAAGGTTTGTATTAATGGATTGAAAAAAAGAAGCGCCTGAGCGGGTAACCGATCAGGCGCTTCTTTTTTTAAAGTGAGAGCGCTTGACGTTTTGCCGGTCAAGACGCAAAATAACAATGAAGCAGTCCATTCATTAAGAGTTGTATATTTTATTTTAACCGGTTACATTAGGATTGCGGGGGCATTGTCAATGGAGGACGAGGTCATTTTGGCTCCGGTTACCGGGGAAATCATTGACCTGAAACAGGTGAATGATGGCATATTTTCTTCGGAATTCATGGGGAAAGGTGCGGCTATTATTCCTGAAGAGGGTAACGTTCTTTCACCCTGCAATGGACTGGTGACGGCAACATCCCCAACTGGTCATGCCTATGGATTAAAGTCAGATGGCGGTGCGGAATTATTGATCCATCTTGGGATTGACACGGTGGAGCTTAATGGCGCATGTTTCGAAAGCTTTGTAAAAAAGAGACAGCGTGTAGTTAAGGGAGAAAGGATCGCGGAACTTCGTCTTCAGATGATCAAGGATTGTCATCTGGATCCGGCAGTCATCATTGTTGTCACCAATAGTGCGGATTATGCTTCGGTGAAGCGAAATAAACAAAAACGGATCGCTTCCGGTGGGAAATTACTCTTTTTAAAAGCGCAGTCAGAAAACAGTCGAGCAGTTTGAGAGGGGAATGAGTGTATGCTGGGATCAATCGAAGCCGGCGGAACAAAGTTTGTCGTTGCAGTGGGTACTGGTGAAGGACAAATCAAGGAGTCCCTAACGGTTCCAACGACGAAACCGCAGGAAACGATCGGAAAGGTTCTTGATTTTCTTAGCCAATTTTCCGTTGAGGCCATCGGTGTCGGTTCATTTGGGCCGATCGATGTCAATGAACAATCTGACACGTACGGCTATATCACATCAACGCCGAAGGAAGGCTGGCGTAATTATAGTTTCGTTGGTGCACTGAAAGAAAGATTTTCAATTCCCGTGGCGTGGACGACCGATGTCAATGAAGCCGGCTTCGCAGAGTACAAAATGGGCGCTGCCAAAGGAACGCAAAGCTGCCTGTACCTGACAGTCGGCACGGGTATCGGTGGGGGTTTCATCAGCAAAGGTCAGCTGCTCAGCAACTTTGGTCATCCGGAGATGGGTCATATTCTGCTCAGACGCCATCCTCAGGATTCATTCGAAGGTCTTTGTCCCTACCATAAAAACTGTCTGGAAGGGATGGCTTCCGGTCCGGCCGTAGAAAAGCGCTGGGGAGATGAAGGCAGAAATCTGGCCGATAAATCGGAGGTCTGGCAGCTCGAGGCCTATTATCTGGCCCAGGCACTGGTCAGTTATACGATGATCCTGCGTCCGGAACGCATAATTTTGGGCGGCGGACTGATGAAGCAGAAGAAATTATTCCCGCTCATTAGAGAGCAATTTCATAAAATGCTGGGTGATTACCTTGAGGTTCCAGAATTAGAAAACTATATTCAACCTGTAGGTCTGCATGATCAGGCGGGAATCATTGGCGGCCTGCTGCTCGCAAGGGATCGCGTGAAAAACTAATTTGAAATAGAAACGTATGAAAGAATTCAAAGATTCACGACCTCTAACCGGCTGTGAATCTTTTTTACTGCTGAGGTTAGCGCTGACCCATTGTCCGATCATCTTTCGACACGACACTCATGATATTCAACAAAAGTCTCACTCTATCGTTCAGCGGCGCCGAATTAAGGCGATAGAATAGCCGTTTATGTAAAAAGTTTCCCAATGCCCAAAAGCGGGAATAGGCAGGAGAGTTTTTTAAAAAAGGACGAGTGGCGAAGAGGGATGTGTGATGGAAAATGGGGTTATGATGCAATACTTCGAATGGAATCTCGCCAATGATGGCAAACATTGGGAGCGTTTGAAGAAGGATGCCGCGCACTTAGCAGCGATCGGTATCTCGGCTGTTTGGCTGCCGCCGGTGTTCAAATGCAGTAAGCAGGAAGATGTTGGCTACAGCATCTATGATCTCTATGATTTGGGAGAATTTGATCAGAAGGGAACCGTTCGAACGAAATACGGCACAAAAGCAGACTACCTGGCAGCGATCGCCGAATCGCACGATCATGGTTTATCGGTCTATGCGGACATCGTTCTCAATCACAAAGCAGGTGCCGATGCGTGCGAACGTTTTCAAGCTTACGAAGTGGATCCGAATAACCGCCAGGAAAAGGTCAGCGAGGCCCACGAAATTGAAGGATGGACACGGTTCAATTTTCCCGGGCGCAAAGGACAGTATTCCCACTTTATATGGACGTGGGAGCATTTTTCTGGAGTTGATTATGATCAGCTGACGGATAAGAAAACCATTTATATGATTGAAGGGCTTAATAAGGGCTGGGCTGATGACGAATTGGTGGATAATGAATACGGCAATTATGATTATTTGATGTATGCGGATATCGACTATCGTCATCCTGACGTGATCCGAGAGATCAAAAAATGGGCGGACTGGTTTCTGAAAACAACTGGAGTCGACGGTTTTCGTCTTGACGCGGTGAAGCATATTAATCGCGAGTTTATTGTCCAATTGGCCGATCATATTCGCAAGACCTATCGTAACTCCTTTTACCTGGTTGGCGAATTTTGGAAGGATGAGACGCAGGCGGTGGTGGATTATCTTGAAGGCACCGCTTTTAAACTCGATTTATTTGATGTGACGCTGCATATGAATTTTTACCAGGCGGCGCAGCAAGGAAGAGACTATGACTTGCGAAAAATATTGGATGGAACTTTGATGAAGGAACACTCATCTCTTGCGGTCACTTTTGTCGATAACCACGATACCCAGCCGGGGCAATCACTCGAATCCTATGTCGCGCCTTGGTTCAAGCTGCAGGCGTACAGTCTGATTCTGCTTCGCGCGGAAGGCTTTCCGGACGTCTTTTACGGCGATTATTACGGACTTAAAGGACCCAAACCTTCAGAAGGATATCAGGAGGAGCTGGATACTCTGATCACTCTGCGCAGAAAATTTGCTTTTGGCGATCAAAAAGATTATTTTCAGGATAAAAATTGTATTGGCTGGACCCGTTCCGGCAGCGCCTCACATCCTGGCGGACTCGTTGTCATCCTTTCGACAGGCGATGAGAATAAGCTATCAATGAATGTCGGTCCAGAAAGTAAAGGAAAGACTTATGCCGATCGCATCGGCCGGCGGCAGGACCAAGTAAAAATTGATGAAGAGGGGGAATGGAATTTTTCCGGTCAATGGCGGTTCATTCTCCGTCTGGACTTGCACCTGAACGGGGAATAGCAAAGCTAAAAAAATAGGTTTTGCCTGCAGTGGGGAATTCGCAGGCAAAACCGAGGTCAATCAATTGGCGATCTGCTGTGATTTATTTCTGTTTGTCGTCGGATCTGGTTCCATCGGTGGTTTGGCCGTCGCCTTGAGGCCCATGCGGGTGCTCCGTCCCTCTTCCGAGCGGCCGCATCTCACCCGGAAAATCGTCGAACCTTCTGCTAAATGGTCCATCGCCATGTCGATCGCCAAGTCCGCCCCTGTGGAACCTGCCATGATGTCTGAGATGCTCAAAAGCGTCTCCCAGTGAATGTCGATCGTGAGGATCATCCCAATCCATCCCTTGAGTCTTCTGCATGGTATTAAACTTTTCCTTCAGCGATTGAATCATGCGGCTCAGGTAACTATTGAATGTCGCCTGTTCCTCTTCGCTCAAACAATCAAAAAGTGTGTCGGAATCCGGTCGGTGTTCTGTAGCCTTCGCACCTTCAGCGGTTAATTTAATATTCATGATCCGGCGATCGGTTTCCGAGGGCTCTCGTGAAATATAGCCTCCTCGTTCCAGTTTGGCCAATAACTCGCCTAATGACTGTGGCCGGATGTCCAATAAGTAAGAAAGATCCTTCTGACTGATTTCGGGTTTCATTTTCAAAAGCGCCAAAATCCGTCCCTGACCACGATGCGGATCGCTCATTGGGCCATAGATTCTCTGTCCCAATTGATGGTAACGGTGCAGCTGCCATTCAAGCTGAGCGAACTGACCAAATAAATCGAAATCTTCCTTGTTCGTCATAGGAATGCCTCCCTCAAACAGTGTTAATAAGGTACCTTATTAACATTATAATACGGGTACCTTACTATAATGTCAACACTTATTTAGAAGGCACCTTATTATTTTTCTGTTGGATATATCGGAGGAACGCGCAACCATCCGCGTTTTTCAGCTAATATTTTTGATTTTTGTCCAAGTATCAATTTATCCGCCTGAAATCGGAAAAACATGAGGCCAAGATCCGTTCGCAGACATTCACTCGCTGAGGTAGCACAAATGAGATTTGCTGCAACAATATTAATCTGCAGCACATTAATGATTTCTTTTTCCGATTGCTTGACACCGCTCGGAATGATTGCAGAGGCTTCCCGCGGTTTTTGATGATAACCATCAGATAGCGGCAGGTTCTCATTTGTCATGAACTGATCCAGAACCTTTTTGTGGTTACGAGCGATATCATATGCCTCGTTCAACAGATCCAGCAACTCCTTGTCTTTTGTCATGTTCATCGCGCTCTGATACTGTTCGATGACGCCATCGAGATATGAAGAATAAGCCCAGCAGTTCATAACTTCGCCGACATGGGGCGGGCGTTTCTTGCCATCTGTAAGAGCTCGCATCGTGTGAGCGGCGGCTTCGGCTACGGATAAAATATTGGTCATCTGAATCGCTCCAAACATCTTTTTTAAGTTATTATCTTCTTTTATCATTCAAAATACGCACTTTTTTGCAGAAAGGTTATTTTGGAATGTGATATCGTTGAATGATTGAGTATTTCACCCTCTCGATATTGCAGGTATAATGGAGGAGACACATAAGGCCGCAGCCAGTCTGATGGCTATCTTGAGCACGTGCGAAGAAGGAGAGAGGGACAAATGATTGCAGCGAAATATAAGCAAATGCTTGGCAAGAAATCCGTCATTCGCCAGCTTTCTGAGTATGGGAGCAAGCGGGCGCAGGAAATTGGTTATGCGAATGTCTTTGATTACAGCTTGGGAAATCCTTCTGTACCAGTACCTCAGGCGTTCACGAAAAAATTGATCACGCTTGCTTCGGATGATGATCCGGTCGCGGTTCACGGCTATAGCCCAAGCCTTGGTATTGATTCGGTTCGCGAAAAAGTTGCGACATCCTTAAAAAGAAGATTTGGATTGAATTATCAAAAGGAAGATATCTTTATGACTTCGGGTGCAGCCGGAGCATTGGCTCATGCCTTACGGGCGGTCACACAGAAGGGGGATGAAGTGATTACTTTTGCCCCGTACTTTCCGGAGTATACTCCGTATGTCGAGGGAACAGGTGCTGTACTGAAGGTGGTACCGGCTGATACGGAAAATTTTCAAATCAACTTTGAGGCATTTGAGCAGCTTTTTTCTTCTAAGGTGATGGTCGTTTTAATGAATACACCGAATAATCCATCGGGGATTGTCTATTCAACCGAGACGTTGAAGAGGCTGGCTGTTTTTCTTGAGGAGAAGGAACGTGAATATGGGCACGATATTTACCTCATTTCTGATGAACCTTATCGCGAAATTGTTTTTAATGGAGTGGATGCGCCATATGTTGCCAGCCTTTACTCGAAGACGATCACCTGCTATTCGTTTAGTAAATCCCTGTCACTGCCGGGTGAACGGATTGGCTATGTTGCCGTTAGCCCGCAGTGCAAAGATGCTGCATTGATAGTCGACATGTGCGGACAGATTTCGCGTGAGATTGGTCATAACTGTCCGCCGTCGCTGATTCAGCTAGCTGTCGCGGAAGTGATTGATATGACGGCGGATTTATCAGTTTATGAAACCAATATGAACATTCTATACAAGGAACTGTCACGGCTTGGATTTAAGATGGTCAAGCCTGGCGGGACTTTCTATATGTTCCCGAAAGCGCTGGAGGAGGATGCGGCTGCTTTCTGCCAACATGCTTTAAAATACGATTTGATCCTTGTTCCTGCTGACAGCTTTGGTTGCCCAGGATACTTTCGAATCGCTTATTGCATTCCGACGGAAAAAGTCGAACGTTCACTGGTTGCTTTTCGAAAATTGGCAGCCGACTATAAAAAATAATACATTTGTAGTGCAGGCAGATTAATTTTTTTAGAGGCCCGTTCAGCACTATGATCACTGATAAATGCTAAAAATAGCGTATATATCTTATCTTCTCATTAAAAATTCATAATAAAAATGTGGGCGGTCAAAATGCGGTCGGATAATGTGATATTGAAATCAATATCGCGGGAATCGTTTTGCCTTTTCAATAGGACTTCATGACGCTCCGCCCGCTCATTGACGCGAAATAAAGCGACAACAGATGATCTTGACGAGTTGGGAAAAACAATTGATGAACGACAACAAAAATTGAGCAGTCCCCCATCCTAAGTGGTGGAGGATATTTTTTATCATACAATCGTTCAAATATTGAATAGGCAGAACAAGCAAGCAATAGTTCCGGTCAGTGCTGGGATTTTGGTTGCGATTTCTTGCATCAATCCACAAACTTTATGGCAATTTTGTTCCGATCACTAGCCATTGGCGGTTGTTCCAACCAATTATAGTCAATCATTAATTTAAAGCCCTCCTCAGCAGTTAATTTTTCACTAGTCATCTCGGCATGAAGTCCCCCTATTCAAAAATAATCTCAAGTGGAGTTTGCCCGCAACAAGCAGATCTATCCCGGCTTTACAGTGTAACAATGTTATGTTATATTATTGACAACTAATAGTGAAACGGAGGGGGAATCCGTATGAATGAGGTTCTGATTACCAAAAAAGAACTTCTGGAGGAGACTGGAATTTCCTATGGTCAACTGTATCGCTGGAAACGGAAAAATCTAATTCCGGATGAATGGTTCATCCGCAAATCAACGTTCACAGGCCAGGAGACCTTCTTTCCGAAAGAAAAAATACTGAAACGTGTCCAGAATATCGCTCAACTGAAAGACTCCATGTCGCTTGATCAACTAGCAGAACGGTTTTCTACGCAGTCCGTCAATAAATTAAAAATGTCTGTCAAAAATTTGTTGAAACGTAACATTGTTTCGAAACAAACTTATACACTTTTCGCAAAGCTTGAAGGCGAGAAAGAGATCTTAACCTTTGCGGAGGTACTGACAGTGTATATTTTGGATGGCCTGCTAAAAAGCGGTCATTTGAGTCTTGGCGAGGCCGCTGATCTGCTAGCCTTGATGAAAGCTAACAGCCAAGAATTTTATCAGAAAAAATGCTGCCTGTATTTTATTCGGAAAATGGGTGTTTCAGTCTTCATGATTGCAGGGGAGCAGGCACCGATTTATTTTGATGGAGATGTCAGAATTATCGATAGAATTGCCATTCCTGAAAAGATGGAGTCGCTGGCTGCAAAAATGAATCAAAAACTGGAAAACGAACAGCCTGGAGGTGCTGAATAATGCCAGAAATGAAGAAATCTAATTTAAGAATTATGGGTGAAAGCCACTCTGGTGGTGGCAGCTTTAACAAAATGAGTATTATGGGAGAATGCACGATTGATGGGGATGCAACAGCGGAATCGTGCAGAGTTATGGGTGAATGCCGAATAACGGGTGATTTTTCCTCAGAGAAGCTAAAAAATATGGGCGAATTAACGATCAATGGCAATATGACGATTGGTGAAGGAAACATTCTGGGAACAACAGTTGTGACCGGTGATTGCAGAGTAAAAGCATTGACTCTGTATGGCCAATTAGACTGTTCAGGAAATATCACTGGTGAGGAAGCCAAGATCGGTGGTGTGCTGAATACCGATGGGAATTTGACGTTAGAAAAATTAACGATGCGAGGCGGCCTTCATGTTGGCGGATTACTCAATGCAGATACAATCGACATCCGGTTAAAATACAATGTCAGTAATTTTGTTCGTGAAATAGGTGCCGCCTCGATCGCGATCAGAAAAAGGCGTAGTCTGATCACTCACGGGCCGCTCTCCCGGCTGTGTGCCGACGTGATAGAAGCCGATCAGATCTATCTGGAACAGACCGATGCTCAGATGGTTCGCGGCAAAAACGTCGTCATTGCAGTGGGCTGTAAGATTGAGCGTGTCGAGTATACGGAAAGTTACCAATTAGATGGACATGGGGAAGTCGGCAAAGCTGTTCAAATAGAAGGAGCGGGCAAATAAGCAGGGAGGCAGATGAAAAATGACTGAGGAGAAAAATAATTTAACTTTTTCGAGCTCGGGCAGTGCGCCCGGTGGCACCTATGCGGATGTCGCCATTAATGGCAGCGGGAAAATTCTTGGGGATGTAGACTGCAGGAATATGGACGTTAACGGATCAGGCAAAGCCTTAGGCAGCGTGCAGGCTGCTCGGGTCATGGTTAGCGGTTCGGCTCGTTTTGAAAAGAATATCTGTGCCCGATTGATGACGATTAATGGTTCTTCGTCGATCCACGGCAAAGTGAAGGCTGATCTCCTGCAGATTAATGGGCATGCCCGCATTGATGAAGGTGTTCAGGGCGAGCAAGTTAAAGTATCCGGGGTTTTAATTCTTCACGGTGATTTGGTTGCGGAAGAAATCACCAGCGAAGGGCAGCTCCGTATTGATGGCCTCTGTACAGCGGAACGAATCGATATGACGCTCGGCGGTATGCATTCCCAGATAAAAGAAATCGGCTGTGCGACCGTCGTCATCCGAAAACGGCCGTTTGCTTCGCTAGTGGGTCAATTGCTTTTCGGTGCTCGACGGCAGAGGATCACTGTTGATACAATCGAGGGCGACGAAATTTATATCGAAAGTACGCGTGCGAAAGCTGTCAGAGGCAAGAGGGTGACGATCGGCCCGGATTGTGAGATTGACGAGGTGACTTACACAGACACATACGCATGTGATGATCGCGCCCATGTTGGCAGTGCGACAAAGAAATAACAGAATAGCCCGTCCATGAAAAAAGCAGCATCCCTGCATAAGAGGAGGCTGCTTTTTAAATTGATTTTTGTTGAATTTTACAGAATTGATTCTCCTGCTTACCCTTTTGATTCTTATCTTTTGGCAGTGTATGTTTCGCCTATATTCGCGTGCTGCCTTATAAAAAGGCGACAAGCAGCCGAAATATAGAGTAGGAAAGAAGCAGAACTTTTTACCCTTCAGCGCTCAGGCAAAGGGATTATAAGTGACAAATGGGTCAGACAGAGAATCCGTGAGAACCTGAAATGACTGCTGTAATGACAGTGTAATGCCCACTATTCTAGACTGGAGGACGAAAATGAAAAAATTAATTTTGATCATCCTTGCGGCACTGGCGGCGAGCCTGGGTGCATGCGACAATCAAATAGGAAATGCGTACGATCAAGCAATGAAACAAGGGCGCGAAGCGATGCAGCTCCAGCAATATTCAAAAGCTGAGGATTATTTTGTACAGGCGCAAAAAGTTAAAAAAGGCGACCGGACTTCGGCAAAACTGCTTGCACAATTGAAGAATTTGGTCCAAGGGCGCCGTGCACTGAAAAATAATCAATGGACTGAAGCAGAGTTGGCATTTAACCGCGTAATTATTCAAAAGGGCGGATCGGGTACATTGATAAAACAAGCGAGAGACCTGAAAAATAAAACCGAGAGCGCACGTTATCCGAGGAGGACAGTGCAAAACACCGGAACAGACACCGGCAGCGCGCCAGCTCCTGCATCGACAAGCAGCTCCTCCTCAGTGACGACGGATAAAGGGACGACGGTCAATGCGGGCAGTTCAGCGAATTCATCCGCGCAGGAGACTTCGTCTGCACCATCGACTCCCTCTTCATCTTCTGAGAACAGTACGCTGCAGCAGAAAGCAGAAACAGCAGTCGCTGAAGCTGCCGGGTATGCACCGGATAAAGTGTATTATGAGACAACGGATAACGGCTCCTATTATGCGATTGAGTTGCGCGAGAATCACAGTGGTGACAGCGCAACCGATCCGGACACGGCGCCGACGATTGGCTTTTTTCGCTATTATAAGGCCGATGGCAGGATTGCACAGTTGGATATTGTCACGAATAAATATAAGGAAATTAAGTAAATGCAATAAAGGCAATGCGCAAGAATTTTTGAGACGTGATAAGCAGGCCGTGACCCCTCCTAGGGGTTACTTTTTTATCAAAATGTTTTACATCGCTTTTTTGGGGGAATATAATGCAATGAAAGAAGTAGCTGACCATAATTTTTGAAAATTATGACATATGAGTGGGGAGGAAATCAAACACTTGAGCCGAGATCTTCACAAAACGATCACTTTTTTTGGCCTGTGCCCGATTGTTGTCAGTAATTTTCCGTGCTATACTTTTATCGTGAAAAAAGATTTCAGGATATTTCTTTCTGGTGGAGAAAGAATAGGACTGAACAGAGAGAGACGTTTGTCAGAAGGCAAGGATCTGAGGGGTTTACTACTAATCTTGTGAAAGCAATCACGAAATTTCGTGTTCACAAGAAAGCACCTGACACTCAGAACGGTTGGATCAATAAAAAAATTTTAGGAGGATGTTTTCGCATGGCTTTTAAAATTATCGCTTATGGTGTAGAACCATATGAAGAACATTTGTACAGTGAATTGAACAATTATGGTTATAAAGTGACCTTGGTGAACGATTTACTGACTGCTGATAACGGCGATCTGGCAGAAGGACATGATGGCGTTCTGCTGTTTGTTAACTGCTTGGCTGATCGCGCGAACTTGAAAAAGTTCAATGACTACGGAATCAAATATGTATTTACCCGCACCGCTGGCTTCAATCACATCGATCTGCAGGCTGCTGCAGACTTCGGCATGAAGGTTGCACGTGTCCCTGCTTATTCACCGAATGCGATTGCTGAACTGGCTGTCAGCCTCGGAACTTCCCTGTCCCGCAGCATGGTTTACACAACCGGCAGAACAGCACAGTTAAACTTCAAGGTTACAGAAACAATGTTCAGCCATGAAATTCGCAAGAGCACGGTTGGTATTGTTGGTACAGGCCACATTGGCTGTGTGGAAGCTGAATTGTATAAAGGCCTTGGCGCGAAATTGCTCGGCTATGATATCTTCCAGAGTGACTTTGCTAAGAAGCTTGTTGAATTCAAGGAACTCGATGACCTGCTTGCTGAATCCGATATTGTCAGCTTGCACCTCCCTTATTTCCCAGGCAAAAATGAAAACTTTGTCGGTGAAGAATTCATTGGCAAGATGAAAGACGGCGCGATTCTTGTAAACACAGCTCGCGGCGAATTGGTTGACGAAGCAGCTGTCGTTAAAGCCATTAAGAGCGGCAAACTCGCTGGATTTGGTGCAGATGTTCTGACTGACGAAGCTCGTTTCTTCGGTAAGGATTTCTCAAATGGTGAAGCCTTCCCTGACGCAACAATCAAGGAATTGCTGGATCTGTATCCGAAAGTACTCATCACACCACACGTTGCTGCAATGACTGATGAAGCCGTATCGAATATGATTTCGACAAGCTATGATAACTTTAATGCAGTCATCAATGGCCAGGATCTGGGTCGTGCAGAAGTCAAACTGCCGGAACCCGCAGTAAAATAATCAACTGATGATTGTTTTTATAATGGGCACCTCACGCATCATGCGGAGGTGCTTTTTTTCTGCCGATTTTCAGGTGAGAATTTCCAAGATCCAGTTTGCAATTTTGACATTCTTGTGAAAATATTGACAAGCATAAAACGATTGTCTAGAATGAACTTACTTATCAAAATCTTTTGCTTTTTCTGCCGTGGAAAAGAGGAAAACAAATGGCCCCAAGGATGAATGACGAGCAGACAATCATAATTTTGATTATCTAGGACTCAGGACAGCATTGTGGAACTAAACAATAGCTGCAGGAGTCCTATTCGTTCATCCGGGACTTTCAGCGAAGCCCCATTCAGAAATTAACTGAATGGGGCTTTCTCTTTCAGCAAAGGACCCGATAGGATAAAAAAAGAGTTAGAGAAAAAGGAGACGGAGACAGAGATGAAGATTGTATGTATTGGTGCAGGGGCTATGGGGCTCAGGTATGGCGTGCTGCTTCAAGAAGTAGGAAATGATGTTCAATTTGTGGATACGTGGGAACCGAATGTGGAAGCCATTCGAAAGAACAAGGGAGTCGAGGTTACGCGTGATGGCAAAAATCCGCACCTTGTTCCAGTAAAGATCTGTTTTCCGGAAGAGTACCATGAAGAACCGGAACTGGTGATTTTTTTTATCAAAGATATGCACACCCGCGAGGTCATGGAACGTTGTATGCACTTTATTGGCTCGAAAACACATGTGCTGACGAATCAGAATGGTTGGGGCGGTGCAGAAATGCTTGCTGAATATGTCGACAGGCAAAGGCTCATCGCTGGAACAGCCATGGTTGCAACTGTAATGAAGGGACCGGGGAAGGTCGATTTTGTCGGTGCACGTGGGACAGGACATGTTCATATTGTTCGAGTAGAGGGAAAACCGGATGCCTTCATCCAACGCGTAGCGGATGAAATGGAAAAGGCGCAGATGCATCCAACGGTTGCCACGGACTATCGCGGCACCGTTTGGACGAAGCTTGTCTTCAATTCAGTGGTGAATACACTGTGCACACTGATGAATGTTAAGATGGGTCAATTTGCTGAATATGAGCATGCGGAAGACTTAGCACGCCGTTTGCTAACCGAAGCCTGCACTGCAACCGATGCAGAGGGCATTCAACTCGAACTGGACTGTGAGGGGCTGGTGAAGCAGGTCATGTATGTCTCTGAAGTCTCAAACCCGCTCCATTACCCTTCGATGCACCAGGATATGAGTACCAACAGACCAACAGAAGTGGATTACCTGAACGGTGCGATTGTGAGACTTGCTGAAAAGAACGGTCTCAAGGCACCAAATCATGCCGTTCTCGTTGATTTGATTCATCTGAAAGAGGCCTCGAGAAAATACGAGAATGCCTAAACAATAGATTTGAGAAGAGGGTCCTGGGCACGCACAAAATCTGTGCTGCCACCGGGGCCCTTTTTTGCGAGACAGGCGTTTATAGAGTAAAATGATGGGAGATTTATTAGCGAGAAAACAATAATTGAAAATCAAGCAGATAAGTCTACGCCCAGCTGGATCTCCTCGTTCGACGTATGAAAAAGCTGCGGGATTGGCGGATGCTTTGACGGAGGGAAATAAGAATGGCTGAAAAATTTAAAAGAATTCATATTCTTGTTATGGATTCGGTGGGTATCGGCGAAGCGTCAGATGCTGCAAACTATCAGGATCAGGGCTGCGATACGTTAGGGCATACTGCCGATGCAATGAAAGGTCTGCATGTTCCGGTATTGGAGAAGATGGGACTTTCCAACATTCGCCCGGAACGCCCGCTCCAAGGCGTGGCGATCCAGGAACAACCATCTGCCTATTATACAAAGATGCACGAAATCTCTGCAGGAAAAGACAGCATGGATGGCCATTGGGAAATGATGGGTCTTCCTGTAATGACGGCGCCGCATACTTTTCCCAACGGTTTTCCTGATCAATTGATTGCTCAAATCGAGAGTTTCAGCGGGCGCAAAGTTCTATGGAATAAACCGGCAAGTGGAACGGAAATTATCAAGAAATTCGGCGAGCGGCAGATGAAGACAGGCGAATTGATTGTCTATACATCGGGGGATTCTGTACTGCAAATCGCTGCACATGAGCAGATCATTCCACTTGAAGAATTATATTCCATTTGCGCTTACTGCCGGCAATTAACGCTTGATGAACCCTATCACTTGGGACGGGTGATTGCCCGCCCATATATCGGCAACGATGCCGCTCATTTCGAACGGACAGCAAACAGGCGCGATTTGACGCTTGAACCAACCGATGCGACGGTCATGGATCATCTGAAGGATGCAGGGCTGGATTCATTGGCGATTGGCAAAATCAATGATATCTTCAGTGGGCATGGGATTACTGAGGGTTGGCATACATTGAGTAATGATGATGGAATGGATAAGTGGTCGCAGGCTGTGGATCGATCGTTTCATGGGCTCTGCTTCACCAATTTAGTTGATTTCGATGCCAAATATGGTCACCGCCGTGAACCGATTCTGTTTGGTCAGGCACTTGAAGCCTTTGACAAACGGCTAGGCGAGATACTACCGAAATTAACTGCCGATGATCTTTTGATGATTACCGCGGACCATGGTAATGATCCCGGCTTCAGAGGAACGGATCACACCCGCGAATATGTGCCATTGCTTGTTTATTCTCCACGGTTTACCGCGGGACGTTCATTACCAGTGCGCCAGACTTTTGCCGACATTGGAGCAACACTCGCTGAGAATTTTGCGGTTTCTTTGCCTAAAATGGGAACAAGTTTTTTAAGTGAACTCATCTAAAAAAGGATCACGAACGCGGGGGCAAGACGCTGCTTTCCGGGGAAAAGCCAATGAAAGGGTGGGAATAAGATGCGGATGGTTGATATCATTATCAAGAAAAGAGAGGGGCAGGAACTGAGTCCGGAAGAAATCAGCTTCTTCATTGACGGATATGTCAACGGCTCAGTGCCCGATTATCAGGCGAGCGCTCTCACGATGGCTATTTATTTTCAGGGAATGACAGACCGAGAGATTGCCGACCTGACCCGATCGATGATCGATTCCGGTGATCGCATTGATTTGTCGGCAATAAAGGGGATTAAGGTCGACAAACATTCGACAGGCGGCGTGGGTGATACCACAACGCTGATTCTTGCCCCTTTGGTGGCATCGCTCGGCGTGCCGGTTGCCAAAATGTCTGGACGCGGGCTCGGATTCACCGGTGGGACATTGGATAAATTAGAATCGATCCCGGGCTTTCATGTCGAGATTTCATCCGGCAAATTCATTGACCTTGTGAAACGAGAAGGGATTGCGGTCATCGGTCAGACGGGGGATCTTGTACCGGCTGATAAAAAATTGTATGCTTTGCGCGACGTCAGCGGATCCGTCGAGTCGATTCCGCTGATCGCGAGCTCCATCATGAGCAAAAAAATAGCAGCGGGAGCTGAAGCAATCGTTCTTGAAGTGACAACAGGGCGCGGCGCTTTTATGAAAGATGAGCAGCATGCCTGCCAGCTTGCCGAAACAATGGTGAAAATTGGCAATCACGTCGGCCGCAAGACCCTTGCGGTAATCACAGATATGTCTCAGCCGTTGGGTTTTGCCATTGGTAATGCTTTAGAGGTTAAAGAAGCGATTCAAACGTTACAGGGAGAAGGGCCAGAGGATCTTACCGAACTGGTTCTGATTCTGGGCAGCTTGATGGTGCTCGCCGCGGGCAAAGCGGATTCCGCAGAGGATGCACGAGAGCAGCTTATCCAGTCCATCCAAAAAGGCGAGGCATTTGCTAAATTCAAAAAGTTTATCGCAAACCAGGGCGGCGATCTTGCGGTAATTGAAGACCCTTCGCTCCTGCCACGTGCGTCTTACCAATTTGACCTGCCGGCCTCAAGGAGCGGCTTCATCGCACGGCTGGCTGCGAACGAGATTGGCCTGGCGGCGATGCTGCTGGGCGCTGGCCGAGCGACAAAAGATTCAGTGATTGACTATGCAGCCGGAATCGTTCTTCATAAAAAGATTGGTGACCATGTCCGCAAGGGGGAAGCTCTGCTGACGATTCATGCCAATCGGATGGATGTTCAGGAAGTTCGCGAAAAGCTTACAGCGGCGATTGTAATCGCCGACGAGGCTGCACCGTATCATTTGGTACATAAAATAATTAATGGTGAAGTGGGGGAACAACCATGAAAAGTCTGGCGAAGTATATCGATCACACGGTTTTGAAACCGGAAGCAACAAGAGAGGATATTCTGAAGCTTATTGAAGAAGCAAAAGAATTTGGCTTTGCTTCCGTATGCATTAATCCTTGCTGGGTCCCACTTACTGCCGAGCAGCTCGCTGCTTCTGACGTGAAGGTGTGTACCGTGATCGGTTTTCCTCTTGGCGCAGGCACACCGGAGAGTAAAGCATTCGAAACGCGTGATGCCATTGAAAAGGGTGCGGAAGAGGTGGATATGGTCATCAATGTGGGCGCGCTCAAGGGCGGCTTGGATGAGTATGTCGAAAAGGACATTCGCGCAGTCGTCGCCGCTTCTGCAGAACGGGCAACGGTCAAGGTGATCATTGAGGCCTGCCTGCTGACGGATGAGGAAAAACGGCGGGCCTGCGAACTCGCCGTGCGCGCCGGAGCCAATTATGTCAAGACATCGACGGGATTCTCGACGGGTGGAGCGACCGTTGAAGATGTTCGGTTGATGCGCGAGACGGTCGGACCGGCTATTGGTGTTAAGGCGGCAGGTGGCATTCATTCAAAGGCGGAGGCACTGGCGCTGATTGATGCCGGAGCATCGCGAATCGGAGCCAGCTCAGGCGTTCGGATACTTGCAGATTCCTTTTAACAGCATTTAGAGAGTAAATATAAAGAGAGAGGCGAGAGGATCAAACAATCCTCTCGCCTTTCTCTTTATTATAGTGGTCAGTGGCTCAAATAACGAAAATGCTGTCCCTCCCTGGCAGCAAGCTAATTTTTAAGCCCACCCTCTATAATGCACGGCATCAGCCATTCTTTTCAGACCAACCATATAGGCGGCAAGGCGCATATTAATCCGGTTGGCTTTTGCGGTTTCGTAGATCTCGGCAAAGGAAGCTTTTAATCTCTCTGTAAGCCGTGTCTGTACTTCTTGCTCTGACCAATAATACCCCTGCTGATTCTGTACCCATTCATAATAGGAAACTAAAACCCCACCGCTGTTTGCCAGAACATCAGGAACGATGACGATACCGCGCTGATCGAGGATCTCGGTGGCTTCCAGTGTCGTCGGCCCGTTGGCTGCCTCGACCAGAATTTTTGCCTGAATATTGGCAGCATTCTTCATGGTGATCTGGTTTTCCAAAGCGGCTGGGACGAGAATATCACAGGGTTTAATCAATAATTCTTGATTCGTGATTCGGTCATCGAAAAGATGGGTAACTGTCCCGTACGACTGGCGAATATCGAGCAAGTGATTGATATTAAGCCCGTTTGGGTCATATAAGGCGCCGTGGACATCGGAAATACCGACAATGGTTGCACCCGCCTCATGAAAAAATTTAGCCAGATAGCTTCCGGCGTTACCGAATCCCTGAACAATGATCTTTGCCTGATTCAGCTTCAATCCGCAGACCTTCGCGATTTCTTTCGTGACGATCGTGACGCCTTGAGCGGTTGCTGAATCTCTTCCAACCGATCCACCAAGCGCAAGCGGCTTGCCTGTGATGAAACCGAAGGAACCCTGTTCATGAATCCGGCTATATTCATCCATCATCCAGGCCATGATTTCTGCATTAGTAAAGACGTCTGGTGCAGGAATATCCTTGGTGGGTCCGACAATCTGACTGATAGCCCGGACGTAACCACGGCTCAGGTTTTCTAGCTCGCGCTTGGATAATTGTGTTGGATCACATTGCACGCCGCCTTTTGCTCCGCCGAAGGGAAGATGGGTCACACCGCATTTGATGCTCATCCACATGGATAGGGCTTTGACTTCGTCTTCAGACACGTTGGGATGAAAACGGATACCGCCTTTTGTCGGCCCGACGGCATCATTGTGCTGGGCACGATATCCGGTAAAAATCCGGATGGATCCATCATCCATCTTGACCGGAATTCGAACTTTGAGGCATCTGATCGGTTCCTTTAGCAATTGGTAGACTTGATCCTCGCAGTTCATCTTTTTTAGAGCGAGCTGGAAAAGTTTCTGCGTTCTTTCAAATTCATTCAGTTCAGTAATTGGCTGTGCTGCCGCCTTTTTCAATTCAATGGCCAATTCTTAATCCCCCTATTCATTTTCCCATTTTCAGCAATAGATTATCATTCACGATTCACCGGATAATCAGGGAAGAGTCATTTCACTGACGATATATCAAAAAAGAGCAATTTTTTAAATTCCATGGATAATAATAATGACTTTGACCTGCTTTGTATCCGCTTCTGTTAGAATATCTAACATAAAAAAGGAGACGGAAAACTTAAAATATAAAGTGAAATCGGCGTGATTTGGATCCTCAATCTTATTTTATGCATTAAGGAAGGAAAAGTTTTGAAAATGTATGTTAGATTATCTAACTGGTATTTGTTAGATAATCTAATTGGCTATCTGGACATATTGCAGACTTCTGAAGAAAGAAGGAATGGAAAGTGTGCCTAGTTGTTTCAGATTGAAGCCGAGGGGAATACAAAAAATGTAAAAACAAAAAACTAAAAGGATTGTTTTGCTAAACGATTGTCGGGAATGAAGGAGGAATGAAATATATTACATGTAATCTGGGTGTTAATCGTCGGAGCAGTGATTGGTATCTTGGCAGGTGCGATCACACATAGAGGAATGCCTGCCGGATGGATAGGCAATATTATCGCTGGGTTAGTGGGTTCATGGCTTGGCGAGGCTCTTCTTGGCAGTTGGGGGCCGCAAGTAGCTGGAATGGCGCTTATTCCATCGATCATTGGTGCTGTCATACTTGTTCTGATTGTTTCTTTTATTATGGGCTCCTCGGCGCGCAGAAAGGAATAAGGAAGATCGAGTATTTTTGTTAAAAGAGAACAGATGAATGAAGAACAGAACGGTCTCATGAGCGATTGTTAGAGCTGTGAGATCGTTTTATTGATGTGTCGAAAAGAATAAATTCCTCGTTTATAAGGCTGAAGTCGCGGATTGTGGTCAAATATCCTCTTGTTTTCCAATTAACTACTTGAACTGGGTACCCAATCTGTGGTATACTTCTTGTCGTGCTGAAAAACTGTTTTGGAAACAGGACAGGCTTTATAGGGCGTTGGGCAAGTGGTTAAGCCAATGGATTCTCATTCCATGATCACGGGTTCAATTCCCGTACGCCCTATCTGTTTTTGAAGAAGGTCATTCATCCTAAATCTTGGGTGAATGGCCTTTTTTCGTAGCGACGGTTTGTCAATAGAGATATTTGACTTAAAATTGAACTTTTTTTCACAAAGCATTGAAAGCGCTAACAAAAAGGGCTACAATAAAAATAGAAAATGTGAACAAAGTGTGAACGAAAGATTGCTCATGCCTTTTATAAGGGGATATCTCTAAAATGTGGCGGAGGGATGATGACGATGCAGCGTAAGAAGATTGTGTTATTAGGTGCAGGCTATGGGGGACTTCGGGCCTTGAAAAAGCTTCAGAGTATGCATCCGGATGCGGACATCGTGATGATTAACAAAAATGATTATCATTGTGAGACCACTTCATTACACGAAGTGGCCGCTGGTACGACGGATGCAGCGGCGATATGCTATCCGGTAGACAATGTCATCGACTTTCGGCAGACCGATTTTATTAAAGACACGGTCGTCGCAATCGATCGGCCAAAAAGACAAGTGATCTTTGAGCGACACCCGCCTGTTTCGTATGATTACCTATTGATTGCCTTGGGGTTTGAGTCGGAATTTTTTGGTATTAGCGGGATGCGTGAATATGCATTAGCTATTTCAGATATTCCTTCAGTGGAAAAAATCCGCAGTCATATTGTCAAAGAGTTTGAGAGTTGGCAAAAGGATCGAACGGCTGAACATCTGACAATTGTTGTCGGAGGTGCTGGTTTTACGAGTTTCGAATTTCTTGGGGAGCTGACGAACCGCTTACCGAAGCTTGCGGCCGAATATCGACTGGATCCGGATATGATTCGGGTCGTATGCATCGAACCAACACCCAATGTTCTGCCAATGTTTGATCGCAATTTAGCAAATTACGCCTCCGAAAAGTTAAGTGCGCGTGGCGTCAAGTTCTTGATTGGACGTGTTAACCGGGTCGCGCGCGCTCACGTATTCTATAAAGACGCCGAGGGACAGCAGGTGATCCAAGCGGGGACCTTCATCTGGACCGGTGGCGTTCGCGGCAGTTCAGTCATTGAAGCCTCTGGATTCAAACAAAAGCGCGGCCGGGTGCGCGTAAATGCAGATCTGAGCGTTCCGGATTGTTCGGAAATTTTGATTATCGGCGACTGTTCAGCAGTTATCGACCCGGCGGTGGGCCGACCGTACCCGACGACGGCCCAAATTGCTATGCAGCAGGCAGATACCGCCGCATACAATTTATATGCGATGTCTATCGATCGGCCGCTGATTCCCTTCCATTATAAACCGAAAGGCACTGTTTGCTCGCTCGGAAAGAATGATGCCCTAGGACTCGTGATGGGAAAGAAGCTCAAGGGTTATCCGGCCGCATTTATGAAAAAAGTCATTGATAATCGCGCGCTTGCTAAAATTGGCGGTATGGAAACCTTGATAAAAAAAGGGAAATTCAGCTTCGGGAAATAATGACTTGAAAGTGAATCCTCAATAAGAATTAAAAAAGGATAATCTTTTAATATAATTTTGAGTTCTAAAATACAATTCAAAGCTCTCACGTGCCAGAAGCGTCTGCGTGCCATGGAAGGCGGCACAGCGATTGTCGTTGGTGAGAGGGCAGGCAGGCCGAAAAGCAAAGCATGATTTAGAATTTTTCTTCCTTACAGTGAGGTCAGTTGAAAATCATTGCAAGACAAAAAAGACGTCAGACATATTTGCCTGAACGTCCTTTTTCTTATTTGCTGCCGACTGCAACGGGAATTTTGGCGAGTGCCTGATCCAAATCATAAATAATATCATCAATCGTTTCGATGCCAATCGACACGCGAATCAGATCCGGCGTTACTCCGGCCTCAGCCTGTTCTTCCGGTGTCAATTCCGCATGAGTCGTACTGGCCGGATGGATTATCAGTGATTTAGCGTCAGCGACATTGGCAAGAAGCGAAAATAATTTGACGTTGTTAATCAACGTTTTTCCTGCTTCGAGTCCTCCTTTTACGCCGAATGTGAAGATGGAACCCGCGCCCTTCGGAAAATATTTCTTTGCGAGCTCGCGATACGGACTGTCCTCAAGCTCTGGATAATTGACCCAAGTGACCTTCGGATGATCTTTCAAGAATTTAACAACTTTGCGTGCATTCTGAACATGGCGTTCGACGCGGAGCGATAGAGATTCCAAGCCTTGCAGGAAGTAAAAGGCATTCTGCGGACTGAGGGTTGCTCCGGTATTGCGCAAAAGCTGAACGCGGGCCTTTGCGGCAAAGGAAGCCGGAGCCAGGTCCGTATAGACGAGTCCGCCGTAGCTTTTATCTGGGGTGGTGAAATCGGGGAATTTTCCGCTTGCCGCCCAATCAAATTTGCCACCGTCAACCAAAACACCGCCAATGGCTGTACCGTGACCGCCGATGAATTTCGTTGCCGAATGAACCACAACGTCTGCTCCCCAGTCAATGGGCCGAATCAGGTAAGGGGTGCCAAACGTATTATCAACGATTAGCGGAATACCATTTTCATGAGCGATTTTGGCGACTGCCTCAATATCAAGTACGTTAATTTTCGGATTGCCGAGCGTTTCTCCGTAAAGGGCCTTCGTGCGATCATTAATAGCTTTGCGAAAATTTTCCGGATCGTCTGGATCGACGAAGGTGACATCGATTCCGAGTTTTCTGAGCGTGACGTTGAATAGCTCATACGTGCCGCCGTAAAGTGTCCCTGCCGATACAATATTATCTCCGGCATTGGCAACATTCAGAATCGAATACAGGATCGCGGCAAGGCCGGAAGCGGTAGCGAGTGCTGCCGATCCGCCTTCGAGTTCAGCGATGCGCTTCTCGAATACATCCTCGGTGGGATTCATGATCCGGGCATAGACGTTGCCGGGCTTTTTCAATTGAAAGAAATCAGCGGCCTCGTCGGCATCCTTGAAGACAAAGGATGAAGTCTGGTAAATCGGGACCGCTCGTGCTCCTGTCGCCGGATCCGGTACCTGTCCTGCATGAACCTGCAATGTTTCGAAACCCAATTTTCTTTCTTGTTCAGCCATTTCGATCTCTCCCTGTACCTAAATTTGTCATTAAATAAAATCTTAGATTGGAAAGAGTCACAGAATGAAAAAAGCTGCAAAATAATATGCTGTTTCCGCAGATGGGAAACAGCATTCGCCGATGCTTTTCTTATCTGCCAGAATGAATCATTCTGCTGGAATTAACACCATACACTCGCGTGCTGGTTGTCGGGCTTCAAAGGGCCAGTCCCTCCGCCACTCTTGATAAGATTTATTTAATTGAGATAACTATATAACCTTGCGAATTTTTTGTCAATAACTAAATACAAGTAAACCGGTCAAGTTAATATTATTTATAAAACAAAGCAATCAAAAAACAGCCGGAGTGATCAGTCCCGACTGTTTTTCAAATCTAGCAATGAAGAGTGAATTAATACAGGCCTTCCGTACTTTCCTTTGTGCTGATAAAAATATTTTTCGTTTGTGTATACGCATCCAGAATGCTCTTATAAGTCTCACGGCCGATTCCAGATTTCTTGTAACCGCCGAACGGAGCGCCTGCGGGCAATTGATTGTAGGTGTTAACCCACATGCGGCCGGTTTGCACACTGCGAGCGACGTGAAGGGCTTTATTTAAGTCGCTTGTCCATACCGCTCCGCCAAGACCGTAATCGGAAGCGTTGGCCAGCTTGATGACTTCTTCGGCATCTTTGAATTTTATCACTGTGGCAACTGGTCCGAAGATTTCTTCTTGAGCGATGCGCATGTCATTGGTAGCATCAGCAAGAATGGTCGGAGCCATGAACACCCCTTTATCCAGTCCGTCGTCCGTCAGTTGTTTGCCGCCGGTGACGAGACGTGCGCCCTCTTCCTGTCCAATTTTTACATAGCTGAGGATTTTTTCGAGTTGGCGCTTGTTAATCTGGGCACCCATCTGTACGCCTTTTTCCCAAGGAAGTCCGACTTTAACCTGCTCGAATGCTTCTTTGAGCGCTTCAACAAATTTGTCGTAAATGCCTTCCTGAACGAAGATACGCGATCCTGCGCAGCAAACTTGACCTTGGTTAAACAGAATACCAAGCTGTGCACCTTCAATGGCACGATCCCATGGGGCATCATCAAAATAAATATTTGCCGACTTGCCGCCTAGTTCCAGAGTTGACGGAATTAAACGCGCCGCCGCCGCTTTAGCCACTTCATAGCCGATTTCGGTTGATCCGGTGAAAGCAAGTTTGGCGAACCCGTCATGGTGCAGCATATAATCGCCGGAATCAGAACCACGTCCGGTGACGACATTGACAACACCCGCAGGAAGTACCTTATCAAGAAGTTTAGCGAATTCAAGCAAGCTGAGCGTTGTTGAAGAAGACGGATGGATGACAACCGTGTTTCCTGCGGCGATGGCCGGAGCGATCTTCCAAGCAGCCATCAGGAACGGGAAGTTCCAAGGAACGATTTGTCCGACAACGCCGATAGGTTCTTTAATATTAATCGTCAGTGTATCTTCATCAAGCATTTTGGCCGTGCCTTCTTCTGAACGGATAACCCCGGCAAAATAGCGGAAATGATCAGAACTTAAAGGCACGTCAATAGCTGATGTCTCGCGAAGTGGCTTGCCGTTGTCCAGTGTTTCAACTAGAGCAAGATGTTCTGCATTTTCATCGATTAAATCAGCAATTTTAAGAAGCAGCGTGCTTCTTTCCTGAACTCCGACTTTGCTCCAAGATTCAAAAGCCTGGGTAGCTGCCTCTACAGCGGCATCGACGTCGGCATGAGAAGCATCGACGAATTCGGCAAGTTTTTCTCCATTGCTGGGATTATAGCTGGTAACTGTTCTGCCCTCGGTACTTTCGACCCATTTTCCGCCGATGTACAGTTTATAGGATGAGTCCACTGCTGATCCGATAGCGCTTTCATTGATGCTCATAAACACGACTTCCCTTCATATTTTTATTTTTCATCGTTGATTTGACTACAGATATTATTGTAGAACACCAAGCTGAAAAAGAAAAAGAAAACGCTCTACTTTATTCTTTGAAAGTTCAATTTTTCAATAATCGATCAGTCGTGTCATTCAAACGGGTAGCGGATGCCCCATTGTTTTCGGATATTGGTCATCAGTTGGACCACATCCGCGGTCAATTGCTGAGATTGATCGACCTGTTCACCGGCGATCGCTGCGTTCATATCTCGAAATTCATAAGCCATCGCCTGCTTCGCATCACCTGCTTTAATCGTTTCTGCCCTGCCATCCGGGTAGGTGATGGTTGCCTGATCGGCTCTAGGGAAGTTGTCAACGGTAATATAGGCCTTATCGCCGGTGACGATGCCGCGTTTCGGCAGCTTTGCCCGCATGGCCAGTGTAATCACGCCTAGTTCTTCTTCTTTATTTTTTAGAATAATTCCGGATTGTTCATCGACACCCGTCTCGAACTTTTTGCACGTGGTGAGAACTTCCTCCGGTTGGCTGCTCAGAAAATAACGAGCAAATGATAGCGCGTAGGTGCCGATATCCAGCAAAGCCCCTCCGGCAAGATCGATATTGAAGAAGCGACTGGTGACGTCATAGGGCTTCAGACTGCCGAATGAGACTTGAACCAATTTTACTGTGCCGATTTTTCCTTCATCAACGAGCTGCCTGAGCTTGTGATAGAGTGGCATATGAAAAAGCGTCATCGCTTCAGCAACAACAAGCTTTTTTTCTTTGGCCAATCGCTGAACCGGATCGAGCTGCTGACTGCTGACTGTGATCGCCTTTTCGCACAGGACATGCTTGTCATTTTCGAGACAGCGCAAGAGATATTTATAATGGCTGGAATGCGGTGTCGACAAATAAACGACATCAATCGCCTTGTCGGCAAGCATTTCATCATAATCGCCATAGGCTTTCTCAATATGGTGCTTTTGAGCGAAATCTCTGGCTCTTTCCAAGTTACGTGAGCCGACCGCATAGATTTTGCCGCCGCTCACGTGCACGGCGTCAGCAAACTCTGAAGCAATGCTCCCCGGCCCGAGAATGGCCCAATTCAGTTGTTTCATTGTCAATCAACTCCTCAAAAAATTAACTCTTTGAATAGAGATGGCTGCCAGCTGTGGCGGTGACCATCACTTTGCTGACAACATCCACAAACAGAGAAGTATCAATAACTCCGCGGATTCCGGATAGTTGCGTATTCAAGGTTCGAATATTTTTGACTTCTGCAAAGGATGCATCAATAATAAGATTGCCATAATCGCTGCGCGTATAACCATCTTTTGCGGCACTCGTGCGGGCTTCCACGCTGGCGCCTAAATGAATCAGCTCACTTCGTACGTAGCTCATGGCGTCGGGAAGAACTTCAAGTGCCACGGGAAGATCAAAGGTCAGAGTGGGTACGAATTTTGTCTCGTCGACAAGCAGAACGTAATTATCGGCCATCGAAGCAATCAACTTTTCTTTGGTGTGAATGGCGCCGCCACTCTTCAAGGCGTTGAAATGTTCATCGACTTGATCGCAGCCATCAAAAGCAATGGCAATATGTGAAACATCCTGGAGACTAAGAACCTGAAGATCTTTTTTCAGACAATTTTCGCGCGTCGTCTGCGAGGGTGTAACAATGCGGAGGTCAAGACCTGATTGTTTGATTTCATTAATGAGATGACTAATCGTGCTGCCACCGCCCAATCCAATCGTCGCGTGATTCGGAATCAAGGGAAGAGCGGCTTTTGCACAGGCAAGTTTAAGGTCTGTTGCAGTCAAGATATTACCTCCTGAATTAAATAGCACACATGTGCAGAACAGTATAATATGTGCTTTGATGCTTTAAGTATACGTCAGCCAATATGACTGTCAACACAAATAGCCTTTTATTTAAAAAGGCCCGTTTCTTAATATTAAGAAGCGGGTAGTCGGGGAAAATATCATCAGGCGGAGGAACTCATAAACGGATCAGACAGTATGGAAAATTCTGAATGAGAGGCTTGAAATTTTGCGGGTTGTTGATTGGATCGAAAAGTGATAAGATCGTACAATCCACTTAATGGCATAAAATTACTCGGAATAATATCTTCTAATAGGTGTGCGAATTGAGTGGGAGGATAATATAGAAAACAGTATGCCGCAGAGCGTTTGCGAAGGGCGACTGTAACAGGGGGAAAAGGAAAATGAAAAAAATTGTATTCGCATTACTCGGAGCCTTGCTGGTCTTTTCACTGACAGCCTGCAGCTCGAATGGGTCTTCAACAACAAGCCAGAAAACGACATATGATCAAATAAAGAAAAATGGTGTCCTGCGTGTGGGTACTGAAGGTACTTACGCTCCTTATACGTATCATGACAGCAAAACGAACAAGCTCGTCGGCTTTGATGTCGATGTCATTCGCGAAGTCGGCAAACGGCTGGGCGTCAAAGTGAGATTTGACGAGTCCAATTGGGATTCCCTATTTGCCGGCCTGAATGCCAAACGTTTCAATACCATCGCTAATGATGTTGGTGTGACCTCTGATCGGCAAAAGAAATATGACTTTTCCCGGGTTTATTCTACGTCGCAGTCCGTCATTGTGACACGTAAGGATAATCATTCGATCCAATCGCTTAAAAACTTAAAAGGTGTCAAAGTCGCTCAGGGGCTTTCCAGTAATTACGGAGCCATGACTAAAAAAGCCGGTGCGGTCATTACCAGCGAGGATGACTTGTCCAAAGCTTTGAAGCTGCTTAGTCAGGGACGCGTGGACGCTACAGTCAACGATCAAGGGGCTGTTCTGCAATACTTCAAACAAACGAAAGACAAGAATCTTAAGATTGCCGCAGTCGTTCCGTCAAACGCTGCCGATATCGCTTTTCCGGTACTTAAAGGAAGCGGACTTGCCAAACCGTTCACAAAAGAACTTACAGCCATGAAAAAGGATGGAACACTGAAACGCATTTCTGAAAAATATTTTGGAAAGGATATCAGTAAATAAATGTCTGATTTTGCGCTGGGGATGATCATGGTTGACTGGGGACTTGCCGGACGTTCATTCTGGCCGATTCTGCAGGGCGGGCTGGAATACACGATTCCGCTGACCATTATCTCATTTATTCTTGGATTAATCATCGCATTGGTGATGGCTCTTTTTCGCTTGTCGAGAGTTGGACTGCTGCAGTGGATTGCTCGAGTCTACATTTCAATTATCCGCGGAACGCCGCTTCTTGTTCAATTGGCCATTATTTTCTTTGGGTTGCCAGATCTGGGGCTTGAAGTCAGCCCGTTTCTAGGAGCCATCGTAGCGCTGTCACTGAATGTTGGTGGCTATGCGGCTGAAATTATTAGAGCTTCGCTTCTTTCGGTGCCCCAGGGTCAATGGGAAGCCGGCTATACGATCGGCATGACAGACGCGCAAGTCCTGCGCCGGATTATTCTGCCGCAGGCGGCGCGGGTCTCAGTACCGCCGCTGTCCAATACTTTTATCAGTTTAGTTAAAGACACCTCTCTTGCCTCGACGATTACAGTAACGGAGCTTTTTCGGCGCGCGCAGGAAATTACGGCGACCAGTTATGATTTCCTTTTGCTCTATTCCGAGGCGGCATTCATCTATTGGATTTTCTGCTTTTTCCTGTCGCTCTTGCAGAGTTGGCTTGAAAATAGGCTGGATCGTTATACGGCACCTCACGCGTGAAGGGAGTGAAACGGAATGCTACTTTCGGCCAAAGACATACACAAATCGTTCTCAGGCACTGAAATATTGAAAGGGATCGATCTTTCGCTGGACGCGGGCAAGGTTCTGGTAATTATCGGCCCGTCGGGATCAGGAAAGACGACGATTCTCAGAAGTCTTAATCTGCTTGAGATTCCGGAAAAAGGCTCCTTACAGATTGCCGATCAAAAGATTGATTTTGGGCAGCAGCCTGCAAAAAAGAAAATTCAATCACTGCGCCGCCAGTCGGCAATGGTGTTTCAGGGTTACAATCTCTTTCCCCACCGCACGGTTCTGGAAAATGTGCTGGAGGGTCTCCTAATTGTGCAAAAAATGCCCCGGGAGAGAGCGGACGCACGAGCTAGGCAGATTCTGGTGAAAGTCGGTCTTTCCGAACACCTGAACAAGTATCCACACCAATTGTCCGGGGGTCAACAGCAGCGGGTCGGCATTGCCCGCGCCGTTGCCCTGCAGCCGAAGCTCCTGCTGTTTGATGAACCGACTTCAGCGCTCGATCCTGAACTTGTCGCCGATGTGCTGAAAGTGATGAAGGATCTGGCTAGTGAAGGATGGACGATGGTGGTTGTCACTCACGAATTGAAATTTGCCTCGGAGGTGGCTGATGAAGTGCTGTTCATGGATCAGGGGATTATTCTTGAAAAAGGGCCTCCCGCGCAGCTTTTCCAGCATCCGCAGCATGAACGTACTCAGCAGTTCCTGAGCAAAATTTTGAAACAGGTATGAAATTAAATAACAAATGAAGCCGCAGAGACGCGAAAGTCATTGCGGCTTTTCTGAATCATTCTGCTGGTTTTAAAGCGACTTTGAGCCTAGCAAGTGAAATTTTAGTTAATTTGGAGTATTTTAAAATAAATTTTACTGCTCTATAATCGCTGTATGTTGCTTTACATCATATCCAGAAGAGGTGAAGAGCGATGGATGGTAAAAAAAGAACAGCCTTGAATGTGACGATGGGTGCCGCTTTCTTGATGGCGATGTCTGCTGTCGGGCCAGGATTTTTGACTCAGACGGCGACTTTTACATCACAGATGGGTGCTGATTTCGGGTTCGCCATTCTCATCTGTATTCTTGTAGATATCGGCGTCCAATTGAATATCTGGCGAATCATCGTGGTTTCAGGCAAGAAAGCTCAAACAATTGCTAATGAATTGCTGCCGGGTCTTGGCTATCTTTTGACCGTATTAATTGTCATTGGCGGGCTGACCTTCAATATCGGAAATATCGGCGGAGTCGGACTTGGTTTCAATGTTCTGTTCGGCATCTCCCCTGAAAATGGCGCATTGATTGGCGGGGCCATTGCCCTGATTATCTTTCTTGTCCGCAACGCGCTGCTTGTCATGGATCGAACGGTTCAGGTGCTTGCCGCGGTTAAGGTGCTTTTAATTATTTTCATTGTTGCAGTATCTGCTCCTCCGGTTGGTCAGGCGGTCTATCATACTTTTTTGCCCACACATATTGACTTTTATTCGATTGTGACAATTGTCGGTGGAACCGTCGGCGGTTATATCTCTTTTTCAGGCGGCCATCGTTTGCTTGAAGGCGGTCTGAAGGGAAAGAAGAGTATCCCTTACATCAATGGCGGCGCATTGACGGGTATCGGAGTAGCCTCGGTAATCCGCATCCTGCTTTTCCTGGCCGGTCTTGCCGTGGTCACGGCGGGTCATCATTTGGATCCGCTCAATCCGGCTGCGAGTATTTTTCAGTTTGCCGCCGGAAATTTTGGCTATAAATTCTTTGGCTTAATTTTGCTGGCAGCTGGAATGACCTCGACGCTTGGTTCGACCTTTACTTCCGTATCGTTTCTGGATTATTCTAAAAATGAAGGCGGCGACCATACTTTCTATAATAAAATTCGCCCGTATCTGGTGATCCTTTTTATTGTATTCTCGACAGCCGTCTTCTACTTTGTTGGCAATCCGGCGAAGGTACTTGTTGTAGTCGGCGCAGTCAATGGCCTTATTTTACCCATTGCTCTGGCGATCCTGCTCGTCGCTTCTCTGCGAAAAAAGATAATGGGGGGCGTCTACAGACACCCGATCTGGCTAAGTGTTTTTGGCTGGATTATTGTTCTCTTTATGGCTTATGCCGGGGTCCAAACCATCATAAAGAATTTCTCAATGATTTTTTGACCGATTCAATCGTGAGGAAGGGAAGAATGATCGATGGCACAAATTGATCTGAACTGTGATTTAGGGGAAAGCTTCGGTCGCTACAGTATTGGCAATGATCTGGATATTCTGCCGTTGATTTCCTCTGCAAATGTGGCTTGCGGATTCCATGCGGGCGACTTCTCAGTCATGGCGCGAACCGTAGCTCTTGCGCTCGAAAATGATACGGCTATTGGTGCGCATCCGGGACTCCCGGATCTGCAGGGATTCGGGCGAAGAAAAATGGAGGTCACTCCGGAAGACATCTATGATATGGTCGTTTATCAGATTGGTGCCCTGCAGGCAGTAACCGCTGCCCAGAAAGGATCATTGCACCATGTTAAACCGCATGGCGCGCTCTACCATATGGCATCAGATGATTCAGGTGATGCGGAAGCGGTCGTACGGGCGATTACTGACGTGAACCCGCGGCTGCTTCTGTTTGCCATGGCTGGATCCCGGTTGGCCGAAGCAGGGGAACGCTCCGGACTCCATGTGATTCATGAAGTCTATGCAGACAGAACCTATCAGCCGGACGGTTCACTGACGCCGCGTTCGCAGCAGAATGCTCTGATTACAGATACTGATCAAGCCATTAAGCAAGTGCTGCAGATGATACTTAAAGGCAGCGTCACGGCAGTAAACGGCGATATTCTGCCCATTCAGGCTGAAACGATCTGCGTCCACGGCGATGGACGTGCGGCGCTCGCTTTTGTTGAACGGATCCGTAAAGAATGTCAGACTCGTGAAATTGAAATTAAATCTTGGAATTAATAATATCGAGCGTCGGGAGGGAGCGTCCTTGCAAATCGTTCCGTTTGGCGAACAGGCTGTCCGAATGATCTTCGGCAGCAAAATTGACCCCTCAATTCAGCGGCAAATGAATCAATTTCTCCGCCTATTTGATAAAAGGCTTTTCTCTGGATTCATCGAGTATGTTCCGGCATATACAAATATTGCTTTTTACTACAACCCGGTGAATGTTTTAGCCGCCGCACCTCAGGAAAAGAGTGCACAGGCCGCAGTAAAACACTATCTAAATAATCTATACATGCAATTAGATAAATTACCGGTTGCCCATGTAGAGAACAAGCGGCGGACGGTTTCTATACCGGTCTGCTATGGCGGAGAATTCGGACCGGATCTGGACTACGTCGCCTCCTATCATCGGCTGACGAAAGAGGAAGTGATCAGGCGGCATTCAGCTCCCTCCTATCTCGTTTATATGCTTGGCTTTGCGCCCGGTTTCCCCTTCCTTGGTGGTCTGCCCGAATCGCTTGCAACGCCTAGACGGGATTCGCCGCGTCTCAAGATCGCTGCCGGCTCTGTTGGTATTGCGGGCAGTCAGACCGGTGCCTATCCACTGGATTCACCCGGCGGCTGGCGGCTCATTGGCCGAACGCCCATCGATTTATTCCTTCCCGACGCGAACCCACCAACCTTGCTCATGGCCGGGGATCTTGTCCGTTTTGCTCCCATTTCAGCTGAACAATTCCAACAGATTAAGGAGCACTCCTGATGAGCGTGACTGTGCTGAAAAAAGGATTTATCTCAGCGGTTCAGGATCTCGGTCGTTTCGGCTATCAGCGCTACGGGATAATTGTTGGCGGGGTGATGGATGCGCCGGCAGCAAAATTGGCCAATTGGCTCGTTGCCAATCCGTCCGATGACGCAGTGATTGAGTTTTCTTTTGTGGGCCCAAGCCTTCAGTTTGAGGAGGACACATTATTTGCTTTGACGGGTGCTGAAAGTAGTCCCAAACTAGATGACCGCCCGATTGGGAGCGGCCGGCCGATTGTCGGCAGAAGAGGACAGATTCTGACAATCGGCGGCTTGGTTAACGGCTGTAGGGGTTATCTGGCGCTTGCTGGCGGAATCGACGTGCCTAGCTGGTTTGGCAGCCGTTCGACGGATGTCCGAGCCCAAGTCGGCGGATTTCATGGCCGCAGTCTTCAAGAAGGGGATAGAATCGAAGCCGGCCGATTGTCGCCCGTCCAGAAGCGAGTCATCGCCCGTCTGAACACCGAGAAACATATTCTTCCCTGGTATTTCGCAAATCAGCGAATTCGGCGCGGTACTCAGACTATCCGAGTCATGCCCGATCAGCATTGGCCGCTTTTTAAAAAGTCGGGAAGACAGGCTTTTCTTCATTCCGAATATCAGACAACGCCCTCTTCTGATCGGATGGGTTATCGGCTTATAGGGAAGAAAATCGAGTTGGATCAACCGCTCAGCCTCTTTTCTGAGGCAGTGACTCAGGGTTCGATTCAGGTACCGCCCAGCGGCCAGCCGATTATTCTGATGGCCGACCATCAATCGACTGGTGGATATCCGCGGATAGCTCAGGTGGCAACGGTCGATCTTCCTCTTCTCGGACAATTATCGCCGGGCAGTCGCCTGCATTTCAGAAAAATTACAGTGGAGGATGCTGAACGAATGTTCTTAAGCGCGGTCAGAAAAATGGACAGCCTGCAGAAGCGCGTGGCAAGAAAAGTTACGGAGCTCTCCAAGTCAATGTGACCGAGAGTCGAGAATGGCTGATCGCTTCAGACGGTCTCTGGTAATAGAGCGTCAACCTAGCTTTTGTCTATCCTTTTAGTGTGATACCGCTAAATGAATGATAGATAATGAAAAGTTTCTATGTCATGTTAGTTAACTATGTTTTGCTAAGCTTCTATGAGAAGAATATAATGAATGATGTATTTTTTAATCGAGGAGGAAACGGAATTGACCAAAGAAATATCAGCAGCAATGATCGAGAAATATTCCGATAAGATTCAGACAGAGCCGAAAAATAAAGTCATCAAAGACGCGATGATGAAAAATGGTATTCGGCAAGCAACGATAAATGGGGATTCTCATGTAGCGATGAATCCGGTCTTCTCTGAAGAAATCGATACTGGGAAGGTCGCCGATCAGAAGCAGAGCGGCAGATGCTGGATGTTCGCCGCATTAAATACATTTCGTCATAAGATGAATGCGGCTTTTAACCTAAAAGATTTTGAGCTTTCTCAAAACTATACGTTGTTTTGGGATAAATTCGAGAAAGCCAATTATTTTTTCGAAAGTATCATTAAAACTGTCGATGAACCGCTGGATGGACGCCTCGTCTCCTGGCTGCTGACGACACCGCAGCAGGACGGCGGCCAATGGGATATGCTGGTCGCTCTTATCGAAAAATATGGCGCGGTTCCGAAGCAAGTCATGCCTGAAACCTATCAAAGCAACCATACGTTAGAATTAAATAGTCTGCTTAATGCGAAATTGCGTGAGGATGCGGGTGTGCTCCGCGCGCTTCATGAAAAAGGTCAGAGTACAGCGGATTTGGAAGCTGAAAAGGAAAAAATGCTCGAGAATTTCTATCGGATGCTTGTCTTCTCACTGGGTGAACCGCCGAAAAAATTTGATTTCGAATATCGGGATGCCGAAAAAAAGGAATTTCATAGAGAAACGGGAATCACCCCTCAGGACTTTTATAAGAAGTATGTCGGAATGAATCTTGATGATTACGTAAGTCTCATTAATGCACCGACAAAGGATAAACCGTTTAATAAGACATATACGGTGCAATATTTGGGAACGGTCGTCGGCGGACGCCCGATTAAATATTTGAATGTGGATATTGAAACCCTCAAAAGTCTAGCAATCCACCAAATTAAAGAAAACGAAACGGTTTGGTTTGGTTGTGACGTTACGCAATACTCCGACAAGGATTTTGGAGTTATGGATAAAGCCCTATACGATTATGACACAGCATTCAGTACAAAATTTGGCCTGACAAAGGCGCAGCGCTTGGATTACCAGGATAGCTGTCTGACACATGCCATGGTTCTATCTGGGGTTAACCTCGTGGATGGCAAATCGAACCGCTGGAAAGTGGAAAACAGCTGGGGAGAAAAAGTTGGCACGAAGGGTTATTTCGTTATGAGCGATGAATGGATGGATGAATTTACCTATCAAGTCGTTATTAATAAAAAATATCTATCAGATGAATTGAAAGCTGCTTTTGATCAGGAACCGATTCAATTGCAGCCATGGGATCCGATGGGTGCTTTGGCTCAGATGAATTGATTTTACAGCAAAAACGAAAAGGACTGTCCAGTTTCGATGGATAGTCTTTTTTGTCGATTTTTGTCGATATTTGCGATCGGAATATCAGGAAGAAAGCCTTGATACTATTGTTCTGACTCTGGGATGACGGTATACTTAAAAGTAAATTATAAAGATGTAAAATTTTGATATCGTTTTTCCTCGGTTACGAATTTTTCCACATTCTGATGTGATCCGGTTCATATCTGCATCTGACAGAAAGGAGCATTTATTTAAATTGAAGCATTTGCTTTATCCACCTTTTAAACTTATTTCTTCATTGGCGGTATTTTTGCTTATCGCAGGCTTATTTTCCTATTTTCCGGTCGAGGCCAAATCAACGCATACATATTATGTGCACCGGACATCTAAGCTTTACAGTTCTTCTACCTCGGGGAGCTTCAGCCGGTACGTACCGGTGAATGCTAAGCTGTCGACATCGAGCAAGAGTACCAGCAAGCGCTACAAAGTGACTTATAATGGCCAGACTGGCTATGTTTATCGCTCGAACCTATGGTCACGCCGAA
Source organism: Sporolactobacillus sp. (assembly GCA_048976585.1). Lineage (GTDB taxonomy): Bacteria > Bacillota > Bacilli > Bacillales > Sporolactobacillaceae > Sporolactobacillus. The sequence goes on along the minus strand of JBHGUY010000022.1, from coordinate 240,018 downwards.
CAACTGTGACCCGCTATATTCACAAGAATTCTTATCTTTACTACAGTAGAGATAAATCGAAAGGGCATCTTCAGAAAATTTATGTAAATAAGAGCCTGACGACAGATAGCAACCTGAACAGCACCATGTATCATGTGAATTACAAGGGTAAAAGAGGTTACGTCTATAAGGTCAATTTGTCGACCAGCAAGACGCCAGTAACAAAATTTGTGGTTAAGGCTTCGCGGCTTTATAAAAATTATAGCCGCACGTCGCGTTATAGCGGCACCATTCCCGTCAATACGGTACTGACCACCACAAGCCCGCAGTCGAATAAGCTGTTCTGGGTGAACTACAATGGACGAGGAGTCTATGTCTATGCGGTTAACTTGGGCAATGAAAAATTAAATTATGCTTACAATAATCCTGTTTCAGCGAATACCTACGGGGTTGTATCATCTGGCGGCAATCACGGGATCTGGGATCAACCCTATGGGATCGATGGAGCAAAATCTGTTGGCAATATCGTTGACTATGAACGCGTGCCATTAACTGTTCTGGCGGAGTCCAAAGTGGGCAGTACCGTCTGGTATCAGGTGGCGGTTGACGGCAACACTTTGGGATGGATTCATAAAAGCATCGTCCAGATTACGTCAGATGCTGCTGCTGACGGAAGTATCCCGCATCTGGCAGTGGCAAACGTCAGCAACACGCAAGGTACTTTGAATCAATCCCCTTCAGGTGGGATTATAAGTAGTTTGAACATCTACGCTAATTTGAAATTAAAAATTGATATGATTGCTGACAATGGTCAGTGGGTCCATGTAAAGAAATATACAGCCGGAACCAGCCTTGGTTGGGTTCACGCAGCCGATTTGAGCATACAGGACGTCAACTCTTCAACAACATTGAACGTTGATTATAATAATGTTTCGATTGCGAGCAGCAATGCACCGATTTTTGATGATCAAGCGCACTTCGTGGGCTATAGCGGAGAGTTTAATGCGAGCGGTCGTTCAATTCAGATCGGTAAAGAAAGACAAGTGGAAAATGAAGAAATGTACCGGATCTCCTTTAATCATCATGTCATCGGTTGGGTCCGCAGCAACGCAATCAATGTGAATAATCCAACACAAGCGTATAAAAGGGTTAAAGACGGATCAGAATCCACACCCATCCGTAATGGACAGGCAGGTGGAGATTCTCCGGATCAATCGAATCAAGTCGATCATATGACGCTGGCTGATTACAGCAATCGAATGATTGAAGTGATCAAAACCTCGAATGACTGGTCGTTTATTAAATATAATGATTGGTATGGTCAGCAGGACAAGGATATTGATATTGGTTGGGTTCCAAACAGTACTTTGGAAGGGTTGAATGAAGGAACAGATACATTCAAATTGAAGTTAAACACGCAATCTGGAAACCAACAGGGACTTGCTTACGATGCAAAAGATGGTATCTTTTATGTCGGGTATGATCAAGGAAACGGGAATGGGAAAATTGTAGCCTATTACAGCGATGGGTCAACAAAAGAGACACCAACGCTTCCATTAGGTCATGCCTGTGCGTTGAGTTATTATGGCGGCAAGTTATATGAGATCAGCAGTGCCGGTGATCATCCTGTTCTTAGAATATTTAATGCGAGTGATTTGAGTGAGGAACCAACCACAACTACATTGACTAATTTCCCTAACTATGTAGCGATGATGACGGCAAAAGACGCGAATACACTGATTCTACTTACTGAGTCCAGAGGCGATGATTCTTTTTATTACTACAATATTGACAGTAGGACACTAACCGGACCGATCTCGACTGCAAAAATGGGTGTCGTTCAAGGGCTGCAATATGATAATGATAAGCTTTATTTTCTGGCTAATGACTACATCACTGTTTTAGATGAGAAGAAGATGGCGAACCAAGGGCTGGTTTCTATAACGGACAGATTCTATTTTACAATTCCAAAAGGTGATCCTTCGGAGAGTGAAGGCTTGTCAATTGATAATAATGGAAATCTTTTCGTTGGTTTTGGAAATAACACGATCTATGGACAGACGGGCAACTCTGGTAATTAATAGAACCCTGATCTGCCTCGGTTCAATCAATAGTTTAAAAGAGCTTCCTCGTTTGTTGGGGGGAGCTCTTTTGTCGTTTCTTGTCGAACTTTGCAGTTTAAAAGATCAGATAGAAAACCGGTGATCGCATTGTTCTTATCCATTGCTGACGGTATACTAAGAACAAATATAGAGATGTTTTTGATGCCGCCTATTTTCCTCAAAGACAAAATTCCACAATGATCGAGATTTCCGGCTCGCACCAGCATCAATGGGAAGGAGTATCCATCGAAAGTGATACATAAGGTTAATTTATCTTTTAAGCTGCTCGCGATGGCGGCAATAGTTCTGTTAATCACCAGTTTATTTTCTTATTTTCCGGTTGATGCGAAATCCGTACATACTTATTATGTGCATCGGTCATCATCCCTCTACAAGGCATCCAAAGGAGGTAGCCGGGTCGGTTCTGTGCCAGTCAATGCGAAGCTGACGACCTCGAGCAAAAGTTCAAGTAAACGTTATCGAGTCGTCTATAAAGGTGTGACAGGCTATATCTCCCGCGCCAATCTGTCGAATCACCCAATGACCGTCACGCGGTATGTCTATTCCGCGGCTTATCTTTATTCAACGAATGACCGTTCAAAGCAGCGGCTGCGGACCCTGGCGATTAATAGCAGACTGACAACAAGTAGTGATCTCTCCAGTACGATGTATCGCGTCAATTATAATGGACGCTCTGGCTATGTATATAAGAAAAATCTGTCAGCAGGTAAAAGAGTGGTTACCTTATATTTGAAAAAACGCGCCCATATCTATAAGAATTATACGCATACATCCAGATATGCAGGATTGATACCAGCGAATACTAAATTGACCACGACAAGTCGGCAATCTGATAAAATGTTCTGGATTCATTACAAAAAGCACAGCGGCTATGTTTATGCATCCAATTTTGCTGGGGTAAGAACCTATCAAACGCTCTACTACAATAATGTAATTCCTTCAGGAGCGACTGGCTATGTTTCGGACGGAGGCCATCATGGGATCTGGAACCAGCCTTATGGACTTGATGGAGCCGCGCAGATAGGCAGTGTTGGGGATTACGTGAATGTCCCGCTGTCGATTAAACAGGAATCGAAGGTCGGCAGTACTGTCTGGGTTCAGATTGCCTCTAATGGCAAAATTCTCGGCTGGATCCATAAGGATATCATGCAGCCTGTCTCACCGAACTTGTCTTTTGCCCGAGTTCGGACTGTATCCGGCGGTCTCTATAACGCACCGAATGGTAAGGCCATAGCTGATTTGACACCTTACGCTCAGCTCAAATTGAAAATAGACGCGCTATCAGACGACGGCCAATGGGCCCATATCCGTAAATATACAGCGGGAACAAGCTTGGGCTGGGTCCGCCTCAGTGATCTAACTGTTGAGAATGCGACGGATGAACAGCAAACGGCGCTTAATGTCAGCTATCAGGCGAACGTTACAGATAGCGAAGCCCCTGTGTTTGACGGTTCCATCCATTTTCAGGGTTATTTGAACCAATATACGAATGACTCAGGGGTGACTGTCAGTCAGGAAAGACAAGTTGGGAACGAAGAAATGTATAATATTTCTCAGCATGATGGACGTTCGATCGGTTGGGTACGCAGCAATGCCATTCATTTGAGTAAACCGGTGACTACGGCGCCCGATCATGTGTTCTCGATGTTTACAGATGATATTTTTAATGGCTCAGCCGATGGAAGTTCTCCTGACCTGAACGCTCCAATCGGTAGCCTCGGTGCCTACAGCAATCATATGCTGGAGGTGGTTGAACAGGCTAATAATGGCTATTCTTTTATTAAGTATAATGATTGGTATGATACAGACGGCAATGATATTGATCTGGGCTGGGTAAAAACAGCTGACCTTAATCAACTGCCTGACCGGACGAATGAGTTCAGTTCATTGTTCACTGCAGAGGGCGGAAATGAGCAAGGGCTGGCCTATGATTCGGATAATGGAAAATATTACGTTGGCTATGACACGGGCAATGGAAATGGTAAAATTGTTCCTTATGTAAATAGCGGGAATGGCCAATATAGAGCGGATAATGATCATGCGGTCTATGGAGCATTTGGACATGCCTGCGCACTGAGCTACAGCCCATATACTGGAAAATTATATGAAGTCAGTAGTGCAGGGCCCGATCCGGTGCTTTATACCATTGATCCGAGTAGTATGCAGGTGACTTCGGATACAATCAAGGGTATGCCCTATGTCTCAATGATGACGGTGAAGGATCATGACACATTGATTCTGTTAACTGAAGCGGGTAGCAGTGACGCGTTCAGCGAGTATACGATAGGCGGCAGCTACACCGATCCGGCAAAGCATAAAGTGAAAGATATGGGTGTTGTTCAGGGGATGCAATATGACTCGTCCAATAATAAACTTTATTTCCTAGCCAATAATTATATGAGTGTGCTGGATAATAGCTACAATGTACAGGACCGTTTCTATTTTTCGATTCCTTCGGGAGGGTCAGCGCAGGAAAGTGAAGGCCTGACTCTTGCAAATGGAAAGCTAACCATCGGCTTTGGCAACCATCAGATCTTCCAGCAATCGAATAAGGGTTCACAGAAGTAATATTTTAATAAATGGGTGAAATCAAAGCTGCAGGCAGAATCAAGTGCCCGCAGCTTTGCTCAATTTCGGCATATTTTGCAAGAGACTACCGAATACCTTTGCATATGGTCTTGAAAACCTCTAAAATAAAAATAAAGACCTGCTCCTATGAGCTAGAAAAAAATTAGGACTGTGAAACTGAAAAAAGGGAATGGGGAACAGAATCGATGAGTGTACTTCTTGACTATTTGAGACGGCAGTCAGTGAGACGTGTACTGATTTTCGCGTTGCTGATTTTCATCCTGTATTTATTGCGCAGCATGATCGATTTGCTGCTGCTTACATTTATCTTTTCCTTTCTGATTGATCGCCTGGAGACCTTTCTCCATCGGAGAATTCGGGTTCCGAGACGGTTGGTTGTTGTTATTCTGTATTGTCTGATCGGCATTGTTATCTATGTGATGATTACGATATACTTGCCGATTATTGCTGATCAGACGGTTCAGCTGTTTGATTCAGTCATGAAGTCCATGAAAAGCTTTCATGGCTCAGTATTGATGAATGCAATCCTGGATCAGGTGAAGAAGTATAATGTCGACAGCTATCTGAAATCTGGAGTCAAATTCCTGATTGATTCTTTCTCGTCTTTTGGTTCTTTTGCAATCGATCTTTTTCTTGCCCTCTTGCTCAGTTTGTTTTTCTCACTAGAAAAAGAAAGGCTGATCGAGTTCACGAAGGGATTTAAAAACAGTAAAATCGGTTTTCTTTATAATGAAGTTGCTTTCTTCGCTTCCCGTTTTGCTGAAACATTCGGTAAAGTGCTGGAAGCACAGTTCATGATTGCGATCGTTAATACGATTCTAACGGCAATTGTGCTGTCGATTCTGCATTTCCCGCAGCTATTCAGTTTAATTATGATGATCTTCGTGCTGAGCCTGATTCCCGTAGCAGGGGTAATTATTTCACTGATTCCGCTTTGCATCATTGGTTATACCATTGGTGGAATTCAGGATATTATTTATATGGTACTGACGATTCTTGGTGTTCATATCGTCGAGGCTTATGTGCTCAATCCGAAATTGATGTCGGCTAAGACGGAGCTGCCTGTCTTTTATACCTTCGTTGTCTTGATTTTTTCGGAACATTTTTTTGGAATATGGGGCTTGATCGTCGGTATTCCCGTGTTTGTTTTTCTGATTGACGTCTTGGGGGTCTCTTATAAACATGAACCAAGAAAACGGAGACTGCAGAGAAAAAAACAGCAGGGTAAGAATGATTGACGGCTTCTTGCAGAACAGACGAGAACTGGGTATGATAGAAGCACATCGAAATGAAAGAGGTAAGCTAATGACGAAACCATCCATCTATGGGCTCACGCTCAAAGAGCTGACCACATGGATTTTGGAACATGGTGAGAAGAAATTTCGCGCTGCACAAATCTGGGACTGGATTTACGTGAAGCGCGTGGGGACATTTGATGAAATGACAAACCTCCCGCAAAAGGGGATTGGACTTTTAAAAGAGAACTTCAGTATGGGGACACTCATCGAGCAGGTTCACCAGCAAGCGAAGGACGGGACAACGAAATATCTCTTTCAATTGGCGGATGGCAATTTGATTGAAACGGTGCTCATGCCGCATGAATACGGATTATCCGTTTGCGTAACGTCTCAGGTCGGCTGCAATATCGGTTGCAGCTTCTGTGCCAGCGGTCTTCTGCGCAAGAATCGCGATTTGACCAGCGGTGAAATGGTCGAACAGTTGATGATGATTCAGAAGGATCTCGACAGTCAGGAGAAGGGTGAACGAATCGGCCATATCGTAGTAATGGGTATCGGCGAGCCCTTTGACAATTTTGAACAGGTGGTCAATTTCCTTTATATTATTAATGATCAAAAGGGCCTATCCATCGGGGCTCGTCATATCACGGTTTCGACCAGCGGGATCGTACCAAAGATCTATGAGTTTGCCGATATCGACTGGCAAGTGAATCTGGCGATCTCGCTGCATGCGCCGAATAATGAACTGCGCAGCCAGATTATGAAAATTAATCGCGCCTATCCGATTGAAGAATTGATGGATGCGGTCGATTATTATTTGAAGAAAACGAATCGGCGGATTACGTTCGAATATATTCTGTTGAAGGGTATCAATGATCACCCGGAAGAGGCGTTGCAGTTAGCCAAATTATTGGAAAACAAACGGCATTTGGCCTATATTAATCTTATTCCTTATAATCCTGTGGAAGAGCATTCGGAATATCAGCGCAGCGGTAAAGAGGCTGTGGTCGCGTTCTACGAAACTCTGAAAAGGCGCGGCATTAATGCTGTGATTCGTAAGGAATTTGGCACCGATATTGACGCCGCTTGCGGTCAATTACGCAGCAAGCAGATAAAAAAAGAACGGACACATGCAAAAGCCTGATTCATTCATGTGAGAAAGCTCCCTGTGACGAGGAATCCTCAGACAGGGAGCTTCGATTTAGGATTAGGCTATTTAATCAATCCCCTGCTGAGGGTTTTTCAAACGGTGGGTTAGTCACAGAATACATTCAGCGGGCACTCAGCTGCCAGATGTGCTCGCTGACATTGCTTGAGGCATTCTTTCTTCTGGGCTAGCGCCAGTGGCAGACAGCCAATGGTAGGCCTGTCTGAGAAGAATGACGGGCGGAAAAGGAATCACGAGAAAAAGGCAGCGAAACGAGAGAACAAAAACACCGATCCTCAAAAGAGGATCGGTGTTTCTTAAAAAATTATTTTAGGATTCAAATTTTATTTTATTCAATGAAGATAAGTCTGGTTCATGAGCGATGCCGGCTGTTTGCAATTCGTTTTCCGGAACACTGAGGATAAAGTTGACAATATTCTCCGGTATCTGTGGATCGACATATTCTTTCTGTGATTTCTTAATCTCTTTGAGCATGGCCACATTATTATCGAGCAATTCATTGATCGTCGGCACGAGATCACCCATCGAGTCACAGGTAATCGCCAGATGGTATTTTTCCGCGAACAACGGGTTGCCTGCCTCCTGACCGGGAAGCGCACCTGTAATCACGATTGGCGTATTGCATGAGACGGCTTCCATCATCACATTTGGACTGCTGCGGATAAAAGCAATATCTGATGCAGCAATCAGATCCTGAATATTCCTGGTGAAGCCATAGACCTTGACCTTGTTCCCATACTTTTTGCCCAGCGATTTTTGCAGATGCGCTTGTAATTTCTCATTTCTTCCGGCTACAATAGTGATATTGAAGCCGAAATTGTTAATCAGGGTCTTGGCCATTTTGCCCATATTGCCAACGCCTTCACCTCCGCTCATAATTAAGCAGCTCAGCGGTTTGTTCGGTGAATAATGGTCGGCATCACGAGATGGATGATTGTAGAAACGCGAGCGGACCGGGAAGCCAAAGACCTTAATCTTATCGGCTGGAACACCAAACTCGATGCATTTAGCTTTCGCTTCATCGGTCGGGCTGATCACATAATCGGCTCGAGCATCCGCCCAGAAGGGTGTGATACTGATTAAATCGGCAATCAAAGTCACAAATGGGATATGAATGTCGTTTTTTTCGAGAATATTTAACACAGAGCCATTAAAATTCGGATGAACGGTTAGAATGAGATCAGGCTTAACTTTATCAAGCAGAGCAAGAAATCGTGTTCGAATTTTCATCTCAATCAAATGGTTGACAAAAGGCACCTTGACCGATGTATAGTCCCAGATGACTTTCCACAGATGCTCCGAATTTCTAGTGATCGGTCCGTACATTTTGCCCACTTTAAGCAATGTGCTTCCGCCAAGGGAGAAGCCATCGACAACGTGGATTTTCACGTCAGGAACAATGTCGAATTTCTCACTCAAAGATTCGGTAATGCTTTTGTGGCCATGGCCAGTGTAATTTGACGATATGATGAGTATGTTTTTAATCATCGAAGATATCCTTTCTCTAACAATTGGACTGACTCGCTAGATAAGCAGTCTCTTCTGTCTAAGTTACATTGTATGATAAACTGGGACAAGAAACAATTTTTTTTGAAAAGTTATTGAATAATCGTATCAGAAAGCCATTGCTGGCGCAATAACTTTCTTAAGGGAGTTCGCTTCAATGCCACATCAGAAATTTAGAACGATATACGCAATCTCTGTCTATGTGAGCTTGGCAGCCTTTGATAATATTGTCATTGGCTTGTTTCCACCACTTTTTTCTAGTATTTCCCATGATATGGGCGTTGCCATCTCATCAATGGGCGTGATTTCCGCTGTTAATATTTTAGCGACTGCTTTTTCGTCGCTTTTCTGGGGCTATCTGTCCGGAAAATACAATCGCAAACGACTGATTATTTTTGGGACGGTTATCTGGGTAATTGGTGTGTTTCTGACCTCGCTGAGTCAGAGCTACATCGATCTGATGGTCTATCAAATTATTACAGGGATTGGTTTGGGCTGCATCTCTTCCATCGGCTTCAGTGCGCTAACCGATTACGTACCCTACCACTCCCGCGGCGTTGTGATGAGTCTCTGGGGCATGTCTCAGGGCTTCGGCGGTATTGTCGGCTATTTGATAGCTTCGATTGTTTCCACCCTATCAAATTGGCGCTTTCCCTTTGAAATCTTGAGTGGTATTGGACTTTTGTTAATTTTTTTCTACTTTTTTGTAGACGAACCGAAATTCGGCAGCGCGGATCCGGAACTGCGGGATCTGATTGCCGGTGGCCAGGAATATAGCTACCGGCTCACGATGGATCAGGTACGGCTGATGATCGGCAAGCGAAGCAATCTGTTGCTCTTTCTTCAGGGCTTGTTCATGAACATCGCCACGGGAAGTCTGATTTGGTTGCCGACCTTGTACATTTCTAAAATCGAGAATCTGCAAATGGGCTATGGACCGAAAATTGCCACCATCGTCGCAGCTTTCCTATGCGGTATTTTTCAAGTCGGAGGGATGCTTTCATCCTTTTTCGGTCATCTTGGCGACGTGCTGCAAAAACGCAGCTATAAGGCGCGTGCATTGCTGACGGCTGCCTTTGTCCTAATAACGATGCCTTTGTACATCCTATTATTTGTTTTCCCGATTGATAACCTGAATTTGCCGCATACAACAAATTCTGTCCTGCTTTTTGTCAGTTTGATTTCACAACTCTTCACCAACCCTTGGATTCTAACCCTATTCGTGATTTCACTATTTGCTTCTGCCGCTCAATCCGCCAATACACCGAACTGGCTGGCGCTGATTACGGACGTCAATCTTCCGGAGCATCGCGGGGCGGTGTTCAGCATCGCCAATTTATCGAATAGCCTTGGGCGGACGGTCGGTAATCTGGGAATGAGCGCAATTCTGGCGATCATCTCGCTCTATCACCATGGACCGTTAGATTATATTCTAACGATGAGTCTCTTGCAGTTGCCGCTGATTCCGTCGGCACTCTGCTATTATTTCATGGCAAAATATAATGTGCGCGATATTCGTTCGGTAAAACGAACGCTCGGCAAACGTGGGAAAATTGTTTAAGCGCGTGGTGCAGAAGACCGATTCATTTTGAACGTCATAACAAAAACTCCGCCCAAGTTGGGGCGGAGTTTTTGTTCAAAGTTGATTAATGCTGTTCAGCGAAGAGTCTACTAATTTCGACGATGGTCTGCGTCGCTTTGACCATATTATTTACTGAGATGTATTCGTATTTGCCATGGAAGTTTTCGCCGCCAGTAAACAGGTTTGGCGTCGGCAGGCCCATATATGAGATCTGCGCACCGTCCGTTCCGCCGCGAATCGGCAGCACCTGCGGCTCAATGTCGAGATTCTTCATCGCCTGATACGCGACATCGACCACTTCTTTATGTTCTTCGACTTTTTCCTTCATGTTGTAATATTGATCATGCAGGTCAAGAATGATATTTTCCTGACCATATTTTTCCTGCAGCTGCTTGGTCAATTGTTCCACGTATTGCTTCTTGGCGGCAAATTTTTCTTTATCGAAATCACGAATGATGTAGACGAGCTTGCTCTGTTCGGTTTCGCCAACGAAGCTCAGCAGGTGGTAGAAGCCTTCATACCCGTCAGTCAGCTCAGGCGCTTCCTCAGCCGGCAGCTGATTCTGGAAGTCAATCGCCATCTTTATCGAGTTGACCATTTTTCCTTTCGCGGAACCGGGGTGAACGCTGCTGCCTTGAAAGGTCAGCTTTGCTTCGGCGGCATTGAAATTCTCATATTCCAGTCCACCGAGCGCGCCACCGTCAACCGTATAAGCGATTTTGGCGTCGAACGCTTGGACATCGAATTTATGAGGACCACGGCCAATTTCCTCGTCGGGCGTGAAAGCGATGCGGATACGTCCGTGTTTCACTTCCGGATGTTGGAGCAAATAATCCATGGCCGTCATGATTTCAGTCACGCCGGATTTGTCGTCAGCGCCCAGCAAGGTCGTTCCATCCGTTGTTATCAACGTATGGCCAATATATTTTTTCAGTTCCGGGAAAGTTGCCGGACTGAGTATAATGTTTTTTGCCTGATTCAGAACAATGTCCTTGCCGTCGTAACTCTCGATTAGCTGCGGATTGACCCCTTCGCCAGTGAAATCAGTGGCGGTATCGACATGAGCCATGAAGCCGACAGTCGGCACGGCCTTGTCAATGTTGGCAGGCAGGGTAGCCATGACGTAGCCGTGTGCATCGATCGTAACCTCGGACATGCCGAGGGCTTGGAGCTCATTGACCAGCTGATTGGCTAGAGTCAGCTGCCCGGGTGTCGACGGGCACCCGGGATTATCGTCGTTGGACTGAGTATTGACTTTCACGTACGAGGTAAAGCGTTTAATGATGTCTTCTTTCAACAGTGGAACCCCCTTATCATCCTATTTTTTAATCTTACCACTTCAAAGAATACCATGCATAGCTTCAAGAAAGTGGGCTTATGCGGCCATCGCTCTTGAATGCACTTCTCCATAGGATTAGATTGATGACGAGCAGCAGCAGAACATAGATCAATAAGTAATAATCGGGCAGTAAGAAACTTATCAGCACATGAATACCGGCAAACGGCGCGGCAAGCAGCATCATAAATAAGTTCTTCATGCTGGAATTTTCCTGAACAGTGGTAAAAGGCATTGAAAAAGGCAAAACCTGCGCATTAAACATCCGGTAACAAAGCACGCAGTACAGACAGCCGGTCAGAAAAACGATGAGGACATCCCAGCCGATCCTAAACCGAAAAAGCACCAGAAAGACGATTGAAAGCAAGAGATAACAAGGCAGGTACAGACGCAGAAGAAAGGCTTTCAATGTACCGGAAAAAATCAGTGCTTTTTTCGTGACTGGTGCGGCGCCAAAAATCCACGAACCGGATGCGGCACTGGAATACTTCAACATGATGCAACCTGCCGGAATCAGCAGCAGGCTGAAATAGAGATTAAAGAAACCTTTGCCAGCAGCAATCTGTGACCAAGAATTATCTTGGATCGAGGTGATCATAAAAATAAACGGAAGAACAATCATCAGTCCAATCGAGGGATAGACTTTGAGCTTGAATGATCGGTCATTTTTGATCGACAGCCAGGCAAAGTGAAAAAAGGTGCGTTCCTCGCGCGTTCGGCAAACGAGAGCCGCGAGCAGCTTCATCCATTTTCCGCGTCGTCTGTGATTATTCTCCGCCTGATTGGATAGCTTTTGCAGATAGGCGGCAAATATGGGACTGAGCAAATGATAGAGTACAATGCCAAGCAGCGGGAGAAAAAGCCCGGTTAGTGCGAAAATAAGGAGGCGGAAGGTGTGGATGCCGCCGAGCAGCCAGCCGAAGGAAGCACTGAACCAGAGCGGAGGGAGCAGAAGCTGCCACCAATCCAAATGAAGCGTCACCTGTGACCCGGACAGGTTGGTTGTCCGAATCAAGAGTTGATAACCGATGGCAACAGCAAAGGAAAGAAATATTTGTACATAATTGATCAGATCTTTCAAGCGTTCACCATCGAAAAATTTCAAAATGAACAAATAAATAAAGGTAGTAGCTGCGATAATCAGAAGATTCATCAGGATCAGATTCACCAGCAGCAGCAGAAAAAATAATGGACCATGGCGGAACAGCCCGGCAAGCGCAACAGGTGCGGCCAGAGTTCCGGTGATCAGGAACAGATAAAAACAAAGATGCAGGGTTTTCGCGGCATTCAGCGTTCGCAGGCCGATCGGTTTCGTCCAGAGGATGGATTTGTCTTTGATATCCAGCAGAACCGCCGAAAAGTCCGCGATCATCGAGGTCATGACCATGAACATGACGACGGCGAAAAAAATACCCAGTTCAAAGAGGTAGGCGCTGCCCCAAGTCAGCGGAATCAGTGACAGGCCAACGAGTCCGTACATCCATAAAGAACGAAGAAAAGGATTACCTTCACGCGCCCGTTTGGTTTGTCGGATGAAGCTCGGTGCGCGCCGGGCATCCATTGTCAGTTTAACCTTTAAAATCCGCCGCATCATCGGGTAATCGATGCCCGACCGTTCAAAGATCTTTTTAAACGGATCCAGCCATTTTAACAGAAAGGGTTCTTCCATCGCCTACACCTCTTCCACGATCGTCACGAAATCTTCAGCGATTTGTCCATGCTGATGGAATCCGGTCAGATCGTTAAAGATTCGCTCCAGTGTTCCTTCTGAATTCTGTTCTTTCAATTCTTCAAAGCTGCCATCCGCGGCGATTTGACCGTCCGCGAGCAGAATGATCCGATCACTGATTTTTTCAACAACGTCCATAATGTGCGAGGAGTAGAAAATCGTTTTGCCCGCTTTTGCCAGATCGGCCAGCACTTCTTTGAATACGAGAACACTGTTTGCATCCAGACCGCTTAACGGTTCATCGAAAAAAAGCAGGTCCGGATTATGCAGCAGGCTGGAAATAATTAACACTTTTTGCCGCATGCCTTTTGAAAAAGAGGAGAGGCGGGAATCTGCCGCTTCGGCTAAATCCCATAATCCGAGAAGCCGTTCCGCTTTCCGCTCCGCCTGTTCCTCGGCCATGCCGTAGCAGCTGCCGGTAAACAAAAGATATTCGCGAGCGGTTAACGTGTCGTACATCTCAGACGATTCGGGAACATAACCGAGCCGTGATTTATAAGCGACTCCAGCTTTGCGGATATCCTCTCCAAAAAGGCAGACCTCCCCGTCATAACCGGGTTGAAGGCCGAGTATGATTCGCACTGTCGTGCTTTTTCCGGCGCCATTCGGGCCAATATAGCCAACAATCTGTCCACGGGTGACATGAAGGTCAATTCCCTTTAAAACCTCGTGATCACCGTAACGCATAAATAAATTTTTCAAAGAAAGAACAGTCTCCTCCATTGTTTCAACCTCCGTCAGCACCGCTGCATCCCCAATTTGATAGTTTCAGTGAGCTAATTTTTAAATCTTCGGGTAAATGCAATCGTTTACCCGATCTTACCATGTGTCACGGCGGATGCCCAGTGCATATACCATATTTAGAGCCTAAAAAGATCTGATGGTTTGGCTGCGAGATAAGGAATTCGAAAAAAGGAGTGACCGCCTCATGAGTGAACTGCATGTTGTCAATTGCAGCAAGTATTTCAATCGGGATGAGGAAAGGCTGTGCGCGATGCGGTCGATCAATATGCGTGTAGCGAGCGGGCGTTTCGTCAGCATCATCGGACCGAGCGGATGCGGGAAATCGACGCTTTTTAATCTCATTGCTGGTCTTTCAACTCCGACGGAAGGCGAGATTCTGCTCGACGGTGAACCGATTACCGGCGAAACCGGCCATGTTGGTTATATGCTGCAAAAGGATTTGCTCCTGCCCTGGCGTACGATTATCGATAACGTCATCATTCCGCTGGAGATACGCGGAGTTCCGAAGAGAAAGGCCCGCGAACGCGCGCTCCCGATGCTGCAAAAATATGGGCTCGGCGGTTTTGAACATGATCATCCGGATGCCCTCTCCGGGGGGATGAGGCAGCGCGCCGGTCTGATTCGGACATTGCTGGATGATAAATCGGTGATTCTTTTTGACGAGCCATTTGGCGCTCTCGATGCGCAGACGCGGCTGCACATGCAGAATTGGCTGCTGCAAATCTGGAGTGATTTTAAGAAGACGGTGTTGTTTGTGACCCATGATATTGAGGAAGCCATCTATCTGTCAGATGAGATCTATGTCTTCACTCCGCGTCCGGGGCAGATTATGGCCAGAATAGATGTCGGATTGCCCCGCCCGCGGGGTGAGCAAGTGCTGCTGGATCAGCGCTTCCTGACTTTGAAACGCGAACTGCTGCTGATGCTCAGTGAGGAACACAAGCAATAACGGGAGAAGCGTCATGGAAATGGAGATGATGCGGATGACGGAAAAGGTGAAAAAAAAGCAGCGAAAATTTTTTGTGGAGGATCAAGCGCGCCAGGATCAAAAACTGCGGCGGATGGCCATTGGCGGTCAAATCCTGTTTGGACTGCTGATTATCGTTCTGTGGCAAGGACTCACAGGCATTGGCTGGCTGGACAGCTATTACTGGAGTCAGCCGAGCACAATCGTGATGACCGGCTGGCAGGCCATTGTGCATGGAACGCTGCTTTCAGACTTGGCTTACACTTCGGGCGCCACCATTCTCGGTTTTATCGAGGGGACAGTGGTTGGATCGGCACTCGGACTTTCCTTCTGGTGGTCGGCGCTCTACTCACGGATTACGGAGCCCTATATAATCGCGATTAATGCGATACCCAAGCTCGCACTTGCTCCCGTATTGGTGATTATGTTTGGTATCGGGTTTAACTCAAAGGTTATCCTGGCTTTTTTGATGACGGTGATTGTCGCTGCCATCGCTGCCTACAGCGGTGTGCAGAATGTCGATAAGGATCTGGAGAAAATGTTGATTTCTCTTGGCGCAAAACGGCGACACATTTTTCTGAAGGTTGTCGTTCCGTCATCTGTGCCTTGGATGGTCAGTACCCTGAAAATAAATATCTCGCTGGCGCTAGCGGGAACTATTGTTGGTGAATTTATTAGTTCACGGCAGGGTATCGGCCGGATGATTTTGTATGCCGGCCAAGTGCTGAATATCGATTTGGTTTGGGTCGGTGTGGTGGTTTTGTCTTTTTTATCGATTGTGATGTATATCGGAACACTTTGGCTGGAACGGCTGCTGATGCGCGGACGCCTGCCAAAATCCTGAATCGGGGGTTTTAAGAATCATGAGGAAAATGAAGTGGGTCTTGTCGCTGCTGTTAATTGCAGCGCTTGTCTTATCCGGATGCAGTGCGCATGGCGATAAGAAAAAAACAGTTAAAAATCTGGTGATTGCCGAACCTGTGCACATGATTGCTTATCTACCACTCTACGCAGCGATTGACAAAGGCTATTTTAAAAAAGAAGGATTGAACATCAAGGTGATTACAGCAACAGGCGGCGCCCACGTGACAGCGGTGGTCAGCGGCGATGCCTGGGGCGTCATCGGCGGTCCGGACTCCGTTCAAATCGTTAATGCTGGGAAAAGTAAAGATCCGATCACCTCAATCGTCAATGTGGTCAATCGGGCCAATGTCTATTTGGTAGCGAGCACGAAAGATAAATATACTGGTCACACGGATGCAGACTTGGCCAAATTTCTCAAGGGCAAGAGCATTGCCGCCGGTCGCTATGGTGGAAGTCCAGACCTGCTCACTCGTTATTTGCTGCTGAAGCTTGGGCTCAACCCCAATAAAGACGTGAAACTGGATGAACCGGCAGATGCGACGGCAGTTGTTTCCCTTGTGGAGCAGGGCAAGGATCAGGTGGCTAACGGCGGCGAGCCGCAAATTAATGACGGCATCAAAAAAGGAGTCTGGAGCGAACCGTTTTATGGATTTCCGAGTATGGGCGACTATGCGTATTCCGTAGTCAGCGTGAAGGAATCAACGATTAAAAATGATCCACGGACCGCGCAGAAATTTGTAAACGCGATGCTGAAAGGACTGAGGCTGGTCAATGATAACAAGCCGGAAGCCTTTAAAATTCTGAAAAAAGAATTCCCAACGACGCCGGATGCCAGCTTGAAAGCAGCGATGGACCGGGCTTATAAAGATCATTTATGGAGTAAAGATGGCATTATTACGCCGGCTTCTGTCGCTAAACCACTTGAAGTTGTGAAAAAGACAGGAATTTATACCAAGGGTTACTCTTATAAAAAACTCGTCGATATGCAATTTGTTCATCAGGCACTTGATAAATAGGATGGGACGACGTTGGTTCAGCTGGACAAGGAAATAGCCACTAAAATTTGCGAAGACGCATTTTTTAGCGGCTATTTTTCATGAACGCCTTGCTTCACCGTAAAAAGGATCTGCGAAATAGGAGGATGACCATAAAGTGGCCAATTCCGAACGAGTTATATAATACGAACAAAAGAAGCTCTCCAAATACCACATATTGCAATGTAAAGGGAAATATGTTCGGTACATTAGTGACTTCATTATCTATTTAAAACATCTTTTGACGAGAGAGTGTGCTGAGATCACGTTCTACGTAGTAGCGAATAGCGAAGCATCGTCTTACGTACGTCGATGCTTTGACCAGAACCCTGCCGAAGTAAACGTTGAACTGTATCAAGATGTCCTTTTTCGTGGCCATTATGAAAGGAAATGATTATGAATGGTAAGAAACTGAACAGCTTTACAAGAGTATTTATGTATTGAAAGCGTTCTATTATATATTTATAATGAGGAATTAAGGGGGCGAAAACAATAACGGTTAAAGCATACTTTTATAACTGCTTAAAAAGATATATATTGGTCATTATTTTTTTTGTTCTTGTAAATCTCCTATTTGCAATAAAAAATCATACTCCTATGAGTACGTATTTTAATTCGGATTTTTGGTCTATACCACTTTGGCTAATTCCATTGGTTTTGATTGTAACTGGTATTCAAGCCTTGTTTAAAAAACATTCTAACAAGGAAAAAGACTGATAACACTCTGTTGTGACCTCTGCACTGAAAGTACAGGGTTTTTTTGCGCCTGGGCGTCGCAAAATATACTGTAAAACAGGGTAGTTGCACATTCCTCTTATACGAAAGACGGCCACCACAAGCTCAGATTTATAAGCAGCAAGTAAAAGTAGATCTAGAACGAAGCCGTCGTCTGGTTGCACGATCCTAGATGATAACTTTTAATTCGATGTTCTAGATTATTAAAGCGTAATATTAACCTATCCAGGGATGCACTCTTTCTTTTCCTGAAATTACTTTTTTTCGTGCCATTTCTGCAATCAACTTTACAATTTGTTCTTCGTCCTGATATTGGACAAGCTTGTGCTCGTCATAAAGCCATACATAACTTTCAAGTGTGTGCAAACTTATGGAGGAACGCTTGTTAAAAATCCAATCAAGAACAGCCTTTTGGACATCTTTTCGCATGATTTCGCGCTCGACAAAATAGCGAACAATTGAACGCCGGAGCGGAACAACTTCACACATCCCACGGGGAAGCAGTTTTGCAATTAATTCTTGCTGGACTTTTTCGTAACCTGAGTGATAGGCTTGATCGTAATCCTCATTTGTTACCATAGTAACATTACCAAATAGCAACTCACAAGGTAGGATACTCTATAGCCGAAATTATGATATTAATTTGAAATCAAATAGTGGGTCGTAAAGGTAGACGGACAAACTTTCAATGCGCCACAAGCCAAGATTAGAGCTCAGCTTCCTTTCTGCTCGGTCGATTTTTTTTAAGAGTTCGTTCTCCGCTTTCAATAAGTGATTTTGAGCTTTCAATCGTTCGTATTTCTCTTCAATCGAAAGTTCTTTTTCGCTCGGTCTTCCTGAATAGCCTTTTCGAGTATCCTGCAGACCCATAATGCCGTGTTCCTTGTAGGCATTCCGCCATCTTTTAGCTGATGATTTAATACGCATATTTTTATTTCTTTATCAGTGAATGTCTTAATACTCACTTTAAATCCTCCTCATCCCATTTTTCTCATTCTATATAAAAGTACCCTATAGGGGTAGGCTTTTTCAAAGTGTCTACTCTAATAGGGAACAGTTTAGTTTAGGGGTGTTCCATTTTTATTATTATTATTATTATTTACAGAAATGTTTTACACAGAATCGCAGCCAGAAGAAGGGATAACATCAGGGAAGAAATCTATCATTTGTTACTGGACTCCATACATTGGCCACTGAGTGAATTTGTTGATTGTCCGGTTTTTATTCTGGGGGAAATACAGCCAACAGGGCATTAGATATGACTTCTGCTAAAAGCATGCACTCGCTGTGCCCAAAACAGAAGCCGCCACACCCTGTGGAAGTGCGGCATAAAGCAGTTGCACAAATAGGGTTAGAAAAATCAGATAGACCGCAGTGAAAGGCAAATTCCACTTGGACAGCATCAGTGGCCGTTCATCAATCAGACCGCCCATCATACCCAGCGTTGCGTTGTAGGGCCCCATCAGAAAGGCCGGAATTGCACCGCCGAGCATAGCGACTGTAACGACGAGCGGTGCGCGGCTGAGCAGCTCCGCATGAAGCGCTCCGGCAATCAGGGCCAGACCGATCGCCGGATGCAGGCCGAGAAAAGCAAGCGAGAAGGGAATCAGTGGCAATAGAATAAGAAAAATACGGAATCCGGCGAACCCAATCAGCAGACTGACCCAGCTCGTGATCTGGTCGTCTGCGCGGGAGGTGTGCAGTGTCGTCATGAAGAATCCGGCGCTGAGAAAAATGAAAAACTGATTGCTCATCTTATTCGGATAGGTCCGAAAATGATCGCGGACGCCGACGAAAAAGGCCCGCGATTGCCGGATGAGCAGGCACCAGATATAGGAAAATGGAATGACGATAAAGCTGACAAGCAGCAGAAAACTCAGCGGGACGAAATGATCCAGCAGCGTAACGAGGGCATTAAGCAGCAGTGTTGCCAGAAGGACATGCAGCAGGCGCCAAGGATGAGCTTCGTGTATCTGCGATTGCGGCATTTGCAGGGCAGCCGCGCGCTCAGCCGCAAATGTTTTCTTTCGCCTGAATATGGAAAAGGTGATCCAGTCGATAAAAAATCCAGCCAGGCTCAGGGTGATCAGCAGGGGCAATAGCTTGCTGTAACGGGTGCCGGTTAGGAGCAGAACGGTGCCGACAATTGGCGTGATCGGGCTCCAAAGCAGCGGCATCGCATAGCCATGGGTGATGGACTGGCTGAGAAAACGCTTTTTATTTTTTATTGGCGCCTGAAGGACCGACCACTCAATGGCATAATAGGTCATCGGCAGTGCGGCGAGATTCATAAATGAGCTAAAAAAATAGGCAATGAGGCTGGTGAGTCCATACAATTGTTTTTCATTTCTAATCGTGTTCTGAATAATTGCTGTGAGTTCTTCCGTATAATTTCCATAGCGAACGGGAAGTGACAGGATCGGAACCAAAGCAAAGAGTGTGACCATCTGAATCATCTCGCCGAAAGACAAGACATAGCTAGCCGGCTTTGCGCCGCCGAGAGCCAGCAAAAGTGAACCGGAGACGAGAAAAAAGCTGCCAAAGAAGAGGGCCAATCCTCTTGCTCGGTATAGGCTCAGTAAAACAGCGGCAAGGCAGAGCACGGACGCGCCTTTATTAAGCGGCTGCAGCTTTGGAAAAAGTTCGGAACACATATAGCAGGAAATCGCTGCAAGATAGATATACCGCAGCATCCGTCCACCTCCATCTTCTCATCAGGTCTAGCCTGCGCAGTTGCTAGAAAAATATTGCTGAGGAGGCAGGTTGATAAGCAGTTATTTTGACAGGGCAATAATTAGTTGTATAATACAACTTGTTTGCGGAAGGAGACGGGAAATGGCTGGTCAAACCGATGAAGCGCTGCGGCAGATTGAATATGAAGTCGTCAATTTGATGCGCCGTGCTGATTTTAAGAAAACGCTGGATGGTCAGGCGAGTAGTCTGCCGCGTTCCTGTTATCTGATTCTTTGCCGGCTTCTTGAAGAAAATCCGCAAAGTATTCTGCAGCTGGCCGAATGTTTTCAGCTGGATGTCTCGACAATGAGCCGCCAGGTGAAGGCATTGGAGAGCCGGGCACTGGTCAGTCGCCGGACAGGAAAAAGGGATGGAAGGGTCAGCTTGATTTACATTACGGAAAAAGGGGAAAAATCAGTGACTGAATTGCGCGTGAAACGAGTGCAGATCTACGGGCGGCTGCTTGCTGACTGGACGGGCGAGGAGCAGCTGATTTTTGCCGGACTCCTGGCCAGGCTTAACCGAAAAATAGAGAAGAGAAGAAAGCTAAAATAAGAGATGGAGGAAGAACGAATGACAGGGTCTTTGAATTTGAATTTCAGCAAGACCGCTTTGGTTCTGATTGATCTGCAAAAGGGAATTGTCCGTATACCCGGCGGCAGCAAGGTCGTCGCGCAAGCAGCCAGAATGGTTGACTTTTTCCATCGAAAAAATGGATTCATTGTTTTTGTCAATGTTGATTTTACGGACGGCAAGGAAGCCCTGCATGTTATCCGTGATGCACCGGTTTTCGCTGCCCAATTGTCAGAAGGATGGGCGGAGCTCGATCCGGCATTGGACGTTCAGAAATCGGATCTACGAATCACGAAACGGCAATGGGGAGCCTTTTTCGGTACCGAGCTCGATCTGCAGCTTCGGCGCCGGGGAATCGAGACCATTGTACTGGCCGGAATTTCCACCAATCGCGGAGTAGAAAGCACGGCGCGCGAGGCTTTTCAATTCGGCTATAATCAGATTTTTATTGAGGATGCGATGACGGCCCATATTCCTGAGGAACATCAGGCCACGGTGAATTATGTCTTTCCGAATATTGGCCGCGTCCGCACGACCGATCAACTGCTTAGCCAGATGATCGAATGAGCGCATTGAAAAAAAGCCACACCGTATTCATGGGAGCGATTGCTGCAGGTACGATATTGAACCCGCTTAATTCATCAATGATTGCTCTCGCCTTGCACAGTATTCAGAGGGATTACGGATTGAGCTTCGCCACAGTTTCCTGGTTGGTCTCCGGTTTTTACTTAGTGAGTGCGGTCGGTCAGCCGGTGACAGGCAAGGTTGGTGACCTGATTGGACGCCGAAAGCTATTCATAGCCGGCTTGCTTATTGCCGCGGTGGCTTCGTTTTTCGCGCCAATCGCACCGGCATTTATTCTGCTGTTGCTCATGCGCCTTCTGCAGGCGGCTGGCAGCAGTTCCATCTATCCATCGGGTGTTGCCTTGGTACATAATCATGTGCCGCATAATAAACAAGCCTCATCCCTGGCCATTCTGGCAATTTGCGCGTCGGTGATGACGGCTTTTGGCCCGACCGTTGGTGGTTTTTTAATTGTTTGGGGTGGCTGGCCGAGTATTTTTTATGTCAATTTTCCGTTTATCCTAGTCAGCCTCGTTCTCGGCCTGCTTGTGATTCCCAAGGATACGATCGGGCAATCGATACATTTAAAAAAACTATTGCAACAGTTGGACATTCCTGGAATCATGCTCTTTTCAATCACCATTGTCAGTCTGTTGTGGTTCTTACTGACCCTTGAGCAGCATGTTTATTATTTGATCTTGATTCTTGGCATGGTGGCTATTGTGCTGTTTGTACTGAGAGAGTGGAAAACTCAGGAACCCTTTATCAATTTGCGCCTGCTGCGGGTGAATCATAAACTGACTCTTGTCTATTTGCTGTTCATCCTGCTAAATATTGCAAATTACTGTCTTTTCTATGGCATGCCAACTTATTTTCAAAGCGCCCTGCATCTCGGTGTGCAGGTGAGCGGGGCGATGATGCTGTTCATGTCGGTGGCGAGTGTTGCCGTCTCCTTGATTAGTGGTCGATGGATTGATCGTTCAGGTTCGGCGCTGCCGATCAAGATAGGCGCGCTTCTAACCGCGGTCGGATCGATACTGCTGATAATCATCGCCTTTAACCATTCCCTGATTCTGACAGGTCTGTTCCTCTTGATTCTTGGCGCTGGCTACGGCATGGGTAATGTCGCGCTTCAGTCGACGATGATGGACGCTTCACCGGAAGCGATGGTCGGTACAAGTTCCGGCCTTTTTCAGACTTGCCGATATATTGGTTCCATTGTTTCTTCAGCCGTTCTGGGTATTATTTTCGGGAAAACAATGACGTCGATCGATTTTCTGAATCTGACCTGGGTGCTGGTAATTGTCAGTGTTCCGGCACTGATCATCAGCGCCGTCTTTTTCAAGCAGACACGTTTGATTGGACAAAAAAGATAAGAATCCTTTCTTGCGGTAAACAAATTGCCCGGATGTACGAAAACTTTGTTATATTGTAAGTAAGAACGATGCAGGATCAGCATTTATGAAAGGGTTTGAGCGTTGGTGGTCATTCGGGGTACTTCGGCAATATTGGCGGCAATTTTCGCTTCAGTAAAAGGCAGAAATCCCGTGATTTGGTTTATTCTTGGCTATATTTTTTATATTATTGCGCCGATTGTCGTCTTGTTTTTGCCGAACGGCAGAGGACGCAAGATATTTCCCGGGAAGGGGAAGACCGGTTCAAAGATGCGCTGGGGACAGAAGACATCCGGTGCCTGTCCGTATTGTGGCAATGATGTGATCTTTGATGATATCCCTGGGAATTGGACTTGCCCCCATTGCGGGAATACATTCACTTATAGTTCCGATGGGCACCTCTACAAGATCAGAGATGATCAAGTTCTGCCACAATTAGAGTGGATTGTTAAATTGTTTGCCAAATTGGCAAAGCAGGATGGCGTCGTAACGGAAAATGAAATCCGTCAGGTTGATCAAATCGTTCGCCAGGCCTTTCAGCCAAACCATGATCAGTTGAAAAAGATTATGACCGTTTTTAACGAAGCTCGTTATACTTCGGAATCCTTTGATGAGATTGCCGAGAATCTTTATCTCTCCGTCGGCGGACGGCAGGATATACTCGTAGATACCCTGACGGCGCTGCTGGCTATCGGTTATGCAGATGGTACACTTCTATCTGAAGAAGAGATATTAATCCGCCGTGCGGCAAGCATTTTCCGAATGGATCAGATGTATGAATCGATTAAGATGCGATTCGCGGGGCAGACCGGACGAACAGATGATCAACCGAGCCTCGAGATGTCCTATCATCTGCTCGGCTGCACGCCGGAAGATTCAGAAGAGGTCATTCGCAAGAAATATAGACAGCAGATCAAGGCCAATCATCCGGATCGACTGATGAGCAGCGGCGCTTCTGAAGCACAAATTAAAGAAGCGAACACGAAAATCGCTGCCATAAAAAAAGCCTATGAACAGATTTTGGCGGCAAAAGGATAAACCGTATCCTGCTAGCCTGACAGGGTAAAATAAAAGGCGCTTTCCCCTCACTTTGGAGAGCGTCTTTTTCGTGATGATCCGCTAAAAATTTGTTAGGTAGTTGACAGTGGCCCCATATTCAGCGCGGAACTGCTCGATTCATTCCATGATCAAAAAGGAGGACAAGGAAATGCTGTGCAAACATCAACCCCTCAGACAGTCGTTCTATAATCAGCCGACTCTGGAATTGGCTCAGTCGCTCCTTGGTTGTCTGCTCGTGAAAGAAACAACAGAGGGGATCACCTCAGGCTATATTGTCGAGACAGAGGCCTATATGGGAGCTGGCGATCGAGCGGCGCACAGTTTCGGCAATAGGCGGACCAAGCGGACGGAAATCATGTTTGGCCCGGCTGGTCATGTCTATACCTATGTGATGCATCGTCATACGCTGATTAATGTGGTCAGCGGACCCGTGGATAACCCTCAAGTCGTGCTGATCCGCGCGCTGGAGCCTTTCGAAGGGTTGGATCAGATCAGGCAGCGCCGCCACGACCGTCAACGTGCGGAATGGACAAACGGGCCGGGCAAACTGACGGAGGCACTTGGAATTACTCGCGAAGATTACGGCCATTCGCTTACGGAGTGGCCGCTCTATATTGCCCAGGGTCAATGCCCCGAATCCGTGTCGACCGGACCGCGTATCGGAATCGAGAATAGTGGGGATGCCCGCCTTGTTCCTTGGCGATTTTGGGTGACCGATCATTTTTGTGTTTCCCGGCGCTGATGCTCATCAGCAAGAGGAGTTTAGGAGGACCTGCTAATTTTAGCTAGTAGCATCTGATGAATTATAAATGAAAAAAAGGATAAAATCAGGGAAAATGAGGTTCTATCTGCTATTAGGACCTGATCAATAAAATATTTACAGAAAATTTTATAGAAAAAAGAAAAAAGTATTTACAAGCTGGACGAATTCTGATAATATCAGTGTCAACCACAAAAAACAAAAATTTCAAGGAAGTGAGAAAAATGGAGCAGGTTATTGTGAATAACCGAGTGAACGGCTTGATTCGAATTATTTTGCGCTTGCGCACCTGAAGGACTGAAACAATAAACCATTAAACAAAATGGCATTGTTTGAGTCCAGCTTATCATCTTTAAAAATAGGCGCTCAAGCAGTCACGCATGAAGCGCCTATCCGAAAGCAGCGGATGGGTTTTTTTATTGGCTTTATTTAATCATTATCTGGTTATTGATACGGATATAAAAAGAAGCAGCATCAATAATCCATGCACCGTCGGTAGAGACCCACAAAAAGACTGAAAAATTAAAAAGCGAGAGTTTAAGGAGCGAAAAAGGATGAATGCAGAGAGGAAACAGAAGATGAAGAATTATTTCATGGATCGAATGTACTTAGCGTCAGCAGGGATTGCTAATGCGATTCTCGTCACTTTAGGTATCGGGCTTCTTTTTGAGACACTGGGCAAATTTACTGGATTCGGACCTTTTTTGGTCATTGGCGGGACAGCCAAAGTCCTGCTTGCTCCAGCAATTGGCGCAGGAATTGCTTACCAGCTCAAGGCAAATACACTGACGATGTTCAGCGCGATGGCCTGTTCGGCCATCGGTGCGAATGCGGTTCAGGTCTTTCAGACACCGATTCAACATTTTTCGATTGTGACCGGACAGCCGGTCAGCGGTGTGCTGGCGGCAGTGATCGCTATCTACGTCGGCAAGAAAGTCAGCGGAAAAACGAAGTTTGATATGATGGCCATTCCCTTCTGTTCCGTGCTTGTCGGTGGGCTTATCGGTTACGGTCTGGCACAGGTGGTCACACCAGCACTGAACTGGGTCAGCGGCCAGATTACTCAGTCCGTGCAAGGTTCACCGCTGGTTGCTTCGATGGTGATTGCACTGGTCTGGAGTATTTTTCTGATGTCCCCGGCTTCATCAGCGGCTCTCGCCATTGCCCTTCATCTGGATCCGGTTTCCAGTGCGGCAGCGCTGATCGGCTGTACCGTTCAGTTTGTCGGATTTACCGTGATGTCTTTTAAAGAAAATGATTTCGGTGGTTTTTTTGCTCAGGCATTTGTCACACCGAAAGTGCAATTTCCGAACCTTGTCAAGAATCCATTGCTTGTCATCCCGCCTTTTGTGGCTGCCATAGTTAGTGCCCCGATCGCTACGATGCTTCTTCACTTCAAGGTTCCCTATGAACTTGGCGGCCTCGGTCTCAGTTCATTCATCGCACCGTTAAACATACTGGCTATTCAAGGCGTCAAGGGTCTGCTCACTTTTGTCGTTGCAGGTATTTTGATTCCAACAGTCATCACACTGTTTTTGCACCGCGTGATCAAGATTGCCGGATGGGTTAAAGCCGGCGACCTGCATATGGAGGTTCAATGATCCGCAGGTAAAAAGATAGATTTATTTTGCGGGTTGTTTGTTAGTGGGTTAGTGGGGGTCAATGCCTGAAATATTTTATTAAAAAGAGCCTTATAGAAAAATAGAGAAAAGATAAAAAAGGATATCGAAAACATAATAATAGAGGGAAAAATGTCTGCACTCAGCGTGGTGCGGGCATTTTTCGCGTGCCTGATCGGTCGTTTACTGGTTTTCTTTGGCGGATGTGCGGATGAAAAATCATGTATAATAATGATTAGATAGATATACTTTGAAAAAGGATGACAGGTATGAAAATTAGTGTTCTTGGCGGCGGGAGCGAAATTGGTGCTTCCTGTCTGCATGTCGAGATGGATGAGACGGCGGTACTGATTGATGCGGGCATGCGCGTTCACGGCGAAGAGCTTCTGCCCGCGTTTGGCATGTTGGATCAGCTCAAAAAACCGGAGGCTATTCTTGTCACCCATGCCCACGCCGATCATATCGGAGCCTTGCCTGTTGTTCACAGGCTGTACCCGGATGTCCCCATATTTGCGACACCCCCAACTGCAGATCTGATGCAGATCATGATGCGTGATTCTTATAAAATTATGGCACAGCGCTGCCTGCAGACCCGCACATTAATGCCCTATACAAAAGAAGAAATGAACGCAACGCTTCAGGCCGTCCGCGTGTTCCCAGCCAGTGCGGAACTGACGATTGGCGATTTGAAGGTCTCATTATATCGTGCCGGACATATTCTCGGTGCAGTTATGTTTTTAATTAAAGGTACCCAGCAGTCCATTCTTGTCAGCGGCGATCTCAGCTTTCAGGCGGGAAGGACGATCCCCGGTGCACAGGTTCCGGCAGGTACGCGGCCGGATGCCTTGATTCTGGAATCGACTTATGGCAATCGGAATCACAGTGATCGCAATACAGAGGAAAAACGACTGGCGGATAATGTTGCCGAGGTCGTTGCCGGCGGCGGGTTTGCTTTAATTCCTGCTTTTGCACTTGGACGGGCGCAGGAAGTCTTGCTGATTCTTCAGGATTATATGGATCAGGGTCTAATCCCTGAATTCCCAATTTTTGTTGACGGCCTCGTGACACCGATCAGCAAAATTTATCGCCATTATCCGCAATATCTAAAAGGTCCGGTTGCCCATCGTATCCGCACGCACGGTGATGTATTTCTGACAGAAGGACGCTGTACTGCCGTTCAACCCAAGGAAAGGGAAGCCGTTCTTTCGAGCAAACCCGGCTGCATTGTCGCTTCTTCTGGCATGTTGATTGGCGGAGCGAGCGTCTGGTACGCGGAGCGACTGATCGGACAGGAGAAAAACTCGATTTTCATCACAGGTTATCAGGATGAAGAAAGTCCGGGCAGAAAACTGCTGAGTCTGGCTGACGGCGAAATTCGCGAGCTCGAATTAAACGGCACGGTGCATCAAGTCAAATGCCGAGTGGATAAATATGGTCTCTCGGCTCATGCAGATGCGAGTGAGCTGAACCGTTTTGTCAAAATGGTTCGTCCGTGCAGAACCCTGCTGGTCCATGGCGATCCAGATGCGCGAACGGCGCTGTGCGGGCAAATTGAGCAGCGCTATCAGCCACTCCTTTCCGAAAATGGCGAAACGTATTCGGTCGATCATCTGGTGCGGGGAAGAGCCCAGCCCCAGCGACAGGATCCGTTTGCTCAGCTGAGAAAACTTGCCGGACAGCTTTTATTGTATCGGAAGGAGGCAACCGGTCAATTAAAACTGGTTTTCTGTTCCGGTGTTAGCATCAAGACTCGTTCACTAATTTGTCAGACCATGAAGGGTAAAAAAATAAGAATCGCTGCGGAACAAATTGCCGAAATTCTTGGCCCGTGGAACCAGTCTTTTGATCAGCTGCAGCAGCAGGCTGATCAGGTCCTGACCTTCTCGCTCCCTTATCTTAAACGACTTAACTGGACAGAGGCAGTAGAGGGCAAGCAGTCTTATGAGGAAGTGGCCGGATGGTGCCTGACGGATAATGAGTTGGACAATCGTTTGGCGCTGGCGCTGATCCTGCAAAGCCTGCCGGAGAGGTTTCGCAAGACTGATGAAAAAGGAAGAAGCTGTTATTTAATCAATCCGCAGAGTCTTGTTTTACTGCGATCGCTGCAATTGCCTGTGCAGGGTCTAAGGAGAGATGCAGCTTCTGCACTTAGCCGGGTCAGAGAAATTCTTGCCGATCATCCGCACTTTGTTCGCTGCGGGCTTGATCAGCCAGATACCGCAGAGGCCCATATCACCATCTATTTTGACTTTCCTGATGTGCTTGGTGAGGCTGAACGTGCTCAATGGAGGCAGCAGATTACTGAGGATACGGGTTGGCGGGCAGAGATTTCACCCTCTGTACGCACAGATTTGCTTCAGAATAAAATCGATGAATACTTTGAACAAAGTGGGCCGGCATCGATTCATCTGGATACCAAGACGATTGATTTGGGATTGCCACGTTCACTGGAAAACGAAGGCCGTGCTGAAAAAATTTTCAAAGAGTCGGGATTTACGATTCAGTTTCAGGGGGATGCGGAGCGGGAACCCTTGAACCAAAAAGCAAGCGGTCGGGTTGATTTTTTCCAATCGAGGACGCACTCTGAACGACTCGAGAATAATGAAGCGATTGGCGAAACAAAACGCTGGGCGGAGGATCGCGGGATAACCCTTTATAAAGCGGGAATCAAAACACTCGGCGGGCAGATCTGTCTGGAAGTCCATTTTATCACGCCGGAGATCGCTTTGCGCCATACGGTTGATATGGAGGAACTCTCCTATCGGACGGGTTTCCCGGTGACCTTTGCTCGCCATCCGAAGCAGAACGAAATCCTGCGCGCGGCTCTTGAGACGATACCACCGGACTGGGGCCTGCAGAAAAATCCGGCACTGCACACGGATCGGGCACAAATTGGGATTAAGCTGCCTATGAATCCGCCGGAAGCCGAAGTTTCCAGAGTCAGAAGCGAAATAAAAGAAAAGACAGGTTATTCAGTCGTTCTTGAAGTTCGCTGAAGAGATGAGGGAGTGAAGATGAATGGCAAAATCTAAAATTAAAACCAATGCCATGCGCATTCTGGATACGGAAAAAATCAACTATCAAGTACAGACGTATGAGATTCGTGACGGTCTGATTGACGGACTGTCGGTGGCCAAAAAATGCGGTCAGGATCCGGCCTATGTCTATAAGACATTGGTCACTCAGGGCCATAGTGGGGAATTCTATGTCTTTGTTGTCCCGGTCGCCGAAGAATTGGATTTAAAAAAGGCTGCCGCCAGCGTCGCTGAAAAGCGTGTCGAGATGATCCACGTCAAAGATATTCAAAAACATACCGGTTATGTTCGCGGAGGTTGTTCGCCGATCGGGATGAAGAAAGCATATCCGACGGTCATCGATGCTTCAGCGGCTCATTTGGATCATATCGCGGTCAGCGGCGGGAAAAAAGGTGTCCAAATCATCCTTTCGGTGATCGATCTGGCCCAAGCATCAGCAGCAAAATTAATCGATATTATAAAATAAAAAATGTCTCCGCCTTGGATGGGTGTGCTCCTCCCAAGCCTTTTTGTTATTAGCGAGTGCCGGCAGATTGCTATAATCGCTTTAAGGGGTGATTTAAATTGTCTAAAGTGTCAGATAAAGTGCAGGTTGGAAAAACGGAATTGTTTGTTACGCCTATCGGACTTGGGACCAACGCGGTTGGCGGTCATAATATCTGGCCGGATCTTGATGAGGAGGCGGGCAAAAACCTGGTACGTACGGCCATCGATCATGGAATAAATTTAATCGATACCGCATTTATTTATGGACCGGAGCGTTCCGAGGAACTGGTCGGGGAAGTGGTTAAGGAGAGCGGTAAACGTCAGGATCTTGTTTTAGCGACGAAAGGTGCTCACCGATTTGCCGGTTCAGATATCGTCTTCGATAATTCACCATCCTTTTTGAAGCAAGCGGTTGAGGGCAGTTTAAAACGGCTCGGTGTTGATACGATCGATCTTTTCTATATTCATTTCCCGGACAAGGATACACCGAAGAATGAAGCGGTCGGGGCACTTAAAGAACTCAAAGATCAGGGAAAGATTCGAGCCATCGGTGTCTCAAATTTCTCGCTCGAACAGTTAAAAGAAGCCAATGAAGATGGCTACGTCGATGTTTTCCAAGGAGAGTACAATTTGCTTAAGCGCGGTGCCGAAAAGGATCTCTTCCCTTATCTGAAGGAGCACCATATTTCCTTTGTTCCGTATTTTCCGCTCGCATCAGGATTGTTGACCGGCAAATTCACTCGAGAAACGACTTTTACAGATAATCGTGCCAAAATGCCGCAATTTCAGAAGGGTGTTTACGAAAAAAATCTTGAAAAGGTGGACAAGCTTCGCGCCATGGCACAGCTGAAGCACACTGCCGTTCCGAATCTAGTACTCGCCTGGTACTTGAAACAGGATGTGATTGATGTTGTCATTCCCGGAGCGAAACGTTCGGAGCAAGTCTTGGATAATTTAAAGACGCTGGATGTTCGTCTGTCGGATAAAGAGTTTGAAGCGATCAACAAAATATTCAATTGAATTTTTGATAGAAGAAGAATCTCTGCCCCGCGGCAGGGATTCTTTTTAGAACCAATTGGATGGGATGAGAAAGATATAAGGTGCGGTGAACAAGGCGAAGGTGAGAGCCAGCCGGCTCCTTTGCCGCAGTGTCAGCGACTTTTTTATAAATGAAAGACCTAACCAGTAAATAAGCGATGAAGACAATAGAATAGCTAGGCAAGTGACAAGAACCCCCGTCGCTGAGGAATAGAGCCGAAAACTGTTAATCGGGGTCTGCGAAAATTGTTCGCTGATACTCAGCGAGAGATTCACGAAAAGAGATCCAAAGAGATAGGCACAGAGATCAACCAACCAAAGCAGCACGAAAACGGCCACCGGTTTTCTCAGCTTCAGATCGAAAAAACGCAGACTGAGCAGCAGGACGACTCCGTCCAGCACGAACAGCAGCAGAAAAGCAGCAAGAACAGCGAAAGGACGTCCTGATAAATAGGTTATTGGAAAAATAGGATGGTTTAAAGTAAAATTTACCGCTCCGTTCATTGTGCGCTACCTCTCTGTAATCCGAAGTGATCGTTGTCATTTCGTCAGATTTCCGGACGGATGAACTCTGAGTTTTGAACTCAAAAGTGCGCAGCAATGAAAATGCAGTCCTCCTGCGCTGGTCCTCCACCTGATTGTGCAGATCATCAATCTCTAATGAAAGCTTTTCTTTAATAATAATAGCACAATTGGCCTGAAACGCTTGCATGAGAAAGGATAAACACAATAGAATAAGGATTATGATTTATCATATTGGACGGGAAAATTCCACCTAAACGCAAAAAGAAAAAGCGCCGGAGCGCATGATCAGTTCCGGTGCTTAATTTCTTTGTCCAGATGAATACGGCAGAATTAGATAAATTTTCGTAAACTGTAAATTCCCTTGATTTCTTCAGGGGTTTTGCCACGGACGAGCAGGCAAATATTTTCATAACCGATTTCCTTATGATCCTCAATCAGCTGTTCGAGAGCTTTCAAACCTTCAGGATGCTTATGAATTTTTTCTATTTCATTTTTGTAAAGGTCAATAATCGAACGTTGGACAAAATGCGGAGCGAAGCGATTCGCATAAGCCTCATTACCGAGGAGTGATCCGCAAAGGTATTCATACTTGAATTGCAGCTGACGGGTGAAATTCACCAGATGGAGCAGGCGAAAAAAGGTATTTGGATAGTTCTCTTTAAAAGCGATGATTGCTGCCTGGGCATCCTTAAGATCCTGAATACTGCTGATCATTTTCATAGAACGCGCTCCCTCCTGCGTAAGAAAGTTCCGGTGATGATGAAATTTATAGACAGTTACTCTGTTTTTACAGAGAGAATGGTCAAAAAGGCTGAAAAGAATTTGGAATACACAATTTAGGATGCTGTTCAAATAAACGACAGCTCGCAGATAAAATAAAATGAAAACAATGCAAAACTGCCACGATTACATCATAACCTGATAAATAAGAAATAATAAGGCATGGCGTCAGGTGCTCCGTGTATCCTTTTTTTCAGAAAACCTAACTTAAGATTAGACCTTTTTTCCCGGCCTGTAAAATATTGATTAATTATCGAAATGATAGCCATTCCGCATTAAGAAAGGATGACGTAGGCAGCGAATAAGTTTTTCAAAGAACAAAGGGCAGCTCAAGCAGACAAGAGGTTGCCAAACGATTGAAGTTTTTATTCAATCATGATATAGTAAAAAAACTCAAGGGAACTAATTTTGAATATATTTGAGCCAAATTTTAACATACCATAAAACATTGGCGTTGTCAATGAGAAATTGATGAAAAATGAAATGAACGGAAAAAATATGCGGATTCCCAGCAGCCTTCGAAAGCAGCAGGAAAACTAAGAAAAGAAATAAGAGGTGCGACATGGACGAACGGAAACAAGAACAAAAACGGATCTCTGAAGTCCTTAATGTCATTGAACGAAAGATAGCCGGACTCTCAGGCAATAAAGATAAAGTAACAGAGGGAATCGTCGATCTCCGCAAAAATTTCTGGGAAGATGTGACGGTCAATCTGGACGAGACGGATGATGTCTATGAAACACAGGCAAGTATCAAACAGCAGGCCGAACTCCTGTCGGAGCGAGAGCGTCGTCATGGCCAGATGACGAGACAATTGAAAATGCTCTATCGCCTCAAGGATTCTCCCTATTTCGGCCGAATTGACTTTCAGGAGGATGACGAGGAAACGGCGGATACACTTTATATCGGTGTCGGTTCGTTAATGGATGCGGCAAATGTCGATTTTCTCGTGTATGATTGGCGGGCGCCGATTTCCAGTATGTACTACGATTATGCACCTGGGCCAGCCGAATATCAGTCGCTCGACGGAGAAATCAGCGGCACGATGAAATTGAAACGGCAATTTATTATCCGGCAGGGGAAAATTCAGGGCATGTTTGATACTGGCCTGACGATTGGCGATTCTCTGCTTCAGGCGTTGCTCGGCGGCAAGGCATCTTCGCAGATGAAGTCCATCGTAGCAACGATTCAGAAGGAACAGAATCAAATTATCCGCAATGAGTCGGATCATTATTTGATTGTTCAGGGTGCGGCTGGAAGCGGCAAAACCTCCGCAGCGTTGCAACGAGTCGCGTTTCTTTTATATCGTAACCGTAAAACTCTGCATTCAGAGAATATGCTTCTATTTTCGCCCAATCCGTTGTTTTCGAGCTTTATTTCATCGGTTCTGCCGGAATTAGGTGAAGAAAATGTCATTCAGAGCACCTTCAAGGACTTTATCGAGGAGCGAATTGGTCGTGATCTGCAGCTTGAAAATCCCTTCGATCAGACGGAGAATTGTTTGAACCTGGAGAGTCCGGAAAGCTATCGGTTAAGAACCGAGGGTATTCGTTTCAAAGCCTCCTTGGCTTTTAAAGAGTTGATTGACAGTTGGATCGATCAATTAAAAAGCGAAGGAATGATTTTTCGCGATATTGTCTTTCGCGATAAAATTATTGTTTCAGGCGCGGAAATTCAACGCCGCTTCTATGCTCGAAATAATGAACAATCGATTCTGAATCGGTTGGATGAGATTCGCGACTGGCTCCTGCGCCGAGTTTCTTCTTTTGTGAAAAAGGAGCGGCGTAAGGATTGGGTACTTGAAGAAGGCGAGCTGCTCGATAAGTCGGACTATGCCGAAGTGTTCCAAAAACTGCAGCAAAAAAAAGAGTTCAGCGAAGATACATTTGACGATTATGATCGGGAGGAAGAAATGCTGCGGCGAATTGTGATGAATCGCCGAATCAAACCGATCAGGCGCCGAATCAAGCAGCTGGCTTTTGTTAACCTGCAGAAGATCTATAGCGAAATTTTCTATCGCGCCCATTTGAAGGAATCTGTTCCGGATAGCTGGCCGCTGGTCTGCCAAGCGACTCGAATGCGTTTCGAGGAAGGGGACTGCCCATGGGAGGATGCCGTTCCTTATCTTTATTTAAAAGAGACGATTCAGGGCAAGAAGGGCGATCAGGAAATCCGCCATCTGATTATCGACGAGGCGCAAGACTATTCGCCGGTCCAGCTGGCCTATCTGCGGTCGGCTTTTCCGAAGAGCAGCATGACCATCCTCGGGGATATGAACCAAGCAGTCTATGCGCAAAGCTATGGACAGGAGACGATGCTTTCCGAAACACTGTATCCGTCTGAAGAAGTGAGAAAGCTCAATCTGCTGCGCAGCTATCGATCGACAAAAGAAATTATGGAATTCGCCCGCTGTCTGGTGCCGCAGGGCGATCAAATCGAGCCGTTTGAGCGCAGCGGGAAATTGCCGGAGCTCTGCCAAGTATCCGCTGAACGGCGGGTCGATTGTCTGATCAGCAAAATAGAGGCTTTAAAAGAAGAAGGACATGAGACAATTGCCTTGATCGGCAAGACGATGGCAGAATGCCGAGAACTCTACCGAAAACTGGACAGCCGAATCAATGTGAAGCTGATGACGCAGGCGACTTATCAATTTGATAAGGGACTGCTGGTCATTCCCACCTATCTTGCCAAGGGAATTGAGTTTGACGCGGCCATTATCATTGATGCGTCAGCTGCGACCTATGCTCGGGAACATGAACGTACCATTTTTTACACAGCCTGCACGCGTGCCATGCATGAACTGATCATGCTGACAAGTGGTGAAGTATCGCCATTTCTGAGTGATGTTCCAAAGGATAAATACGTTCAGGTGACTTTTCACTAAGAGCGGCGGATGTTGTCATGGATCGGACAAGTCCGGGCGCTGAAATGCGTAGTGCCATGATCAGAAGAACGGTCTGGATTTTCAAGTCATAGGGGAATCGGCGCTAGTTATTCGATGCTGTTTCCATAATAAAAAAGCCGCTCACATCTGGTGAACGGCTTTTTTGTAAGCTTCATTTACTGAAGGGGCAGGCTTATTGAAACGGTTGTCCCTTGGCCAGGCACGCTCTGGATCTGCAGCTCGGTCCCATAAAAATGTTTCAGTCGGCGGTTGATATTTTTCAAACCCACACTGCGGCTCGAATTGCTGGTAAGCAAGGCTTGAACCTGTTCCGGGCTCATACCGACCCCGTTATCGCTAACGATGATCCGATAACCATTGCTTTCTTGCCGGACTGTCAATGTCACAAGTCCGCCTTTCTTTTGTTTGCCGATGCCATGCTGGACGGCATTTTCAATCAGCGGCTGGATCAGCAGCGGCGGCATTTTAAAATCCAGATCCTTTTCGATGTCGTAGCGAACCTTGACGCGTTCCCGGAAACGCATTTGCTCGATGAACAAATAGGACTGCACGAGCGAAAGCTCTTTACGAAAGGAACTGACGGTCGTTGTGTTCTGAAAATCGAAGCTGCTCCGCAGATAGGCAGCGAATTGTCCGGTCATCTCACGTGATTTTTCGACATCCTCGTAGCTGAGTGCAATGATTGAATTGAGTACATTATAGAGAAAGTGCGGCTTAATCTGCGACTGCAGGAAAGCGACTTCCATATTTGTTGCCTGTTTCGCGGATTGCTTCATCATAATCAGACCACGGATCCGCGCAGCAAATTCGGAAAAATTATAGGGCTTCTGGAGAATATCATTGGCGCCGGAGCGGAAGGCATAATATTTTTCTTCATGGACGATCGCCGCCGTGAGCATCAAGATCGGCAATTCGATCATACTTAATGACTTACGGACGGCTTCGCAGACTGCATAGCCGGACATCCCTGGCATCATTAAATCGAGAATGATTAAATCGAGTTGTCGCTCAGCAACGATTTGAAGAGCCTCTTGTCCATTCTTCACACCGATGACGTTATATGGGATATTTTCCAACATGTGAATCAGTACACCGAGATTGTCTTCATCATCCTCAACAACCAGTATGGTGGGTGCACCGATCTTTTTTGCATAATAGGGCGTTTCTATAGTGAACTCTGGATGCACCGCTTCTGGAATTTCTTCGCGAACAGGATTCACTTTCTGCGGCGCTCCTTCTACTGTTGCTACAATAGGAAGGGTAAATCGAAAAGTTGATCCCTGACCGATGACGGACTCGGCAACGATCTTCCCGCCTTGTAGTTCAACGAGCTGCCTCACAATATCTAATCCCAGCCCTGCCCCCTCGCTCCGATTCCATTCCACGCGATGAAAAGGATCGAAAATGGTCTGCAAACTGGCTGAGGAAATGCCAATGCCGGTGTCCATGACGGCGATCTCGACCTGTCGATCGACTTGGCGCGCGTCCAGTGTAATTTTCCCCTTTTGTGTATATTTAACGGCATTGTCTACTAAATTATTGATGATTTGCCGAAGCCGATTCTCATCTGCCTGCACAAGCGGCAACCCTTCAGGAACCTGGTTGATGACCTGTAGATTCTTCTTTTCGGCAAGCATTTTATAAAAGGCAAATTCGACTTGGATAGCAGTATGAACATCTGTCGGTGCCGGATTCAGTTTAATGATCCCTTGCTTCATCTTTTCAAGATCGAGAATATCGCCGACCAGATTCGACAGACGGTAGCCGATTCGAGTCAGCAGCTGAATCTTTTTTCGCTCTTCCATGATTTTTTGATTGGGCGGACTATTCAGCAAGGTCTGAGCAATATTGATCATTCCGTTGAGTGGTGTGCGGAATTCATGCGAGGTGCGGCTTATAAATTGATCCTTCATCTTATCCGCGCGGATCAATTCATCAGACAATTGCTCACTGCGCCGAAATGCGTTGGAGAATTGCTGCGAGGCCATCAGCGAAAGCATCAGCAAAAAGAGAATCGACGAAACGGAGTAAAGAGAAGAAAGATTCTTGGTGCTATAGGCAGAAAGGGTTGTGATGATCACATAAACACCCATCGATAATGTAGCAATCGCCAAATAAATACTGCTTTCCACGTTTTTCAAAATAGCCAGCATAAAAATGTAAGAAGCGTAGGCAAGGACAAATATCGCCAGAAAAGAATGCAGAAACAAGGTGACGGATGTCAGAGCATAGGCATGATTATTGATCAAATCAAGAATCAACGTCAGGACAGCAAGCGTAATTCCAGAAATGACAATCTTGCGCGAGACAAATTTAGAATAACCGAATAAAAGGTACATGAAAACAGCAATAACCTGAGCCAAGGTCGTCACGATCTCTAGTAAATCCAGACCTGTGAATGACAACCCCGGATCGATCAGATAGATCACACGTCCCGGGCTGATCCAGGAAATAATGATGGAAAAAAGAAGACAGAAGATGGAAAAAAACAAGAGGTGTAAATCCTTCCGACGCTGTAGAAAATAGCCGAGAAAATAAACACCCATGATAAAAAAAGCAACAATCATCAACATATCGTTGAAGAGGATCAGATCGTGCCAGCGGGAAATTTGTTGCTCGGTACCGAAAACGATCGGTTTGGCAATTCCCCAGCCGGCGACACCTGTTGCCTGGGAAATTTGAATAACCAGTTCGTTCGAACCGCGATGGATTGAGAAGTAGGTGACATAGGGCCTGACTGAGGCATGATCACTGGAGAGCGAAGTCAGACTGCCGCTTTGACCGATTTTTTTCCCATTCAGAAACATTTTGTTCGAACTGTAAATGGCTCCGGTCTGGATACCGAACGTCTGATTTTCAGCATGGGAACGAATAATCAATCGATAGGTGCCTCTTTTGGCTGATTGAATGGGTGCATCGTTACCGGTTGTTGTGCTGTTCGGTACGTTAATGAACCGTTTATTTTTTTCCACATGATCACGAAACATTTTTGGCGCGAGCAATTGATTCGGATAAAGCTCCCACTGACCATTGAGATTGACGGTTCCGCTTTTTTCGAAATTCCAATGCGTCAGATCAAGAATTCCGCCTTTTGCCTGTGGAGCATTGTCATGGACAGAATGGGCCCATGAGCCGAGAATCAGAAAAAGGCCGGCATAGCAGGCGAGAACGGTAATCATAGCGGTCAAGCGTTTCAATAGGATTCACTTCCATTCACATGGCTTATCTGATGCCCATTCTACCAGTTCAGGACGTTTTAGAAAATAGCGGCAGATGCGCTTAAAAAATCGTTAGTTTTAGAACAAAGTCATAGGTCGCTTATTTGATAAATGCTATACTTGAATTATTCAAAGAGTCAATCTGCACAAGAGGCGCAGATTCATTGATCAGGGGGAGGGTGACCGATGAAGGCGATTATTGTCGATGATGAGGAATTGGCCTGCAATCAGCTGCGGAAATTGCTTCAGGACACGGGGGTGTTCAGGGAAATTAGCACCTATCTTGATCCAGTACAGGCATTGAAAGAAGCCGGCTCCTCTCCCGTTGATGCTGCGTTTCTGGATATCGAAATGCCTGAGGTCAGTGGTATTGATTTGGCAGAAGCCCTTCAGAATCTGAATGAAAAGATCCAAATCGTGTTTGCGACTGCTTTTAATGAATTTGCCATTCAGGCATTTGAACTCAATGCCGTAGACTACCTCTTAAAACCGATCATGAAGAGCCGATTGGAGAAAACGGTCGCCCGCCTTTTGAAATATTGGGAAACAGCGCAAATTGAGGAAGATACAGGCGAGAGATTAGGAATTGAATGTCTGGACAACCTGCAATTTTACCGGATGGTCGGAAATCAAAAAGTCTATATTCCAGTAAAATGGCGAACGAGCAAGGCAAGGGAGGTTTATGCCTACCTGCTCAATCAACACGATCGCTGCATCAGTAAAGATATCATTATCGAACGATTCTGGTCGGGAATAGATCCCGTGAAAGCAAATACGCAGCTGTACACGACGATTTATCAGATCCGCAAGATGATGGAGCGTTTGCCTTTTCATCATCATATTGTGAAAAATGATGTGGGCTACACGCTGAATATTGCTGACACGAAAATAGACAGCGAAGTCTGGGAGCAGGAACTTAAGCGTTTACCGAAACTTACCAGTGCCACTTTTAACCGGCATCTTCACCTTTTCCAAACGTATAAGAACCATTATTTGGTGGAATACGGTTATCTTTGGGCTGAATCGGAGCGAATTCGTCTGGCGCAGCTGTGGCTGAATCATGCTTATTTTCTGATTGATTTTTTGATCAAGCAGAAGCGATATGAGGAAGCAATAGATATTTGTCACGGCATTAATCGGATTGAACCGGAAGATGAGCGCACGATGAAATACTTGCTGAAGCTCTATAATAAAACCGGAAATGTGGACGGTGCAATCCGCATCTATGGAAGGTATAAGGAAAATGGAATCTGAAGGCATGCCGCGTTACGTAAATAAATAATGACGAATCAAAGAGATCTTGCTGATAAAAAGCAAGATCTTTTTTTTACTCTAAAATTACAATTTTGTCTTTGTATGTGACTAAAGTCGTATAAGTGTCCACAAATCAACCGAGTTCGACAAATGTTCAGAAATTGTCTAGATCTGTTTCTTATACTTTTAAATACAGAAGTGTCTTTAGACCTGATTTCTTAGTCTGTGAAGTCTGAAAAAAGGTTCCGATTTCTCCGGAGAAATCTCCGGATGCAATAGAGAATGGGAGAAAACATAGGGGAGGAAGAAAAAATGCGAAGTAAAAGGCTTCCATTAGGGTTAAAAAAGACAAAAAAGAGAAGATTGCTCAAGCAATTTCTGGTTATTGGCCTGTCACTATTTGTCTGCTTCAGCCAGATGTCGCTGTCACCGATCGGCAAAGCCTACGCGGACGGAGGTTCTTCTGCGGGAAGTGCCGCCTCATCAGGCGGAAACAGCAACACGCAGTTCTTCGACGCAGTTAAGCTGACGACTGGTGATCCGGCAAACGGAAAGGCGGTATCCAGTGATAATCCGCTGAAGAAGAATGACACCGTCAATCTGGAATATGACTGGACGCAAAAGGACGGTCAGCAGTTGTCGGCCGATCAACCCGTAACCATTAAAATACCGTCTGAATTTAAAATTGATCAGGCAACAACGGAAAAATACATTGATAAAAACAGCGACGTCAAAACGGCGGATAATAAAGTCATTGGCAAACTGGCGGTGACAACCAGTGATGCGGCGCAGAACACCAATCAACTGACCATCACTTTCAACGACGAGCAGACCAAGGATCTGAGCGGTGCCAGCGGAAAAGTCATCCTTCCAGTGACATTCAACGCTGCCGTTGCTGACGGAGCCACGACTCAGCCGATAGACTTCGATCTCGGAAACAACCAGAAGCAAACGGTCAATCTGCCGGTAAAGGCTGACGCAGCGAAAACTGGCAGCTCAAGCAGCAGCGCGGCCCAAACAGATGGAACAGGCAGCAATGCCTCGTCCGCGTCGCCAGCGGTCAGCGGTTCGTCGGATAACACGAAGGCAGACGGATCGGATGACTCGGCAAGCGCGACTAAAGACGGAGCATCAACGCCAGGGGATTCAAGTGCGGGAAGCTCGAGTGGGGCGGCAAGTTCAACAGTTGCCGGAACGAGCAATTCCAGCAATCAAACAAATGGAAATTCAATAATTCAGTCCGCTGTGAAAAAGGCATTTGTTCAACCGAAAGCACTGGATGCTGCCACGGGGACTGAGATCACGCAAAACATCCTGACTGGTGTGAAGGTGACTGATGCTAGCGGCAACGCATGGTCTTCTTCCAATCGCCCTGGGCTGAATTCTCCGGCTGATATTGATTTGACTTGGGCGATTCCGGACACGTTGGACGTAAACGATGGCGATTATTATGAATTTGATTTACCCAATCAATTTGCTATATATAACACGATTTCTGGGGATCTGACTACGGCTGACGGGTCTGCTGGTACTTTCACGATTACTCCAGATGCAAACAATGTCGGTCATGTAAAAATGGTGTTTAATAACATTGGAGAAAATCATTCTCAGATTAAAGGAACCGTGAGTGTTAAAACAACCTTTAATGAAAAGACAATTACTGGATCGACGCAGCAAAAAATTACTTTTCCAATTCAAGATCCAGTGACTTTGACCATTCCGTTTAAGCCGTCCAAAGCAATGGATTCGATCGATAAACAGGGCACGGCAATGGATGGAAGCAAACAGACGAACTTCAATTCAACGAGCATTAACTGGACGGTTAACATCAATGAGGCGGAGAATTCACTGACTCATGCAAAGGTAACCGATCCAACGCCAGCCGGATTAAAACTAGACAGCAGTTCGGTTCAAATCTACCCAGTGACAGTCAATGTAGATGGTTCGACGACGGTAAGCAATACACCGCTTGCGGCAGATCAGTACACACTGAATACCTCAGACAGTAATTTGGAAGTTGATTTTAAAAATCCGATTGACAGTGCCTATCAAATTCGTTATACGACTGATATCACTGATAAAACTGCAGCATCCTTTAAAAATGAGGCAACTCTTTCCAGTGATGGTCAGGATGCTCAGCCATCTAGCGCGTCGGTTGATATTTCGCACGGTGCACATCTGACGAAATTGTCTTCCTACGATCCAGCAACTCAGACAATCACTTGGATAGTTAATTATAATGGCGATGAACAAAGCATTTCACAAGCGAATGCCGTTCTGCATGACTTGTTCGATAATAGTCAGGTACTCGTGCCAGGCTCGGTTCAGGTCTATAACGCAACGGCAACTTCAGGCACAGCCTTTAAACAAGGGTCATTGATAGATGGCGGCAATTACACTGTAAAAGATACAACAGATACAGCGAATAAGAAGAATGGATTTGATCTGCAATTTAATCACGATATTAACAGCGCTTATCAAATAGTCTACAAAACACAGCCTAATTCTGCAGTGAATGGCGGATTGGTGACAAAGGACGGCACAATGGGTAACACAGTGACTGAGGGTTCAACGGATTCCCAAACTGCGTCACAGACAATTACACAGCAGAACTTGGTTAAAAAATGGAGCTCCGCCCAATATGATACCAAAACAACCGCATGGACAATGACGGTTAATGGCAATCATTATCAGATGAATGATGCCAAAATTGTCGATACTTTTGATAACGGGGGACTGACACTAAGCACCCTAAGTATCAGTGATACGGGTGATAAAAATGGAAAGAATGGCGGCAATCAATTAGTTGCAGGTAAGGACTATGATCTGACATCCGACAGCGGCGGCTTTACGATTGCCTTTAAGGGGAATTATGCACAAACCGATCACAGTTTTGCCATTCTTTATACAACTGCTTTTGACTACACGCAATTGAAATCAGGAACAAATAATTTTCCGAACACAGCGGTGATAAGTTGGACGGATACAGATAGTCATCCGCAGTCGAGTACATCAACCGCCACATTTAATCCGGATGGTTATACGCAGAATGACGGTTATAAAAATGGATCGTACAACGCGGTGACAAAAGAGATTACCTGGAATGTTGGATTTAATTATAATGAGCAGACAATCAATGACCCGATCCTAAAGGATCCGATTTTGGGAAATCAGCAATTCGAAAAAGATTCATTGGAAGTTCATTATATGAATCTGACTGGCGGGAAGAATGGCACAAGTGACGGCGGTACGGTTCCGGCAAGTGAATACACAGTCGACTATCCGTCAGACAGCAACGGCAATACGCTGACAGTCACTTTTAAAAATAAAATTGACTCACCCTATTACATTACCTATAAAACATCGCTTGCTGGGAAAGTTGTTGACCAAACCTACAATAATACTGCAACGTTATATGACCAGGATACGCAGCTCGCAAAACTGTCCGCTTCGGTCAGTCCGGCCAATGGTGGCACTTTTGCATCGAAAAGCGGTGTCCAGGATGGCGATAATGTCGATTGGACTGTTAATATTAATCCTAGCCAGTCAGCAATTGATAGCGCGGTTCTGACGGATGTACCGACAAATAATCAAATCATTGATTCCGATTCGTTCCATCTCTATAAAACGACAGTGGATGCATCCGGTAATATTACAAGGGGTGCTGAATTAACCAAGGGAACGGACTATACGCTTAATGTAACCGATCCGGATGCCAATGGAAACCAGCAGTTCACACTGAACTTCACAAATGAAATCAATGAACCTTACATTTTGACCTATAGCACGATTATTAATGGCGGTAATGGCGCGCAATTAGGGAATACAGCAACTCTGACAGGTATGGGGTCAGAAATAATTAATCAGCCGTCCACTACAACCGTCACTGTTAAAGCATCGAGTGGATCCGGAACCGGTAGTGGTGTTAATGGCGATCTCGATGTGAAGAAAGTGGATGCGGACAATACTTCACAAACACTTTCGGGTGCGACATTTGAACTCTATAACAGTACCGGCACGAAACTTCTGAGAACAATCACGACTG
Source organism: Sporolactobacillus sp. (assembly GCA_048976585.1). Taxonomy (GTDB): domain Bacteria; phylum Bacillota; class Bacilli; order Bacillales; family Sporolactobacillaceae; genus Sporolactobacillus. The sequence continues at coordinate 196,436 of JBHGUY010000022.1, read as the reverse complement.
GCTCGGACGGCATGGCTGATTTCAACAACTTTAAATATGGTAGCTATATTTTGAAAGAGACTAAGGCTCCAGATGGCTATGTGCTTAATCCAGACTATGCCAATGGTGCGACAGTAACGATTGGTTCGACTGATTCCAGTGATACACATCCCCTGGCTAAGGTGACTGTTACCGATCAAAAATATGTCGGTAAAGTTGTGTTGACGAAAACGGATGCGACGCTCCTTGGCTTGAAACTTGGCAGAGCGGTCTACCAACTGCAGGATCAAAATGGCAAACCGATTAGCGGATATGAAAACCAGACAACTGACAGTATCACGGGTCAAGTGACGTTCGATAATCTGAAGCCAGGTAATTATCAGCTCGTGGAGATTACGGCACCGACAAATTACAAGTTGGATCAAACGCCGCATAAATTTACCGTTGCCAATGATCAGACAACGCAAATTAATGTAAACGCGACGGATCAAATCAATCCAGGTGGTGTGGAACTGGATAAAGTTGACAGATCAGGGGAATTGATTACGGATTCTCCGGCGACGTTTACTTTGACCGACAGTGTCGGTAATCCGGCCACAAATGCCGATGGGAATGCGATAACGTCAAACCAGCTGACAACCAGCAATGGCAAAATTGTATTGAGCAATCTGCGGCCGGGAGATTATACCTTTACTGAACAGAGTGCTCCTAATAACTATTTAAAGAACACGAAGACATTAACAGTTCATGTAACTGCAGGTCAGGAAGCGACTGCTAATGTTCAGGATTTTACCGACTATCAGGGATCGGCACAATTGAAGAAAGTAGATGCAGACGATCATCCACTTTCCGGGGCGACGTTTAAAGTCATTAATACAAAGACGAATGCGGATGTCCAGACAGGGTTAACTTCGACTGACAAGGGTCTTGTCACCGCGACCGGTCTGGCACCTAATGATGATTATGCATTCGTCGAAACGGCCGCTCCTGCAGGATACTTGGTGAATTCGACACCAATACCTTTTAAAATTGTTGATACTGCTGCTGGAGAACCGGCGTTAGTAGATGCCGGAACACTGACTGATTATCAGGGCTCTGCACAGTTTACCAAGGTAGATGCAGATGGTAATCCTTTAGCGGATGCTATATTCAGTATCACGGATTTGAGCGGTACGATTACGTATCAATCAGGATTGAAATCCGGAAGTGATGGGACTGTTTCAGCGAAGGGACTTGCACCGGGTTCCTACTACTTTGTTGAAACTCAAGCTCCGACAGGATTTATTCAGAATTTGGATAAACTGGAGTTCGACATTGAACAATCAGTTCAAGGAGCACCATCGACTGCGTTCATTTCAACAAAATTCATTAACTATAAAGGCGCTGTCGAATTAACGAAATCGAGTGCAGACGGCAATAAATTATCGGATGCTCATTTCGACTTACAAATGAAGATAGACAATTCATGGACAACGGTACAAAGCAATCTCGTTACAAGTGATGGGAGCCTTAAGGTAACAAACTTACCCATCGGTGATTATCAATTTATCGAAACTCAGGCACCAGATGGGTATTTGGTAAACGCTACACCCGTTCCGTTTACTATTGCTGCAACGGCAAAGGGTCAGCCAACCGTTCAACAGGTTTCGAAGCAGGATGCGCTGAATCAGGTGACTCTGACCAAGATCGATAAGAATGACAATAATAGCCATCTTCAAGGGGCGGAGTTCCAGTTGCAGGACGACAAAGGAAATGTCATTACAAAGGATGCCAATGGAAATGATTTGAAAGCTGTTTGGACAACGGACTCGAACGGTCAGTTCACGGTCAGCGGTCTGGCACCGGGCGATTATCAGTTTGTCGAAACGAAAGCACCGGCAAACTATGATCTGGATGCGACGCCGATTCCGTTTAAGATAACGAATACGGACGTATCGGCACAAGAAGTGACAGCGAAAGATAAGCTATCACCGGGCACCGTGCAGCTGACGAAAGTGGATAAGAATGACAGCAGCATCCACCTGCAGGGAGCAACCTTCAAGCTGGAAGACAGCAAGGGGAATGCTGTAACGGAAGACAGTGACGGCAAGGCACTGCCGACCTCGTGGACAACAGACAGCAATGGCCTGTTCACGGTAGGCGATCTAGCACCGGGTGACTATCAATTTGTCGAAACGAAAGCGCCGCATGGCTATGATCTGGATGCGATACCGATTCCGTTTACGATTGCCAAGAGCCAGCAAAAGGCTGTGGAGGTCACGGCCACTGACAAGCTGACGCCAGGTGATGCTCGGCTGACCAAGGTAGATAATTATGATAAGAACGCCGTGCTTCAGGGAGCGCAATTCAAACTCGAGGACAATTCAGGTAAAGTCTTGCAGACGGGGCTGACAACGGATAAGAATGGCCAGTTCATTGTCAAGGGGCTTGAACCGGGCAAGTACTCCTTCATTGAAACGAAAGCACCTGAAGGATATCGTCTGGATACGACACCGATTCCGTTCACGATTTCGAAAGCTCAGGCTGAGGCGGTCGAGATTACGGCTTATGATGATCCGCTTGTCGTCAGACTGCAGGGCAAACCAGGTGTGACGTACAATGTGGTCGATAATAACGGTAAAATTATCCGTCGCGGCGTCATGGCTGATAAAAATGGCAATGTTAATCTGAAAGGTCTGAAACCAGGAAAATACCACTTGGTTCGAGCAGCGAAGGGTTATACATCAGTCTCTGCTGGTAAGAAGAAAACAAGATCCGGCGGACTGCCAATCACTGGTGATACCAATGACTTGATGGGTATGGCAGTTGGTGCGATTCTATTGTTTGGCGGAGGTCTTCTTGCCTTCGTTACCCGAAGACGCAGAAATAATTAATTGCAGAGAAATAGCATTTTATTCCGGTCAGAAACGCTCTGATCGGTTTTTTTTATGAGAGATATCAAGTGACTTCCAGGGAAAAGCTGGAGGTCTTTTTTTGCAATTTTTTTATTTTAAACGAGACGTTCGTATTTTCGAATTCCAATCATAGGATTCTGAAAGGAGTCGTCTTTTTTTGCGTATTAGCTGAAAAATAGCTTTCAGAAATGAATTGGCTGATACGGTTGTTCAATGCCTTCATTCCAATCCTCACAGCATACTCCAAATTCGTCGCTCATAAAATTCCAGCTCAGGCATGCTCAACTGTCGAAACGAGACACGTCCATCCATATTTTCGCAGAAACAGAAAGGATGAATGGAAAATGTACAGAAAGAGTAAGGGAACAGGTCGGCATGTTGTGAGCAGATACCTCTGTGTTTTATTATCACTCGTTTTACTCGGCGGGGTGCTAATGCCAAGATTATTGTTTCCTACCCAAGCAAAAGCGGCGTCTCCTATTCGATCGGATGCTCCCTTAGGTGTTGCCAGCAAGTTCAACGCGTTCATTTTTAATGACTTTACTCAGGTCAATTCGGATTCAGAAGGACGGCTGGCCATTGGACATTCGGCCACTTTTAATGGCGGTTATTCGGTTGCTTCAAAATTCCGTGGCTCGCAGGAAATTAATCTTGTGATAGGTGATGAGCTGCATGATACTGGGGATGGAGAAATATATGGTTATTTCGTCGCTGGTGAAAAAAATGGACCGGCGCCGGTCATTGAAGCCAAGGCTTACCAAAAGGCTCAGCAGAAAGCGGGACTTTATGTTTCTGATGTTCCTGATTTCATCAATAATGGTGTGAGTAACTTTGCTGAAGCAAAGGACCAACTGCAGCAATTGAGCTCAGATTATAAGGATCTGTCCACGACGCAGGCGAAGGGCGATGTGGCGCAGCTTTCCGGAGGACGTTTGAATTTAAGCTATAAAGGATCGGCGGATTTAGTTGTTTTTGATGTCACTGATCAGCAATTCAACAGCGCGGGTGAGCTAAATTTTGCTGTTGATCCGGGTAAAACGATTATCGTCAATTTATCGGGTGGTACTTTTAAATGGCCGGCTGGGCAACAATTCTTAAATGGTCAGGGGATGAATAAAGGCGATCCGCAAGCCGCAAAAATTCTATTCAATTTTCCAGATGCAAGCACCATAAATTTAAGCAGTACGATCATTTCTGGTTCAATTTTGGCGCCGAACGCAACGATCAAGACCAATGGCGGTCAGATCAATGGAACAGTCGTGGCCAATAATTATATCGCTGCCAATCAAAGTGCAGAGCTGCACGATCAGCTCTTTCAACCGACGATTCCTGATACACCTGTCATCGATTCGGGATCGGTGACGCTGACGAAGGTCGACGCGCAGGACTCAAGCAAAGTTTTAGCTGGAGCAACATTCGTGCTCCAAGGTAAGGATGGCCAGTCGATAACGAAGGACGCGGACGGCAAAGAGCTGCCCACCAGTTGGACGACAGATGCGCAGGGCCAGCTGAAAATCAGTAACCTGCCGCTGGGCACGTACCAATTGGTGGAAACGCAGGCTCCGTCGGGCTATACGTTGAATGCCAAGGCGCTGCCGTTTCAAATCACGAGCCAAGCCGCAGCCGTGACCCTGACGGCAAAGAATACGAAAACTCCGGTCCAGGTCACGGGTTCAGTGACGTTGACGAAGGTCGATGCGCAGGACTCAAGCAAAGTTTTAGCCGGGGCAAAATTTGAACTTCAAGATAAAGTTGGTCAGCCAATAACGAAGGACGCGGATGGAAAAACTTTCCCGACAAGCTGGACGACAGATGCGCAGGGTCAGTTGAAGATCGGCAACCTGCCGCTGGGCACGTACCAATTGGTGGAAACGCAGGCTCCAGCAGGTTACCAATTGGATAGCTCTGCTCACTCTTTTTCTCTGACAAAAACAGAGACAGAAATTAAGCTCATGGTGACAAATCAGACGATTAAGCAAGAACCAACGCCGCCAATCACACCGACTCCGCCGACGGGATCTGTTTCGCCGACTCCGCCATCTGAACAATTTCCGGTTCAGCCAAATTTGCCTGGGCTGAATCAGTCCCAAACGCCAATTTCTCGAGGGGCCGCTGCACAGGTTACCGAAAAAGCAGCAGCGAAAGCACCATCAAAAATCGGGATAGAGACAGCAGCAACTCGTCATAAATCTGCTCAAAAAGAGACGGAAAACGGACGCTCATTACCGATTACTGGCGATACTGGTGAAGGAATATGGATTCTGGCAGGAATCGTTCTTCTAGCCATCGCCGGTTTGATATATTGGCAAGCACGACGGAGAAAAAATTTGTAACGGATTTTCTGAATGACGACAATTGGCATCTGATCATGATAAAATTGATCAGGTGCCTTTTATTGCTCAGAAATAAGTGTACGCACAATGTGAATGAGCGATAAATTCGTTCAGGGATTCGAAATCATTCCATTGGCGACGCTCTACCGGGGCATGAATAGGTCACGTTTTTTAAAAGAAATATGTTCGAATTTACGAGTGAAAAACGAATGGAATTATAATAGAAAACGTTTCAAATAATTGAAGATACACGCTCTTGACGAAACAAAAAGCCATCAGGATCGTCTTAATCCGGATCAATAAGTGGGTTCTGCTATCACTGTCGAACATGCTCGTCTGCTTACAGAAAGGGATTTTTCTATGAGACGCAAATTATTAATTATTTTCTTAATCGCTGCCGGGTTGCTGCTCATTTCCTCCCCTTTTATTAAAGAGGGCCTGATTGGCAGGCTGACTGCCCGGTATAATTCGCAAGAACTGACGCCCGGTGAGTTGGCAAAGAATGCACAGCGAAAGTCCGTTTATCAATTCAGTTCGATTCAGCCGCCATCGCTTACGGAGACTGTTAAAGCTGGTCTGTCAGTGGATCGGCAAGCGATCATTGGCCGGATAACGATTCACTCCGTGGGCATTAGTTTGCCGATTCTGAAGGGGACGACTACCGCCCACCTGCTTGCGGGAGCGACGACGATGCGTCCGGATCAGCAGATGGGCGAAGGAAATTATCCGCTGGCTGGACATCATATGCGCGAGGAAAATCTGCTTTTTGGGCCACTGATGCATCTGCGGACAGGCGCCCGGATCGTGATCACGGATTTGAGAAAGAACTATACCTATCAGGTCACTTCAAGAAAAATTGTTTCGGAGACTGATGGGGCGGTCATTAACCAAACAAAGAAAAAAAGAATCACATTGGTTACATGTGATAAGCCGACACGTACGCCGAATCGGCTGATTGTGATCGGAAAACTGATCCGAGTAACCGCGCATTAAGAAAAGGTGCTTAATATAGTGTAAAATGGAAGAAGCAGTATTGAAAAATAATTGAGGATGATTTTTTTGAGTATGCTTGATGCGGAAAATTTATATAAGACGTATGGGGATCAAACACTTTTTGACCATATATCCTTCTCAATTGACGAAAAGGAGCGAATCGGGCTGATCGGCGTCAACGGGACGGGGAAAACGACTTTGTTGAATGTCATTGCGGAACGCGACTCAGTCGAGGAGGGGACGCTGCGACATGCGAAAGCCTTTCGATATGCCTATCTGCCACAGAGCCCGCAATTTTCGGCAGATGTGACAGCGCTTGATTATATTTATGGCGGCGATGCGCCGATGATGAACGTTCTGCGTGCTTACGAGCAGGCCCTCGCTGATCTTGAGGAAGATCCGGAAAATCGAGCAAAGCAGGGAAAACTGATCGAGCAGCAGCAGAAAATGGATGCGGCTAATGCTTGGGAGGCAGAGGCTGCTGCGAAAAGCATTCTTACACGGCTGGGGATCCAGTTTTTCCATACACCAGTCGCCGATTTTTCCGGTGGTCAGAAAAAGAAGGTGGCATTGGCGCGAGCACTGATTCAGCCGGCAGATCTGTTGATTCTGGATGAACCAACCAACCATTTGGACAATGAGACCATTGAATGGCTGGAGCAAACACTTGCCCAATACGCCGGATCGCTTCTGATGGTGACTCATGATCGCTATTTCCTGAACCGTGTCACAAATAGGATTTATGAACTCGACCAAGGAAATTTATATATTTATGACGGAAATTATCAATTATTTCTAGAGAAAAAAGCGGAACGCGAGGAATTGCAACTCGGCGATGAGGCGAAGCATCGGAATCAACTCCGGCGTGAACTGGCTTGGCTGAGGCGGGGAGCTCAGGCGCGTTCAACCAAGCAGAAAGCACGTGTAGAACGGGTTCACGCGATGCAGGAACATCAGGGTCCCGCGCAGAAACAATCGGTGGACATTGCACTCGGCTCGTCGAGGCTCGGCAAGAAAGTGATCGAGACGAAAGCATTGACGAAGGCTTTTCAAGGGCAGAAATTAATTGAGCAGTTGGACTTGCTGGTTTTGCCGGGTGAACGGCTGGGGATTATCGGCGCGAATGGCTGCGGCAAGACAACTCTTCTCAATTTACTTGCGCAGCGTCTTGATCCGGATGACGGAATCGTTGAAATCGGCGAAACCGTCAAAATCGGTTATTACACACAGGATCATCAGGAAATGAATGAGGATCTGCGGGTGATCGACTATATTAAGGAAGGCGCGCAAGTGCTGAGTACGTCTGACGGGCAGCAGGTGACAGCGGAGCAGATGCTGGAACGTTTCCTCTTTTCCCGGCCGCGCCAACAAACCTATATCCGCAAGTTGTCAGGCGGTGAACGTAAACGTTTGTATCTGCTGCGTGTGCTGATGTCGGAACCGAATGTTCTCTTCCTTGACGAACCGACAAATGATTTGGATACTGAGACGCTGACTATTCTGGAAGATTACCTACTGCAATTTTCCGGAACTGTGATTGCGGTTTCGCATGATCGTTATTTTCTCGACCGGATTGCTGACCGGCTGATTGCGTTTGAAGGAAATGGTCGAATTCGCCCGTTCGAGGGCAATTACAGTGAATACATGATTGAGCGGAAAAAGGAACTTGCCGAAGAAAATAGCCAAACGGTTCTGGACAAAGCCATGAACACCGAGAGCAGAAAGCCGGCGAAAAAGAAAAAGCTAAGCTATAAAGAGCAGCAGGAGTGGAACGGGATTGAAGATCGGATTGCTGGGCTGGAAGAACAGGTCAGCGGGTTAAAAGCTGAAATTGCCGATGCCGGAAGCGATGCGATGAAGGTTCAAGAGCTCTTTCAAGAGCAGCAGGCTGCAGAAGAAAAACTAGATCAGGCAATGGATCGATGGACAGAATTGTCGCTGAAAATTGAAGAACTTGAGAACGAATAATAGAAACAGGCGGACTGCTTGGGTGCGGTGCTGTCTGTTTTTTTGTCTGTCGAAATTTCCGACGTCGATTAACGGGATAGAGGATAAAACCACAAAGTCAAATGATGTCGAAATAAGCGGAAATTTCGTTGACGAAATTTGTTGATTTCTCTCGATTTCAGCATTTAAAATAAGGATAACCAGTCAACCACAGATGAGGCAACTTTACACGTAACCAATTGTTGGTAGTAACAAAGCTTTAAAAATTGACCCACTATACTTAAAGGAGCGAGAACTTATGAAACAGTTTTCTAAAGTCATCACAAGTATCGGCTTAACTTTAACGTTGTTTGGATCCCTTGTCCTTGTTATTCCTTCACACATTCGTTCAGTGATAGAAAAGCCGATAACGGGTGATGCGCTGCCCGCAAAGGTGGCGATAGAAAAGCCAATAACAGGCGATGCGCTTCACGTATAGAGGCAACAGGCTTATTTGGGTAACACCATAGAACCATTAAGAATAATCGTGCATAGGAGAGAAAATTTATTCTCTTCGATGCACGATTATTTTTGCCCGATTTTGCCAGCCAATTATTTATCCTCGTCAGTCTTCATTCTCCCCCCAATTGGTGATAGCTATTGTCGCAGAATCACGCCAGACGATCGCATTTTATTCTGATACTCGCTCAAAACGCCAGAGATGGCTTCTGAAGTCCCCTTTTTCATCAGGAACGCCGAGTCCAACGTACATCAGCTCGTCGCCGCCGAAAATTTGACCGGAGGCAACATTTCGATACTGCGAGTCTGGATCGAGACCTTTGAGACGGAAAATCTGCTGCGTATGCGAAGGATCAGCAAGAATTGTGAAGAAAAACCCAACCGCTTCACTTCGATCGGGTGCAACAAAGCACCAGGCGGCATTATTTCCGTTAAACGGACTTTCAATCCGATAGAAGCGGCCGAATTGGATCAGCGGGCGGATTTGTTTATAAAAAGCGACCTGAAGCCGGATTGTCTTCTTATCGTTTTCAGAAAGCTGGGTCAGATCCAGCTCATAACCGAAGTTCCCGGACATAGCGACATGACCACGCAGGGTAAGCGAAGTCATCCGGCCGACCTGATGATTGGGACTTGAGGACACGTGGGCGCCCATGGTAATCGGCGGATAGACAAAACTTGTTCCATACTGAATGCTCAGGCGGCTGACCGCATCGGTGTTGTCGCTGGTCCAAGTTTGCGGCATGTAATAGAGCATGCCCGGATCGAAGCGACCGCCGCCGCTGGAACAGCTTTCAAACAGAATATCAGGAAATGCCGTCGTCAGTTTCTCAAGCAGCTCGTAGAGTCCCAGCATATAGCGATGGGCCGTTTCACGTTGACGTTTGGCAGGGAGAAGCGCCGATCCGACTTCGCTCATATGCCGGTTCATATCCCATTTGACATAATTGATTTCTGCGCTGGAAAGCACCGCATGGATTGCATCGTAGAGATAATCGCAGACATCCGTTCGAGAGAGATCGAGAACGAGCTGATAACGACAAAGCGCGCGCACGCGATCGGGCACATGGAGACACCAGTCCGGATGCGCACGATAGAGGGCACTGTCCGGCGAGACCATTTCCGGCTCGAACCACAGCCCGAATCCCAGCTCCAATTGGTGAATTTGCCTGGAAAGCCAGTCAAGGCCGTGCGGCAGCTTCTGTCGATCCACGATCCAGTCGCCGAGGGAACTCTTGTCATTGTCGCGGTGCCCGAACCAGCCGTCATCGAGTACGAAAAGCTCCATTCCCAGCCGGGCGGCCTCACGGGCAATCGCCAACAGTTTTTCTTCGGTCAGCTTAAAATAGGTGGCTTCCCAGTTATTGATCAAAATCGGGCGCAGCCGATCGCGATACTTTCCGCGTGCCAAACGCTCTCGGTAAAGCTGATGATAGGTCAGCGAAAGGCCGCCGAATCCTTTGTCTGAGTAGACCATGACGGTTTCCGGTGTCTGAAAACTTTCTCCGGGTTCCAGCAGCCAGGAAAAGTCGAACGGATTGATGCCGAGCGCGGCACGTGTTGTATGGTATTGGTCAACCTCAATCACTGCGGAAAAGTTGCCGCTATAGACCAGACTGAAGCCATAAACTTCGCCTTGACTTTCATCCGTCTGCGGGCGTGCTAAAGCAAAAAAGGGATCGTGCTGCGGACTGCTTGCGCCGCGCGCGCTGTCGATAACGGTCTTCTCCATTCCAAGAGGACGGCGCTCCAACTGGCGTTCCTCATTATGCGTGCCGTGAAAGCTGAGCAGGTCAAAACGATCTTCAGGGAAGTCGACGCTCGTACTGAAAGCGCGTTGCAGATGGAGCGGCGCCGAGCCCTTGTTTGATAAGCGTGCTGTGCGCGTCACAGCGGCAAAATCGCGAAAGGTCGTGTAGGTGAGCACGACCTGCAGCCCGCTGACTTTATCTTCGAAATATAGATCGAGTGATTCAGCTTCGCTGGAATCCTCCGTATAAGTCGACGGAAGCCCGGCAAGAGGCAGCTTACCGGCGTAAATCCGGTGGCTCTTGTAACGCAGATCCGACACGGTCGAACCGTTTTCGAGCTGCACCTGATAGGCAGGGCTGCGATAGTCACCATTACCATATGCCGGATACTCCAGCGGAATCGTGCTGAGTGAGAAGCCGCGGTTTTTCGGATCCGCGTACGGAGCAAACGAACGCGGCCCGGGTACGACGGCTCGGCTTCCTCTGTAGCTATGCAGCGCACGTCCCCAATAAATATGCAGCGGATAACCGTTTTCAATTTGAATCAAATAGCTTGTTCCCTTAGCTTTTAGATGAAACAAATGATCCTTTTCGTCGAAAGTGATCACAGGCACTCCTCCTGCAAAATGAGATACTTCAAGCATGGGAGGACCATAGAAAAAAGTCAATGAATAACCATGACTGTTCGAAATGTGGATTCATCCTGCCATTCATTATCCAGTTTCCCCAGCCCGCGACCTGTATGAATGGTGCGCTTTAATTAATCATTGAGCCGAAAAAAGAAGCGACCGCTTAAAAACGGCCGCCTTATTTTCTATCCGGCGAGCGGGCGCGAAGCCCGGAGCACGAAAATATTGAGGAGGATGAACACCAATGAGAAAGCAATCAATGCCGCTCCGTCCAGCCACCAGCCCTCGAAGCCGGTGCCGCGAATCATGATGTTGCGCAAGGCCTCTGTTGAATAGTGAATCGGCATCAGATTGCCGAGATACTGAACCCAGCGTGGCAATGTATCGATTGGGAAGAGGCCCGAAAGAAAGACCTGTGGCACAATGACGAGCGGAATGAACTGGAACATCTGCAATTCATTTCGGGCGGCGGTAGAGAGCAAAATACTGAGTGAAAGTGCACTGAATGATAGAATGAAAACAATAATCAGGACATCAATCAGGTTGCCGACGTTATAGATTTTCAAGGCATAGACCAAATAACAGGTCAGGATGAAAGACTGGACGATGACGAATAGACCGAAGCCAATCATATAGCCCCAGATGATTTGATAATTTTTGATTGGCGAGGCCATCAGTCGATCGAGCGTGCCGGTTGTTCGTTCGCGGAGGAAAGAGACGCCGCCGATCATAAAGATGAACAGGAAAACAAAAATACCAACCATTGCCGGCCCGAAGGCGTCAAAAGTGTTCAGATCATCGTTTCCATGCAGATAGGAAACAGCCAGCTTCACTTTTTGCGGAGCTTTGATCGCGCTTTTGTTTCCAGATGGCGCTGTCTGCTGCGGCATCGCGGCAAATGCGGCCGGTGCGTAACGCTGCAGAGCAAGCTTCATTTGCCTCAGTGCCTGCTGCTGGGCCGCGATCGCCTTTTTCTGGCCCTGAATAGCGCCTGTCAAATTATTTTTTAATTTGTTTATACTGATGGCTTGAACCTTCTGCATCGATTTCTGGATCTTGCTGATCGCAATTCCATTGCGCTGCGGGTTGCTGCCTTCAAGATGCACTCTGACCGGATTTTTCAAGTTGACATAGGCATCGATTTTCTGATCGGCGAGCGCTTGATGCGCCTCCAGAGTGCTCATCCGTTGGTAGTCATCCTTCTTAAAAGCGGAAAGATAATCCGAGGATTTATAATTGATGACGGCGAGCTTCGGTTCAGGTGTTTTCGCGCCGAAGATATACCAGACGAGGGTCAGGATGATAATCGGAGCAATAATCAAGAGAGCCAGCGTGCGTTTGTCCCGAAGAATCTGGTGGATGATCCGGCGGGCCATTGCCAATAAATTGCTCATTTCTCGTTTCCTTCCTTTGCCAGAAAGACATCCTCAATCGAAGAGACACCATATTCCTCCATCAATGCCTTTGGCGGTCCTTGAGCGATCAGATGGCCTTCGCTCAGCAGACCGACACGGTCGCATTGTGAGACCTCGTCCATGACATGAGTGGTGACAATGATGGTTGCCCCCTTGCTTCGCAAATAGTGGAAGAGAATCCAGATTTCTTTGCGGATCAGTGGATCGAGCCCGACAGTCGGTTCATCGAGCAGATACAGCCGTGGTTCATGAACGAGCGCTGCCGCCAGAGAGAGCCGTCGTTTCATCCCGCCGGAATACTGATCAATACTCTTCTTCAAGTCATTGCCTAAGCCGACATTCTTGGCGACCTCCCGAATTCGAGCTTTCTTCTCCTTGCCGCGCAGTCCCTGAATTGAGGCGAAGAAATCAAGATTCTGATAGGCGCTCAGTTCATTGTAAAGGGCGTCGGACTGTGCCATATAGCCGAGTGAGCGGAAGGCATGAAGCGTTGGCCTGCGTTCGAACAGCTGCACATCGCCGCTGTCTGCCTTTTCAAGACCAAGAAGGATCCGCACAAGTGTCGTCTTGCCGGAGCCGGATGGACCGATCAATCCGTAAATCTCACCTTCATTCAGCGTAATGGAGACGTCATCCAGAACCACCTGCTTTTTAAACCGTTTATAAAGATGTTCGCCTTTCACTGGGTAGGTCATTGCCCCCACATCCTTCAATAAGTTGCTGATTTGTTGAACACACTGTTCATTATCATGATAAAATGGAAACGGCAATCGATCAATAATCAATTATTATCCAGATGATCATTAGTGAACACTTCTCAGAAAAGTGTCTTTTATTTACAGGATAAGAAAATATAAAAAATAGAGCAGTGAAGCGCAGGGACGAGACGCCTGCGGGAAGAGCTAAGAGAGATCTCGCAGACTCGTGCTGTCCGAGGAGGTTCTCAGACTGCCCGAGGCAAGCGAGTCTCCGGAGCGTACTTGCAAGTCAAAGGACCGAGCGTTTTTTTTTTTTTTGGTTTTTCTTAAAGTCCTGAGACCAAGGAGAGACGATTATGGCAGAAGATTTGCGCACGCAAAAAACGAAAGCACAGATAAAGCAGACGTTTATCGAGCTCTTGTTAGAAAAAAATTTTATGAAAATTACAGTGCGGGATATCACTGAATCGGCAAAAATAGGGCGAGGAACCTTCTATCTGCATTATCAGGACAAGTTCGATTTGCTCCAAAGCGTTATGGATGAAGGGACAATGTCAATTACGAATAATGTCCGTCCGGCTTACTTATTTGAGGGAGGGAAAATTAATCCGGAACGTGTAAAAGGGACTATCCTGAGTGTTTATAGCTATTTCCAGGAAAATGAACGTTTTTACCGGGCACTCTTGTCTAATGAAGGCATCCCCTCCTTCCGGCAGCGGCTGCAGCAGCAGATAATTGGCAAATTTTACGATGAAGTACACGCTGTGATACCGGCAAATAAAAATGTTGATCCGATTACATTCGAAATTCTGCCGCAATTCATTTCATCGGGGATGCTTGGCTTAATCGGCTGGTGGTTTGAGCATGATCTGCAGGTGCCGATAGAAGTGATCGCGCGCAATGTTGAACAGATATTGACGCAGCTCTCTTCTATTCTTCTTAATTAAGTTGGCCTTTAGCAGAAGAGTAGGTTCATCCCTCTTGAAAATCAGTAGGTTTCGATAGTCATAGCTTCCGAAATTTACGAAAACTGTACGAACTAGCAGACCGGAAATGAAGTATGATATTAATCAAGCGAAACTGGCTACAGTCTGCTTGGCGATGCGCAGGCCGTAGGTGAAATTACAAGACAATTGAATCAGAAAGTTTATACTGTTAGAGGAAAGAAGATCCAGACAGCGGTGAAATAAGGCCCTGATTGCGCAACAAACAGTGCGCGCTGCTACAGGCGCAGGTCCAAGGAGTCCGCATCGCTTTGATAGTTTCTGTCTCTTGCGATTCTATCATTTACTTGATTAAACAGTTCCTTATCTACTTATTCGGCCGCGGGGTAGATATCGACGGACTCTTTCGCTCGTGCAAGTCTTCTCTGGCGGTGCTATTTTGTCTTTTTCAATGGTCCAGGTTTTTACTGCTGGATCAGCACTTATCTGCCAGCTACATATTACAGCCGCGGCATTTATTGGATTTTAATCAGTGAGCCTTCACCAGCTAATCCAGAATGGACCTTGATTCTCATTGCAGCCATCAGTCTCATTTTGACGCTGCTCAGCCTTCCCATTCTCAGTCATCGGTAGTTTTTCAAAAAAATAGATGAATAGAAACGTGTTCAAACGACTGAGGAATGACGGAAGAGAATGGAATAACGGGGGAATTATGATGAAGCTGCAAGTCGGACTTGACATTGGATCGACCACGGCAAAGATGGTGGCGATCAATGAAAACAATCATCTGGTATTCAAATCGTATCTCAGACATTTCTCAGACATTAAGAAAACGGCACTTGAATTACTGCAATCCCTGGCTCATCAGATTCCGGGTGCAAGCCTGCAAATGCATGTGAGCGGTTCGTCTGGAATGGGCCTTTCTGAACAGCTTGAATTTCCATTTGTACAGGAAGTGGTGGCCTGCACAGAAGCTGTTCGCTGGAAGCATCCCTATGCGGACGTCGTCATCGAGCTTGGCGGCGAGGATGCCAAAATTATTTATTTGACGAACGGGATGGAGCAGCGGATGAACTCAGCCTGCGCCGGAGGAACGGGTGCGTTTATTGATCAAATTGCCTCGCTTCTTGAAACGGATGCGGCGGGGTTGAACCAGCTCGCTGCCAGAGCCAAGCATATTTATCCGATTGCCTCCCGTTGCGGCGTTTTTGCAAAGACGGATATACAAACTCTGATCAATGAGGGCGCGCAGCGAGAAGATATCGCCGTTTCGGTTTTTCAGGCAGTCGTTAACCAGACGGTCTCCGGATTGGCCTGCGGGCGGCCGATTCGCGGCAAGGTCGCTTTTCTTGGAGGCCCGCTGACCTTTCTGCCGGAACTGCGGCATCGGTTTATGGAAACGCTGAATCTGACAGAGGAGCAGGTGATGAAGTCTGAGGACGGACAATATTATGTCGCCATGGGTGCGGCTATGGATGTATCGACAAAGAGTGATATTTCGGCTGCTCAAGTCATCAGCAAACTGAAAACGTTGAATCAGCAGCAAAGTGCTGCCGGCAGCCTGCGTCAGGAACCGTTATTTCGCAGTGCCGCCGATCGCCAGGCATTTGAGCTGCGCCATGCCCGTGCTAAGGTCAAAAGGGGAAACTTAGAGAGCTATCGCGGCCGGGGTTATCTGGGCATCGATGCCGGTTCGACCACGACCAAAATTGTTTTAACCGGTGAAAATGACGAAGTGCTTTACTCCTTCTATGAGACGAATAAAGGGAATCCGGTAACTTCGGTTAAAAAGGGCCTGTGCCAGCTTTATGAGCAGAAAAGTGAGGCTGTCCAGATTGCCAGCTCTGTCGTTACCGGCTATGGTGAAAAGTTGATCCAGGCCGCCTTTCAGATCGACAGCGGCGAGGTGGAGACGATCGCTCATTTCCGTGCGGCAAGAAAGTTTCAGCCGGATGTGGACTTTATCATTGATATCGGCGGACAAGATATGAAATGTATGCAAGTGAAAAACGGTGCGATAGATAAAATTTTATTGAACGAGGCCTGCTCGTCGGGATGCGGTTCTTTTCTGCAGAACTTTGCCGAATCACTGGGTTATTCGGCGGAAGATTTTGCCGATCTGGCGCTCTCCTCTGAAGCCCCGGTTAACCTGGGGTCGCGCTGCACCGTTTTCATGAACTCTAAAGTTCGGCAGGTGCAGAAAGAGGGAGCCACGATAGCCGATATCTCTGCGGGGCTGGCTTATTCGGTGATCAGCAATGCCTTGTTTAAAGTCATTAAAATGAAAAACGTTGAAGCGATGGGTGACCATGTCGTCGTTCAGGGCGGGACTTTTCTCAATAAAGCGGTGCTGCGCGCGTTTGAGAAGATGACCGGCAGGCAAGTGGTTTGTTCAGACCTGGCAGGGTTGATGGGTGCTTATGGCTGCGCGTTACTGGCGCGCGAGCGAAGCCAGGAAGAGCAAGTGTCCGGACTGCTCCCGCTTGAAAAGATGAATCAATTAACGGTCGAGACGAGTTATGGACGTTGCCGCCTCTGCGAGAACCGCTGCCGCCTGACGATCAGCCGTTTTCCGGATAAGCGCGTCTTTGTTACCGGCAACCGCTGTGAGCGAGGAGCGGGGAAGGCGCGTAAGACAGCCACCGCTCCGAATTTGGCCAAAGAAAAAGTGCATGTTCTCTTTGACCGGCCATCCCTTGAAGAAAAAGAGGCTGTCCGCGGCTCGATTGGTATCCCGCGCGTTTTAAATATGTATGAAAATTATCCGTTCTGGCACCGCTTCTTTACCGAACTTAAATTCCGGGTGATCCTTTCGCGGTCATCAAATTTGCACGATTATAATAAAGGCATGGAGACTATCCCCTCTGAGGGCGTCTGCTATCCGGCTAAACTGGTCCACGGACATATACTCGATCTGATTAAACAAGGGGTACCGGCCATCTTCTATCCGGCCGTCGTCTATGAGAAGAAAGAGAGCGAGACGCAGGATAATCACTATAATTGTCCGATTGTTTCTTCTTATCCTGAGGTCATTCGCGTGAACATGCCCCAAATTGAGGAAGGTGGCGTGCGTTTAATTGAGCCCTTTCTGACACTGGATAAACCGCAGGCTCTTCTCCAGGAATTGCAGAAATGTTTCCCAGAAATTCCATCGCATGAGATGATCCGGGCTTTGGATGCGGCACAACTGGAGGATCAGCAATTCCATAACTGGATCCGCCGCCGCGGGGAAGAAGTGCTAGCCGAACTCAAAAAAGACGGGAAAACCGGAATTGTACTCGCCGGGCATCCCTATCACCTCGATCCGCTGGTGAGTCACGGAGTGGCGGATGAAATCGTCAGAATGGATCTGGCCGTCTTGACTGAGGATTCGATCTGCCATTTGAGCAGGGGCAGTCTGTCTCAATCGGTGGTCAATCAGTGGACGTATCACAGCAGGCTCTATCGGGCAGCTGAGGTGGTTAAAAACGAACCACAGCTCGAATTGGTGCAGATTACTTCCTTTGGCTGCGGGTTAGATGCGATTACTACGGACACGGTTCAAGAAATATTGGAACGCAGGTCTAAGCTGTATACGTGGATTAAAATGGATGAGAACAGCAATCTGGGCGCTGTCCGTATTCGGCTGCGCTCGCTTAAGGCGGCGCTTGTCGAGAGAAAGGCTGATCCGCGGCGGTCGAGCGCGATGCCGCCTTTGAAACAGCCGCCTATTTTCACAAAAGCGAATAAGAAAACATACACGATATTAGCCCCGCAAATGATTCCGACGCATTTCGAATTTTTTCAGCGGGTGTTTGAAATGTATGGGTATCGTTTTGAGGTACTGAAGGATCTGACGCAGAAGCAGGTGGATGAAGGGTTAAAATATGTGAATAATGATGCCTGCTATCCGGCGATCATCACGATAGGGCAGCTTGTTTCTGCCTTGAAATCCGGACGCTATAATCTGCAGCGCACCGCAGTGATTTTATCGCAGACTGGAGGAGGCTGCCGGGCCACCAACTACATCGCGCTTCTAAAAAAAGCGCTCGGCAATGCCGGGTTTGAACATATCCCCGTGATTTCGCTGAACCATTCACCGGGATTGGAAAAGCAGCCGGGTTTTAAAGTCTCGCTTCCATTAGTCAAAAGGCTGCTCGTTTCTGCATGCCTTGGCGATCTGCTACTTCGTCTGCGTTTTGCGGTCCGTCCCTATGAGTGTAAAAAGGGGAGTACCGATCATTTATATGAACAGTGGAAGGCGCGTTGCATCCTTTTACTGGAATCCTTCTCAATGAGAAAATATGAGCAGATCATCCAAGAGATGATTGCTGCGTTCGATAGCTTGCCTGTTTATTCAGTGAAAAAACCGAAAGTAGCCATCGTCGGAGAAATCTACGTACAGTTCAGCCCTTTTGCCAACAACGGTCTGGTGGAAACGATCGAGGCAGAAGGCGGCGAAGCCGTTGTTCCTGACTTTCTCACCTTCTTTCTCTATGGCCAGTACAATCACCAATTTCGCCGGAATCATTTCGGAGACAGCCGGTTTTCGGCCTTGAACGGCAGCCTGTCCATGGCCTATATTGAGCGGCTTCACAAACCGATCAGCCGGATGCTGAAGGCGAATGGCCGTTTTACTTGTCCGGAAACGATTGAATCCATTGCGAAAAAAGCGGCATCTGTTCTTAGTATCGGCAATCAGATGGGCGAGGGATGGCTCTTGCCTGGTGAGGCATTGTCTTTCCTGAGTTCAGGAGTCAAGAACATTGTCTGCGTACAGCCGTTTGCCTGTTTGCCTAACCACATTTTGGGGCGGGGCATGTTTAATGCCCTCAAGAAGGAGTATCCGGGGGCGAATCTGGTTTCGATTGACTATGATGCCAGTTCCAGTCAAACGAATCAGATCAACCGGATTAAATTGATGCTGGATATTGCCAAAAGCAATGAGCCCATGCGAGTAGAATCCTGATTTTAGGTGATACTCCGCGCAAGGGCGGCAGCAGGAAAGTTTAATTTTAAAAGGGGATGGATTCTCATGATGCTGAGAATCCATCCCCTTTGTCTATTCATCAAGCAGGATTTTGTCGCTTAAATGCGCGGATCCTGCTTCAATTTTAACTTAATGCAATGGTACATTTGCCCAGTTCTTCTTCTCCCCAGAAGAGTGCCAGAGAATCGCCGCTGGAAACAGGCCCGACACCGACTGGCGTGCCGGTGAACAGGATATCACCGGCTTTCAGTCCATAATGTTCCGTGCAATAGCTAATCAGCTTATCCAGATCAAAAATCATTGAACGGATATTGCCGCGCTGCACTTCTTTTCCATTGATTTGTAACGAGAAATCCTTGTTGCGACAGACGTCAATTCCTGGGAAAGGCAGGAAGCCCGTCAGAGCCGCTGAGTTCAGAAACCCTTTGGCGTCAAGCCATGGATAGCCTTTTTCCTGCAGACCGCCCTGAACATCACGCAGTGTAAAATCAATGCCTAGAGCCATAGCGTCAATTAACGCATCGGCGCTAAGACCGGGTGCATAGTCACGGCCGATATGTACAACGAGTTCGGCCTCATAGTGCACACTGCCCTGATCTCCGGGCAGGGAGAGACTTTCGTTATTCATAAAGACGGCGGCATGTGACGGTTTAATAAAAATCAGTGGTTTTTCAGGAACAGCATGATGCAGCTCCTTCGCATGATTGACATAGTTGCGTCCGACGCAGAAAATATTCGCAATTTTAATAGTCAAAATAGATCGGTCTCCTCTAAAAACAAGATTCTAACACCTGCTCCCGGTCACTTGAGAGGGAAAAGTTATTGAGTAAAATCCAAAAAAATTATCTTTTTAATGGAATTTTATCATATCCTTTTAACTCTGCCGTTTTGTTAGGGGTGGTATGTACTTTAATCTTTTTACTTACTTTGTATCTTCCTGCCAAAAGAATCTTACTTCATCGGTACTCACTTCTTCGACAAGTATATCTTTGCATACTATTTTCATCGTCATTATCGATAAATCTATTGATACATCAACAAAATTTGAATTCTTTTCATTTTGACTGGCCGAAAAATCTTGTCCGAAATAACCTAGTTGTCCTCCTCGCATATCTCCAACACTATCTATATTTCGCCAGTTTGCATCTGTTTCATAATCGACTTTATAGCAAGATAGAAAACTGATTCTCCAACATACTCTCTCTGTTTGTTCAATATATATACTTCATCTCCAAAGTAACGAGTTTGAACATCTAATATAGGCATATCCCAATACTCAGTTTTCTCTATTTGTTTCTCCAATTCTTTAAAATTCATCAACGGTTCCTCATTTCATTATTTGTCATTCCAAGGAATATGTCCATCCGGACTTTTTTTTATCAACAATATTTCCATGATTTTGCCGGCAATCTCGTTCAGGAAGGCGGCTTTCTCAATCAGCCGCAGCTGAGTGATCTTCTCTTCAAACGCCGCTGATTTGCTGGAAATCGAGTAAAAAACAGGACGCAATACTTTGGAAAACCCCATATCAGCACCACCCTCTTCACATGCCCGTTCCCGTCACTTGTGTCTATTATATTAAATTTTCCAAGTAGATAGATGTGGCAAAATAACTAACTTGCTCATCGAAAAACACTAATTCAGGCCCATTCGATTTTTTCCGACAACATGTGCCCTTGCCGAATGGACTAGGCCGCAATTCAAGCATAAATAAAGGACGGAAATGCCCTTTTCTTCCCTGGGTCAATAATCGTTCGTCTTTGAGCAAAATAAAAAGCACCCTCAATGGATGCTTTACGTTATGCCTATTTCACTGCTCGATTTTTTGTCAGTTTACCCAAAAACCGCGTTCAACGCTAACGCAAATAATTCGAAAAAGCAGGAAATACCTGCTCCCGGCCACTTATTTAAGCAGCTGCCGTTTATAGGCACTATGATCAGTCGGGCCAGTGTAGGCATTTAGACTGAAGGACTCACGGATCCCGGCGGTGACAAAGGATTTTGCGGTTCGAACGGCTTCGGAGACAGTCAGTCCCTTTGCCAGACCCGCCGTAATTGCGGCGGAATAAGTGCAGCCGGCACCATGAATATTCGGCGTATCGACTTTTTCCTCAGCAAGAATTTCAAATGTCTTTCCATCGTAGAGCACATCAATTGCCTGATCTGAATTGAGCAGACGGCTGCCGCCTTTTACGAGCGCATATTTAGCTCCCAGGTCAACAATCCGTGCGGCCGCTTCTTTCATTTCGTCTACTGATGAAATCCAGCCGGTTCCGGCCAGTTTTGCCGCTTCATACAGATTTGGGGTTGTGACGAGTGCCTTCGGAATCAGCCATTTCTGCATCGCTTCCGTATTTTCCGGCTGCAATTCCGGCTGTAGTTCCTCCTCTGCTCCCTTGCAGACCATGACCGGGTCAATCACGACTTTTTCCAGATGATGTCGTTCGATCACGTTGGAAGCTATTTCGATCACTTCCGGCGAACCCAGCATTCCGGTCTTCATCGCATCGACGCCAATACCGGAGACAATCGTGTCTAGCTGGCGGCGCAAGAGATCGGTGTCGAGCATATTGACCGAATGTGCCCAGGTCTTCGGCTCCATCGTGACGATGCAGGTCAGTGCCGTCATCCCGTAAACGCCGAGTTCTTGAAAAGTCTTAAGATCCGCTTGCATACCGGCACCGCCACTTGAATCTGAGCCGGCGATTGTCAGTGCCTTTGGATGTTCCATAATGCTTCGTCCTTTCTGTCTTCTAACCTTTTTATTCTTATTATAAGAGCAAGTCCTCCAAGTACCAAATTTTTAGTCCGTTTGCGGCTGGCAAGACTTCATTATTAAGAGAGAGAACCCATTAATCTTGATAGTGCCTCAAATCGACAAAATATTCACATCTGAAAGCGTATGATAAAAGATAGAAATGACGCGGGGGAAAAGTATATGATGAAAAAACACCGGAATTCCGGGAATCAGAAAAAGGAACAGGATAATTTCGATCGGGCCTTCATCGGGAGAATGGGCTGCATGGGACCGCTGCTGATTATAGCCGTACTGATCATCCTCTATGCCATTTTCATTGCCAAATGAACGGATCATCTTTTTAAAAAGCTGCAGTCAAATAGGATACAGGCAACGGTGAACGCTGTTTATGCCTTCTTCCATATCAGAACTCCGTTTTGTCCGCCAAAGCCGAATGAGTTACTCAGAGCGTAAGTGCTCGCTTGGCGCCTCCCGACATTTGGGACGATATCCGCAGGCGCCGCAGCGTCTTTTTCGTCACAATTGATCGTAGGAGGCAGGATGGACGTTTCCAGTGCTTTGATGCAGGCAATACTCTCAATAGCGCCGGCTGCACCAAGCAAGTGACCGATCGCCCCCTTGATCGAGCTAACGGGGATTTTATCCAAGGTGTCACCGAAAACCATGCGGAGAGCGGCACATTCGGCTGCGTCTCCGGCCTTGGTTGCTGTAGCATGTGCGTTAATATAACTGACCTGCGTGGGCTTGATACCTGCCTGTCGCAATGCCCGATTGATTGCAATTGCGGCGCCGCTACCGGAAGGATCAGGCGCTGTCTCGTGATAGGCGTCGTCGGATGCGCCATAACCGGAGAACTCTGCATAAATTTTAGCGCCACGACGGATGGCATGCTCATACGATTCCAGAATCACAATGCCGGCACCTTCGCCCATTACCATTCCCGCCCGATCGACTGCGAACGGACGCGACCAGGCCTCTGCCTGTTCAGGTCCTTCTTTTGCCAATGCGCCGGCTGATCGAAGCCCGGCGAGAATTGCCGGACTGAAAAGACATTCTGCACCACCGGCAATCACCATATCCGCTTCACCAAGGCGGAGCCAATAGCTGGCCTCGCCAATCGCATTGGCTGACGAAGCGCAGGCCGTTGAATAAGTGATCACGGGACCGTGAACGGCCCATTGCTGTGCAATCGCTGCACCCGCTGCATTCGGTATGGATTTCGGCACCAGCCGCGGCCCGACATGCGGCGCTCCGTTCGTCAATCGGCTTGAGCCGGACTCCAGAGTTTGCACGCCGCCGAATGCACAGCCCATCGCGATGCCAACACGATCACTGTCATAATCAATAGCTAACTCCTCTCGATTGTTCCATCCCGCATCTGCCAGTGCTTCGGATGCTGCAACGATTGCCATCTGGCTGAACCGGTCGGTTTTGCGAACCATTTTTCCATCCATAAAGTCTTTTGCTGAAAATAAATTTGCTTCGGCAGTGACCGGTGCCCACTGTCTGAGATATTCATCCGAGGTCTCGCCAACTGCTGACCGACCGTCAATCAAATTTTTCCACATTGCCGCTATCCCTTGACCGAAAGGCGTAATGGCGCCTAATCCGGTCACTACGATTCTTGCTTTTTCACTCAAAAGGAACCCTCCAGAAAAGAAAATAATTTCGCTATTATTATGGAATAAATCAAATTTATTGAAGAATTGAAAACCATTTGTCAAAATGGAAGAGTAAAAAATAATTTCACAGTCATGTTAGCACAATTTTCAGTTTCTTGCGATTTGAATGCTTGATCCGATGCACAAAAGATTAAATCGAAACCGCAAAGAGGTGGATGTCTGCAGTCAAAGGAAAGTTGACTTGAAGTCGACTCCAGAGAGTACGTTAAAGGAGAGGTAGATGCATGCAGTACGAAGGGAAGACCGTTTGCATATCTGGAAGTTCGCGTGGGATCGGAAGCAGGCTAGCCGTCCGTTTTGCCAAGGAAGGTGCTAATGTCGTTGTCAATTATGTGAGAAATGGCGATGCTGCTCGCGAAACCGCCGCTGAAGTTGAAAAAAATGGCGGTAGGGTATTAGTTGTGCGAGCCAATATGGCTGATCCGGAAAAAATCACATATCTGTTCGAGAGGATAGGAGAAGTGTTTGGCAAGCTGGATGTTTTTATTCATAGCGCGGCTTCAGGAAGGAATAGGCCGGCAATGGATCTGGATGCGAAAGGATGGGATTGGACGCTTTCCATTAACACGCGGGCTTTCCTCATAGCTGTTCAGCAGGCTGTGAAACTAATGCCTTCTGCAGGGGGAGCTGTGCTTGCTCTATCGTCCTTCGGTGCGGATCACGTTTTTCCTTATTATGCTTCAGTGGGCGCGAGTAAGGCGGCTCTCGAATCACTGGTCCGTTATT
This sequence comes from Sporolactobacillus sp., assembly GCA_048976585.1. Classification (GTDB taxonomy): domain Bacteria; phylum Bacillota; class Bacilli; order Bacillales; family Sporolactobacillaceae; genus Sporolactobacillus. The sequence goes on along the minus strand of JBHGUY010000022.1, from coordinate 172,220 downwards.
TTGCGGTTGAATTGGCCGATCGCAGGGTCAATGTGAATGCGATATCAGCAGGAGCCGTCTATACGGATGCTTTCAAACATTTTCCAGAGATGGAACAGACCATGGAAAAAGTGAAGACGAAGATACCTGGCGGCCGGATGGTTACTGCCGATGATGTTGCTAATTTAGCACTTTTTCTTTGTTCAAAAGACGCGGAAATGATTCGGGGACAGGTGATTCGGGTTGATGGCGGTGTCACGCTTCCACTCGTTTGATTGCTGATTTGAGGTGCAATTTTTCTTAAGGGAGGTGAATAGAAATGGAGAAGGAGCTGACGAAACAGCAAATTCTGGAACAAGTTAAAGATGTGGTCGCCGCGCAATTACAGGTTGAACGGGATAAAATCAAAGGGGACAGCCTATTTGTAGATGACTTAGGGGCGGATTCTCTCGATTTGACGGAACTGGCTATTTCTTTTGAAGATGCATTTGATCTGGAGATACCGGAGGCAGATTTTGATCAAATTTCAACGGTTGCAGGTGTGGTTGATTATCTGATTGGAAGATTAAATTAAACTTTGGGGGGCAGTCGATGTTTGAATTTAAAGGCAAGATTTTAACGGAAGAAAGAGCCGATGCGTATTTGGAGCAGGGCATATGGACCAATGAATCCTTTATTGATGTTCTGAAGGCCAATGTCGAAAAAAATCCGGATCTGGTTCATAAGGACGAGCATCAGAGCCTGACATATAGACAATTTTGGGACAAGGTCGAGTCGATTGCAGCAGGATTTTATCGCCTGGGTGTCAGAAAAGGAGACAGGGTCGCTCTGCAAATGCCAAACACGTTGGATTACGTGTTAGCCATTTTTGGAGCCTCTCGTATTGGTGCGATCAGTGTGCTCCTTCAGGTTGATCTCGGACGCAGGGCATTGAAGGAAAGCCTGAATCAATCAGGCTCTAAATTATGGGTGACCGCGGATAGTTATCGCGGACAGCCATTATGGCAGAAAGCGCAAGAAATGCAAAAAGAAGTGCCCAGCCTGAGAGAAGTCATTGTTCAAGGCAATGTTACAGGTTTGCCGGAAACGGTACCGACCTTTAATGCCTTGAAGAATAGTGGGGATAAACTTTCAGAGGATATTACCCAGAAGAACGCACCAGGACCGAAGGATGGGTTTATGATGGCCTTCACTTCAGGGACGACTGGATCGCCAAAAGGTGTTGTGCATCTGCATGGCAATTATCTGTGGTCAGTGCGTGCTTATGCGAAGAACTTTGGCTATGCACCTGGGGACTGTGTGCTGGACATTGCCCCGATTTCCCATCAGACCGGGATGCTTGCGGGCATAATGATGACGATTGCTAGCGGCGGCCGGATTGCCTTGATCGACCGGTTCTCAGCCAAACGTATTCTGGACTGGACGGAAAAAGAGAAAGCAGCTTTCATTATTGGAGCACCGCCACATGTGACGCATATTACCAATTATCCGGGACTGACCAGCGCTGATACATCAAGTGTCAAAGTCTTCATCTATGCCGGTGCGCCGGTACCTAGTGCTATTCTGCAGCGCCTTCAGGAGAACGGAGGCATCCATGTCGGCTGTTTGTTTGGCTGGACAGAGGGCTTTGTCGCGACTCTGACACGGCCGGATGATCCGATTGAAGCGGTCAGCAATACGGTCGGATTTGCTGTTCCAGGTGAGGAAATGAAGCTGGTGGATGAAAATGGCATGACGGTTGCGCAGGGCGATACTGGTGAAATGTGGTCGCGCGGACCGAACTTCTGCGCCGGATACTTTGAACTGCCGGAAGCGGCAGCGAAGCAATGGGATCAGGACGCCTGGTTCCACTCCGGCGACTTGCTTCGTCAGGATGAGGACGGACGCTATCATTTTGTTGCCCGGGCGGATGAAATTATTAATCGTGGCGGGACAAAAGTGGATCCAAAGAGTGTTGAGGATGTTCTCGGCGGTTTCCCAGGAGTGGAGGCAGTCAACGTGGTCGGTGCACCCCATCCGACACTCGGCACGCAGACCGTTGCCTGTATTGTACTGCAGGAGGGACAGTCAGAATTCGAATTGGCCGAGTTGAGGGATTATCTTGGCGAACACGGGCTGGCAAAATTTCAGTTCCCTGATCGGCTGGAGTTCTTCAAAGATTTGCCGCGGACGGAATCTGGGAAACCAAAGAAGAAAGATTTAAAAGAATTGGTGTTGAAAAGGATCGAAGCTGATCAGTTAGCGACAAATGAATGAAAGTGAGGTGACATGCGATATGAGTCTGTTTGAGAATTTCTGGTTCAATGCAGCACAGTCTTCTGGTTTTTACAGTGAGACACAGATTGAACGGGCGAAAACGATTTATGAACGTGTACTGCACTTCAGTAAGACAGAGGCACCTGAATGGGGTGTGAAGATTGAACGAGAAGGACGGATTCCCGAAACCCTTTGGCAAAGAATGGTTGAACTTGGTTTTCATAAATTGACCATTCCTGAATGGGCTGGCGGAGAAGGCCTGCCGCTTATGCTCTATTTTCCCTGCCTGGAGGAGATCGCCCATTGCCATGGCGCCATACGGATGATTTTCCACGCTTTTAACAGTATTTGGCGAACGCTTGATAAAGCTTCATCCGAACAGCAGAAATTCTGGCTGCCTAAGCTTGTGCACGAAGGGAAATCTGCGGCATTTGCGCTAACCGAACCGAATTATGGCACCGGGATCGATCTTCATACACTGGCGAGTGAAGAAAACGGCCATTATGTTCTGAATGGACATAAACATTTGATCACTTTCGCTCAGGAATCCGCTTTTATTACAGTCATTGCTAAAATGGAAGGGGCTGCCGGACGCGGCGGGTTGACTGCGTTTCTGGTGACAAAAGATCATCCCGGAGTCATTCTTAGCAACATGACACCAATGATGGGCGATAGCGGCTGTACGCACGCAGTCATCCGTTTCGATAATTGTGAAGTGACAGAGAATGATATTATTGGTGCAGTCGGTGGTGGTTTCGATGTCGCTCTTCACGCTTTTCTGGATCAGAGCCGCGTGGGCATTGGTATCTCAATGGTCGGCCTTTCTCAGCAAGCCTTGGATGTCGCGCTCGATTATGTTCAAAAAAGGAAAACATTTGGTAAGGCGCTTGCCAGCCGCCAGGCCGTGCAGATGAAACTGGCGGATATGCAGATCGGTATTCAAAGCGCGCGTCTATTGTGCCTGGATGCCGCGAGAAAATATGATCTGGGACAGGATATTTCAACTGAAGCGGCGATGGCCAAGGCACAAGCGATTCAGGTTTCACGTCTCGTCACAGACAACGCGCTGACGTTGTTTGGCGGCATCGGCTATAGTCAATCCAGCCCGGTAGAACGGCTTTATCGCGATGCACGTTCGCTTTGGTTCGAAGAGGGAACGAGTGATATGCAGAAAATGACGGTTGCCGAGGCATTGATCACGCATGCCCGGCAGCAGAAAAGGCTAGAGCGGCACCGAGGGCAGCGTACCGCAGAATAATACCTCCTTTTTGAATAAATGAAACCCTCCTGTGAGAGAAAATCTGCAGGAGGGTTTTGTATTTCTGAAGCTAATCGGAGCTTCAGGTAGAGGCTGAAGCTCCTTGCTTCAAAAATGAGCGAAAAGAGGGTATTCTACTATAAAAGCGTTTTATTTATTATCCTGAAATGCAGGGAGAGGGATTTTATGAATGAACAAAATGAAAGAGCAACATTTGCCGGAGGCTGTTTCTGGTGCATGGTTCATCCATTTGATGAAGAGCCGGGGATTATTCAGGTCGTCTCCGGTTATACAGGCGGTCATGTTGAAAATCCTTCGTACCAAGACGTCTGCTACGGAAAGACCGGTCATGCCGAGGCTGTTCAAATAACCTTTGATCCGAACATCTTCCCTTACCAAAAATTATTGGCTATTTATTGGCAGCAAATTGATCCGACCGATAAACGCGGTCAATTCCATGATCGCGGTGATCAGTACCGGACGGCCATTTTTTATCATAATGAACAGCAGAAGGAGCTGGCGGAAGCCTCCAAAGAAGCCCTTGATCGCAGTGAACGCTATAAGAAGCCAATCGTCACGCCAATCGTTCCGGCAACGACTTTTTATCCGGCAGAAGAGGTGCATCAGAATTACTACCGCAAAGATCCAGTGAGCTATAGATTGTACCGTCAGAATTCCGGAAGAGAAGATTTTATTCTCAAGCACTGGGGTACCAAGAAAAAAAGGCGCGATCTGCAGGAAAAATTAACGCCGATTCAGTACAAGGTGACACAAAAGAAAGGCACGGAGCCCCCCTACCACAATGCTTATTGGGATAATAAAGAGGAAGGGATTTACGTCGATATTGTTTCCGGTGAGCCGCTTTTTTCGACTCACGATCAATATGATGCCGGCTGCGGCTGGCCCAGCTTCACTCGTCCGCTGAACAGCGACCGTATTGTCCAGCTGCCGGATAATACCTTCCATATGTTCCGCGATGAAGTACGCAGTAAACTTGGCGATTCCCATCTCGGTCATGTCTTTAATGATGGACCGGCACCTTCGCATCACCGTTTCTGCATCAATTCTGCAGCGCTTCGTTTTATTCCAAAAGCGCAGTTGGAGGAGGAAGGACTCAGTGAATACCGGCATCTATTTGAAAAAGACAACTCCTAATGCGGTTTTGCTCATCTGATTGAAAGCGAGTATAAAATCTGTTAGCTTATTTATAGGAAAAAGGAAGGGAACGATCAAAATATGTAAGGTCATTGTCTGTTAACCCGTTGATTAAAAATAAGCCCCGTCCTGTTCGCCAAATGGTGGTGAAAACAGCGGGACTGGTCTGCCTCTTTCCAGACTGCTTGACTCTGTGCGGTGTATCCTCCACTGGCGGTGCAGGACAGCGGGCAAACTAGGGAGAACTCACAATGACCAATCCATACGCCTTCCGCTGTCTTTGGCTCGGTCAGTCTCTGGCCAATAGCGGTGACGTTTTTTACGTTGTCGGATTGATGACGATTATTTACGGACAGACGGGTTCGGCTGTCTATATGGCGATGGTTCCTTTCTGCACAACATTATCGCGCTTTTTAAGCGGATTGATTGCTCCGCTGATTTTTGATCGATTTGGCCTGAAGCGTGCACTGACAGACGCTCAGGGGGCAAAAACGCTGCTGCTGCTTGCTCTCAGTGTCCTTTCAGGTTTTAACGTGCCTTATCTGATTCTTGTATTGCTGTTGCTAGTCACTGGAATAAGCTTTCTTGACGGCTGGGCCACACCAGCCAGAGGAGCTTTTGTTCCGCATCTGGTCAAGGAAAAGGACTGGATGCGGGCCAACAGTTTCCTTGCCCTGTCGGACCAATCGGTTAATCTGGGCGGTTGGGCCTGCGGTGGGATGTTGGCCGGTTTTCTGGGCGGCACAGGCATTCTCTGGATAACCTTTGGGCTCTTTGTTCTGTCTACCGCCCTACTTGCCTTCCTGCCGCGTGTACACGCCGAAAAAACCCGCATACCGGGGCGGCGGGCAGATTCACTTCGGGAAGGCTGGCGGATTCTGTGGCATCGGCCGCTGCTGCGGGTACTCACCTGCATAGACATGTTCTGCTGCCTATCATCGGTCGTATGGATGGCAGCAATCATTTATGTCTTTGTCCGGCGCATTCTGCGGGTGAGTGAATCCTGGTGGGGTTATATCAATTTTGCTTATTTTGCCGGTCTGATTGTCGGCGGTTTCTTGGCCTTGCGCGCGTCTCGGCAATTGGAAAAACGGCTCGGTTCTTCAGCTGTTTTCGCCATACTCGGCATGAGCCTCTTTACCGCTGCTTTTGCTTGGAATGCTTATCCGCCGGCAGCCCTATTGCTGGCGGGCGGGATTGGTATTTTTGAACAAATCCTTGCTGTCGCCTTTCAGACGTTGGTTCAGAAAAATGTTCCGACTGGCGGACTTGCCAAAGTGTACGCGGCTCAGGATGCGGTTTATTCACTGGTCTACGGCATGGGTACGTTGTTTTTCGGCTGGCTGGCGGATTCTGCCGGCGTTCGGTTGGTATTTATTTTTTCCGCCATATTGCTGATTGCGGCATTTCTCTTTGCAGGCCTGAAGCGGAGATTATTCATCGTTCAATCAGGTGAAGAAAAAATATAACAAGAAGTGGGCAGGATGTTCGGATATAGGCCGGATATCCTGCTTTTTTGGTACAATCAGAGATTTGAAGATCTAAGTACAGCGTATTTTAAAAGATTCAACACATATTTTGTGATTTTGAGTCACAGGCTATTTGAACTATTTATTAAAAATATTAAAAAAAACAGCCGATAAGACCGATAATAAAGTTGTATGTACCGTAGAAACTTCAAATTTCCGTTCAGATGCTCTGATTTCGGCGCCGGAAACTTCCGCTTTCTCCGCTCAGAATACAGCAGCATACAACCAACGTTTTAAATAGTTAAATTTTCGGAGGCGGTTTTTTTATGAAGAAAATGGTGTTTCCCGCTGCGATTGTTGGCGGCTTTGTTCTTTCTGCGACCGGGCAGCAGGCTTATGCCGCGACCGGGCAGGACGTTGTTGCAAAAGCAATGCAGTATCAGGGGACTCCTTATAGTTATGGGGCCCAATCGTTTGTAACCTCTTCCTTTGACTGCTCCTCATTTACGCAATATATTTACAAAGACGTTTATGGAATCACGCTCCCAAGAACATCGGCTCAACAGGCCACAGTGGGTGTGCCCGTTGATCAGGGAAATCTGCAGGTAGGCGATTTGCTCTTTTTCGATTCATCGGGAGATGGCGGAATCCACCATGTGGGTATCTACATGGGCAATGGACAAATGATTAGTGCCGAGCTGACTGTTGGCGTGCATGTGACCAACGTATTCAGCGGCGGCGGTTCCCAAGTCTACTGGCAGCCACGCTTTGTCAAGGCCCGCCGGGTTATCGGCACAATTGCCGGTGCGCCTGCTCCTCAGCAGACTTCAGATACAAGCAGCTCATCAAGCACAACTCCAAGCCGATCTGGACAAAATGCAGGATCTTACACCGTCAAGAGCGGCGACAGCCTGTGGAAGATAGCAAGCAGTCATGGAACAACAGTGTCCGCCATTAAAGCGGCGAACGGATTAAAATCGGATACCATTTATCCGGGTCAAACCTTAGCGCTGAGCGGGACAAGCGGATCGTCCGGAAATTCATCAAAGAATGAGCAACCAGCTGTATCAAACGTTTCCACCTCTTCTGCCAATCCGGCGATTCAAAAAACGGGATCCAATTATACCGTCAAGAGGGGTGACAGCCTGTGGAAGATTGCTCAAGCACAGGGCATGAGTGTTTCTGCGCTTAAATCGCTGAATCATTTAAGCTCGGATATGATCTATATCGGCCAAAATCTGCAATTATCCGGTGCGCCTGCTCCAGCGGCAGCGGTTCAGAAAGATCAGACGTCCCAGAGTGCTGCGTCAGGACATTCTAAAGATTACCATGTGAAAAAGGGCGATAGTCTTTGGACAATCGCAACGCTCCACAGTATAACAGTCAATAAGCTGATGCGCGCTAATAATCTGACGGCGACACTGATTTACCCCGGTCAGCATTTGATTATTCCTCAATAAAAGTATATCTGTTCTTCTAAGCATGAATTTCGTTCATTACTGAAGTCATTCCGTCCCGCAAAGAGGGGCGGTTTTTATTTACCGGCGAAGAAGGTACGTAATAAAGAAAAATAATCCATGAGAGTTCAAATGTAAACGCTTCATATAATTCGAGAGATCATTTATAATGGGAATGTGGTAATCGTGTGAACGTTGATTGGCTAACTTGTGAAATATCTCTCTTTTTGAGATAAGAATTTGGCGAATGTTGTCAAAATCACTGCACGGTTTATTAATTTAGGCTATGATAATAGGTTTATGCTATAATGTCATTGTTTGTTGCCTCTTACAATCCATTAATGATCGGTAGAACGAGAGCAGAGAAAGGGGGAGAAAAAATGATGAAAACTAGGAAGATGAAGCTTGCTGCAGCGCTGGTTCCGCTTGCTTTGCTCCTCAGCGGATGCCGTGAAAAGGCTGGTGTACTTAATCCGCAGGGACCAGTCGCACGCGCGCAGTATCATCTCATTGTTTGGGCTTTAATTATGATGAGTCTCGTTTTGGCAGTAGTTCTCATTATTTTTATTTATGTACTTGTCCGCTTCGGGCGTAAAAAGAATGAAGGATTTGATCCGAATAATACGGGGAACCGTAAATTGGAAATTGTTTGGCTGATCTTCCCTGTTATTATTTGTATACTTTTGATGGTTCCCACTGTTAAAACACTTTTCTCATTAAATAATCCACCGAAAGCGACAAGTGCGGAACCTGTAGCGATTCATGGGAAGAGCCTGACCATCGACGTCACATCCGCTCAGTGGAAATGGTTCTTCCGCTACCCAGGACAGAAAATTGAAACGGTTAATTATGTCGTTATTCCGGCAGGTGTGCCGGTTAAATTCAGGCTGCATGCTTATGATGCCATGAATACGTTCTGGGTGCCAGAACTTGGCGGCATGCAATATACGATGACGGATATGCCAATGCAGCTTTGGCTGCAGGCGGATAAACCCGGGAATTATCAGGGGCGCAGCGGTAATTATTCTGGCAAAGGCTTTGCAAAGATGACCTTTAATGTGCTGGCCAAATCAGATGGCGATTTTGACAGTTGGGTCAAAAATGTTAAGGCTAATCAGCCCGGTTTAACGATGAAAAAATATAAATCAATGCTGAAACCGGATCTCATTCATGGAACACTCACCTTCTCCAATTATCCGAAAGCATTGGAGAAGAATCTAGATATCGCACAAATGGAAGGCAAGGATAAAACTCATTCCTCAAGCAACATGCATCACATGAAAGGAATGAAGGGAATGGATATGGATAACGACAAGAAGGGGGGAGATAGCCATGATTAATTCGTTGATTCATTTTTTACTGCATCGCTTTTTTGTCACCGGTGATCCGATGATCTACGGGGCTGACGTCTCCATTGTGCTCGTTTCAATTGGCATTGTTGCAGTTGTCACTTATTTAAAAAGATGGAAATGGCTGTGGAATGAATGGTTGACGACTGTTGATCACAAGCGGATTGGAATAATGTATGTCATCGCAGCTCTGCTGATGATGTTTCGCGGCGGCATCGATGCGTTGATGATGCGGACCCAACTGGCACTCCCGAATATGCACTTTCTTAATTCAGAACATTACAATCAGGTTTTTACGACTCATGGAACGATCATGATTATATTTGTAGCCATGCCGTTTATTTTTGGATTGATGAACATCGCTATCCCGCTGCAAATTGGTGCGCGTGATGTGGCCTATCCGTTTTTAAATGCGCTGAGCTTCTGGTTATTCTTCTTTGGAGCAATGCTTTTCAATCTTTCCTTCGTCATCGGCGGTTCTCCTGATGCCGGCTGGTCTGGCTATGCGCCCTACTCTGGCATTGAATTGAATCCCGGTGTCGGGCAGAACTATTATTTGCTGGGATTGCAAATCGCCGGTATCGGATCGCTGGCCTCGGGCATCAATTTCCTTGTGACGATATTGAAGATGCGTGCACCCGGGATGACACTCTTTAAAATGCCAATGTTTACTTGGTCGATTCTCATTACATCCGTCATCATTATCTTTGCTTTTCCGGCCTTCACGGTTGCACTGGCATTGATGACGATTGACCGATTATTTGCAGCACATTTCTTTACTATCGCAAGCGGCGGCTCGCCGATGCTCTGGGCGAACCTCTTCTGGTTCTGGGGACATCCAGAGGTTTATATCGTCCTCCTGCCGGTATTTGGGGTCTTCTCCGACGTTATCGCCACATTCTCACATAAAACTCTCTTTGGTTATGTGGTGATGGTCTGGTCGATGGTGGCGATTTCGATCCTTAGTTTCATGACCTGGCTGCACCATTTCTTCACGATGGGGAATACGGCACCAGTCAATGCCTTTTTCTCCATCTCAACGGCCTTGATCGCGATTCCGACCGGTGTCAAAATCTTTAACTGGCTATTTACGATGAATAGAGGGCGAATTCAATTCACGACGGCGATGCTCTGGGCACTGGCTTTTATTCCAAACTTCACGATTGGCGGCGTGACCGGTGTTATGTTAGCCATGGCACCGGCAGATTTCCAGTATCATAATAGCTATTTCCTAGTGGCTCACTTCCACAGTACCTTGATCGCCGGACCGGTATTTGGTATCTTCTGCGGTCTCTATTATTGGTGGCCAAAGGTCTTCGGTTATCTGCTGAATGAAAAACAAGGGAAACTCGCTTTCTGGGTTTTCATGATTTCCTTTAATGTCTGCTTTATGCCGATGTATATTGTCGGGCTGATGGGCATGACGCGGCGCATGTACACCTATCCGGCAGGACTTGGCTGGACACCGTTCAACTTTATTGAAACGATTGGTGCGTTCGGTATGGGGATCGGTTTCCTGATCATCGGCTATAACATCGTCTACAGTGCCTTGAAGGGGAAACGAGATACGACGGGTGATCCATGGAATGGACGGACACTCGAGTGGTCGATTCCTTCACCGGTTCCGGAATACAATTTTGCTACGATCCCGACCGTTTCAACTCGTGACGCTTTCGCTGCTGCAAAAGAAGCGGGCGGTAAAGTTGAAAAGAAAACAGCGAAGATTGAAGATATTCATATGCCGAATAACAGCGGGATTCCAGTGATTATGTCCTTGTTCATGTTTATCGCCGGATTCGGATTGGTCTGGCAATGGTATTGGATGGCTATCCCGGCAAGTATCGGTATTGTCGTTTGTCTGATTGTTCGCTCATTCCAATATAATGATCATCATATTATTTCAGCTGAAGAGATTGAACGCACAGAACGTGCAGCAGGGAGGTTATCCTAATGGCAGAATCACCTCTGAGTTTAGATGCAAAAAGCAGAAAAAATATGCCGCTCGAGTATTCAACCGAGGGAGGCGACCTGCGCATTGTCGGTTTCTGGATCTTTCTGGCGGCCGAACTTGTCCTCTTTGGTACATTGTTTGGCACGTACTTAGTCTTGAAAAGCCATACGGCAGGAGGACCATCTCCGAAAGATTTATTCGAACTGACGCCGGTTATGATCGAGACACTTGTCCTCTTGGTCAGTAGTTTTACTTGCGGCCTCAGCACGATTGAATTGCGGCGCCATAATAAGAAGGGTTTAATATTCTGGTTGGCTGTGACAATCCTTCTGGGTCTTGTCTTCATTGGTTTTGAAGTCAATGAATTTTATACTTATGCGGCCCACGAAGGTGCGACAATTTCAACGAGTGCTTTCCTGTCCGGGTTCTTCGTATTGCTTGGGACGCATGGTTGCCACGTCTCGCTCGGGATCATCTGGATCTTTGGCATAATTCTTCAGATTGCCAAACACGGTGTGACGCCGATCACCGCTAGAAAGGCTTTTATTGCCGGCCTCTACTGGCATTTTCTCGACGTTGTTTGGATTTTCATCTATACAGCAGTCTATCTGACAGGGTGGGTGATGTAAGATGCAGGAAAATGAAAATCAAACCGTTAAAACGGAACACGCCGGTTTTCCATGGAAACAAGTTCTTGGTTTGTTCTTCTCCTTGGCGCTGACCTTTATCGCCCTCTGGGTAGCCATCGGACTTTCGCTTCCTGTATCGGTAACATTGGCGATTATTATTGCACTGGCAATCTTTCAGGCCTTTATCCAACTGTTCATGTTCATGCATATTTCAGAAGGAACAGAACCGATTCATCAGATCTTGGGTATTTGTTTCGGCCTTTTTGTAACCTTTGCCGTTGTTGCAGGGACGTTGTGGATCATGTATTATGCCTTGTAAAAAATGAATCAATAAAGAGCGGAGCTGCTAGAGCTCCGCTTTTTTAGATCGCCAAAACACTGGAACAGCATTCATGAAAATAAATAGATGACCGAATGTGACGTTTATTGATTGAAAATGGTTGATAAAAAAATTATAATAAGGAAGGAAACGGTTGCAGTATTCAGAACGGATCGGGTTTGCATGAACCTTGAGTCTGCGGTTAAACTGATAAAGGAAGTTTGGTAATCCAAGCGGAAATCCCAGACAATTACTTTTGGACGCAAGTCATGCACAATCTCCGCTCGTTGAAATCGAGAAGTTAAACTAGAGTTTAGGGGTTGATTAAAGATGATTTATACATGTACATTGAATCCGGCCATTGATTATTTTGTTCAGGTCGACCATTTTGAAGCAGGAAAGATAAATCATGTGAAATCCGATAGAAAAATGCCTGGCGGTAAGGGGATTAACGTCTCAAGAGTTTTGCAACACCTCGGACAGCCGTCGAAATGTCTGGGATTCATCGGCGGTTTTACTGGTGATTTTATCATTAATCAGCTTGAAAAAGAGAGCATTGAATCGAGCTTCGTCACTGTAGATGGTGATACGCGAATCAATGTCAAATTGAAGAGCGACAGTGAGACTGAGGTCAACGGGGTTGCCCCGGCGATCACAGATGCTCAACTGAACGAATTGTTTGCCCGACTGGAATCATTGACAGACAAGGATATTCTCGTTTTGTCTGGCAGTGTTCCAGGCACGCTCCCTGTCACCATTTATAAGGAAATGATTGAACGGGTCAGCGCTAGCGGTGTCAAAGTTGTCGCGGATACGAGCGGAGATGCCTTTAAAGAAGTTGTGAAGGTCAAGCCTTTCCTCGTCAAGCCCAATCATTTGGAACTTGGCGACTATTTTGGTGCAGAAGTTCATACTGTTGAAGATGTGAAAACTTATGGGCGCAAGCTGGTCGATTTGGGCATCGAACATGTGATAGTCTCGATGGGAGGTCAGGGAGCGGTTTATATCGATCGTGACACCTACCTATTTGCTCCCCCTGCAAAGGGCAAACTGGTCAATTCAGTGGGCGCTGGCGATTCGATGGTTGGTGGATTCTTGTCAGAATTTACGACAAGCGGCGATTTCCGCAAAGCCTTCCGTAAAGGAGCTGCGGCAGGCGGTGCAACCGCATTTTCAGTTGATCTCTGCTCGAAAGAAAAGGTGGAAGAGCTATTGCCGCAGATCAAAGTGAGTGAAATTTGACAATCTATCGGCATCGAATGATTGAACACTGTAAAAATATTTTTTGCATTTGTGATTTATGACAATTATGCAAAAACATGTGTACTCGCTTTCAATATAGAAGAACAATTGCTATAATAACATGTGTTATCTGCTTTTTCGACACGGATCGACAGGCTTGGAAAGAATGAGTCAGCAGACGGTTAATAGAAACCTTTGTGAACGAGACTTAGTGAAAAATTTTTTCGAATCAATGCCTACTTTGATGCTTTTGCAGGATAGGCTCTGAGTCGAATAACTTGGATTTCAGATAGACGGGATTCTCCCGCCGAGTGTTAATTATTGAAGGGTTGGGTGAAAGATGTCAGAAAAGATCGAGGGTATTGCGGCATCGGCAGGTATTGCGATCGCCAAAACATTTATTTTAAGAAATCCGGACCTATCTTTTGAGAGAGGAACGGTCGATGATGTAGAAGCTGAAAAAGCAAAATTTAATTCGGCCTTGGAAGTCTCCAAGAAAGAATTAAATACAATCAAGGATACGGCGGAAAAAGAACTCGGTAAGGACAAAGCAGATGTTTTTGCGGCTCATTTAATGTTCCTCAGCGATCCGGAATTTGTTGGCGCTATAACGAGCAAAATCGAACAGGAAAAATTGAATGCGGCTTCCGCTCTTCAGGATGTCTCGACATTTTTCATTCAGACTTTTGAAGGAATGAGCGATAACGCCTATATGAGGGAAAGGGCAGCTGATGTGCGTGATGTCTCCAAGCGTCTGCTGGCTCATGTGCTTGGTGTGTCTTTCAGTTCACCGGCGAGCATCACCGAGGAAACAATTATTATTGCAGAAGATTTGACACCGTCGGACACGGCGCAGTTGAATCGTAAATATGTCAAGGGCTTTGCAACGAATATTGGCGGCCGGACCTCGCATTCGGCGATTATGTCCCGCTCGATGGAAATTCCGGCAGTTGTCGGCACACGCACCATTTTGGATCAAGCCAAAGATGGAGAACTGGCCATTGTGGACGGTTTGAATGGCGTGGTGGTTCTTGATCCGTCAGATGATGAAGTTGCTGATTACAAGAGCAAAGCGGCTGCTTATAAGGAACAGCAGGAAGAATGGAAGAAGCTTGTTCACGAAACAACGAAGACCCATGACGGTGAACATGTTATTTTGGGTGCCAATATCGGTAATCCCGGTGATGTGACGGGCATTATCAATAATGGCGGCGAAGCGGTTGGTCTTTATCGGACCGAGTTCCTCTATATGGGCCGTGACAAATTGCCGACAGAAGACGAACAATTCGATGCTTATAAAGAAGTTCTTGAAAAAATGGAAGGCAAGCCGGTTGTTATCCGGACGCTCGATATCGGCGGCGATAAGAAGCTGAAATATCTGCCGCTTCCGGAAGAAATGAATCCATTCCTTGGCTTCCGTGCGATTCGTCTTTGTCTCGAACGTCAGGATATTTTCCGTACACAATTGCGAGCTTTGCTGCGCGCCAGTGCCTTCGGAAAACTGCGGATCATGTTCCCAATGATCGCGACGATCAATGAATTGCGGCAAGCTAAGAAAATTCTTTTTGAAGAAAAAGATAAATTGGTCGCTGCCGGCACGAAGGTTTCTGACGATTTGCAAATCGGTATGATGATGGAAATACCAGCGGCGGCTGTCGAAGCCGATCGTTTCGCTAAGGAAGCGGACTTTTTCAGTATCGGCACGAACGACTTAATTCAATATACGATGGCAGCAGACCGAATGAATCAGCACGTTTCTTATCTGTACCAGCCGTGCAATCCGGCAATTCTGCGCCTAGTTAGCAGAATTATCGATGCTGCTCATAAGGAAGGCCACTGGGCTGGTATGTGCGGAGAAATGGCTGGCGATAGCACAGCGATTCCGTTGCTTCTGGCTCTGGGACTTGATGAATTCAGCATGAGTGCGACATCAATTCTTCCGGCTCGAAGCCAGTTACTCAAGTTGTCCAAGGCAGAGCTTGCAAAACACAAAGAAGCTTTCCTCAAAATGGATACGGCTGAGGAAGTACTCGATTATGTCAAAACACAGATGATCTGAAATAATAGGATTGCAAAAAGGTGGGCTCTCATTACAAAATGAGAACCCGCCTTTTTTACGTCAGATATGGATGTGACAAAAAAGAACCGAAGATTCAAAAACAAGCCTCCGCTCGCCGTACATCCTGCCAATCAAGGTCATTGCCGGCGCAACCGTTAATTAAATCGAATTAACAAAAAGGCCCCCAAACGACCATTTTTGGTCATTCAAGAGCCTTTAATAATTAGTCACTAGTCTAAATCTTCACCGTTAGAAGCAATCACTTGCTTATACCAGTCGAAGGAATCTTTCTTAATCCGTTTCAAACTACCGTTACCTTCATCATCCTGATCAACATAGATAAAACCATACCGTTTTGACATTTCAGAAGTCGAGGCGCTAATCAGGTCAATTGGCCCCCAAGTGGTATAGCCCATCAAATCAACACCGTCTTCAATAGCCTCCTTCATTTGTTGAATATGTTGCCGTAAATAATCAATCCGATATTGGTCGTGGACCTTGCCATCTGCGGTCGGTTTGTCAACGGCTCCGAGGCCATTCTCAACCACAAACAATGGTTTTCGATAGCGATCCCAGAATTCGTTCAAGGTACTCCGCAGACCGACTGGATCAATTTGCCAGCCCCAATCACTTGTTTCCAAATAAGGGTTCTTCTCACCTGCAATAAAGGCATCTTTAAACTTGGTCACGTCTTGGTCGGCGGACGTAATGTTGGACATGTAGTAACTAAAGGCCAAATAGTCGACTTTACCGGCCTTCAGAGTTGCTTCGTCATCAGCAGCCATTACCAGGCTCACGTGATTTTCTTTGAAGTAGCGGTTCATATATTCTGGATATTCCCCGCGAACCTGAACATCTGTGTAAAACAGATTCAATTCGTCTTGAAATTGGGCTGCCCGGACATCGGTCGGGTTGGGCGTCTTCGGATAGGTTTGCATTCTAGCTAACATACAACCGATTTTAGCTTCCTGATCAATCTGGTGACATTGTTGTACAGCTAAGGCACTGGCAACAAATTGATGGTGTAAGGCTTGGAACCGTAATTGGGCCTTTTCTGCCAAAGACTTGTCGCTGTCAACGGCACCAGTCCCAACAAAACCACCTTGAATGGCATTGATTTCGTTGAAGGTCATCCAATATTTAACCACACCACGGTACCGTTCAAATAAAACTTTAGTATATTTCGTAAACTCCGCAATTGTTTCTCGATTAGCCCAGCCACTTTGTTTTAAAGTCAGGTTTAACGGCATTTCGTAATGCGAAATTGTCACAACGGGTTCAATCCCAAATTTATGGCATTCCGCAAAGACCCGATCATAAAAGGCTAAACCAGCTTCATTAGGCTTCTGTTCGTCACCCTTAGGGAAAATCCGAGCCCACGCAATTGATAGACGGAACGCTTTAAATCCCATTTCCGCAAATAAGGCAATGTCTTCCTTGTAGTGGTGGTAAAAATCAATCCCCCGCCGCTTTGGATATTCACTATCTGAATGGTCGGCAATCGCTGTTTGGATACTTTCTTGTGAAATATCGCTCATCGAAAAGTTCTCGCGGCTGGTTGCTTTCTTGACCACCTCAGCAGTGGTTAGGCCTTTGCCGTCGACATTCCACGCCCCTTCTAACTGATTAGCGGCAGTTGCACCACCCCAGAGAAAACCTTGTGGAAATTGTGTGGGAATTTCTTTTGAATACATAGCAAGCGCTCCTTCAATAAATTAGTTTAGTTTTAACAAAGTTTGACTAGCCGTCACAGTACCAGTTGCACTCACAGGTTCCACTGTGTGATAGTTTCGTGAATTAGTAATCACAATTGGTGTTGTGACGCTATACCCAGCTTTTTTAATGGCATCAATATCAAATCTAACTAATGGCTGTCCGGTGCTCACCGTTTCTCCCTGCTTAACCAGCGTCGTAAATCCTTTACCGTTTAGTTGGACAGTATCCATTCCAATGTGCATCAATAGTTCGGCACCATCAGCGGTGTTCATTCCAATGGCATGCCCAGTTGGGAAGACCACGGTAATTTTACCAGCAGCCGGGGCTTTTAAAACACCCTCACTTGGTTCAATGGCGATTCCTTTGCCCATCGACTCTGATGAAAAAACAGAGTCTGACACATCTTTCAAAGCTAACAAAGTTCCAGTTTCTGGGCTTTGCAGCTCTTCAGGTTTATTAAAGGTTGTTTGGTCAACCGTGCTTGATTCAACAGGCATAGTTACAGTTGCCGTAGCAGCGGCTGGTACAATCGTTGGTGTCGACTGTTCTTTTCTAATGTCAACGAATTTGCGCCCAAAGAAGAATTGGAAAACAAAGCCTAAAACAGTTGATAAACTAATTGCAATCAACATACCGAAGAAGGACATGTCCAGACCGGTCTTGGGATTTAGCATACTTGGAATTCCAAAAATGCCCAAACCACCCACCATGTAAAGCTTGCTGCCAAAGAAACCCAGTAGGCCCCCACCAATAGCGGCAGCGATACAACTTAAAATAAATGGCCGTTTTCTTGGTAAACTCAACCCGTAAATGGCGGGCTCAGTCACACCGAAGATTCCGGAAATAAAAGCGGGAATTCCAAGCGCACGCGTCTTCGCGTTCTTGGTTTGTAATGTAAGGGCCAAGATAACCCCGGTTTGGGCAAATGAAGCAGTAAAGGATAATGCTACCACTGGATCGTAACCCTTGGAGGCTAAATTGGCCATAGCAATGGCCACAAAACCCCAGTGGAGTCCAAACATTACCAGAACTTGCCAGAGACCAGCCATGAAGACACCGGCTAAGACTGGGCTAAAGTTGTAAATTCCGATACACATATCTGAGATCCCAGTGTTTAACCAAGTTGAAACGGGCCCGATCACCAAGAAGGTAATTGGCACAACAATTAGTAACACAAAGAATGGGACTAAGAAAGTTTTAACCACGTCAGGGAAAATCTTCCGGGCCCACTTTTGAACATACGAAGCAAACCAAATCGCGACGATAATGGGAATCACTGATGATGTATAATTCACCATTGCCACTGGAATGTGTAAGAATGTCGTATGAATGGTTGACTCAAAGAAAGTGCCTTTAAACAGAGTAAGCAACGTCGTTCTGCTGGAATTCAACGCAACGATACTTGGATAACAAAGCACCGCCCCAATCGCGACCCCGATGAACTGGTCAACATGGAATTTTTTGGCCGCCGTTAACCCTAAAATGATTGGTAAGAAGTAGAAGAACGCATCTCCAATCGCATACAGAATAATGTAAGTCCCAGATCTAGTGGTTAACCAACCAAAGGCCACAAACATAGCGGCAAATCCTTTGATCATCCCGGCGGAAGCTAAGACTCCCAAAATCGGAACAAAGATACTGGAAACAAGGTCAATAAAAGCATCCAGTGGACTCATCTTTTTCTTTTCACTATAGTCATCAGGAACGGTCCCACCATCTGGGAAGCCGCCGATCTTGATCAGAGAATCGTAAACATCAGCTACCTGATTACCGATAACGACTTGATATTGCCCACCAGATTGCACAACGGCAATCACACCGTCCACATTTTCCAAGGCGTCTGTATTAGCCTTTTTAGCATCCTTTAATCTAAAGCGGAGCCGCGTGGTACAGTGAACCACGCTGTTAACGTTTCCTTTACCGCCAACACCATCAATGATTTTGGCACTTAATTCATCATAGGACATGTTGTTTCCTCCCTTATTTTTGCCAATAAAAAAACCAAATCAACACAGCCACACCTAAAGGACTTAGTGCGCTGTAAATTAATTTGGTTGATGCCTGCCGAACAGTGACACACCATTTAATTTTCAGTAGTTTGACGATGAGTAACCCGCCAAACATGTATCGCTAAATAAACTTGTTCATTATTTGATAATTGCCAATTTTGTTGGAACTGTAAATACTGACCAATCCGTTGCACCGTTTGATAAGCTGCCGGATATTTTAGTTGAATTAACCTTAGGATTGAAGGATCCAGTGCTTGTTCTGAATCACTCCCGTCTTTGTCACTTATCCGATTAACCATGAAAGCGCGGAGATGGGTGATAAATCGGTTATAGTTAAATGATTCTGAATCGAGAGGCAGCTGACCTTCTAGCTGTACAATTTGAATAATGCCAGAAATTAATTTGGTAATAATCAAGGTATCTTGAACCTGATCGTACTTATTTTCCGCACTCACAATGTGTAACACCAATGAAGTTGCTTCAGAATCAGATAAGGTTGCGGATAGTGCCTGGCTTTCATTAATATGATGCAGCATCTTTAAAGCAAACTGGTACTCTGGGCAATACAGCTTTTTAACGGCCCAACCCATTGTTGAATCTGGCAAATAGATTCCTTGTTCCAAACGCTTTAAAGTTAAATCTAAATGATCTGCCAAGGCGAGGTATTGATACTGGGTGAACTTAACAGCTAACTGTGCTTCAACATTGCGAACAATTTGTTCTGTCACGCCCAGCGCATCCGGCCGTATATAACTTAAGCTCTCTAGCTCACCAATTTCTTCGTCATCGGCAACAAAGCGGCGTTGAACTTTCTCCGCGGCGATTTCATCACCCGCATGACAGCCAAAACTAATACCTGTACCAATCACAACATATTCATGCTGATACTCGTCTTTAGCAAGTGCTGCATTGTTATTTAAGCTCTTGATAAAGTCCATCGCGCTCCCTCCCAGAATCAAAGATACAAAAAAGTCCATAGAACTGTCCCGACCTACCGCGGTTGGTACGGGTTTCTATGGGCTGATGCCTGAACTTAATCAGTAACACGCTTTTCAACTATTGATTAGTATAAAAATTTTTGAAAGCGTTGTCAATGCTTTTTTTCTGGTTATTTTCTTTTGTAGGCCAGTTTCAGACGGATGGCTGGTTCCTAACTATAGTCAAGCTACCACGAAATTATAACTTGCTAATCTTCTTAAACATAGCCATTTTTAAAAGAGTATCCAATTGACCGGATCGGGGAGGTTGATCATTAAGCCAAACACTGATTAATGTCATTTTTGCGGCAAGAGCGTTTCATTCGAAACCTCCAACACAGAGCCTTATTTATTGAAATATTGTTGGAATACAGCTTTGACTTTTGGTGTGACATAGTGGCTGCCGCCATGCTTCTGCGTGTTTTCCACCACCATCGTGACCAGCAGCTTAGGATTTTTTGTATTATAAGCGACAAACCAGCCGTTCTCCCGGCCTGTCTTGCCCTGCTTTTTCTTGAATTCAGGTGTACCCGTCTTTCCAGCCATTGGCAGCCCACTTATCGCGGCATCGTGTGCTGTTCCAGCCGGATTATCGATCACCTGTGCCAGATCTTTATTCAAGAGCTGAGCAGCCGATGCAGACATCACATGCTTTTTCCACATTTGCGGCACCTGATTGTTTTTAATCAAACGCGGTTTGATGATGTTGCCGCGATTCACGAAAGCTGAATAAATCAGAGACATCTGCAGCGGTGTGACGCTTACCTGGCCCTGTCCGTATCCGGAATTAGCCAGCAGCATCGAGTTGTCCAATTTGCCATCAGTTGATAGTGTCGATTTCTGCATCGGATAGGGGAACGGGAGTGATTCGCCCAGTCCGTATTTCTTGCTGCCGGAGATAAAGGATGACGCGCCAATCTTGAGCGCAGTCTGGGCAAAATAAATATTGTCTGATCGATAGAGTGCTTCTTCCAGGTTAACACTAGGCGCGCTGTCCAGCCGGGTGACATGATAATTGCCCCAGGATTTGTCCTGCTGCCAGCTCTTCCCGCTGATCTTGACCTCATGATTTGGGTCAATCGAATGGTGATCGAGAGCAATCGCCGCAGTCAAGGCCTTAAAGGTTGAGCCCGGGGCTGTTGCTTCAGTGAAGCGATTGAGCAAGGGCTGACTTTTCGCTTGGCTTAGTTTGGTGTAATCTGCTGCTGAAAGTCCGCGCACAAAATCATTCGGATCGTAAGAGGGGGCGCTGACCAGACCGAGTACGTCACCTGTTTTTGGATCGAGAGCAACGGCTGAACCGCTGTCTTTCTTCAATTGGCCATATAGAGTGTCCTGCACCTTTTGATCGATCGTCAATTGAATATCCTGACCATTCTGTGCCTGCTTTTGCGCAAGAATTTTTTTCTGCGTCCCATTCGCATTCAGAATTTGAATGATAGCGCCGTCTCTGGCGCGTAATTTATTTTCATAGAGTTGCTCAAGGCCAGTCCGCCCGATAACGGAGTCGGCGGTATAGCCCTCATTAGGATGGGCCTTAAGAATATCGGCTGTTACCTGTCCGACATAGCCGGTCAGGTGTCCGCTCGCCTGTTTGTCCGGATAGGATCTGGTTTGAATCTGCGTCTGGTAGACCCCAGGCAGTGATGTGACCTTTTTGATGAGCGAAGTATCCGACGCAGCGACTACTTTAATCGGGACAAGACTATCCGCCTGAACCCAGCTTTGTTTGAGTGTCTGATTAATCTGAGCGGAACTCACTCCCAGCAGCTTGGCAATTTTTTTGAGCGTCTGCTCGCGACCCTTTCCGCTGCCCAATTTGCCGGGAACAAGATCGATCCGTGCGGCTGGCCCATTATAGGCGAGTGGTTTGTCATTCCGATCAAGAATGGACCCGCGTTTGGCCGGAAGCGTGTCGACACGGATTTTATCCTTACCGGTCATTCCCGGGAGAATAAAACCCGGCTTCCAGTTCAGATACCAATTGTTCGTATCCCCATGTTTTTCCTTGACCAACACGGCTTTTCCTGAAAAGTGCACAGGTCCTGCGGCAGTCGTCAGAACGGATTTAAAAGAAACGGATTTCGTGTTTCCTTCGGTCGCTTTGATTGAGGCGGTCAGCTTACCGGCTTCAATCCCATCGTAAATTCGTTGATAGCGTTCAATAAAATTGGATTTACTGACCGATTTCTTGGTAGATTTCGATAGATAAGTATACATTTTTGAAAAGTTTTTCTTTTGCCAGGCATTTGTAAAATCTTTAAAGCGATCACTTGCTGTCGCCTGATGGCCGCAGCCAGCAAGCAGCGCGAATGTAAGAATGAGTAAAATCAGACTGAGATAATGTTTCCGATGCTTCATTCAAAGATACCTCCGATAGATATAGGCTCGGCTTTGGCAGAAAGGGCTTGTGCCAATAATCCGGGAACATCGTTTGCAAGGACATATGCGGCGGGGAATAATACAGTAACAGTGGAAAGGAAAGTTCGTTAACGAGCATGGCTAAAGGGAGGCTTGCACGCCTCCTTTTCATAGAGTCAATGCTTGGAGTTAGCAGGTATTGAAAGGTGATAAATAAAACGTCACTGCTAAGCACAAAGTTAAGTTTAGCGCGGATAGATAAAGAAAGAAAGAGTTTATGCGTGAAAAATAAAGACGGCTGCTTCGAAAGAGTCAGAAAATTGCGCAGTGATTTATATTTCGGTAATATTGTAAGTATCATAAAGATTATTTTATACTAGAGGAAATTAGAAGAATTCAGTGCGATTAAGACTTTGCCGGTTTTTATGATCTGAGAAAAATAACTTTTCTTATGAGAGTTTCCCACATGATTATTTTACAGATGTATCCTTGGATCATTGCAATAGGCTCAGGCATTGATTTGAATGATGGAGGGGATGCGGATGGCCGGCAGGAATTTGATATCATCGATTGATGTGGCGGATAAGATGAATGAATGGTATCGCGCAATCCAGAGCTATCGAATCGAAGAGTCCCGTCGCTTGAAAGATGAAGTGAAGCAGATGATGGCACATATGGAAGAAAATCAAAATGTGCTGCTCTACTTTTCTTTACTGGAGTTTCGGATGTTATTGAATGAACAATATCCGGTAGACAGGGCCAAAGTCAGACAGTCGATGAGGCTGTTAAACGCGGAGCATAAAGAATTGACGGGCACGCTCGATTATTATTATTGGTTGTTTAAGGGGATGTATGAATTCCGCCAGAAAAAATATGCGGAAGCCCTGTTCAGTTATAGGCAGGTAGAGCAGCAGGTGCGTGCTCTGGAGGATCGGATTGAAATGGCTCAATGCTATTATCAGCTGGCTGAAGTTTATTTCGAACTGAATTATACGATCGTCTCCATCAATTATTCCAATCTGGCCTTGAAGATGTTTAATGAAAATCCGGATTATTACCGATACAGCATCTATTGTCGGACGATCATTGCGGCAAATTATATGCAGAGGCTTCGTGTGGACGAGGCATCCAGAATTTATCACGAGGCCCATGAAACCGCCTTGCAGCATAAGGATCAGCGCATGATTGCGATAACTCGTTTTAACATCGGTATCAGTGAGATGCATCAGAAAAATTATCAGACTGCCGAACGGATATTTGGAGAGACCGTTCACGATTTAGAAATCCTGCAGGATCGTTATCTTCCGAAAGCCCAGCTTAGTTATTTTGAGGCACTGGCTAAGCAGGGTAAAAAAGAGCAGGCGCTGCAGATTTATGAGATCGGGATTCAGAACGCGCAGAAGTGGAAGGAAACCGAGATCCTGGCAAAATTTCAGATCGTTCGTGAAAGCGTAGAAGATGATGCTAATGATAAAAAGATCGATGCTGCTTTTTCAACATTAATGCTTTTAAAGCTCTATTCGACGGTTCAGGATTATGCGTTAGAAACAGCACGGATTTTTAAAGAACTCGGTCGTTATCCGGAATCTGTGAAATACTATGAACTTAGTAATCATGCGCACGAGCTTCTATTAAAAGGATAAGTCATTCGGCCATCTTCGTCTCATTCTGCTGTTCATAAGACGGTTGTCCTGAAGCACAGAGGGAATCATCTGGCAGAAAACCGCTGCTAGGTCAGGAAGGCAGCATAGAATCAATGACCATTTAATTGAAAAAATTTTTCATAAGTTTAGCTGCATTGTCTGGGTGTTGGAGAGATACCGGACAATGTCCATTAGGGGGAACATTCGTGAAGCAAATATTGACAAACGACTGGGAACCGCTGCTTGCTCCTGAGTTTCAGAAGGACTATTATCAGAAGCTGCACCGTTTTCTAAAAGAGGAATATCAAGAAAAAACAATCTATCCGGACATGTATGATTTATTCAATGCCTTAAAATATACACCTTATCATCAAGTGAAGGTTGTTATTCTTGGCCAGGATCCCTATCACGAACCGGGACAGGCACATGGACTGAGCTTTTCTGTCAAACCAGGCGTGCGTCAGCCGCCGTCGCTTCAGAATATCTTTAAAGAGCTGCACGATGATCTGGGTTGCCCAATTCCGCATCATGGCTGCCTGGTCGAATGGGCCAGGCAGGGTGTACTGCTTTTAAACACGGTGCTTTCTGTTCGCCGTGGAGCAGCAAATTCCCATAAGGGAGTCGGCTGGGAAGAATTTACCGACGCGGTTATCCGTGATCTGAATGAACGTGAACAACCGATCGTCTTTATCCTTTGGGGGCGGAATGCTCAGGCGAAAGAGACCCTGATCACGAATGATCGCCATTTCATTATCAAGTCAGCACATCCCAGCCCCTTCTCGGCACGTTACGGATTTTTTGGTAGCCGCCCATTCTCGCGGACAAACAGCTACCTTGAATCTGCAGGAGAAGAGCCGGTGAACTGGGCGATATCCGTTGAAGAACCTAGCGTTCCGCTTTAAAAAAATCTGAAAGCCCGTCAGAATAGGTAAGATGATGCCGATTTTTCGAAAGCAAAGCGAGGAAAAATTCGGCCGAATTGGGAAGAATTTGTATCGGGCTCATGAGTTTGGCGAAACTGAGCCGAACTTATATTCATTCCTCACTTTGCAGATAAAATTAAACCACGGAACAATTGGGCGATCCTCCTCACCGTTCCGTGGTTTAATCTCTTTTTTGTCTCAAAATACTTTTCCCGTGATAGAGAACATCAGAAGGTTAGTGAGCCGCTGAACGGAGAAAGGGTTTGAAACGTATGAATGCGATCATGAGCCCGGCCAGACCAATAAGAAGCATGACGAGCAGATTCAGCCAGATGCCGGAAAATCCGTATCCACGCAGCATCACGTTCTGGAAGCCATTCATTGCCCAATATTGCGGCGTGAAATAGCCGATTTTCTGCGCGAAGGATGGGAGCATATCGACCGGGAACCATAATCCGGCGACAATTGCGCCGCCCAGCGTCAGCAGCTGGGTTATGCCGAGCCCCTGATTCTCACTGCGAACAATCAGCGAGAGCCCAAGACCAAGTCCCGTGCCGCATAAGGAGAGACAGAGAACAAGCAATGTAACAGCGAGCGGATTGCCCAGATGCAGATGATAGAAAAAGAAACCGGTCGCGAGCAGAACTGTGCATTGCACGACCACCGAAAGAAATGAGGGGATCCACATGCCGATGAGATATTGAATCGGACGGAGCGGCGTCCCTTGGAGTCGAGCAATCATCCCGGAATCCTTTTCCTGAAAGAAGCGGCGCATCATCGAATTCATAATGAAGAAAACGAACATGACGGTGTACCCAGGGACAATCTGCGACATGAAATCGACATGCTTGCTGTTTTCCTGAATTTGCTGAATTTTGATCGGCGCCGCCAGAGTTTGTTTGATCTGTGCGGGTTGCTGTCCGCCTGCTTTTAACACCTGAACGAGTTTCTGCTCGCGATAGCCATTCGATACATTTTGCAGGATGGCCTGAATGGGTGCCGTAGAACTCGATTCAGAAGCATCGGAATAAAAACGCAGATTGGCCCTGCCTTTTTGCAGATTCTGCTCAAAACCGCGATCAATCACGACAAGCGAGGATAATTTTCCTGATTTGATTTTTTTAATCTGGCCGCGAACTCTGGAGTGATTGCCCTGTTTGACAGTAAAACCTTTGACCCCGTCAATCTCCTTGATCAGTGCGCGGGAGGCATTTGTCTGATCCGAATCATGAACGTGAACCGTCTGCGTTGAAGAGTCTGCCTGATTGAAGATTGAACCGAAAACGATAATGAAGACTAGCGGCATGATAATCAGGAAGAAAAAATTGCCTTTTTCTCGAATCATCAATTTGAGTTCTTTAATCACCATATTTTTCATGTATCTGCATCTCCCCTCATTCATCCCTGAGACGTGTGCCAGTCAGTGAAAGGAACACATCTTCAAGCGATGGTTTCATCAATTCAATGGCATGGATTTTGCCAATTTTCCCGGCTGCGGCATCTTCGAGAATGAGGCGCATTAACTCAATCGGTTGCTCGCTTTCAAGTACCAAACCATGGCTGTGCCGGGAACTCTTTTTGACCGTGTCATAAGCTTCCGGCTGGAAAGGCTGCTCGGCCTCCAAATAGACCGCTTTTTGTGAGAAACGATCCAGGAGATCGTCGAGCGACCCTTTAGCAATCATTTTCCCATGGTCAATGATCGCAATCTCGTCACATAGCACCTCGACTTCCTCCATATAATGAGTCGAATAAATAATCGTGACTCCGGAATCGCGCAGATGGCGGATCATGTCAAAAATATGATTGCGGGACTGCGGATCAATGCCGACTGTTGGTTCATCCAGAATGAGCACCCGCGGATCGTGCAGCAGCGCGCAAGCGATATTAATCCTGCGTTTCATGCCGCCGGAGAAATTCTTGACCAAATCATGGGCGCGATCCAGCAGACCGGTTTCCGTGAGCACAGTCTTCATCCGATCCCTCAGCTGTTTGCCTCTGATGCCATAGAGACCGCCAAAGAAAATCAGATTATCTTCGGCACTGAGTTTTTCATAGAGTGTTATCTCTTGCGGGACATAACCGACTGCCTTTTGGACAGCCTGACGCTCACGTACGGTGTCGTGTCCAAGCACGCGAAGATCACCGCCATCCGCCTGGAGTATCCCAGTGAGTAATTTCATTGTGGTCGATTTGCCGGCACCATTCGGGCCAAGCAGCCCGAAACAGGAGCCTTGCGGAATCGCGAAACTGACCCCATCTAATGCTTTCTTGCCGCCGTAAGTTTTCGAAAGATTGTGAACTTCAAGAATCGCTTCCATTTTCATCCCCCCGATAATTTTTACTGATCAACGGCTGACCGCTGATGCTTGCTCAAAAGCAGTGAATAATAGAAGACATAATAGGCAAAAAGAATAAGCAACAGACCAGCGCTCCATGAATTGCTGCTAAGGGAATTGAACGTGGCATCTGGATTTTTGTTGCTCGGCAAGTTTGATTGAAAAATGAATTGAAGACGGAAAACGAACCGGAAAACAAAGAGCAGACCGACGAGACTGCCTATCCAGACATTCGGTTTATAAAAATCGGTCATTCCCTCGTTTTTTAGTTCGGTATAACGAGCCCCGTAAAAAGCGAGAATAACGCCGGCAAGAATACCGAGACCATCCGAGATTAAACCAATCGGTTGTCGTAAGCTGGCATAGATAAATATCAGGCTGATGATTGTACAGAGAGCGATACGGACGGCCATTCTGCTGCTCTTAAAAGGCTGCCAGCCGATATTGCGGCGAAAACGGCGATAAATGAAAAAGGCAATGATGGCGATGAAATAGAATGGATACTGATTATGATTCATAGAGAAGGCCCTCCTGCCCAAAAAGATTTATACGGGACGCCAGTTGATTTCTCTTGGTACCTGAGTGCCCAGAGGAATCAACGTCTCGGGCGTCCGTTACTAAATATCGAGTTGCTTTTCCAGAAGTCGGGCAGCAATAAAGAGAATTAAAAGACTGATCGCGAGGCTCGCCAATAAGAAGCAGCCGATAATAATCAATTCGCTGGCGTATCTTATAATCGAGTAGATACCAGTGGAGCTGCCGAGTCCCCAAGATAGACCCCAGATTACCCAAAACATGCTCATTGCTTGGCGCCAACGCGTGAGTCTAATGACTCCAGCAAGGGTACCGGCGCTGACCATGAATGGGAGAGCCAAGAGACTAAGCAGGATCGGTTCAAGACCATGGGCAAGAAAATTTTGAAAGTCGTTCCACGTTAGACCTTTGCTAATGAGAACGGCATAGGCGGCAAATGCAATGATGGCCAGAAAAATCAAACACATGATTTTTAGGCTGCGCAGAATCATCGCCCAGAATTTTGAACTGATCAAGGCAATCCTAGAGTAAGGAAGCGCGAGCCACCAGCCGATGGTTCCTTCGCTGGATTCAATTTTTATATTGCCGATTGAAATGCCAAAGGCGATCCAAGGAATACCCCAGCAGACATTCCAGACATATTTCAATTCCAGATGAACTTTCAGGCCGAAATAGGTCGTGACAAGGAGTGCAAGCGCCAGATAGAAAATGAAGTTTATTCGTCGCCATGTTTTGTTCCTCGACTTCTTGCGCCGCCAATACCCACTCTTCAATTCATGCCGGATTAATTGCGGAAAGAAAAGCGAATATTTGTTTTCCAGAGCCATTATAATTCCTCCTCACTGAGTCTGCGGGCGAGCTGGTCGATGGAGCCGAATTCTGAGCGCAGGTCTTCAGCCGCACCGGCGAAACGGACACGCCCATTGCTCAGAAAAATAACTTTGTCGAATAAACCTTCAACCTCGGCGATTTCATGCGTGCTGAGGACAAGAGTTTGATGGCGATCGCTAATTGCGTCAATCAGCCCATCCATGATTGCGGTACGTGAAGCTCCGTCGATACCGGAAAAGGGTTCATCAAGAATAATCAGCGGGACGTCTCGGCAGATGCAAAGAATGAGCATTAGCCGTGCTTCTTGTCCTTTTGACATACCTCTGACTGGCGCATCAAGCGGCAGTCGCATCAGCTCGGTAAAGCGCAGGGCCTCATTTTTATTGAAACCAGGAAGAAACTTTTCACCGAATTCCAGGCTTTCACGGGTTGTGTACTGTTTATACCAGCGCGCACGATCCGGCAAATAGGCAATGCTGCTGTTCGTCTGCCAGCCAGGCTTGTGGCCGAGAACGGTCAACTCTCCGCCTTCAGGTGCGACAAGACCGGTCACCATGCGGAAAAAAGTCGATTTACCAGCGCCATTAGCGCCGAGAATGGCTGTCACCGAACCCTGTTCGACAGAAAGCGTAAGATCGGCAATTGCTTGTTTGTCGCCGTAATGTTTGTTAAGCTGATTGGCTTCAATTACTGAGTCACTCACTGTATTTGTCCTCCTTATTTCTGCGCATCCAGATAGTGATGAATTTCCGTCAGGTTAAATCCAAGATTGTGCATGCTGCCGAGATAATCCCTCGTATAGTCTTCCGCAAACTGATTTTTGAAATGTTGGATCTTAGCTTGCGAAGACGTGACAAAGGTTCCTTGTCCGCGCCTTTTTTCCGTCAGACCATCCCGCTCCAGTTCCTGATAGGCATGCATCACAGTATTTGGATTTATCTTTAAGTCATGAGCCATATCTCTGACAGATGGAATTTTTTTGCCCAAACCAATCGCTCCTTTGGCAATCAAACTACGCATTTGCATCAGTATTTGTTCATAGAGAGGTTGACTGAAATCAATCTGAAAAGTTAGCGCGCCAACCTGCTGATCTTCCAAAAGGCAACCCTCCAATCGGGTTAGTGCTTTATATGTTATGGGTGTATTATATCATGTGATACACCTAAAGCAAATCCTTTTATAACTTTGAGTAATGGAAGTTTGATCCTAATCGGGGCAGGACGAAACAGATAGAAGTCAGAACTAAACTCAGGAGTAAGACCCGGGCATGCCGAGCTGAATCCAAATATTTGAGGGTGAACCGAAATGAGGAAAAGTCGAACCGAAACACGAGAAAATCGAACCGAAACGAAGAAAACATAGACCTAACACACGAGGTTAGACCTAATCTGCAAAAAGTTAGACCTAAACACATGAAAGGTGAACCGAAACGATGAAGAGTTGAACCGAAACACAAGAAAGTCAAACCGGAATGAGGAGGTCGAACCGAATCACGAGAAAGTCGAACCGAATCACGTAAAAACTGAACCCAAATTATTGATGATTGAATATGAGCTGTTAAAAAAGCAGACGCTTGGACTGCGTCTGCTGGGTACTGTGGATAAAATCGTTTGCCGCTTATTTTTTTACAGAATGGTCTGCGTTCCAGATCTCTTGCAATTTGCGCCGCAATACTTTATGCGAGGCATTCTCCGGAATCTGATCAATCAGTCGGATATGTTTCGGCACTTTGTAACCGGCCAGATGTTTTCGGCAAGCTTTGATCAGTACGGTTTCTGAAAATTGATCCGGCCAGTGCATGCTGACGAAAGCGACAGGGACTTGTCCCCATTGCTCGTCGGCAATCCCGATGACACCGGCCCCGGTGACATTGGGATCGAGCCGCAGCGCAGATTCCACTTCGGCCGGATAGACATTTTCACCACCGGAGATAATCAAATCCTGACGTCGATCGAGAACAAAAAGAAAGCCGTCAGCGTCGCGATAGCCGATATCACCGGTGCGGAACCAGCCATCCGTGAATGCCTCACGCGTGGCCTGATCGCGGTTGAGATAATGGTTGAAGACGGTCGGTCCCTTGATCTGGATTTCCCCGGGTTCTCCGCTTGACGCTTCCTGAGCGTCCGACATGATCCGCAGCTGGAGCGGGAATAAGGGTTTTCCGGCGGAACCGGCCTTCGTTATCATATATTCCGGTGGTAGCGTCACGCATTGCGAAGCAGTTTCCGTCATTCCGTATGTTTGATAAACAGGAATATTCCGCTCTAGGCAGCGCCGTGAAAGGATCGATGGAACCGGTCCCCCGCCAAGCAGGACGCATCGGAAAGAGGACGGGAAAGGGTCATCCTCTGAACAATCCAGCACGCGCTGCAGCGTGGAAGCAACCAGTGAAACATGGGTCACTTGTCCTTTAAAAATTCGCTCATTGATCTGCTCCGGAATGAACCTTCTGCAGAGAAAGACCGGCATACCATAAATGACATTTTTCATCAGAATCGAAAGTCCGCTGACATGAAAAAGCGGCACACAGCACAGCCAGACATCCTCTTGGCGCAGACCCAGATTGATTAGCGAGGCATTGGCATTCCACCAATGGTTACCGTAGGTCAGAACCACGCCTTTTGGATGGCCGGTTGTCCCGGAAGTATAGATAATAGTACAAGGTTCGTCCAGGCAGACTTCCTGACGCAAGCTTGGATTTGGCCTTTTTTCTGCCCGGTTGCTCTCAGCAATTAATTCGCGAGTCATGAGCAGCCGGCAAGCACTAGCGGCAATAATCCGCTCGGCCTTTTCCTGATTTGCGGAATCGGTAATCAGCTGTGAGCAGGTGCTATCCCGCACCTGACTGGTGAGTTCTTCGGCAGTCAGGCGCAGATTGAGCGGGACGCAGACAGCGCCTAGATACATCAGCGCGTGCTGCGTCAGAACAAATGCGATACTGTTTTCCTGAAGGACGGCAATCGTCTCGCCGGAATGAACGCCGCGATCAGCGAGTGATGCAGCGAAACGGCGAGCAAGCTGATCCAGCTCACGAAAATTCAGCTGTCGATCTTCTGTTAGATAAGCCAGTCGTTCCGGTGTCAATTGGGCGCGCTGATGCAGAAAAAGCGGCATCATCACCGGAGTGTCGGCTAAATTTTTTTTCATGGGAACTTAGGAAATTTGCTGAAATCCGGATCGCGTTTTTCTTTGAAAGCGTCGCGCCCTTCCTTTGCCTCATCCGTCGTGTAATAGAGCAGGGTGGCGTCGCCGCCAAGCTGCTGCAGGCCGGCAAGCCCGTCCGTATCGGCATTGAATGAAGCCTTCAGGAAACGGAGAGCTGTCGCGCTTTTTGACAGCATTTCCTTTGCCCACTGAACGGTTTCCGCTTCCAACTGATCGAGAGGAACAACGGTATTGACGAGTCCCATATCCAGCGCTTGCTGGGCATTGTATTGACGGCAGAGGTACCAGATTTCGCGCGCTTTTTTATGACCGACAATGCGGGCAAGATAACCGGCACCATAGCCGGCATCGAAACTGCCTACTTTCGGGCCGGTCTGACCAAAGATGGCGTTGTCTGCGGCGATTGTCAAATCGCAGACGACCTGTAGCACATTGCCACCGCCAATCGCGTAACCGGCGACCATCGCAATCACGGGTTTCGGAATCACGCGAATCAAATGCTGGAGATCGAGCACGTTCAGGCGTGGAATATTATCCTTGCCAACATAGCCACCGTTGCCGCGCACCTTCTGATCGCCACCGGAACAGAAAGCTTTGGTGCCCGCTCCGGTCAGAATAATCACCCCGATCGAGCGGTCATCCCTGGCTCTGGTAAAAGCATCGAACATTTCTATGACGGTGTTCGGTGTGAACGCATTGCGTACATGCGGGCGGTTAATCGTTATTTTGGCAATCCCCTCATAGGTTTCGAAGAAGATATCTTCGTAATCGCGAACCTTTGTCCATTCGATTGCTGACATATTGAACGCATCCTTTCGTCTATAAAAAATATTTTTACAAATTGTTCATCAATCTGTCAAAAAGACTCCATTATTGTAGCACATTACGTCATTTTCTACAGACTAAGCAGACCGCTCGACGGCTTAAATGGAAAAGGAATAGTAGTCGCTCGGCCAGATGTTCACCTATTTGATCTGACCAGAATAGAATCTATGCCTGCGGTGGCTGCGTATCGTATCAATCAGACGCTGGTGCTCTTGCTCGGTTATTTTCCACTTAATGAAATAAAGGGTCCTGTTAACGTCGATTGTTGTTTTTTATCATTTTTTTCTCGAACAAGCGAGGCCTGCGGTGCGAATCCCGCCGCTACGCTGTTCCCGCAGTCGTTTTGCTACCGCCTTTTGCTAAAAACAACATGAGATTTAAACAGAACCTTATAAGTAGAGGTTGCTTCTTCATTATACAAGAGATAAAAACCGTTTTCATTGAAAGCGAATCCGTGTACAAAAAAAGGCGCCGCTCTGCGCGTGCGCCTTTGAACTTTTCTACAGTTATTAATTTTTGAGTGCTGCACGTCGCGGAATAAGACGCAGGTGCAGATGCTGCAGCCGACCGCTTCGTACCTGGTCAATCACGAGCAGAAAGACGAGATAACCGATCGCAATGCTGACGATATACCAAAGCGAAGAGACGATACCGAATCGGTCAATAGCGATCCCGGTGAATGCCGGAAATATTGCGGATCCCAGTCCCGACAATCCGGAAATAATCGGAGTGACCAGATGCGCACTGTCCGGAATCGAATAGTTCGCGTAGACAAGTGTTATCGAGTACACGCCGGAAAGCATCAGCCCGAGAATAGCGACGAAAACGAAACCAAGCAGCGCATTTCGAAGAGCAATAAATAATACAAGCGAGACAATGGCACCGCAGATATTGATCAGCAAGTACCTGCTATAGGTCATTTTACGAATAATAATCCCGGTGATTACGCGGCCAAGAACCATTGCGCACCAAAAGACACCGACACTGATCGAAGCATAATACGCGACTTGATGCAGATAGTTCATGAAAATGGACGACATGAAATTGTTCAGGCTGCCTTCAAGACCGCCATATAAAAAGACAATGGCCGCAAACAGGCCAAGCACTGTCCATTTTTTACGCCCGAAAAGGGGTTCCGGTTTGCTGGCTATCCCAGGTCCATCGAGCGGTTTGGCGTCTGTGACCACTTGACTCGAAAAGTTAATCCGCGTCCAGACTACGGAAAGAATTAAGGCAAGAAGTGCAGTAATCAGGAAAAGATAACGCCAGCCATCAAAAGCAATGAAGAAACTGGCTAGAATCGGCATTGTAAAAGCACCGAGCCCGAATGAAACCTCCAGATAGCTCATAGCGACCGCTTGTCTACCAATAAAGACTTCAATAAATAATGTAGCTACAACTATACCAATGGCCGCAGCGCCGATGCTGTTCAGAAAATAAAGAGCGACAAAGATCGGAAACGGCGGCAGAAAAATAATCGATGCCTGTGCGCAGGCAATCACCAGTGCGGCGAGTGAAAGCAGCGGCTTCGGCGGGAAATGGCTGTTCAGCCATGAAGTCAGCAGAACACCGCCGAGAAAACCCATCGCACCAATAAAAATCATCTGCCCGCCTACAGCAAAGGAAAGATGATAATGGCGAAGCAGCTCAGGAAGCACCGAACCAATTGAAATGGAAGTTAAACCGGTCAGAAAATAAAGAGCACAGGAAGCAAATGTAAATGAGCGCAAAGAAGCAGTACTCCTTTCAAAAATACAAGAATAATTTCAATAGACACAACTGTTTCGGGCCATAGCCTGAGAATGTTTCACCACGAATTGACGAGCTGTTAACAAAGGAAAAGACGCGCAGATTTTCATGCGCCTCTTCATCAACTAAGGGACATTGTAGCAGGATTGATCGACGGATGAAAGACTTTTTCAGCACTTTTTTATTTTTTATAAAAGCTTTTTGCACTTGCACCACTTTCATTTGAATGACAACGATTTCATTCGACCTGATAGCCGGGTTGCGAATGAATAAAAATTAAAACACTCCTGGATCAAACAGATCATCGATCGCACAATAATAATGAAGCTATAGCGAATTTGCCAGCGGATTGATATAATTATAATTAAGACGAAAAAATTTTTTCGGAGGGATTCGATGGGCCAGTCAATTAATTTTGTAGAAGCAGGTCAGCTGAAAGCAAAACCGGATACCAATCAATTGGGATTTGGCAGGTTTTTTACAGACTATATGTTTGAAATGGACTTTTCTGCTGACAAGGGTTGGCATGATGCTCAAATCGTGCCATACGGACCGCTTTCCCTTGATCCGGCCGCGATGATTTTTCATTATGGTCAGGAAGTCTTCGAGGGCATGAAGGCTTATCGCGCCGAAGACGGACGAGTTCTGCTTTTTCGCCCGGATAAGAATATGAAACGCATGAATCAATCGTGTGCACGGCTGAACATTCCCAAGATTGATGAAAAATTTGTAATCAAAGCGATCAAAAAGCTGGTGGCCATTGAAAAAGATTGGATCCCTGACGAACCTGGACAATCTCTCTATATCAGACCGTTTATTATTGGCACGGAACCCTTTCTAGGCGTGCACCCATCGGGCAGCTACAAGTTGCTGGTTATTCTGTCGCCTGTCGGTTCCTATTTTGGCAACTCAACTAAACCAGTTAAAATCTATGTCGAAGACGAATATGTCCGTGCAGTCAGAGGCGGTGTCGGCTATGCGAAGACCAGCGGCAACTATGCGGCTAGCTTGCGTGCGCAGACCAAGGCAGAAGAATTGGGCTTTGATCAGGTACTCTGGCTTGATGGCGTTGAGCATAAATACATCGAAGAAGTCGGCAGCATGAATATATTCTTTAAAATCGATGGCGAGGTTTGGACCCCTGAGCTTAATGGCAGCATTCTTCCGGGTGTAACGCGTGATTCGGTGATCAATCTGCTGAAACATTGGGGTATAACGGTGAAGGAAAAGAAAATCTCGATAAAAAAGTTATTTAAAAAGGCAGAGAAACAGCAGCTAGAGGAAGTCTTTGGAACAGGTACGGCTGCTGTTATTTCTCCGGTCGGCTTCCTGAAATGGGAAGATCGCGTGATAAAGGTTAAAAACGGTGAAACGGGTTCCTTATCAAAGAAATTGTACGAGACGCTGACCGGCATCCAAAACGGACGGGTTGAAGATAAGATGAAATGGACCCAGGAAGTGAAGATTGACGCGGAGAAAAGCCAAGATAAGGCTGCTGAAAAAACGCCGGTGACAGAATAAGTGTGAAGGATCGGAGTGTTCTCTTCAGTCCAAACAGAAAAAGAGGCAGTTCATGGGGGCTAGTTTAACTGAAGGGAAGAATGATCATGAATAAAGAACTCAACGGCTATGTTCGCTCCATTCAAATCAGCGGCATTCGCCGTTTTTCAGAAAAAGTAAAAAATTATCCAGATGCGATTTCGCTGACAATTGGCCAGCCGGACTTCCCAACACCCGAGCATGTCAAGGCAGCTGGCAAGGCAGCAATTGATCAGAACCTAACTGCGTATACGTCGACACCAGGCACGATTGAAGTGCGTCAGGCGATTGCCGATTACGCGGCGGAGAAATATGATTTGCATTATGATCCGGAGACGGAGATTCTGACCACCATTGGTGCGAGTGAAGCGCTGGATCTCTCCTTCCGGGCGTTGCTGGAAAAGGGCGACGAAGTGATTCTCCCTGGACCTGCTTATCCCGGCTATCCCGGACCGATTCATCTGGCGGGGGGGGTTCCGGTCTACTGCGACACGCGTGAAACTCATTTTAAATTAACGGCCACTCAAATCAAAGAGAAGTTGAGTGCACAGACAAAAGCCATTGTGATTCCTTCTCCGGCCAATCCAACCGGTGCGGTCATGAATGAAGAAGAATTACGCGAGATTGCCGAATTGCTGAAAGACAAGGCGATTTATATCGTTTCTGATGAGATATATAGTGAACTCACTTATGGCGTAAAGCATGTCTCGATAGCCAGTTTTCCCGGAATGAGGGAGAAAACCATCGTGATCAACGGTTTGTCTAAATCGCATTCGATGACTGGATGGCGCTTCGGCTATACGCTTGCCAGCGAAGCGATCACGCAAGAACTGGTGAAAATTCATCAATACAGCACTGCCTGCATTTCGAGCATCAGCCAATATGCCGCCATTGAAGCACTGACGGTCGGGAAAAATGATGCGGAACCGATGCGTCTGGAATATAAACGCCGGTTAGACTATGTGATGCAGCGCTTGCTGGATATGGGCATCGAGGTCATTCGCCCTGATGGCGCTTTTTATGTGTTTCTCTCAATTGAACAATTCGGGATCAGTTCCGAGGCTTTCGCTCTGGACTTGCTTGAAAAAGGTGGCGTGGCAATTGTTCCTGGCACAGCCTTTTCAGAGTATGGCGAAGGGTATCTGCGGTTGACTTATGCTTATTCTATGGATAAATTACGCGTGGCACTGGACAGGATGGAACGCTATGTTGCCAGCCTGACACCAGTGAAACAGGGTTGAATTTTATGAACGAAAGCAAGCAGGCAAGGGCATCGTACCCTTGCCTGCTTTTTCTCGGAAGATGATCTACTCAATGGTCAACGTGTTTCCCGTTTTTGGAAAGCGCGGCCCAATAATTTTAAGGATGCCATTAGTAAACGAAGCATGGGTGCGCGCGCGATCAATGGTATAGGGAAGCGCGATCAGACGCTCCGCATGATCGAAACGCCGTTCATGGGTATGTGTCCCCTTTTCTTTGTGCTCAGCATCCATCTGGACATCATTCTCGACAATAATCCGAACCCTGTCCTCAAGCAGTTCAAGATGAATCGATTCGCGCGATACGCCGGGAAGCTCTGCCTCCACAACCCAGTGCTCCTTGGTTTCATATAGACGCACCGGAAAAGTTTTGGGGAATCGTGCGTGATTCTCAAAAAAGTCATCAATCGATTTCAGTACATCCTGAAACGGATTCTGTTGAAAAAAAGAGTCAAGATCGTTCATCAGATTGCGCGGATCCTGCGGCTTTTTCTGATGCGGCTCTTGTTGATCCATAGCCATTCCTCCTCCTTAATAGCCAATCTACTTCAGCATATGAAAAAATATGCACCTTTGTTTGGGCGAATGATGGATGCAACGCTGAAAAATCGGGATTCGTCCGTTTACTTTAGAAGTATGCGGCGGATTCGCTATTTCAGAAAAGGGCATGCTAAGCAAAAAAGGGGGAACGGAATGTGCAACTGAACGGCGCATCCCGCGGGCGAACCGCATTATTAATCATTGATATGATGAATACGCTGCATTTCAGGCAAAGCCCGCTGCTACTTACGCAAATGGAGACGATTATTAAACCACTTGATGAGCTCCGGGGAAGGATGCATCGCGCCAGCCAACCGGTGATTTATGTGAATGATAATGAAGGACGATGGGAGTCGGACAAGGACAATCTGGTCAGCCGTGCTCTGCATGGCCCCGCCGGTCATTGTATTCGGCCTCTTTTGCCGGATAACGACGATTATTTTATCATCAAGCCGAAACATTCCGGCTTTTTTGCAACACCGCTACAGGCGCTTCTGACCAGCCTGCAGGTAGGAAGACTAATACTGACCGGGGTTGCCGGCAACATCTGTGTGCTGTTCACAGCGAACGATGCTTATATGCGCGACTATCAGCTGATCGTTCCAGCGGACTGCTGCGCCTCGAACGTCCCAGAAGACAATCAATATGCCCTCCGGATGATGAAAAATGTGCTCCGGGCAGATACGAGAAAGCAGGGCGCGATTGACAGCACGTTTCTCCAGCAAAAAAATCCCATAAATTGAGAGACTGGCGGCAATAAAATTCCAAGGAATTTTATTACGTTTCTCTATGAAGATTTACTTCTATTTGCTATATTTATTGACATTTGTGAAGCCCAATTATAAAATTCAGATAAATACATGATTTTCAACAGAAATCAACAACAATGCACATCGCTCTGAACGATCATCAGAAGGCGAGTATAAGTTCATGGAGAGGAAGTGAATAGAATGTCACTCGCTTTCGAAAGCAGGAAGCAATATATCCTGAAACGTTTAACAAAGGATGGAAAAATTTACGTCCCAGATATTTCTAAAGAATTGGATGTTTCCGCAGAGACGATACGCCGAGATCTGGATAGACTTGAACAGGAAGGAAGATTGAGAAAAGTATACGGTGGTGCTGTTAAGAATCATCGGCTTTCTGTTGAACCGGCGTTTGAACAGAAGATGTTGGTAAACAGCAAGCAGAAACAAATTATCGGAAGACTGGCGGCTTCTTTGATTGAAGAGGGTGATGTAATCATGCTTGGTAACGGAACGACCGTCCTCAGTATCCTTGATTTCCTCGGGAACAAGCAAAACATTACACTAATCTCACACTCCACCCCGGTGATTTTGAAAGCCATGGAGAATTTCAATGGGGAATTGATTTCTATCGGTGGTAAGGTGGATGTCAGACAGCAGTCAACACATGGGCCGCTTGCTGAAATCGAACTTCTCCAGCTCAAAGCCAATAAGGCTTTTATTTCGGCTGGTGGAATATCTAAAAATGATGGCATTACGGACTATGACTTAAATGAAGCAAGTATGTCCCGACTTCTAATGCAGCGATCTGAAGAATCTATTATTCTAGGTGACACAAGTAAAATTGGCAGGACTACTTTTGCACATATCTGTGATCTTAAAGATGTGAACGCCTTCGTTACTGATGCTGAATGTCCGGGAAATATGAGGCAAGCATTGAAAGAGAACGGCATTCGGCTGCTTTCTCCTGCATCTGTGTAGCCTCATTTGTTCATCCGGTAATCATCGTTTTGTTCTTCCTTTCATTATTGAACGTCTAATTCCTCAGATTGAAGCTCGACTCCTGCCTAATGAAACATCATTGGTCAATAAAACACAATCATTTTCATAAGACAAAAATGTTGAAAAACGATATATTCACTGAAATTTGCTGGATTATTGACATAATCCCCGCATTTTTCTCTATTTATTAAAATATAATTGCTTTATATGTTATATAATCTGACATTTATTATTGACTAAAGAAAGAAATGAGAATAATCTGTGTATAAATATTAATAAAAAAACACAACAACAAAAGAAATTAACCAAAAATTTACACTTTCAACTACTATTCTTAATGATCCTGGCAGATGATAGAATTGTTCTTTATTTTATAAAGAATGACATAAGTATTATCTCTGCTCTATTGGCTAAACTGCTTCAAAAATTTTATTTAATATATTGG
Source organism: Sporolactobacillus sp. (assembly GCA_048976585.1). Classification (GTDB taxonomy): domain Bacteria; phylum Bacillota; class Bacilli; order Bacillales; family Sporolactobacillaceae; genus Sporolactobacillus. The sequence goes on along the minus strand of JBHGUY010000022.1, from coordinate 132,494 downwards.
AGGATGTTTCGGCATGAAAAAAACAAAGTATTTAGGCATTATCACTCTTTTGATTTTATCCTTTACCGTCGCTTTATCTGCGTGCAGTCAATCTTCCGGTAACGCGAGTGTTTCTACTCATTTGACACACAGCCAGCTTGTCGCGAAGGCTAAAAAGGAAGGCAAGGTCGTCAGTGTTGGTATGCCGGATTCCTGGGCGAACTGGGTAGAGACTTGGAAAGATATCAAGGGGAAATATGGAATTAACCACAGCGACACAGACATGACCAGTGCGGAGGAAGTCGCCAAATTTAAATCTGATGGTAAAAATGGAACGGCAGATATTGGTGATGTTGGTGTCAGTTTCGGTCCTGTAGCCGCTCAGAAAAATCTGCTTCTCCCATACAAAACACAGTATTGGAATAAGATCCCCGCCTGGGCGAAAGACAAAGATGGCAAATGGGTTGGCGAATACTATGGCACCATTTCATTTCTTACGGATAAGAAAAATGTGAAGAATCCGCCGAAATCATGGGCAGATCTGTTAAAAGGAAATTACAAAGTTGATATTTTTGATCCGACTCAGGCTGCTGAATCGCAATTTGGTATACTTGCCGCATCGCTGGCGAATGGTGGTAGTGTAAGCAATATTACACCAGGCTTGAACCTCTTTAAGAAACTCGCCCAGGAAGGACGGCTGTCGACAAATAAAATTGATATTTCCGCACTTGAAAAGGGTGAGGTTGATGTGGCTATTCTCTGGGACTTCAACTCGCTTGGATATCGCGACCAAGTGTCCAAGAGTCGTTTTGATGTCACAATTCCCAAAGAGGCTTCAGTTTCTAGCTGTTACGTCTCGGTCATCAATAAAAACGCACTGCATCCGTATGCGGGTATGCTCGCTCGCGACTACATCCTGTCTGATAAAGGCCAGATTAATTTAGCCAAAGGATATGCTCGCCCCATTCGCTCGGATGTGAAACTTCCCGCAAGTGTTCAGCAGAAACTGCTGCCTGCTTCGGAATATAAATCAACAGTGCATCTGACAAATTATAAGCAATGGGATAAAACCGCGGTGGCTTTACCTCAGAAGTGGCAACAAGGGGTAATGGCCCATGAAAAATAAGCTGCTTTTTATGATGGTGGATGGCTTAAGAATGGATAAGGCACGTCTCCATATGGGATTTATGGAACATATGGTTGAACAGAAGAAAGCCGCTTTTTATCAAGTTCATTCACAGCTTCCTAGTCTGTCCAGACCCATGTATGAGTTGCTACTGACTGGCGTTGTTCCGGCGGACAGCCAGATCGTTTCTAACCTGTCTGTGCAGCTTTCCGAAGAAGAGAGCCTGTTTCACCTGACCTCAAAAAACCATCTGGTCAATGCAACAGCTTCTTATTATTGGGTCAGTGAACTGTATGAACATGCACCCTTTCGGATTTTTCAGGATCGGATTCAGCATCATCCGGATCATCCGATTCAGCATGGTATCTTCTATATGCAAGATGATTATCCAGATTCTCATTTGCTGATGGACGCTAATTATTTGCTTAGCACCTACACACCGGATTTTTTGTACGTGCACTCAATGAATGTTGATGATGCCGGTCATAAGCATAAGCCGGATTCATTCGAGTATTGTAATAAAGTGGCAGAGATAGATAATATTCTGTCCTTGTGCATTCCAAAATGGATCAAGGCAGGTTACCAGGTTATGGTCACTGCTGACCATGGTATGAATCCGCTTGGATTCCATGGTGGAACTTCTAAAGAGGAACGTGAAGTTCCTCTTTACATAATTTCTAACAAGGTTGAGATGGAAGAACATACGGACGGATTTATCTCACAATTGATGATGGCACCGCTGGCCTGCCATCTGCTAGAGATTGGACCGTCAAAGAAAATGAATAAATTGGAAATTCCGGGATTGAAATTAGGGGTGAACTGAATGAAATACGGGAAACTAAAAAATTTCATGGTACTTATCCCGTTCCTCATCATATTTGTCGCTATTCTTTTGATTCCCTTTGTGATGATGGTGATCGCAAGCTTTTTTAGAGACGATACTTTTAAATTTTCTTTTTATAATTTTCACCTGATAGTTACGCAGCCCTATTATTACATTGCCATAAAAAACAGTATCTATCTATCCCTGTTTTCTAGCATTGTTGGCTCGGTACTCGGTCTGTTTATAACTTACGCGATCACAAAACTGGCTCATAATAATCAGAATCGATTACTGCTTATTTTAAATGCAACCTCTAATTTTGCCGGTGTTCCGCTGGCATTTGCGTTTATTATTCTGCTGGGAAACAGCGGCTTTGTGACAATCCTATTGAGATATGTGAACATTCAATTCAATTTGTATTCATGGCTCGGTCTGGTACTCGTTTATGTTTATTTTCAGCTTCCTCTAGCCATTATGCTCTTCTATCCGATATTCAATGGAATTGATAGTCGCTGGAGGGAGGCCGCTTACCTGCTTGGTGCCAGTCCGCTGAGGTATTGGGTTCGAATTGTCATTCCTTATCTGCTTCCTAGTTTCTTCGGGACACTAACCATTCTTTTTGCCAATGCGATGGGGGCTTATGCCACTGCCTATGCGTTGACCGGAGGAACATTCAATCTCCTGTCAACCCGTATCGGTTCACTGACATCGGGAGATCTCAATGCATTGCCGAATTTAGGCAGCGCGATGGCCTTTATCTTGACTGCAATTATGCTCGTCGCTCTAATAATTAATCAAGCGGTGTTAAAAAAGCTGAGGAGGGATATCGGGTGAAGAAAACCAAGAAATGGCCTTTTTACCTGATTGTAACCTTATTGGCCTTATATTTGATTATTCCCTTGTTCGTAACGTTCATTTATTCTATTGCTACAACATGGAGTACAACGCTCCTTCCTTCCGGGTTAACATTGAAATGGTATGCTCAAATGTTTGAGGATCCGACATTCATTAAGGCGCTGATCCGGACTTTGGTCCTGATCCTGATCTCAATGCTTGTAGTCCTATTGATAATGATTCCAACAGTCGTCGTTGTCAGTATGCACTTTCCGAGACTGGAGAGATTGTTTCAGAGCCTTGTCCTTTTGCCTTACGCAATGCCCGGCATCATCCTTGCATCCGGATTGCTGCAAACCTACTCGACGATTGAAATTCCCAAGCTGTTATTGCTGGGGGGAGCCTATTTTATCGTAGTCATGCCATACATGTATCAGGGCATACGCAATAGCCTACACAGTGTGAATATGACTTCGTTGATCGAGTCGGCCGAACTCATGGGTGCAAACCAACTGGAAATATTCTTTAAAATCATTATTCCGAATATTAAAAAAGGAATACTTGTTTCGTCGCTTTTGTCTTTTTCAATATTATTTGGTGAATTTACGTTAACCAATCTGGTTGTTGGCGGAAATTATGAAACCATCCAGATTTATCTGTTCCGGATCATGCAGGTTAGCGGTCATCTATCCAGCGCTGTTGTTATTGCCTACCTGTTCGTTTTGTCTATTTTGAGCTTTGCAATTATTTTGTTTACAAATGGGAGAAGAACGAAAAGTTCTGCAGTCGTGCAGCATCGAGAAGTAGATTGAACACGATGGAACTTCCTTTTTCTTTGAGATTTTTCAATCCATTTAATTTTGTAAAGGTGGCTGTTACATGAGCTATTTGGAAATTCAACATCTGACGCAATCCTATCAGAAAGCGACCGTATTGAAGGATTTATCGATAAATGTCGAAAAAGGCAAATTCATCAGTCTATTAGGACCCAGTGGTTGCGGTAAGTCTACGCTACTTCGCGTCCTTTGTGGGTTAATTACGCTTGACAGCGGGAAGGTGATTGTCGATAGCAAAGATATCACTTTCGAAAAACCGCAGAAACGCAATATCGGCATGGTTTTTCAGTCTTATGCGCTTTTTCCGAATATGACAGTTTTTGAGAATGTTGCCTTCGGTCTCAAAGAGAAGAAGTTGAGCTCGGAAGAAATAAAAAAACAGGCTCTTCACTATCTCAGCCTTGTCAGCCTTGACGGAAAGGAGAAACGATATCCCAATGAATTGTCGGGCGGTCAGCAGCAACGGGTGGCATTGGCTCGGGCAATCGTTACTCATCCCAAAATCTTGCTGCTTGATGAACCGCTAAGTGCGCTAGATGCACAGATCAGACGGCGTTTGAGAGGAATGATTCGAGAACTGCAACAGAAGCTGAACATGACCGTTCTTTTTGTGACACACGATCAGGAAGAAGCCATCTCCATTTCCGACTATATTTATGTGATGAACAATGGAAAGTTCGAACAGTCAGATACGCCGGAAAATCTATATTTAAAACCGAGAACAGAGTTTGTCGCTCGTTTCATCGGCAATTACAATGTATTGGCAGAGGAGCAACTTGCTCGTGTAATTTTAAATAATGATAGGAGCGGCATCAAGGCTGCGAACATGTATGCCATTCGGCCGGAGGCTTTTGTCGATCAACCAAAAACAAATCAGGAATATCTTGTTCTAAAAGGTACAATAAAAAGAAAAAATATTATTGGAAATATTATTCATTATGATATCGATGTAAACGGTGTGGACATTAAATATGAAAAAATGCATCAGTCTGAGGCCTATGCTGATCCCGGACAGGAAATCAGACTTTTTCTGAATCGTTTGGAAGTGCTGCCTCTAGAAACGTAAGTTTTCTCTGCTTCCGATTAAGACGGTTTCTGATTACTAAAATTTCTGATTACTAAAACGACCCGGGAGACGATAGTATGCCTTTTGATACACACAATCATACAGATTTTTCATTTGATTCGGACATGCAGATAGACGATGCGATCAGACAGGCCAATCACAATCATCTGAATCTAATCATCACGGAACATTGCGATCTAAATGAAGTGAACAAAGATGGTACGGAAATAAATTTTCCAATCGAAAATTATTTTAAAAAGTATGCTTCTTATCACAACGAGCAGCTCTTGCTCGGTATCGAACTGGGTCTTGATAACCGGATGGCCTATATTATTAAGAACCGGCAAATTGTTAGTGATCATGCTTTTGATTTTGTGATTGGATCCATACATAATATTCAGGATTATGATATTCTGAATGACCAGTCTAAAAATTTTCTATCGAAATCGGATTTTTTCGCTCAATATCTTATCTATGCTGAAAATACAGTAAACAAAAATCCATATATCGATTCGTTTGCTCATATTGACTACCCGTGTCGCTATATTGAATACAGCGATAACGTACTTCGTTATGAGGATTTTCCGATGCTGATTGATAATTTTCTTTCTACATTGATTCTGCATGACATCTGTCTGGAGATCAATCTGCGCCTGATCGACAGGGGGAGATTCTGTGAGGGTCTGAGCAGTATTGTCAGGCGTTATCATGAACTCGGTGGGAAATATGTAACCATTGGTGGAGATAATCATGTTCCGGAAACAATTGGCAAGAAATTTCAGATGGGGGTGGACATGGCCCGTAAGGCAGGTCTGACTCCAGTGTATTTCAAACAAAGGAAGCGGATCATCGACACAATGTAGCCATTCGAAGGTAATTTTATTCGAATGATTCAAAGTGCTATCTCCTGGTAACTGCTGAGGCCTATGGGATCAATGGTTGAATCATTTTATTCTATTTAGAGGATATTTAAATCCCCATATACGATGTAAATGAAATTAAATTAGTAAACGATACAAAATACTTCCATTCAATCTAATGGTGGTATTTTTTTGCCTTCTATACAGCAGACGAAGAATAATGTGAGATTTCTCATTTGCTGTTAATGACTTATTCATCCAGTAATAATTATAATTATTTTAAAATCCATTTCCCTTTGTAGCAAGTTTGCAAAGAGAATCGTTGATTTGTTGAAACGCATTTTAAACAAATCGAATTCCTGATCTGGAGGGCTTAAAGACGTGTCAAAAATTATGAGAATATCCATCGTGCTTTTGTATTTATTAAGCCCCCTTCCAGCGACGTGGATAACTTATTCGGTGAATCCCACCGCCTATCAAACGGCAAAAGGACTCCTGCCAATGGTGCTGGGGTCAGTGGCTTATACGTGGCTGATGGCAGAACTCGTGATCAGTGCTCGGCCCAAATTTATTGAAAAATACTTCGGACTCAACCATTTTTATCGATTTCACGCCATCGCTGCAATCGTTGCAATCACGCTCTCTTTCGTGCACAAACAGCTTGAGGATGCCATCTGGACAGGTTTTCTGCATCCCGTCCGGCAAATTGGCAACTATGCCTTGATCCTTTTTATCGTTCTGGCAGGTCTGTCGTTATTTTTCATGACCGGCATGATTATTCGGCGGCTGCCTTTTTTGACTGCTTTCCGCCACTATCTTGAACGAAAGCACATCGTTGATTTCAATGTTAGCGTTTGGGTTCACAATGCAAACGTGATTGCGATTGTGCTCGTTTTCCTGCATGTTTTCATAATTAGTGCTTTTTATCAGCAAAATCTTTGGATCTGCGGCGTTTATACACTCTATTTTTTCATTGCCTTCAGTTATTATATCTACCATAAATTCGTGAAAATAAGGCTGGCAAAAATCAGCCCGTACAAATTGGCCGAAATCAAAGAGGAATCATTCAATGTGCATACCCTTGTCTTTACGCGGGTGAATGGCCGTTTACCGAGATACAAGGCGGGACAATTTGTTTTTCTCCGCCTGCTCGCTAAAGGTATTTCCGATGAGGAGCACCCTTTCTCGCTTACATCTGATCCCAATGATCGCTCCGCTCTTTCTGTCACAATCAAGTCAATCGGCGACTATACGCAAAGGATCGCCAATATCCCAGCGAATGCGCAGGCAATCCTTGAAGGGCCATTCGGAATTCTCGGCAATAGCGTGCACCGGACGAAGTCTGATCTTGTCCTCGTCGCTGGCGGTATCGGCATTACACCGATGCTCAGTATATTAAAGGATTTGCGGCAAACCGACAGCAAGCGGCATGTTCTCCTTTTTTGGAACATTTCGACGAGAAAAGATCTGATTTTCAAAAATCTGTTTGCGGCTATTTCACAGCAAATGCCTTATTTTACATTTGTTCCGATTCTGTCGAGAGAAGCAGCCTACGCGGGAGAGACTGGCCATTTGAACCGTGAAAAACTGATCCGCCATTTAAGGGTGCATCGCTATAACGTCAGACGCACACATTACATCATCTGTGGCCCTGCGAAGATGATGAATTCGGTAGTTGAAAGCTTGCATCTGTTAAATGTCGATAGAAAGAGAATTCATTTTGAAAATTTTTCATTGTAGAGGAGACAGCAAACCATGTTTGTGAAAAAAGGAATGGCTTATCTTTTGATAATCACTGCTCTGCTTCTTGCTGGTTGTACGCATGCGGTGACACAAAATAGAGGAAAAGCCACGCATTCCGTGGCAATTACAGACCATTTGAATCCCAAAAAATCATTCACGCTTGCCCAATTAAGCACGTATAACGGGAAGAATGGACGTCCGGCCTATATCGCGGTTAAGGGAAAAGTTTACAATGTTACCCATGCCCCTGATTGGCATAATGGACATCATCGTGGCGTGCAGGCTGGACAGGATTTAACAGCGGCGATCGAGCATGCCCCGCATGGCACATCGGTTTTGTCGGCTGTTCCAATTGTGGGCAATCTGGTCGGATCAAAAACAGCAGAATCAACGGGGCTCACGAGCAGCAGAGTTGCAGGCAATTTTCAGAAGCCGCCACAAAAACAAAAGAAGCACCATCTGCTTACTTTGGCAGAACTAAAAAAATACAACGGACAAAATGGACAACCCGCTTATGTGGCGGTTAGCGGAAAGGTGTACGATGTGACTCATGCGCCAGACTGGCATAATGGCTACCATCATGGCGTGCAGGCTGGGCAAGACCTGACTCAGGCAATTAAGCATGCGCCGCACGGAACATCCGTGCTTTCGCAGCTCAAAGTTGTTGGCTATTTGACAAAATAAAGTGGAATCTGTGATATTTTCAATTAGCGGAGAGAAGAAATTCTTGTATCCATCTGCATAAAAAGTAAGATCCGCCGCTGCAGACACTTCATACTAACAAGGGACGAAAGGCGTTGTTTCAGCACCTTTCGTCCCTTTCATGCCAATCTTTTTAACACAATGGCAAAATCCATGGGAGAAATTTTCAAACGGTTGTCTGAATTCAGGATTTCTGCTTTGTTTCTCGTTCCATTTTTTCCTGGGTTAAGCCTTTATTTTCTTGATACTTGTCTCCTTAGCAAGTTTAAATCGGACGATAAACTGGCTGCCGTCGGGCTCGAGATCTTTTACCCCTATCTTTCCGCCATCAATTTCAACAAGCTGTTTGATGATCGCCAGACCCAGTCCGGATCCGCCTTCGCTGCTTGAACGGGATTTATCGAGTCGGTAAAAACGTTCGAAAATCTTTTCCTTCTCTTCATCAGGAATATGGGCTCCTGAATTCTGCACATTAATGTAGGCATATTGTGCATCACAGGTAAGCAGGACTTTGATCCACCCGTCTCCTGCAGTATATTTATGAGCGTTCTCAAGGAGTGAGACAAGAATTTGGTGTACATAATCCTCAGTTGCTTCAGCAATGATATGATCTTGGATTTCTGCACTGAAAGTCTGGTTGATTATGGGTGCATAATCGGCGATGACGTTCTTGATCACCAGTGAAAGATTGAGAGTGGCCGTTCGTACCTTGCGCTGCTGAAGACGGGCAATCACTAAGAGTTGGTCGATCAGCCGTTGCATGCGTCTGGATTCTTGATCGATGAAGTGCATGGATTGCTCAACCACTTCAGGATGACCGGCCCCGTGACGCCGAATTACGCCGATGTGTCCTCGGATTGCCGACAGCGGAGTCCTTAACTCGTGTGAGGCATCCGAAACAAAGGATTGCTCCCGCTCCATTTGCTGATTCAATTGGCGCATCATCTGATTAAAGGAAAGGGCAAGATCATGCACTTCTTCCGGTTGAAGGGGCACCGTGATTGGCTGATTCAAATTGTGCGTCTTGATAATCTGATTGATCCAGCGAGTCACATCCCTAAGCGGACGGCTGAGTCTTCGAGATAATTGGTAAATAGCCAGCGACCCAATCAAGATTCCTATAAGTGTGCAAATGATCAAGACTTTCATCGTCAGCATTAGAAAGTGGTGAATACTAATCATCCGTACATAAATATCAAACGTGTATCCATGGCTGGACGTGCGATGGTGGTAGATAGGAATCAGTTTTTTCTTAAATGAAATGGATGAAAATAGTGATAAACTGATTGGATAGGCCGTGTTGTCGGTAATGCCTTCGCTTCCCTTGGAATAGATGGTCTTTTTTTCAGGTGTCCGGATGTGCACATAAAAGTCTGGATGACGGATATACAGCATCGTTTCGATCGCTTCGCTCCAATGGGGATGCTTATGTTTCGCTGTTTTTGTCAGTTGTTTTTCCACATAGAGAACTTCTTGTTCTGTTTCTTTTAATAACTGGTAGGTAACTGTTGACAGGACAGCACAGCCAATAAGTGATACAGTAATGAGCAGAATTAAGATGTACCAGAAGGTCATTTGAACAAGTGTCGTTCTTTTGCCAATTCGCCTCGTTCTCACGCGCATTTTCATCCTTCATTCCTTAATGTATAGCCGACCCCGCGAACCGTGTGTATCAGTTTGACGGCTTGATTCCGATCAATTTTATTACGCAGATAGCGCACGTAGACATCCACTATATTGGTCTGACCCATATAATCAAAATTCCAAACTTTGGAAAGCAATTCATCACGGGTCAGAACTTTTCCTTCATTCTGCATCAGCGTCGTGAGCAGATCAAATTCCCTTTGTGTCAGATTGAACGTTTCGCCATGGCGCGTGGCGGTTCTTTTTTCCGTATCCAAGATCAAATCTCCAGTCTGATAGACGTGGCTTCGCTGCTCCGACACATAGCTGTTCCGGCGGCGGATCGCCACACGGACTCTGGCGAGCAATTCCTCAATCTCAAAAGGCTTCGTAATATAATCATCTGCGCCACCGTCGAGACCGGCGACCTTATCCCCAATATAGTCTCTAGCGGTCATCAAAATAATCGGAACCCTACTCTTTTTGCGAATCCTACGACAAACTTCGAGACCGTTTAATTTAGGCAGCATCCAGTCAAGAAGAATCAGACTCCATTTCTGTTCGTCCTGGAAAAACATCTTCAGCGCCTGTTCTCCATCATAAGCCTCTTCCACTTGATAGTTTTCAAAGTTCAGTTCTGTTGATAAAAATGAGACAACGCTCTTTTCATCTTCAACCAGAAGAATGGTTATTTTATCCATGAAAGATCCTTCTCCAATTTGATTAGAATGACAAGAAACAGTATTCTCTATTTTCTTTTCATTATAAGGGTTTATGAGGAAGACATCATGATCCGTCGATGAATTTTTCATGAGAAAACTCTCATCAATAACTCATGGGAAATTGGTTACGCCGTAATCTTTGGAGTTTAACATAGGGATCGAAATGAAATATCACAGCAAACTGTGGAAGAATCCATATGATTTTTTGGAGAGCCAAAAATAAGTGCAGGCCTTTGCTTTGTAACTGCAGCTACAGGAGGAAAAAGAAAATGAATGAACCAATTCTAACAATTGTTGTGCCTTGTTATAACGAGGAAGAGGTTTTGCCGGTGAGCATTCTGCGCCTTCGTTCCGTACTGAACCAAGCCTGCAATGATCATCTCGCTTCCGGAAAAAGTACCATTTTACTCGTTGATGACGGAAGCAAGGATTTGACATGGAAAATTATTGAAAATCAGGTCAGAACCAATAGAGAAGTAACCGGCTTAAAGCTCAGCCGGAATTTCGGCCATCAAAACGCGCTCATTGCCGGAATGGAAACGGCTCGTGTTTATTCAGACTGCGTGATTACTATCGATGCGGATCTGCAGGATGACGTGAACGTCATACCGACATTTCTTGCGAAGTATAAAGAGGGATTTGATATTGTTTACGGCGTTCGTGATCAGCGCAAGACAGATACTTTTTTTAAAAGAAACACAGCGCTTCTTTTCTATCGGTTAATGGGCCGGATGGGTGTACGGATGGTGCCGAACCATGCGGATTTCCGCCTGCTCAGTCAGCGCGCATTGGATGAATTTGCTAATTACCAGGAAGAAAATCTTTTTCTTCGCGGAATCGTCCCACTACTGGGTTTCAAAAGCACCAAGGTTTATTACAATCGAGCCGAGCGGTTTGCTGGGAAATCAAAATATCCATTCAAAAAGATGATTAATTTTGCACTGGATGGGTTGACCTCATTCTCGATTGCGCCGATTCGAATGGTTACCTATCTTGGCCTCTCAATTGTGGGCGTTGGCGGGTTAACCGCTCTCTATGCTTTAATTCAACATTTTATGAACCATGTTGTGACTGGCTGGACTTCATTAATTCTCTCTGTATGGTTAATCGGCGGCATTCAATTGACGGCAATTGGCGTGATTGGCGAATATGTCGGCAAGATATTCAAAGAAACGAAACAGCGTCCGCGTTATACCATTGAGGAACGCAAAATGAATAATGGTGAAGAGAAGCTCAAAAATAAGGCCTTGTGAGCGGTTTGCCGGAAATCAGGAGCCTTTTTTGTGAGAGAAAAATGAATTCTCAGCTCCTCATTTTTACAGCGTGATCGACAGCTTTATCGTTCTTATTGGCAACAAACAAAGATTAGTTTTCTATAGGATGTGACACTAAGCTTGATAAAACGATTAACACTCTCATTATTTTCTCTGATTTTTGCTCTTTCTTTTTTGATCGTGCTTGTGCTCGGCTTCTCCTACCAGATGATTCTGCTCCATAACCAGAAAACTGCGGTAACGGCTTTGCTTCTCTTATTTTTTTCAGCTATTATTATTCTTTTTTTTATCGCGGCCTACCGCTTTTTTAACCGGTTATCTGCATCAGCTTTGAAAAAAGTAACGATCATTCTATTTACGCTGATGCTTCTGATTGAAGGATCTTTAATTATTGCTTTTCATGCCATTCTTCCGCCGGCTGTCGATGGTGGTCATACGTATGCGGAGGCACTTTATCTTCTTGCTCATCATCATGCGTCGCATGCGATCTATTTGAAAGTCTATCCGAATAATATTCCTGTGGCTCTGCTGCAGTATGGTCTCTTCAGGATGTTCAGCTGGATCGATCTTTCAAATTATATGGTCATCAGCAGGGGATTCTGTGCCATCGTCCTGAATATCAGCATTTATTTTTCATGGAAACTGGTCAGACAAATCTTTGATGAAAAGATGGCTGCTCTCCTACTGCTCCTGACATTGACCTGTTTTCCTTTATTCTTTTATATTCTGTATTTCTATACGGATACGGCGACTTTGATGTTTCCCGTACTCCTGCTTTATTTAGGGTATCTGTACAGCCGTTCGATGAAAATGCGTTATATGTTCCTGTTCGGTTTGCTGCTGGGGATTGGTGATCAGATTCGGCCAAATCTGATATTAATGCTACCGGCGCTGGCGATATATATGCTGTTTGTTCTCAAATTTAAAAAAGTGCTGTGGAATGTGGCGCTCATTTTAATCATGATTGCTGCGATTGGTATCTCGGCGAATGGTGTGGAAGCCCGTTTAGGTTATCATCAGAATCCCGCTTTATCCATGCCGGATAGTCACTGGGTGATGCTCGGCTTATCGCCCAATGGCGGCTATAACAAACAGGATTACGAGCGCACGCGTCAAGAACCCACTCAATCAGCAAAAAAGCAAGCAGATGCGCAGCAGATTCAGTTAAGGATAAAGCAAGCGGGTCCTATGGGACTCACCCGTCTCTGGGGAATCAAACTTGCCAGAACATGGGGAATCGGTGCACACGGCTATTATTGGTACACCCATCTGACAACGCAGCCAACCAAGGCCTATCAATATCTCTTTAATCATAAACGGCAATTGATTGTGTTTGTGATTCAAGCTTTTTATATTGTTGATTTGTTCTTTCTAATTCTTTCTTCGATTCAATCTTTTCGCACTCGGGTGATCAGTCTGAACTTGCTGATTCAGATCTGTCTGATTGGAAATCTGCTTTTCTACACTTTTGTATGGGAAGCAGAGCCAAGATATAGCCTACTCTTTTCGCCATTTATCCTGATCGGGGCTATCTTTGGCTTCTCAGAATTCATGCAGTTGTTAGATGGGCGGACAGGAGTGAAGACCTCACCTGCAACAGCCAGAAATGGACAGCTGATTTTGGCTTCTCTGCTCCTGCTCGCAGTGATATTAATCTCAGTACAGGGTCATCAGTCGCTTGCCGGGAACCGTTCAGCTCAGCGAAGTTATGTGGTTGACCAGGTAGGTGCGGCCGGGAAAAGCAGTGCCAAGATTGATCAATCACGTCCGCTGACACAGACATTTCTGGCTACGCACCCGTTCACCCATCTGGCGATCAAACCGGTTAAAAAAAGTGGATCCGCCATTTACCAATTTTCGGTGACAGAGAGTCGTACGGGGAAGCTCTTATTTGTAAAAAAGTTTACCAGCAGCCAAGTCAAGGTGAATCAGTTCAAGACCTTCGTCGCGCATAAGGAATTGGCCGGACAAAATGAACCGTATCAGCTGACAATAAAGCAGATCAAAGGTTCACCAGGAGCCGGGCTTGTCCTGAGAATCAACGGAAAAGGCTATGAACAACGCGATCTATATCCGGATGGCCGCTTGATTCAGGATGGACTGCCCACTAAGAAGCAAGACCTGCAGTTTAAAGTCTACTCAGTTGATCATAAGCCGTACTTGAGCAATCTCAGCTATTGGCTATTGTTTGCGATTCCCTCTTTGATGCTGCTGGCCTACGCGATTGAGGTGAGCGTGCCGAGAAAAGCAAGAAAATTAGTATCCTTAGAAGCGACAAAATCGCGTGGGGATTGACTAGAGAGAAAGATCGACTTTGGACCTCTAGAGTCCAAAGTCGATCAAATAATTTTCCGGAGTGATCAATGCATGAATTCCCTGATCGGGTTGATTAATACATTAATGCATACTGACAAGTTTTTGACTCTGATGTTGAATCAGTATGGCACTTGGACTTATGGAATTCTTTTTTTATTTATATTTATTGAGACTGGTCTGGTTGTTTGCCCATTTCTACCAGGTGATTCTTTGCTCGTTGCAACAGGCGCACTTGCAGCTCGCAGCGGTTCGGGTATTCACTTGGAATGGCTAATTGTTATGACTGCGTTAGCAGCGGTACTTGGCGATACACTGAATTATTGGATAGGCTGGAAACTCGGGCATTTACTGAAGAAGTATCCTTTATTTAGACACATGCTGAACCAAGAAAAAATGGCAAGAGCTCAACAATTTTTCGATCACCACGGTGGTTTTGCCATTTTTCTCGGACGGTTTATTCCTTTTATCCGGACATTTATTCCATTTATAGCGGGTGGAAGCCAAATGAGATACCCACTCTTTCTGTTCTATAATATTAGTGGCGGGATTGTATGGACAATGATTGGTCTGCTTTCTGGCTACTTCTTCGGGAATGTTCCGATCATTAAGCAGCACTTTTCTGCACTTATACTCGTAATCATTGTTATTTCAGTTTTGCCGGTTGTGCTGATCTGGCTAAGGAAAAAAATTAAGAGTGGTTAATATATCGTCAAGGGGTGCTATCATTTGTTCAATTGTATTCTTTTACCAGCAATCGCGTTTTTCCACTAAATGGAATTTCTGTTATTAGCTTGAGCTCTACTTCCCTTTTTGGGTCGAGTCTTTTTCTCTTGGCTAGAGCTTCTCTCCGCTAAACGGACAAAACGAACCGTCTTGTAATGGTAGAACCATATCTGAGATTGGACGGCAAGAGTGACCAGCGATCAACAAAAAAATTAGCCAGTCCGCTTTTAGGTGGGAGTGCGGCTACACGACCAATAGGGAGGAATAAGAATGAGCGGGTTTATCAATTTAATAAATGAATATAGTTATCTGACTCTTTTTCTGGCGTTAATGCTGGAACTTATCTGTATTCCCATCCCTAATGAAGCATTGATGAGTTACGTAGGCCTTCTCTCTTTTCACGGGAAAATGAATCTGATTCTTTCTTTATTGACTGCCGGAGCCGGAGGAGTCCTTGGTGTCACAATCTCTTACTGGATTGGCTATAAACTGGGTGCTCCGTTTTTTCGGAAGTTCGGCCGCTATATCCATATGGGACCTGAAAAAATGGATAGGGTATCAAAATGGTACGGTAAATATGGTAAGATACTGCTAATCTTTTCTTATTTTATCCCAGGCATCAGGCATATTGCGAGCCTTATCTCAGGTGTCATCCGGCTTCCCTTTCGATCATTCTCTGTTTTTTCGTACATCGGTGTCTTTCTCTGGACCGGTACGTTTATTTCATTGGGATATATATTGGGGCCGCAATGGGACAAATACCAGGGCGAAATAAAAAAATGGCTGGTATTGGCCAGTCTTGTCATGGGTTTGGTACTCATTTGTTATTTGGTGATAAAAGCCAACAGACCGTTTATCCGGGAGTCGCTGACCCTTCTTTTTCAATGGTCTTTTAAGCGCTATAAAAGTTTTCTGAAAATCAAACTGATTATTTTACTTGCCCTCATTTTATTCATTTCTCTTTCTGTTTTAATGATCGGGATGATTCAGGACTTTATCAGTAATGATTTTAGTTCATTCAATACAGTTTCCAGGTCAATTATCTTTTTTTTGTTCAATATCCACTGGCAGCCGATAATGAATGATTTCTATTCAATGGCATCGCCGATCACTCTGAGTCTTATTTCTATCTTCACCCTGATCACAATTCTGATCAATAATATAAACAAATGGCTAGAATCATTATTTTTTGTGGTGACTTTAATCGGTGGCTTCCTTTTTACAGTCGGAGTTCGTTGGATATTCCGTTTTATGTTTAGTGGCTGGTCCATTAGTACGGATTTTCCTAATGGACAATCGATGATTTTTATTATTGTCTGTGGATTTTTTCTGGTGATGCTGATCCGGCATCAGAAAAACTATTTTTTTAGTACAATCACTTTTTTCCTCTTTGCTTTCTTCTTGTTAGCGTTTTTCATCAGCAGAATTTATGTCGTTCATTCCAATCCCAGTGATCTATTGGCTGGATACGTTTTCGGTGCCGTCTGGGCAAGTGGCATGATCTTGTCACTCGAACTTTTTCGCTTTTTGTCCCAGATTAAAAAGTACTAGATATCCAAACGATTTAGCATCACCGGCAAAAATACTACAAATGCCAGATTGAGATCATCGTAGGGAATGGTGGAAATGATTTACTCTATTTGATCTCTTACATTGCCTTTTCTCTTACCGACGACACAGGCTCCGCCAATAAAGAATGGATAAACAATCATTAGTACGATCAGAAAGAGAACGGAGACGTAACTGTCTTCGTCATGAGGATCGTGGTATGGGATCGATGTTGAAAAATAGACAAAGAGCAGCCAAAAAGGGATCCAAATCAAAGCTGTTAATAAAGAAACGTAACTACTGCTTAAAAAGGATGATACCAATTTTATGATGAGATGAAAATAAGCCCATGCACCAATGATCATTATGACAAAGTAGAGGTATTTAAAATGAATTTCTGATAGATGAAGTAACGAGGAGAATTGGAAGACCCTAAACAACGGAAAGGCAACGGCAGAGACGAAAAGAGCATGTAACACACTAATCGTTATAATTTTAAACGTTATTGTAACAGCTTTCATGGTTTCTCCACCTACAGTTTCTAGATATATCTAGTTTATCATATTCAGATGGGCTGTGTTAGGTGGTGGTCAAATGGGCTCCTTAGGTGAATTTCCAGAGGTTAGGTAGAATTATTTCCACGTTAGGCGGAATTCTAGCAGTCATGCTGCACATTTCTCTGCCAGGCGCTAAAAAGAGTATCCAGCAAGTTTCATCCGCCGCCTCCTATGCTAAAATAAAGAGACAAGCTATCGGATGCGCAAGATCCGCTGGAAGGGTGACAGGATTTATGAATGACGCGGCGCTTCAGATTTTAAAAAAATATTTCGGCTATGATCAATTCCGTCCGGGACAAGATCGAATCATTGAACAGATTCAGGCGGGGCAGGATACGCTCGGCATCATGCCGACGGGCGGTGGCAAGTCACTTTGCTATCAGATTCCGGCGCTGCTCAGCCGCGGAGTGACCCTTGTGATCTCACCGCTGATTTCACTGATGAAAGATCAGGTGGATGCGCTTCAAAACGCAGGTATTCCGGCCACTTTTATCAATAGTTCGCTCAAATTCCCAGAAAGCGCCGCGCGGCTGAGCGATGCCAACCGGGGAAAATACAAACTTGTCTATATTGCTCCGGAGCGGCTGGAATTGCCCGGATTTATGCACGCGCTTGAGCGGATGACGGTGAATTTAGTCGCGATCGACGAGGCCCATTGTATCTCACAATGGGGACACGATTTCCGGCCAAGCTATCGGCAAATTGCCACGATGCTTGATCAGTTTCCGCAGCGGCCGGTAGTGACGGCGCTGACGGCGACGGCAACGCCAAGAGTTACGGCGGATATTTGTCGTCTGCTGCAGATCCCGCAGCAAAACGTCGTGGCCACCGGTTTTGCCAGAGATAATTTATTCTTTCAGGTGGTCAGTGGTCAGAATCCCGCTCGCTTTTTGCAGGATTATTTGAAGAAAAATCGTGATCAGCCAGGGATCATTTATGCAGCAACACGCAAAGAAGTCGATCGATTGCACGAAAGCCTGAGAAAGAGCGGCTTCGCGGTCGGTAAGTATCATGCAGGGATGTCTGAAGTAGAGCGGGCCGATAATCAGGAGCGTTTTCTTTATGATGATCTGTCAGTGCTGATTGCGACAAATGCTTTTGGGATGGGTATCAATAAAAGCAATGTGCGCTATGTGATTCACTATAATATGCCGCGCAATATCGAGGCTTACTATCAGGAAGCCGGCCGGGCCGGACGCGACGGTGAAAAAAGCGACTGCATTTTGCTCTTTTCTCCGCAGGATATCCGCCTGCAGCAATTTTTTATCGATCAATCAGAAATGGACGAGCCGCTGAAAAATGAAGAGTATCGTAAACTCGAAAAAATGATCGGCTATTGTCATACAGAAACATGTCTCCAGAGCTATATCCTGCGCTATTTTGGCGAAAAGGATCCCGAGCCATGCGGCCATTGCGGCAATTGCCTGGACACACGCGGTAAAAGCGATGTCACTGAAGCAGCGCAGAAGGTACTCTCCTGCGTTCGCCGTTTACATGAACGCTACGGCAAAACCATGGTCGCCAAAGTACTTGCCGGAGCGGCTGATCAAAAGGTGCTCAGCTTCAGGCTGAACAAAGTGTCCACCTACGGTATTATGAAAGGCCAATCGCAGCGTGAGATCAGCGAATTGATCGATTTTTTGACAGCCGAGCAGTACTTGGCGCAACAAGGCGGAGCATTTCCGACCCTGAAGTTAACTGCTCGGGCGATTCCCGTGCTTAAAGGTGAAATTCAGGTGATGAAGCGCGGCAAGGTACGTGCGGCGCAACTTGAGGTGCACAATGAATTGTTTGAAGCGTTAAAAAAGGTGCGCAAGGTGCTGGCTCAGAAAGAGTATGTGCCCCCTTATATCATTTTTTCTGATCAATCTCTGCGTGAGATGAGTGCGCAGCTGCCGCAAACCGAGCGCGATTTCCTGATGATTAAAGGCGTTGGCCAGCAAAAATTAGAAAAATACGGTGCAGAATTCATGAAGGCCATTGCCGAATATGAAGAGGCTGGGAAAAACGATGCGCCGCCAATTCCCGCCGGCAAAGATTGAACCGCATGCAATCGGCAAAATTGTCGAAAACAGGCTATTAATGATAAAATGAAACAAGTGTTTGAGTGAATGAATGGAGGATCGCTTATGTTGCATGGGGTACTGGTCGGCGTGCATGCCTATGTCTGGCCGCTGATGACGATTTTGTTTATTGTTGCCGTTCTCTTGCCGCGGCAAAAAGCTTGGAGCATGATTCTTCGGCTTTCATATCTCGTGATGATCATCAGCGGCGTTTGGTTGCTGGCAATGTATCACTTTCCGGCAATGCTCGTGGTCAAGGGAATACTGGCGATTGTCTTAATTGGATTGATGGAGATGTCGCTGGCTCGGCGCGGTAAAAGACAATCTGCAGCACTCTTCCTCGTGCTTACGGCAATCGTGCTGGTGTTCATCCTGTTGATTGGCTATCGGGTGATCTGACAACTGATTAAGCTGTTATAAAAAAATACAGAGCAGGAACCTTGCGTGCAGCAAGGTTCTTTTTTTGGTGCGCCCGGCATGGGTGACAACTCGGCGGTGAAAGTCCGCTACAGACTTGGCAGCAGGAACTGTTAGCTAAAGGCAAGGGTGTCCACCGTGAGGCAGAATCTGAAGGAAGCCGGAGGCAAACTCCCGAACCTATGAACAAGAATCGCATAAAAAGGCTGAACTCGAGCGGATAAGTTTGCCAAACAAAACGAAGTCCGATACTGCCCAAACTCGGTTCAGTAGATGCGGAGGTTACATGGGAAGAAAGCTATCGCTCTTACCCGGGGAGGTCTCGCCAGGGCGCCCGACAAGAAGGATGAATTTCCCACAGGCGCAATCTGGGCACAAGCTCAAAAGGCAAGGCTTGGATGAATGGCGAGAAGTCAGCAGAGGTCATAGTAGTCCGACAGGACGAAGGGCTGAACAATAGTAATCTTGGAAACAGCAGAGGTGTGAATCATGCGACAACCACAGACAACATCAAAAGATGACTATCTACTGGAAAATAGGCTGGAAGCTGAAGGTAATGCAGGAGCGCCGAGTGACGAAAACACCAAGAGATGGACACAGAATCGTGCATGTTTGATGGAAAAGGTCATTGAACCACAGAATCTGTGCAAGGCGTGCCGGAAAGTTCAAACTAACCATGGTGCCCCAGGCGTTGATGGGGTGACCACGGAAGAACTCGAAGGACAGGTCAGAAAGTATTACCCATACTTAGTTCGTAAACTCAAGGAAGGCACCTACCAACCTCAGCCAGTAAAACGCATTTACATTCCCAAACCAGATGGTTCAAAGTGTAAGCTTGGGATCCCTCGAGTATTGGACCGCATGGTCCAACAGGCAATTTACCAAGTACTTGTTCCGGTACTCGACCACTCGACCCCCAATTTTCCCCATACAGCTATGGCTTCCGTCCGCACCGCAGTGCTCAAATGGCAGTGAAGCAGTCGGAAACCTTCTGGATGGAAGGTTATCATACAGCGGTAATTTGTGACCTGAGTAGCTATTTTGATAATATCAATCACCAACGCTTGATGGCTTACCTAGAACGCTTTGTCTCAGACAAAATTATCCTGAAATTGATTTGGAAATTTCTTAATACGGGATTGATGGAAGGTGGAACTTTTCGGGCAACACCCTCCGGAGCACCGCAAGGTGGCAATTTATCACCATTATTTGCCAACCTTTATCTGGATCAGCTGGATAAGGAACTGGAACGACGAGGACACAAGTTTGTGCGCTATGCGGACGACTTTCACATTTACGTCAAAAGTAAACGGGCAGGAGAACGTGTACTCCAGTCGATTACTCAGTTTCTGGAAATTAAGCTTCAGTTAACGGTCAACCGGAAGAAAAGTGGTGTGGGAAGCCCCATGAAACATAAATTTCTGGGCTTCCGCCTTTACAAACGAAAAGGTACCATGTCCTGCTATCCCGATCAGTCTTCCAAAAGACGGTTGATCCGCAAGCTGAAAAACATCACCCGACGCAATCGTCCGGGTACTTTCAAGCAGATTGCGACTGAAATCAATCAAACAGCCATTGGTTGGATTAACTATTATGCGATTGGACTGATGATGAAGTCCTTTCTCATACGCACCCGGCAATGGCTGAATCACAGAATTCGTCAGCTGATCTGGAAGCGCTGGAAACGCGTTCGAACGCGTTTCCGTGAACTAAGGAATCGGGGAATTGACCATGACGAAGCACTGAAGCTGGCGGCAAGTCGCAAAGGATACTGGCACTTGTCTCTTAGTGAAACCCTGCATCGCGCCATTCAAAACAAAACGCTCATACGATGGGGTCTGAAAGATTGAATGACCCAGTATGAGCGCATGCACGCAAATTAGAGAACCGCCGTATACGGATCCGTACGTACGGTGGTGTGAGAGGTCGGAAACCGAAGGTTCCTCCTACTCGATTTTCAAAAAAAGCGCCCAATTCAAGCGCTCTGCAGCAATAGGCGCTTTCATTTGCTTAATTGGGTCTAACTATTTGCGAGTTAGGCCAAACTTTTCTAGGATTAGGTCCAACTTCCGATAATGGGTCTAACTTTTGTTTGATTGGGTCTAACTATTTACGGGTTAGGCCAAACTTTTCTGGGATTAGGTCCAACTTCCGATAATGGGTCTAACATTTCATGATTTCGGTTCAATTTTTTCGTGATTCGGTTCAATCTTTCCTCAATTCTGTTCGTTTTCCGCTTTTATTTAAAAATTAGGATTGACAGATCTGATCATACTGTATATATTCAATATATACAGTATTGGAAATGAGTGTTGTTCAATGGATATTATTCTCCTGAATCATTCTGCTGAGCCAATTTATCAGCAAATCAGGAATCAAATAGTCGACCAAATTTTAAATGGACTGTTAGAAGAAGGAGAACAATTGCCGTCCATTCGCGGTCTGGCCAAGGAGCTTAAAATCAGTGTGATCACGACGAAGCGCGCCTATGAGGAGTTAGAGAATGAGGGTTATATTGACACTGTTCCGGGAAAAGGAACCTTTGTCTCGCATCTGGATAGATCAGCTCTGCGCGAACAGCAAAAGGAAATGATTAAAAAAAAATTAAGAAAAAAGATTGAGGAAAGCAAAAAGGCAGGCTTCACTTTGGAAGAAATCCTCAGTTTAATTCGAGAATGGTATGGGGGAAAATGATGATGGAAACGGTTTTGGAACTGCAGCATGTAAACAAATCGTTCGGAGATTTTACACTCAAAGACGTCAGTTTTTCACTTGAAAAGGGCTATATTATGGGCTTTATCGGAGCGAATGGTGCCGGGAAAAGTACAACCATCCGCTGCATTCTCGATCTGATTCATGCAGACAGCGGTGAGTTCAAACTTTTCGGGGAAAATACTCGCGGGCACCTGGCGGATTTGAAACAACGAATTGGCTTTGTTTTTGATCAGGATGTCTTTTTCGGTGAATTGACGGCAGAGCGCAACAGGCGAGTCATTGCTCCTTTTTATAGGGAATGGGACAATGCGGCTTTTTATAAATATATCAGGCAATTTGACGTTCCACTTAATAAAAAGATTAAGAATCTTTCAAAAGGCACAAAAATGAAATTTGCGCTAGCCGTCGCGCTTTCGCATCATGCGGAATTAATTATTATGGACGAACCGACATCCGGCCTCGATCCGATTTTCCGTAAAGAGCTTCTGGATATATTGCTTGAGGTCATTCAGGATGAGAATAAAGCTATTTTTTTCTCGACGCATATTACGACAGATTTAGAAAAAGTGGCCGATTATATTACGTTTATTCGTGACGGCGAGATTGTGCTCAGCGAGGAAACCGAGCAGCTGCTCGATCACTATGTCTTGATTAAGGGGCCAAAAAATCTTGAGGACGAAGTCAGAAAAATCAACCCAATAGTGTTGAGTGAAAAAGCACTCGGTTTCGAGGCATTTGCGGAGGCACGTGAGGTGAAGCAGATCGCTTCCGCTACCAACGTGCATTTGCAGCGGCCATCGCTTGATGAAATCATGTACTATCTCGTCAAATCCCATAAAATTGAGAGGTGAAAAAGATGATTCAGTTGATGAAGAAAGATATAGTTACTCAGCGTAAGGTCGCTCTATTTGCGCCGATTTTTATGGCCGGCTACTTTTCGCTGATGGGGAAGGAATTGGGTGGAAACTCTTCGTTTGGATCCATGATCTTTAGTCTTGCGATTGCGTTTATCACTTACGTCATCGTTCTTTATTCAAATTTTAATACAGATGAGGGAAACACGATGCAAAACAGGCTGATTCTCAGTCTGCCGGTGAAAAGGCAGACCGTTATCCGCGCCAAATATCTGATGATTGCCATCTGGTGGTTTTTGACCTATATAGTTAGTGCGGTTCTTTTGCTGATCATTAAACTTTTCGATACGGGTTCTTTCTTCATGAGCATAAACGGTCAGTCAGTCCTTCTTTCATTCGCGCTGACGTACATTCTCTGTTCGATTACCTATCCGTTCTATTATAAATTTGGTTGGAAGGTTTCTCAAGTGATAGGTCTGTTGCTTTTTTTTGGTTTTTCCTATGGATTAGGGAGATTGGATAAAGTTGGGGACGGTAAAAATTGGATTCTTTTTGCTGTGCAGCATCCAATCCTAGCAGCAGGTTTAATCGCTCTTGTCTTTTTGGCTATCTCTTATCGTTTGTCTTTGCGGATTTACTCTAAAAGAGGATTTTGAAAGGCGAGTGGAGTTTGTTTGTCAGTAAAACATAAACGCAATTATTATTTTTAACTTGCCGCATTATTCTGTGTCATTGGCATTGTTCAGACAGTTACGCGCAATAAATTTGCTTTTCTATTTTGTTTCTGCGCAATTATTTTTCTTTCAATGGCTTTACGCATGAAAAAGGATGAATAAAGAACCAAGACTTGAAACAAAGTCCGGGTTCTTTATTTTTATCTCTGCGCTTTGACCTCCGGATCTGTCTTTCTGGCAACTTCAATTCCCTTCCTTTTTAATCACGCCATGACTTTAGGCATAACTCAATTGATGACGTTTAGCACCCGTGATTTGATGGCGAAAGTGCATCGTACAGCCTTCGATTGCGCGGTAAGCTTTCTGTGTAGTGAATAAGGAGGGTGTTCGGATGCTCGAATTAAGGCATGTATCAAAAAGCTATGGAACTTTTCAGGCCGTAAAAGATCTTTCTCTATCGGTAGAAGATGGAGAGCTGTTTGGTTTGCTTGGACCGAATGGTGCAGGGAAATCGACAACGGTATCGATGTTGAGCACGGTTTTGGCGCCCAGCAGTGGCGATATTTTTATTCAGAACAAGTCTGTGAAGCGGAGTCCGCGCGCAGCTAAACAGATAATGGGCATTGTACCGCAAGATTTGGCACTTTATCAATCACTGAGTGCGAAGGATAACCTTTCTTTTTTCGGAAGCCTCTATGGGCTGAAGGGGAAGGAACTTCGCCGTAGAGTGGATGAGGTATTGGAGATCATTGAACTCCAGGATAAGCGGAATCAGGATGTTGCCGAATTTTCCGGTGGCATGAAGCGGCGAGTGAATATCGGAGTCGCATTGATGAATCACCCGAGGCTGCTCGTTCTCGATGAACCAACAGTCGGGATTGATCCACAGTCGCGTAACCATATCCTGGAAACGGTTCGGCGACTGAATCAAACGCAGGGCATGACGGTGATATACACGAGCCATTACATGGAAGAAGTCGAGCATCTCTGTACGCGCCTCGCGATTATCGACCATGGGCAATTAATCGCCGTTGGTACAAAGGATGAGCTCAAACAAACGACGGAAGCTTGTGACACGCTGACGGTTACGTATCGCTCGGTACCGGTGCATGTAAATGAGCGCGTTCAGAAATTGCCCGGTGTGGTCGAAGTCTCCACTAATGGATCACAAATGAAGTTATCGATCAATCCGCGAGTAGGCGCAAACTCACTGACGCTGATTGATGCATTGAAAGATTTAGGGATTCAATTGACCGGATTCAATTACGTTGAGGCGAACCTGGAAAGTATTTTTCTGAAGCTAACGGGCAAGACACTTAGAGATTAATGAAGGGGATGAGTGCATGAGCAAATTACTGAAACTTTTTTTCTTGGACATTAAGTTATTAGTAAAAAATAAAACAATATGGCGGCTCGTTCTGTTGCCGTTGCTCTTTATTTTGATTCTAGGTACCATTTTTGGCCAATCATCAACGCCGATTAAAAGATTCCCGATTGCCTTCATCAGTGCTGATCAGACCGTTTCACAAGGCCATATACGGCTCAATCTTGGGCAAAAGCTTGAAAATCAGTTGCTTTCGAACGAGAAATTGAAAAAACTGATTATCGTCAAAAAAGCAGCAAGTGTCGCGGAGGCGAAACGCTGGGTCAGAAATGGCAAAGTCGCTGCTGAGATCTCGGTCCCTCAATCATTTACCGCTGCATACGCCAGGAATAAGAGCAGTCACATTACCTTGATCGGCA
The DNA here is from genome assembly GCA_048976585.1 of Sporolactobacillus sp. Classification (GTDB taxonomy): domain Bacteria; phylum Bacillota; class Bacilli; order Bacillales; family Sporolactobacillaceae; genus Sporolactobacillus. The sequence continues at coordinate 107,296 of JBHGUY010000022.1, read as the reverse complement.
ATAAAGATAAGGTGATTGAGAAGAAAATTGTTCAAACGATTTTAGAAAGCTTTGCGAATAATTTAAATACGATTCGTGAGGAACAACAATCCGTGGCTGCCTATGCGAATATTCATCATACGGCTATCGTACCAACTCAGATGGCCATTAACGAGCTTACTAGTGTTTCGTCGCAAACACCAGTGATTGAGAAACGATCACTTGGACATTCATCTCGGCCGATCAATGCGATGCAGTATTATGCGATTGGTATGGCCGTGCTGTTCTCGATAAGTACGGCCTTCGCAATCATTCACAATGTCGTTGAAGAGCGGCTTAATCATACCTTATTCCGCATTCGCGCAATGCCTGTTCGGTCCCTGCAATACGCGCTCGGAAAGCTTGGCGGCATTATCATTGCTGTATTGCTGCAGATGTCCGCCGTTATTTTGGTTAGCTGGTTGCTCTATGGTGTGGTTTGGGGCAATTTGCTGACCATTCTGCTAATCACCCTTATCTATGCGTTTGCGGTCGGATCGATTGTTTTGCTCTGCGGTTTCTTAGCGAAGGATCAAGCGACTGTCGCCAGTCTCGGAGCACCTGTTTTATATACCTTCAGTTTTCTAGGGGGAAGCATGGTGAGCATCGACAGTTTTCCGAAGGCAATGAAGGGGATCCAGCAGTTGCTTCCTAATGGGCAAGCGATAAACGCCTATTTAGCAATCGGGCAAGGCGAGCAATTGGCGAAAATTATTCCTGCTCTGCTGCAGCTCTTTGCCACAGGTATTGTATTTCTTATTCTCGCCCTTGTAGTCTTCAACAGAAGGGAGGAATCCGGCCATGCAGTTGCTGCTCATGATTAAATATCAATTGAAATTGTTGTTTCGAAACCGGTTGGCTATTTTTATGATGATTGCCGCGCCTGTGTTGTTGACCTTGCTTTTCTCACTTGTAGGCTCTAGTGATAATAAAGCCCAGCTTGGACTCGTGGATCTTGACCATAGTGCCTCTTCCAAACAACTGATTCGTTCGCTTAATAAGCAGGAAAATGTGAAGGTGATCCCGTTAAGCCAACCTGTGCTGCAGCATGACATCGGACATCAATCTGTACCTGTAGGTCTCGTGATCGGTGATCGTTATGATCGCACCCTGCTCGCAGGTCAAAAGCTCGATCTGACTTTGATCCAAACTCATACGAGCGGAAGCAGTGCGTTGATCGATCAGGCTGTCTACGAATCCGTTGGCGCGCAGGAAAAAATGGCAAGGGATGCGACGACCGTGTCACGTCCCATTCATGCCAATAAGATCGCACTTCTGTCTCAATTCTACAGACAGGGTTCGAAGACATCCGCTGTGTCTGTTTCCGATCAATCGCCAAGTGTTCAAAACGAAGCACGTCAAGAAAACCTTCGTCAGCTGATCGGCTTCCTAGTGATGTTCATCTGGTTTGTCGTTTTTCAAGGCTTAAGAACAATGATTGAAGAAAAAGAAAATCATGCCTTTGATCGAATGATCAGTACCCCGGCACGTTACAGCCTGCTTGTGCTAGCGAAAATGGTCGCGACGTTTATCTTTTCCGCCTTTCATATTGCTGCAATTATACTTGTTGCCGTCTTGTTATTTAAGTTAAGTTTGTCTGGTCACCTGCTGCTGATCATCGCCATCTTTGCTGCGTATTTGTTTGCACTGATCGGCCTGACAATGATGGTTGTGCCGTTCTTTAGAAAACAACAGCAATTTACCATTCTATCAACGATGATTGTCGTTCTGACCGGAATGCTTGGTGGTTCTTTTTTCTCAATTGAAAATTTTGCGCCTCAATTTATTGTATTGCTTTCACATCTGGTTCCGGAATCTTGGGCGATTCAATCGTTGATTCGTGTGATGATCGACGGTCAATCACTCGGTGCGCAGTGGCTTGCTTTGGCTGTTCTTGGCGGTGCAGGCTGTTTCGGCTTAATGCTCTCAACGATCACACTGCGCTTGTCCGAACGCAGAAGTAGGAGATAAGAAGGGAGAAAAAGATTATGGATTTGCTTTTTATTCTGCTGATCATCGTCTTCATGCAGCTTCGCGAACGAAAACTGAACAGGAATAGGCTGTGGCTGCTTCCCGTCCTGCTCCTCTATGCCTGCTTCTCTTCCTTTGAAAAAATGGGCAATTACAGGGCTGTTGACTTGTGGATTATCGCGGTATTAACAGTCGCCGGTCTGATTGTCGGCTGGATTCGTGGTTATCTGTATACAATCAGACGAGATAATCAAACACGTCAATTGATCAGAAAGGGCAATGTGCTGACTGTGTTGCTTCTGCTTGCGCTTATCGTTGCCAAAGCAGTTGTCCAGAGTACAATGATTCCAAGTCATGCCGAACACTTGCTCTTAGTGATTCAAGCTGGCTTTCTATTTGAAATATTTGGCTCCTTCACAGGAAGAAACCTTGCGCTCTGGGTACGCAGCGCGAGTCTATTAAAAAATGATTCTATGGGGGAATGAATAAACATGCCATTAGTGACAATAAACTTAATTGAACTGGCGGCAGGCTTGTTGATTAATCTGCTCATCGGGAAGCTTCAAATGATACTCTTTCGAAAAAAAACACAGGCCTCACGAGTGATTATCCGTGTTATTGGCGTTTTTCTATTGGTCGATGGGCTTTTAGGCATACTGCATATTCATCTTTTTTAACAAAAATAATCGGCTGGCAAAGGTGAAAAAACACTTTCCTCACCTTTGTTTTTTTTAAAAGATAAGAAAGTATAAAAAATAGAGCAGGGAAGCGCAGGGACGAGGGCGTCTGCGGGAAGAGTAGGTTAAGAGAGACCCCGCAGACTCGTGCCTGTCCGAGGAGGCTCTCAGACTGCCCGCGGCAAGCGAGTCTCCGGAGCGTACCTGCAAGTCAAAGGACGGGCGTCTTTTGCCCGGTTTTTCTAACCTAAGCAGGTACCCAAAAGTATTGAAGTCACATCTTACAGATCGCTTTGAAAAATGGTACGCTATGAGCGAATAGATGGAAATGGAAGAGTGAAGGGATGCCGTTATTATGGTCAGGCATATTTACAGTACAATCATTAGATATTTGGCACTGGTTTCAATCATTTTCGGCATAATGCCTTTGGCAGGTCGCAATATAGCGTTATTCGCTGAGTTGCTGGCAATCGTCGTTCTTTTAAATTTTAATGATCTGTTTCGCCATCGCCGTTTGCGCAGACAAACGGTCACCTATGCGATTTCTTTCTTATTCAGTTTATTATGCCTGGGCTCCCTAGCCTTTTTTCAGGATAATAATGGCGTGGAAATTTATGTGATTTATTTATTAGTCGAATTGATTGTCATCCATGATCGGTTGCCTATTTTTCTAATTGCTGCTCATTTTACGATGATCTTTGTCGTTGACTGGATTCAAACGGATTTAATGCATGCTTTACGCCATGAATTGCTCTCCTATAGCTTAGCGCTCCTCACCATTCTATTGTTTCGAAATTTGATGATTGAAAAGCGACGTGTCGAAGGCTTGAACCAGGAGCTTCAGGAGTCAAATCGTAAGCTTGAGGACTACTCCAAGCAAATTGAGACACTGACGATCACAAAGGAACGGACCAGAATTGCCCAAGAACTGCATGATTCAATGGGTCACGCACTTGTTGCGCTTAATATGAATCTTGAGTATGCTGAAAAAGTGGTTGATAAAAAGCCTACAGAAATAAAGGCCGTTCTAGGTAAAATGCGCGAATTGACGAAGCAATCGATGATGAATCTGAGGCAAGCGGTCAAACTGCTTAAAGACGATGACACGGTTCCGGATTTACGGGAAGCCTTGCAAACGCTCTTTGACGCGTTTCAGGAGAACCATCATATTCACTTTGATTTGAACCTGGACATTCCCGATAAATGGGTGGATTCCAGCATGACAAATTGTCTGTATAAGACGGTACGCGAAGGGATCACGAATGGTTTTAAGCATGGCGGTGCCTCATCTTTCACAATCACCATAGCTTCTCAGGTAAATAAAATAATCCTGAATATGACGAATAATGGAATGACTGGTTCAGAGATTGTTAAATCGAATGGCTTAAAAGGCATCGAAAACAGATTTCAGGCCCTTGGTGGATCCGTTCATTTTCAGTCATCTAAAGAATCTGGTTTTACAATTAAGGGATCGCTTCCGGTGAGAGGCAGCGTCTGAAGGGAAATGAGAAAATGATTCGTGTCATTATTTGTGATGATCAGGTGATTGTTCGCGAAGGACTGAAGATGCTCCTCAGCCTTCATGACGAGTTGGAAATTGTGGCAGAAGCGAAAAATGGACAGGATCTATTAGATCAGCTCAAACGACTTGAAGCGGATGTGATTCTGATGGACATCCGCATGCCGATCATGGATGGAATAGAAGCAACGAAAGCAGTCAAGGCGCTGTATCCGCAAATCAAAATCATTATTCTGACGACATTCAATGAAGATGAATATATTATTAATGGTTTGAGGAATGGGGCGGATGGTTACATTTTAAAAGATGCCGGCTCTGAAGAAATTGTCAGTGCAATTAAGGCGGCTAAGACCAATAGCATGCTGCTTAACGATAAGATTGCCTTGAAGGTCATCTCTGCCTTGCGAGCAAACTCAGAGGACGAAGCAGTCGCGCACGATAGTAAGCTTTCTTTACTAACACAACGTGAAAAAGATGTAGCAAACGAATTGAAATCGGGAAAAAGTAATAAAGCGATTGGGCAGGATTTGTTTATCACGGAAGGCACAGTGAAGAACTATGTGTCGAGAATTCTCGATAAACTAGAATTGTCCAATCGCTCGGAACTTGTGATTTATATGCAGAACAACAGTTCAATAGGACCGGGTTCGAATGAAAAATAGAAAACCTGCCTTAATAACGGCAGGTTTTCTATTTATTTTTTCTCGGTCATTGGCACGTTTTTGAGTACGCCGGAAGCCTCAATCCGCCGCGCCGCTTCGCGCAGCCGATCTTCCGGTTCGAGCAGGCAGGCGCGAACAAATTTGTCGCCGTGTGGACCGAAGCCGGCGCCTGGTGCGACAGCGACATGGGCCTGATCAAGTAAGGTCTGGGCAAAAGTCTCCGAATTATAACCGTCTGGCACGCGGAACCAGCAGAAGAAGGAACCCTTCGGTGCCTGAACGTCCCAACCGATGGCGCGCAGGCTCTGAACCAGAACATTGCGCCGTCGTTCATAGAGCGCTCTCATCTGATCGACACTGTCCTGCGGGCCAAGCAGTGCCTTTGCCCCGACATCCTGTACGGCGCCGAAGACATCACTGTGCGCCAGATCATGAAAATCGCTGAGGCTGCGAATCAAAGATGCGTTACCGACAGCAAAACCCAGCCGCCAGCCGGCCATATTATAAGTTTTAGAAAAGGTATAGAGCTCGATTCCCTGATCCTTTGCCCCGGGTGTTTGCAAAAAGCTGAGCGGTTTGTGGCCTTCGAAGCCAAATGCGCCATAAGCCAGATCATGAACAACGGGTATCTGGTGAGCGCGAGAAAAAGCGACTGTATCTGCAAAAAATTTTTCTGTCGCCACAGCACCGGTCGGATTGTTCGGATAATTCAACATCAGGAGGTGGGCCTTTTCCAGCACATCGGTGGGAATTGTCCGGTAGTCCGGTAGAAAATCATGTACTGCGTCAACGGGCATGCCATAAACCGACGCATGTGCAAGAAGTGGACAGATAAAGTACATCGGATAACCGGGATCGGTTGTCAGCATGACCTCGCCCGGATTCAGCAAGGCCTGGGGCAGAGCAGCAATTGCCACAGTTGCCCCGGCAAAAACGGTCACCTCTGTTTCCGGATCGACCGAAACGCCGTAAGTCCGCTGGTAAAATTCGCTGATCGCTTCTTTAAGCGACCGTTTGCCGTCATAGGGCGGATAGCCCTGGTTCTCGGGAAGACGCGACGCAGAGTCGAGTTCCTTGACCAAGTCGTCTGGTGTCGGTTGATCAGGACTGCCGGTTTCTAGATGAATCAGATCGATTCCGCGAGCAGTATACGTATCTATTTTACGATCGACATCGGCAAAATAATTGCCAGGCATCGCTTGGATGAGCCGGGAGGGATGAAAATTGGTCATTGGTGAACCTCCTTAAAAAAATATAGCTAGACACAAGAGTACAAAATGTTAGGACTGAAAAAATCGCTTTTTTTGTGACACTCTGATTAGTTTATTCGAAAAAGTGCCCAAACGTTCATGAATCAGTACATTATATTGTACGCTATCTTCGTGCTTGCTTCCACAGGATGTTCATGTTTTTAGCAGAGGCTTCTCTGTAAAGTTTATTTTGACTGAACGTTACTCCGAACGATGCCTATGAGTGATAAATTAACAATGATGAGTGATAAATTTTCCGTGTTCACTTTTCAATCGATTAAACAATTGAAAAAACTGCCAGAGCCGAGTCTCAACTCTTGATAAGTGGATATTTTGCAGGAAAAATCCGAACAATTATTAAAAATATTTCTTGATTGTTCACGTTAAATCAGTCCCAATTCTTTCTTTACTGCTCAATTGATAAGCTTTGTTTTTATCTCTGGTTGAGTGCGTGCGCAACCGGTCAGTGGAAGTTTGCACCAGATAGCTGATTAATTTTTCCGCACCTTCGCAGTATGGGCGAATAAAATAGAGCGAAACGCCTGCTTGAAGAGGGAAAAAGCCGGTCTACCCGGCTAAGAGATCATCGTTTTTCAAGTGAAGGCGAAACGCGTGCGCCCGATTGGAGCAATCTGGGCGGAGAGGGTGGGAAAATGTTTGTCTATGTTGTGAAACAGGGGGACTCGCTATTTGGTATCAGCCAAAAATTTAATGTGACCGTTGATTCGCTGCGCGCCGTAAATGGGTTGTCGGCAACCAATGTCGTGACCGGCCAGGCACTGCTGATTGTTAGTAATGTTTATACGGTACAATCCGGAGACAGTTTCTGGACGATTTCACGTGCGGCCCATGTACCGCTGAATGCTCTGCTTGAGGCCAATCCGTCAGTACGCCCGGAAAATCTGCAACCGGGTATGCGTCTTAATCTGCCGCCAAACTCAACGCATCCGGCGACGCACTTCAGCTATTCGCAGTTACGGACGCCGACGATGGATCAGGCAGTCATTTCCGATAATGCGCCTTACTTAACCTATATTGGCACGTTTGAAACTCATTTTAACTGGAACGGTGACCTGAGTCCGCTCGACGACAGTGCGGCAGTTCTGGCAGCCTGGCGCGGCCGCGTGACGCCGGTCATGACGGTGACGAACCTGACCGATTCGGGATTCAATGCGGCGTTGGTGCAGCATGTTGTCAATACCCCGGACGTTCAGGCCGCACTCATTAATAATATGATTAACCGAGCCGTTTCGCGTGGATATGGCGGCATTAATATTGATTTTGAGGGTGTTCTGGCCTCAGACAGGGACGCGTTCACCGCATTTCTGCAGGCTCTGAAAGAACGGACGCAGGCGGCGGGATTGAATTTGAGTATTGCCGTTCCTGCCAAATCAAATGATTCGGTTCCATGGGTGCGCGGCTATGATTACGAGGCAATCGGCGCAATAGTTGATCAGTTTTTCATTATGGCTTACGATTTTCATCATGCCGGAAGCGAGCCGGGTCCGACAGCACCGCTTGCGGATGTCCAGGAGACCGTGAATTATGCAGCCAGTCTGATGGATCGTTCGAAAATTATTATGGGTACCCCGTTCTACGGTTACGATTGGGTGATTCCCTATACGGGTCAGACACCAGGCCGGGCAATCACGTATTCGGCAGCGATCAATCTGGCGATGAGCGAGCAGGCCACGATCAATTTTTCAGAGCCGGATCAAGCGGCCTATTTCTATTACACGGACGACAGCGGCAATAATCATGTCGTTTGGTTCGAGGATGTGCGCAGTTTGTTTGCCAAATCGCGAATTGTCGATCGGGATCGGCTAGGGGGCATCGGCACGTGGCAAATTAATTTTGCGATGCCGCAATATCCCTGGGTATTTACCCACTTTTTTCAAATTCGCAAAGTCTAACCGGGCGGTTTTGGCCTGATGTGAAAACTGAGCCTGTTCATACTACGCTTGACTTAGAAACGAATAGATCGGGAAATGACCACTAGGAGTGAATTTGACAGCATTTGGATTCTAGTAAATTTGAATGAACCCGGTGCATCAGAAAGAGTTCCCCGCCAAAAATCCCGCCAAGACTATAAAACTTGGCAGGATTTTTTTGGTGATTGTGGGGGGACAAGGGTGTACTTATTGATTCGTGTCAATCAGAATTTTGGACTATCAATATGACCAGTCAGTTCGAAGGAGTCCTTCGTGTACTGCATGATCTCGATCTTGTTGCCATCGGGATCGTGGGTCCACATCTGCCAAGTGTGAGAGTTGCCAATGTTTGGAGCAACATCAATCGGCACGCCTTGTTGCTGGAACGCCGTATAGATCTGCTGAATGTCGTCGACAAGCAGTGAGAAGTGGGTGTAGTGGTCAATACCAAGCGGATCCACTTCTGTTGTTGCATCTGGGCGAATCTTTTGATTGGTCGGAAATAGTTCCAAAAACTGGCCAGGTGCGAGTTCCTCGAACATATAAGCGATGCCGTTAGGGTCGGTTTCGGCCAATTTTGCCCAATTTCCGCGGTTCTTGACGCCCTTATATACACCATTGCGTACGATGACCTTCGGAGTGGCACCGAGATTGTGCTCGTAAAATTCACGCATCTCAGCAAGATGTTGCGTGTAAAAAGAAATATGCATGATTGATTGAATGGCCATACGAATGACTCCTTTGAGATAGTTTAGTTTGGCTGACAATGGCTTGAATGTAGACAGACCTAAGCCACATCTGAAGCTCCTTCAACCGTGTTTGTTAACATCTTCCAAGATATCGACCTGACCCATGCGGAAGTAGTCGTTCTTGAGCTTCACCAAGTTGTGTTGATAGGAGCGGGCGTAAACGATAGCAAACAGCGTGTCTAGCAGATATTCGAAGGTGATCTGCGAGGCAAAAGTGCTGACTTTTAACACATCGCACTCTGTTTGCGTGATCGCGATGGTCTGGGTGGCGTACGGCACAAGCTCGCTTTTCGGGTTACCAGTGAGCAGGAGCGTAGGTACACGCCGATCAGACAAGAACGACATAATTCTGGCACGCTGCTTACCGCCACCTGCATAAGAAAGAAAGATGGCGAGGTCGTTTTCGTCGAGATTGGCAGCCGTCCATGCCTCGTCTGCGTATTCTTCAGCGATCACGGCGAACTTATTGATCTTGACCAGCTTGTTTTGGAAGCTGCGGGCACGGATCTGGGAGTCGCCAATCGCAAAAATAAAGAGACGTTGGGCCTTGATGATGCGAGTGGCGGCTTCGTACAGTGTTTTCTCATCTAGCTGGGCGAAGGTGCGCTTGACCGTGTTGATCGTCAAATCGGACATGTTTTTAGCAATTGCCATCGTTGAATCACTGGGGCGAAACGGAAAGTTCGCGTCGACGTCATTTAGTTGCGCAATGTTCATCTGAACAGCCTCAGAGATGGCATGTCGCAGTGGCCGAAAGCCTTCGTAACCGAGCTTCTTGGCAAAGCGAACCATCGCTGAATGCGAGGTGTAAGTCGCCGCTGCGAGCGCCTGGATCGACATCTCAGAGACTGCGGCGAGGTTTGCCTCGATGTATGCGGAGATTTGCTGTTCGTTGTCGGTGAGATTGCTGGCGTGCTTGAGTCTGTCTATGAATAGCATTATACTCCCTCCCTTTGTGATTACACTTACCATACCTGATTCTGAACAAAATGTTTAGCGTTTTCATAATGTTTTCACGATAGCCTGATAGTTGTGACCAGTTTTAATGGAAGCGCTTGCAAACATACTGGGGCCTCGCTACACTGAAATCGTACACGAAGGAGGAACTCATTATGACAAAACTGACTGTTGCATATATCGGCAATGGGAAGAGCGCGAATCGGTACCACTTACCGTTTGTCCTGAAGCTAAAGGACAAGATTCGTGTGAAGGCGATCTACTCACCGCAAGAAGAATACGCATGGGAACGTATCGACGGTGTCAACTACACTACCGACATCAACGACATTTATGGAGATCCTGAGATTCAGCTAGTGGTTCTGTCCGTACCGGCACAGTTACACTACCCTCTGGCCAAGGAAATTTTGAACCACGGCAAGAACGTGCTGTGCGAGAAACCCTTCACCACGACTGAGGCCGAGGCCAGGGAATTGTTTCAGTTGGCGAAGGACAAGAATTTATTGATCCAGTGCTACCAGAATCGGCGCTACGACTCCGACTTTCTGACCGTTCAAAAGGTCATTGAAAGCGGCAAGCTGGGCGACATTCTGGAGGTAGAGTCCACCTACGACTACTTCCGTCCTTATTTGCCGGAAGGCGAGAAAAAATTCAGCATCGGTCACAGCTATCTGTACGGTCACGCTTGCCACACGCTGGATCAGATCATCTCTTACTTTGGTAAGCCGGATGATGTCCACTATGATGTGCGTCAGCTGTTGGGCAAGGACCGTATGAACGATTACTTTGACATCGACATGTACTACGGCATCACCAAGGTTTCGGTCAAGTCCAGCTACTTTCGCCTTGTTCCGCGACCAAGTTTCACCGTTTACGGTAAGAAGGGTGTTTTTTTGAAGCAGGATATGGATCGCCAAGAAATCGACTTGAAGCACTTCTATATGCCGGATCACGAGGACTTCGGCCTTGATCGATGGGAAGACTACGGGACCTTGACGTATGTTGACGACGCGGGCATTTACCACCAGGAGAAGGTCATCTCGGAAGTGGGGGATTACAGCCGCGTTTACGCCGGGCTTTACGAGACAATCATCAACGGCAAGCCTAAGATGGTCAAGGACGAGGAGACCATTTACCAGATTCACATGTTGGAAACTGGCATCAAAGAAATCACAGAGGCTGACTAGGAGGAATGAGCAATGAATAATCTGATGGGGAAACTCGACGCCGTGTTGACACCGATCGCTGGGAAGTTGGATAACAATCGCTACTTGTCCGCAGTCAAGAATAGTTTCATGGCCGCAATGCCGCTTTTGATCATTGGTTCGTTCTTCACGTTGTTTGCGAATTTGCCGATCCCCGGGTATTCGACCTTTATGGCCAACATCTTCGGGCAGTCGTGGCAGACCTTCTTCACCGTGCCCAACAATATTTCGATGAGCATGATGACTGTTTACGTCATCATCGGCATCGCGAACGAGCTGGCACATAGCTATAAGCTTGACAGGATGGGAGCAATCTTCGCTGCAATCGCTGCGTTTTTCGTACTGACACCGATGATCGATTTCAAAAGGGCCGTCGATGGTATTGGTGTGCCCCTGAATAACCTCGGAGCATCAGGCTTGTTCGTCGGCATCCTAGTATCAATCCTCGCAGTTGAACTCGTGCATCTGATCGATAAATGGGGCTGGACAATCAAGATGCCAGATTCCGTGCCAGAAAACGTTTCGCGTTCGTTCTCTTCATTAATCCCCATTGCCGTAGTAATTCTGGTCTTCAACTTCGTGCGGATGGGCTTTGCCGCAACCAGCTTCGAGAGTATGCAGAATTTCATCTTCACCTATCTGCAAACGCCTTTAACCTCGATTGGGGCATCGTTGCCGGCAACGTTGCTGGTGTTGCTAATTGAAGGTGTGCTTTGGTCGTTTGGAATTCATGGCGCCAACATTGTTGGCAGCGTGATGACACCGATCTGGTTGGCACTGACGGCACAGAATGCGGAGGCACTTGCCAACGGCACACCGCTTCCGAACATCGTCGACTATCAGTTCTACAATAACTTTGTCAAAATTGGCGGTTCTGGTGCTACCATGGGTCTCGTCCTGCTCCTATTCTTCGTCGCCAAGTCGAAGCAGATGAGGGCAATCGGGCGTCTGGCGATCTTTCCTGAAATATTTACCATCAACGAGCCAATCATCTTCGGCATGCCCATCGTCCTGAACCCGGTCATGCTGGTGCCGTTCATTTTAACCCCGCTGATTATGGTGCTGGTCGCGTACGGTGCAATGGCATGGGGGCTGGTACCACTGACTAACGGCGTGAATATACCCTGGACGACTCCGCCGATCATCGCCGGATTCTTGGTCAGTGGTTGGCGTGGGGCACTGCTGAACGTGTTCCAGATCGTGCTGTCCGGTGTGATCTACTACCCGTTCTTCCGCACCGCTGATCGGTTGGCGTTGAAGACAGAAAAAGAAAATGAAAATGAAATAAAGGAAGGTCAAGCAGTCACACAATGATCAAACCCAAAATACTTCAGCAACAAGAAGACAACCTTAGATTTACCACATTTGATCACACCCTTGCGTTGCAATTCGCCGCATGTGTGGATGCAATCGTCACTCGCGAGCATGAGAAACCCGTGGCAGTGTGCGTCATACTGGACGGCCAGACGATTCTCGACTACCGGACCACTGGCAGACAAGGGAGCGGATGGTTGGCGCGTAAGGTTCGCACAGTGCTGACCGCGAAGCATAGCTCCATGTACACCTATCTGCACCGCCTGGAAAAACCGTACCAAGAATGGGCGCAGAATCCACAGTACGCCGTGTGCGGCGGTGGGTTCCCTCTGTATGTCGCAAACGTCTTGCGCGGGGTATTGGCCGTGTCGGGCCTGAACCACGAAGATGATCATCGCGTGCTGGTGGAAGCACTGGAAACAGTGCTGATCCAGCAACGGAATGAGAGAAAGAAGGAATGATTATGAAACTAGCAATTTTTGGTGCGGGAATGATCGTTAAGGACTTCCTAACAATGATTGATGCAATTCCGAGTATTAAGCTGGAAGCGATTATGGGTGTGTCTAGCGACCTGGAGACAATGAACCAGATGCAGTCCGAACATCACATTCATCGCGTATTCACGGACGTGGATGAGTGCTTAGCAGACTCAGTGATCGACACTGTGTATGTCGCTTTACCGAACTTTCTGCACTACCATTTTGCCAAGCTGGCATTGCAAGCCGGCAAGAACGTCATCTGCGAAAAGCCATTCACATTACACGCGTCCGAACTTCTGGAGTTGCAGGCGTTGGCTAAGGAGCAAGGCGTGATCCTCGTCGAAGCGATCACCAACCAGTACTTAACGAACTATGCACAGCTGCAGGAGGATCTGCCAAAGCTTGGTGCGCTCAAGGTGATCGAATGCAACTATTCGCAGTACTCGCACCGCTATGACGCATTCTTAGCGGGGACGACGTTACCCGTGTTCGACCCCAAAAAAGGCGGCGGCGCGCTGATGGATCTGAACATCTACAACATCCATTTTGTTGTTGGCTTGCTAGGTGCACCAACCGCAGTGCACTACTACGCCAATGTAACGCGTGGTATTGATACTTCTGGCATGCTGGTGCTCGATTACCCAGAGACCAAGGTCGTCTGCATCGCTGCCAAGGATTGCGCGGCTAGTGTGCGCTCGACAGTTCAAGGCGACAAAGGCTCAATCGTGGTGAACGGTCCAACTAATGTGATGTCCGATTATGACGAGCAGTTGAACGGTGCGACCAGTCAGCATGTCGACAAGAAGATTAATCCGCACCGAATGTATGAAGAGTTCGTGACATTCGAGCGTCTCGTACGCACCCACGATACCGAGGAAGCAGAGCGGCGCATGACGCATAGCATGGCCGTGATGCAGATAGTCGATGCGGCACTGGCTGACGCACAGATCAAATTAGGTTAGGAGAATAGAAAAATGGCAAAGTTACCAGAGGGATTCTTATGGGGTGGTGCTGTTGCGGCGCACCAGCTGGAAGGCGGCTGGCAGAAAGATGGCAAGGGGCTGTCACTGGCTGATGTGATGACAGCTGGCGCGAACGGCGTGGACCGGGAGATAACGATGGGTGTACTACCTGGGAAAAACTATCCGAATCATGACGCTATTGATTTTTACCATCACTACAAGGAAGACATTGCGCTGTTCGCAGAGATGGGATTCAAGGCGTTTCGTACCTCAATTGCTTGGACACGTATTTTCCCAAATGGAGATGAGACTGAGCCCAATGAAGCCGGACTGCGGTTCTACGACGATCTATTTGCAACCTGCCATCAGTACGATATCGAACCTGTCATCACGCTGGCGCACTTCGAGATGCCTTACCACTTGATTGAAGCATACGGCGGCTGGCAGGATCGGCGACTGATTGAATTTTACCTCCGCTTCGCGGAGACATGCTTCAAGCGCTATAAGGGAAAGGTCAAGTACTGGATGACCTTCAATGAAATCAACAACCAATGCAGCTACATGAACGATTTCACGCTGGCAACAAACTCTGGATTGTTGTTCGATAAAAGTGCCACGCGCATGCAGCGTGAGGCCGCGATGTATCAGGCTTCCCACTACGAGTTGGTAGCAAGCGCACAGGCTGTGCAGCTGGGTCACAAAATCGATCCGGTGGCCCAGATTGGTTGCATGGTCAACTTTACGCCGCAGTATCCTGCTTCGTCCAAGCCGGAAGATGTCCTGATGGCAGACAAGGCGATGCAGAAGCGCTTCTATTGGAGTGACGTACAGGCATTCGGCGCCTATCCTGACTACATGGAAGCCTACTTCATGCGTACGAATTATCGGCCAGACATCACTGAAGCCGACCGCGCTGCGCTTGCGGCAGGATCAGTGGACTACATCGGATTCTCATATTATAGTTCCAACACCGTGACACATCAAGCGGAGAACTCTGCCTACGATTTTGACGGTGAAAAAGCTGAAGTGGTCAACCCGAACCTACAAACCAGCGATTGGGGCTGGACCATTGATCCGGTTGGCCTGCGGTTTAGTCTGAACTGGCTTGCAGAGCGCTATCGTCGCCCGTTGATGATTGTCGAAAACGGTTTCGGAGCCTACGATAAAGTCGAAACCGATGGCAGTGTACATGATGACTACCGCATGGCGTACCTGCGTGCCCATATTGAGCAAATGATCAAGGCTGTCGCCGAGGATGGCGTGGATCTTCTGGGCTATATGCCATGGGGGTGCATCGATCTCGTGTCGGCAGGCACCGGGCAGATGGATAAGCGGTACGGTTTCATCTACGTCGACAAAAACGATGCGGGTGAGGGCACATTGGCCCGCAGTCGCAAGGATTCCTTCGCGTGGTACCAGCGTGTGATCGCAACTAATGGTGAGGATCTAGGCTGATGGACCGGCGCCTACGTATCGGCGTGATTGGCTTGGGGTAACATCGCGCAAAAAGCCTATCTGCCGTTGTACGCCGGGACACAGGACGAAGTGGAATGGTTGCTGATGGGACGCAATCCTGCACACTTGAATCCGATCGCGGCGAAGTATCACCTGAATCCTGTGGGTAGAGATCTTAACGCGCTGGATGCCATTCATTTGGATGCAGTGATGATCCACACGCCTACACAGACACATGAGGCGTTAGTCCGACATTTCCTGACACGCGGTGTCAATGTATACGTTGATAAGCCGCTGACAGAAGATTTCGCGCAGACACAAGCATTATACCAGCTCGCGGCGGCGCAGGGGTGCCTCCTGACTCTCGGTTTTAATCGTCGCTTAGCTCCAGCAATCGCTGATCTGGTGGATCATCGCTTCAAGAACATGGTCAGCGTAGTGAAGACAACAGGAAGTGCTGCCGGAGCACCTGTACCTCTTTTATACGACATGTTCATTCACCCGCTTGACACGATGTTGGCGCTGACGCATTTTCAAGTTCCGCAATCGCCTCACTATGCAATGCATCTGAATTCGGAGGGGCAGCTGAAGTATGCGAGCATCTGCTTCGATACCGGACGGTTGCACGCAACTGCCACACTTGACCTGATGGCGGGAGGCGATTACGAAGAAGCCAACATCATTGCAACGGATGGCATCTACCGTGTGCAAGACCTGCAGTCCAGCACGGTGACTCGAAATGGGCGCACGCAGGTCAGTCAAGCAGATAAGTGGTCACCAATGCTTGAGACGCGAGGATTTGCGCCGCTCGTGCGTGCCTTCATCGCCGCCGTGCAGGGGACGCGGGGTAATCCGGTGGCGCCTGCAAGTAGTCTGTTGACGCACCGGATGATTGCCGATTATATCGCGCACTTCGAGTTGGCTTAACAGAGAACCGTCCAACCTCGGTACCTTAGCGGACTGGACGGTTCTTTGGCATACCGTTTTTATAATAGAATATCTTTTATATTTCGTATAATAGAAACACTAAAAAGGTTAATTTGACAGGTGTTGTTAATGGCGGTGATTGGATTGGTGTAAACGATTCACTATATAAAAAGTTAAAATACCAACCATCGAAAGAATTTATTAATAAATTTAAAAACCAATAATTCTGATTTATTTATGAGGCTGTGGATACCAAGATAGGCTCTTTTTCTTCATACATAAAAAATCCCAGTATTGATCAAGCATACATAGATTCATAGAATCATGCTATAATTTACCATGAGCAATAGATGAAGCATATGAGTGGATGCGGTGACACCCTCACGAAAGGGGGTGAAGCTGATTGCGGTATACCAAGCATTGATGCTTGCTTTCCAGATTACGAGTGTTTTTTGCTCGGTAATTTTAGAGATCATCAGCATCTTGGTGATGCTGTCAAATAAAAAGAAATAATCCGTCTCATATGCCATTCACGGTGGCTAAGACGGATTACCCTCAATTTGTGTAATTTGTTTAAGCACTGCATCCGCTCATTGCGGATTTGTTTTTCTTCCTAAGTTCATTATACACAAAATTTGCGGATTGATGCAAAAGTTTATAAACAAAATCCCAATACTGATCGGTACTTTTGTTTAATTATTAGACGGAGGATCATTAAACGCCTGCCGACGTTCAGCGATTAACTTTTCCAGTTCGTTGAGGTCATCTGTTGTCGCTTTATTCCGTATAAATGAGCGAGCGGAGCGGCGTGAAGCAAGGTAGGCTGTGCGTTCTTTATTTTTAGCTTCCCAACTGCGAGAGGCTTTAATTTGGGCAGCACTTGTTTTCTTCTCGGGCATCTATTGTCATTCCTTTCTTGATGCGAATGTATATTCGCTATCTTAAACTCTTTTTTAAGCAGTTATATCGCTGAGCAGTCCTTATATAAATTAACATTTTTATATTGCAAATATTTTTTGTTTTTAGGATTTTTTTAAAAGAGGATAGGCCTCAAGACCTGTTTGAATTTTGGTTTTTCAATCCTTTTACGAGCTGAACCTGATCGGTATCGATTTTCCCGTTTTTGCAATATCCTCATCTGTTAATCTGCGGATGCGAATCGCTTCTAACAGGGTTGAGGATATTTCTTTTGCTGTTACGTTGGGTCACTCCTTGCTAGATATCACACTTAAGCGCTATGCTTACCTATTATGGGCAGGAATTGATCTGAAATGGCTTCAGAGATGACGGGGAATAAGCGTAGACGAAAGCCGTGTTATGTAGAGGCTAAATACTCGGTTCCCCGCCAAGAACCTCGCCAGACGGTGAAGCCAGGCTTGCAACAACTTCTCATAATGGAAATTAAGTTCTGATTGTCACAATCGACAAAGGAAAGTGAGTGAATAGGATGAGTGTAAAATTGATTGGTTTTATCGGTACCGGAGTCATGGGCCGCGGGATGATCCACAATCTGATGAAAAAAGGTTATTCTGTCCAGGTTTATAACCGGACGAAGAGCAAGGCGGATGAATTGGTCGCAGATGGTGCAGTCTGGAAGGCCAGTCCGGCCGAAGCAACAGAAAATGCCGATGTCGTCATCACGATGGTCGGCTATCCGAAAGACGTAGAGGCTGTCTATTTCGACAATGGCATTCTGGATCATGCGAAGGAAGGCGCCTATCTGATTGATATGACAACCTCCTCACCGCAGCTGGCGGAAAAAATCTTCAAGGCTGCCGCTGAAAAAGGGTTGCATGCACTTGACGCACCGGTATCCGGCGGAGATGTCGGCGCCAAAGAAGGCACACTGTCGATCATGATCGGCGGCGAGCAAGCAGATGCAAAAGAAATCATGCCGGTCTTTGAAGCGATGGGTAAAAAGATCGTCTATCAAGGGAAAGCAGGGTCCGGCCAGCATACAAAAATGGCCAATCAAATTGCCATTGCTTCCAATATGATCGGCGTAGCCGAGGCGCTGGCCTATGCGCGCCATGCGGGTCTGGATACAGATACAGTCATGGAGAGCATCGAAACAGGAGCTGCCGGCAGCTGGTCGCTGTCCAATCTCGGACGGCGGATGCTGAAGGGCGACTTCGAACCCGGATTTTATGTCAAACATCTGATTAAGGATGAACGGATTGCGCTGGAGTCGGCGAAGCAGATGGGCCTTGAGACGCCGGGACTTGCCTTGTCTAAAAAAATCTATGACGAACTGGCCCAGCAAGGCGAGGAAAACAGCGGCACCCAGGCGATATTCAAGAAATACGAATGAGATCAGAAGTCAATAGATGGACTGTAGAACAATCCTCCTCAGAACTGATCCGGTCAGTCTCAAGATGACACTTTAGAACCTTTTTGTTATGATAAAAATATAAATAATGCGTTGAACCACCAAAGGAAGCAGCAACGATGTTCGAGCAACGCACTACCAAACGAATATCTCAAAAGAAATAATCCGTATAGCTGGCCAGCTTAAAGCGGATTATTTCTTTTCTTTAGAGATATAATTGAGGAGATTCAGCAAGAAAGTCCCGCCCATAAAAAGCAGACTTATGATGCTGAGCACGATCGCAATTATATTCACAAGAAAGAATTCACACCTCCCTCCGCCTCCGTCGTCTACACAGACATAGGGACAAGAAACCAGGACAGCGCGCCGCTCTCAAGCTGTTCCTATCATGCGCTCATTCTATCATAAGCTCCCAAAGAAAAAAGAGAAAATAGTCAATATAGAGGCTAGCTTCTTTCTCTCTTCCAATGCGCCCTAGCAAGGTGCTTGGATCTGTTAACTAAGAAAGGGTGTTTAGAATGTTTACTGTTATTTCACTTACTGCATTATTGATCCCTCTTGTTCCTGTGCTCATTTTTATTTTACTGACTTTTTTTGTTGTGCGTGTCCTCCATCGAATGGAACGGAGAGCGGATGAACGGCTGAAAATCGATAGAGAAAACATGACATTGCAACAGAAACAAATGCAAGGCATAGACGATCGTTTGACTCGTATTGAAAATATGCTCAAAGAAGTGGACTAATTTTAAACTGTTGGGAGGGATAAGGATGGTTGAACAGGTCGTACCGGTCATCATGCTTGTCGCTCAACACGCCAAAGGCTCACATTTTGAATGTCCGGTATGTGGATGTGCATTCAAAATATCTGTAGCAACATATATGGTTTCCTTTCATATGATGGGTAAGCGCGAAGTGACTTGTCCCAGTTGTGGATATAGAGACTTTTTATCACCGATACATGATGATGAATCATAATTAATGAACTGAAGCACGTGCCTAAAATTGAGAGAGTAGCGGGTGAGAAGAATCGGCACAAGCGTTTAAATCGCTAATTCTAAAACAGAATCTCTTACTGCTGAGCACGAGCTTCCGCTGCCCGTTGTTGCCGACAAAATGGATGGCTTTCATGATCTTTTCGCTCCTAAATATCAGTTTGCCGGTGGAAATGTGCCATACAATACGATTAATTCTAAAGGTTTAAGAGCTATGCTCTCGAGAATTAATGGTAAAAAATGGAATGACAGGAGATATCATCAAGAAAGGAAATAAAAATATAGGTGACGTTAAGGAAAGTTCATCTGATCCTGTGCAGGAGATTCATCAGAGGGCAAAAGTTGAAGATGTTAAGGAGGAAGCCGTTGGAAAGAATGTGTCCGTTGGCAGGACTGGCAAAGAAGCTAAGAAAGCAGAAGAAATTGAAGAGATCAGAGAAAAGGATACAGTAAAGTCAGGTAAAGTGAGCAAAGAAGGCCATTTAGATCTGCCTACAAGGCATGACGTTAATAGTGCTAATAAGAAAGTTGGCGGAGCTAATAATGTTAATCCTTCAGAAATTAGATTTAGTCAAACTTCTGTAAATGGTTCAGAAGAGATTATTACTAGCATGAAAGCTAATGGATGGAAAGGCGAACCAATTGATGTTGTTAGAATGCCAGATGGTAGTCTTACAACTGTTGATAATACTAGAGTTGCCGCGGCGAGAGAAGCTGGAATAGATGTTAAAGCAACTGTTAGAAATTATGATGGTCTTCTTCCGGCAAATATGGTAGATAGATTTACAACTAAAAAACGAGTGCCTAAAACTTGAGGCGAAGCTTTGGATTAGAAAAAAATCCGATGGGCTCATATGATTTAGATAAAATGAAAAAAGGGGGGGTATAGTTATGAAAACTTATTATGTTGATAAATCTATTTTTAAATACCCTGAAGCTTATCAAGAGTTAGTTGAATTAAACTTAGTTGATTTTGATGTGTGGTATTTAATTGAAGCAGCGCAAGCGACTAAAAGATACTATGATTTGAAAAAAAGATATCCAAAGCGAAATTTAGTTCCTTTTGCTCGAAGAGATGATAATGATGATATCGTATGTTTTGAGATTGGAGAAAGCGAAGTTATAGAAGGGTTTCTCTAAATTTCAATTTTTAAAACAGAATATCTTCAGTAGTTTGCGTGCTTGCAAACCATTTTAGTACGTGATTGTGATGATTGATAATCTGTTTTGCCGTTAATTCAGCAGTATCCCAGGTACTATGCGCGTCGGTAACTAGAGTAACTTTATAGCCCAGGCTGAATGCTCTTCTGCAGCTCGTATCGACACAGACCTCGCTTTGGATACCTGTTAATACTAAATTTGTTATACTTTGGTTCTTTAGTGATTCATCTAAATCGGTGTGCAAAAATGAGTCCGGGGTCGTTTTCTGAATTAGGGTGTCGGTTGCAGATGGGTAAATTTCTGAGCGAATTTTCCATCCGTTCGTTCCATTCTCCAAAACACTGCCTACAGGACCCATTGTGCTGTATATAATAGACAGGAATATTCTTGTTCCTTGCTCGTAATAAAAGGGACTTTATATTTCTAATCAGCTTCTCACCATCATATACAGGATTGTCTACTGCAAACATGGAGTTTTGGACGTCTATGATTAATAGAGCGGTATTTATCATCGTTAAGCCTCCTCACTATGCCTCTGTGATTATTCTTAAAACTTCCTCTGAACGGAGTAACTCTGCAAATTCCCCACTTAATATTGTCTGTTCTACTTGTTGTATTTCTTCTGCGGGAATGATTTTTCCATCAGGCGCTTCCAATGGAAAAGATGCTGTTGCATCAGACACGAGTATAATTTTGAAACCAAGATTGTTACCCATACGAACAGTAGTAGAAACGCAGTGAGGTAACGTCAGTCCGGTAATAACCAAAGTCGTTACGTGTTTTGAACGCAGGATTTCCTCTAAGTGGGTTCCGATAAAAGCACTATTTACCTTTTTGGTTATTATTGTTTCACCGTCTCTTGGTTGGACTTCATCCTTAAAATCAAAGGTATCACTTTTTGCCCGGAAAAGGGATCGGCTGTCATCGGAAGAATGGCGAACATGAACAATGGGTAAGTGTTGCTCTCGCCAAAATAAGAGAAGCTTTGTGATCCTTTCTTCTGCACCAGGATTATTGCGCTGACCCCATTTGGAATGATTAAATGCTTTCTGAACATCAATGATCATTAAACATGTATTGGATTTGTCCAGCTCCATGGTAACATCTCCCTCATATAGTTGTATTTTAAAGTATTAGAGAAAGGAGTAACATGGAAAATGAAACGGAACAAGACATCTTATAAAGCATTTGAAATCTAATTTGGGGGATAGCCTTACAAATGAAATTTGATGAAACGGATGTAGAGATTATCTCAGCGTTACAAAAAGATGCACGTTTATCGATGAGAGAATTAGGAAAGATAGTTCATTTATCCGCCCCGTCAGTTACGGAGCGTGTTAAAAAACTTGAAGATGAAGGAATTATCTACGGCTACACGATTAAGATTGATCACAAAAAGCTTGGTTTCAATATTGAATGCATTATAGAAGTTACATTGCGAAATGGTGACTTTGTTCGTTTTAAGAAATTTATCAAAGATTATCCTGGTATTCGATTTTGTTATCGAGTAACTGGTCAGGCATGCTATATTTTGCTGCTTACTGCGTCTTCCCTAAATGAAATAGAAAAGTTTATAAACTCTGTTACTACATACGCTGAAACAATAACAAATGTTGTTTTTTCAAAGCTAGCAACCATTGACGATCTTGCCCAACATTCTCCTTATCTTAATGAGTGATGGGCTCTATACTGCATTTATGGGTCAACCGACCACTGGAAGCGCGAGTCAATCATTCAGCTTTCTTGTTGGATCTGTTTTTTGGATGCAGGAGTCACCACGTCCTGTGGAAGCCTGCAAAAGGGCGATTATCTTTCTTTTAGGCTTTCACGCTGCAGCAGCACAACATCGTTGCCCTCAGATTCCAGATAATCCACGTGATGCTCGCCCCATAGACACAGTTTATTCAGAATCACCGACAAGCTCTCTCCGTAGTCATTCAACGAATATTCGACTTTTGGCGGGATTTGGCTATAGACTTTTCGGTTGATGACTCCGGATTGCTCTAATTCTCTGAGCTGCTTGGTCAGCATTTTTTGCGAGATGTCTGGAATCAATCGCTTCAGCTCACCCGTCCGTTTGGCCCCTGTCCGCAAATGACACAGAATAACGGTTTTCCATTTTCCTCCGATGACTTCAAGTGTTGCTTCCACACCAATATTGAAAACTTTTTTCATTATAAAAACGCTCCTTCTATCCTATATGAAACCAAAAGGTACCTATATAACAAATAAGTCCCTACTTGTTAACCATCACGCTATAAACAATACTATACACTATATTGAGAAAGCAAAGGAGAGAGATTATGGATCAAAATCATAAAATTAATCCGACACTGACACTGCTTGCTTTGGCAATCAGCGCATTCGGGATTGGATCAACGGAATTTATCAGTGTCGGCCTGCTTCCGCTGATTGTAAAAGATCTAGGCATTTCATTAAGTAGCGCGAGTTTGACCGTGTCGATGTATGCCTTAGGCGTGACGATCGGTGCGCCGCTGCTAACGGTCATGACAGCCAAGCTATCCCGCAAGAATGTGCTGCTGTTCGTGATGTTATTATTTATTGCCGGTAATTTATTGGCCGCTGTTTCGCCGGTATTTCCGGTGCTTTTAGCTGGACGGGTCATCTCGGCGCTTGCTCATGGCGTCTTTATGTCGATCGCATCGGTGATTGCAGCTGATGTCGTGGCACCCAATAAGCGGGCGAGTGCGATTGCGATTATGTTTACCGGACTCACAGTGGCCACAGTCACCGGTGTCCCATTAGGAACATTTATCGGCCAGATTACCGATTGGCGGATGTCATTTTTCTTCATCGCATTTATTGGCCTAATTGCGCTGATAGCCAATCTCTTCCTCGTACCGAAGCACCTCTCGCAAGGGGAGTCGATTTCGTTAAAAGATGTGGGGAAGGTATTCAGCAATTTTCGCCTCATTCTGATTCTGTTGATTACAGCCTTGGGCTACGGCGGGACTTTCGTCCTTTATACGTACGTTTCACCAATACTCAGCCGTTTCATGGGCTACTCAAGCAGAGCGGTCGTCATCATTCTGGTCGCCTATGGATTTGCTGTGGCAATTGGCAATACATTAGGCGGGCATCTATCGAATAAGCGTCCATTATTCTCGCTATTATTTATGTTTCTGGCGCTGGCTGCGAGTATTCTCGGCATCTCTATTTTTTTGCACGCGCATGTCATCGGACTAGTCATGGTGCTGCTGATGGGATTGTTTGCCTTTATGAATGTGCCGGGTTTGCAGCTTTATGCCGTGCAATTGGCCGAAACTTATACACCGACAGCCGTTCCAATGGCGTCCGCTTTAAATATTTCAGCATTCAATATCGGCATTGCCCTTGGAGCGGAATTGGGCGGGCGGATAACGGCCGGAATGGGTCTCGCTTTTACACCCGTATTTGGAGCCTTGATGGTTCTTCTTGCCGCGATAGTCACCTTTTTCTGGCTCGTCCTTGATGGAAATAAGAAACGCGAGCCCGCACCATTGAAGGCAGCGAACCGCTCAGCTGAATCATGCAGCAAGGCGTAAACGGATGATTAAGTGACCCAGAACACGGGGAGGGTAAAAAATGATTGATCATATGCAGGAGCGTGTGGTTTTAAAAATGACCTGATCCGCAGACGTTCACATTTTAAAAAAAGAAAAAGAAGATCCTTCCAATCGGAGGATCTTCTTTTTGCTCTTTTGAAATATGCATCGGTGATAGGTGTATGGCTAAACCGATGTCAAATCGATAACTAAAACTAAACTCACGTTAAACAGGCGACGGTGCAGGATTCATTGCAGAAAACAATGGATTTTTCTTTAATTCACTGCCTGCTCTTTTTCCTGCGCGCGTACCGACTCGGCGGCTTTGATCATCATTGCACATTCAATCCGCTTGCGGAAGATGTCGCAGCTGAACTGAAAATTACCCTTGAGCGAACCGGTGGCGTGCAGCGAGTTAGCCGGGCAGCCGCCGCTGCAATAGAGCTTCGCCCAGCAGTCCTTGCATTCTGGCTTGGAGTAGCAGTTGACTTCTTTGAATTGATCCTGCAGCTCCGGTTTGGTAATTCCGTCCCAGATATTGCCCATGCTGAAGGCCTGATCACCGACGAATTGGTGGCAGGGGAATAATTCGCCCCACGGGGTAACGGCCATATATTCCGTACCTGAGCCGCAGCCGGAGATCCGCTTATGGATGCAGGGGCCTTCCGTCAAATCAAGCATATAATGATAGAAAATAAATCCGTGGCCATTCTCCTCGCGCCGCAGCATTTCTTTAGCGAGGATTTCGTATTGATTATAAATCTCCGGAAGATCTTCCTCTTTTAACGCATAAGGCTCTTTCGGATCGCAGATGACAGGTTCCATCGACAATCGGTCGAATCCGAGATCAGCCATATGAAAAAGATCATTGGTAAAATCAACATTATTATGCGTAAACGTGCCGCGTACGTAATATTCCTGATCGCCGCGCTTTTTCACGAAGTTCTGGAATTTGGGCACGACATAGTCATAGCTGCCTTTTCCGGTAATCGTTTTGCGCAACCGGTCGTGAACTTCCTTGCGTCCGTCGAGGCTCAGGACGACGTTATGCATTTCCTTATTCAGAAAATCAATGACGTCATCCTTGAGCAGCATGCCATTTGTCGTCAGCGTGAAGCGGAAGTTTTTATTGCATTCTTTCTCTTTGCTGTGACAATAGGCAACCAGCTGTTTGACGACTTTCCAGTCCATCAACGGTTCGCCGCCGAAAAAGTCGACATCTAGATTGCGATGGAAGCCGCTGTTCTCGAGCAGAAAATCAATCGCCTGTTTGCCGACTTCGAAGCTCATGATCGCGCGGTCGCCGTGATATTTCCCTTGACTGGCGAAACAATAATCACAGGATAGATTACAGGTATGGGCGACATTCAGGCAAAGTGCCTTGACATAGGTTTTGCGTTTTTTTAAATTAAAAGACAAATCTTGATAACTGTCCTCACTGAAGAGATGACCCTCTGCTTTTAATTGCTCAATGTCTTGCAGTGTGTCACGAATATCCGCTTCAGAGGCCTCCGGATATTTGGCCCGCAGTTGACGAACGATATCATCTGCTGCTGTTTTTTCATATAAGGCGATTGCATCGTAGGCGAGGTCATCGACGACATGCACGGCGCCGCTGTAGGTATCGAGCACAATATTGAATCCATTCAGTTTATATTGGTGAATCATGGCAGGCTCTTCCTCTCCTTTATCTAACCCAAAAAAATTGCCGCCCGTCTGCAATCAGAGGGCGGTGCATTTCTGATCATTATCGGCTTGCTGGTTCTGCACATTGCTGATTGGCAACGCCGCAAGAAGTCTTGCATGCGGATTGGCAGGAGGTCATGCATTCGCCACGGCCGCCGTGTTTTGCCGATTCTCTCAGGTCCATGGTGTTTAAAGAGATGATTCGTTTCATTCGTGAACAGCTCCTTTTTTGAATGAAATTTGCGAGTTTGTAAGATTTTTCCGTACTGTCGCTCAGGAATATTTTAACAAGCGGGGTGGGAAGCGTCAAACGAACTTATTGTGACTTTATTAGAAAAGTCTGAGAAACATCAGAAACGGATTTCTTACCGGTTCATGATAAAATGAGGATAAGGGCAATTAGTCAAGACTGGAACCCGGGCAACTGTTAACGAATCATTGGAAGAAAGAGGGCTTTTAAATGAAAATGTTGATCATAGTCGGCGCCGCTCTCGCTTTTTTGTCGGTGGCATTCGGCGCGTTTGGTGCCCATGTGTTGAAGGAGGGTCTCGGCGAGCATTATCTTTCTATTTATCAAACGGGTGTGAGCTATCAGATGTATCACAGCCTCGGTCTGATTCTGATTGGTTTACTGGCACTGACTGCTTTTCGCGGTTCAGCGGGCCTGTTGCAAACGGCCGGAATATTAATGCTGCTCGGGATCATCTTGTTCTCCGGCAGTTTGTACGTGCTCAGCATGACCAAGACGGATTGGCTGGGCGCGATTACACCATTCGGCGGACTTGCCTTTCTCGCCAGTTGGGTGTTTGTGATCATTGCCATCGCTAAAGGCTAAAAGAAACGGGTCAAAATACTTCCCCCTAATCAGGGGGAAGTTCAATTAAAGCGGGAAGATAAAAAGTTGAACCGAATTCAGGAAGCTCTCCAAACTAAACAAAATTTCCGCTTAAATACAAAGTTTGATGGGATTTTCACTTGTTGCTGGAAGGAAAATCCTCTCCGTCTTCCAAATCATCTGAAAAATAAGGCTTTGCCCGGATTTTACAGGCAAAGTCTTTTGCACAAGTCATCTTGAAACTGGCGGTGCATACGGGTAGCTATAGGACATCGGACCGGTAAAGGTGAAATAATTGACGAAGACCATCGGAATTAAATAACGCGTTTCCGATCCCGAATCTTTGATAATGACATGGTCTCGTCCAGCGGCTTCTACGGTTCCAGTAAAACTTTTGGCGTTCCATTCACTATTTCCTTCGAAGGTGCAGTAGACGGTCGCCGTTTTACCAAGATTAAGCCGCAAGATATTCTCAATATAGGATTGTTCGACGAGCGGCAGTGGAATTGCAGTCGGCGCTACCGGCTGCATGGGCATCTGGGCCGGTACCGTTGGAGCGGCTGTACCCGGCGGAGTCGTTGTATACGGTGGGTACATATAAGGCAGCGGCGGTACCGCCGGGCTGCCGACCGGTTGGGTGAACTGGCTTGAAAATGGAGAAGAAGCGCTGCCTGTCTGCGGCTGCCCGGTCGGCTGAGAAGCTTGCCGCTGCGCGCCATTTGCCTGATCCGGATCGGCCCCGAACGAGGCACCATACGGCCAGTTTTCCGGTGGATATTGTTCACTCATAAAATCAACTCCTGCTTCATGAATTCTTCTGCTGACGAATGAGACCGAGTATAGAAATCGAGACTCATGCGATCAAAATGCGAGATCAAACCGATGAAAGCCGATCAGTAAACATTGGGGCAAGCCCCTTGTGTCGGTTGGAAGAAGCAATGCGCCTTAAAGCGGCCGGCGTTCCACTGATTGTACCATTGCCCCGGGCAAGCCCCTACCGGCTGGAAAAACCAAAGCGAGTTCGTTGCCGGATTGAATCGCTCTCCATTGAGCGTCCTGCGTGCAAGCCGCCTATCCTGCGATCGGGCTGCTTGGTAGAAATACCCCTTCTGAGTGGCTTCAAATCCACCTGGACTCTGAAACACCATCTGCGAAATCGTCCGTATATCCTGAAAGTCTAAGCAATTGCCAAGCACACGGTTCACGCCGACATTGCCGACCAGCAGCATGCCCAGCTGTCCGTCCCCTTCAGCTTCGGCGCGCATCAGACGTGCGAGAAGCGAGACATCATTGTTGGTAAACTGTACGGATGGCATATATCCCCGCCCTCCTTTTTAATGCTCCTTATATCTGCGTGAACAAAGATAAACTTTAACGATCAATACATTTAAACGTATGCCTAACCTCAGAAATGATGACTAAAAAGACTATCCGGCAATCGGATAATCTTTTTAGCGATCAAGCCGCACGAGATCGGCGTTGCTGCTATATCCCTTGGTCAATAAATCACGCAGGATAAGGGAGCCAAGCATACTGTAAACTGTTCCATTTCCACCGTAACCCAGCAGATAATATATATTTTTCTGTCGCGGATGGCGCCCAATATAAGGTAGATTGTCTGTGGACTCGCCAAAGAGTGCGCCCCAGGCATAATCGATTTCGATCGGGAGCATGGGAAACAAGGTGTCTAATTCTTTTTTCAGACGCGAAGCCTGTTTTGAGATTTCGTCTGCGGCTGGTGCTTCCGATTTTTCCTGATCAAAACCTCCGGCGATGATCCGATTGTCGACGGTCGTCCGCAAATAAAGATAGGGCCGACGCGTCTCCCAGATCAATGCTCGCTCCTTCCAGTAGCGGCTGAGCTGTTCAATGGGTTTCGTCGCGATCGCATAGGAACGATTGATTGCTGCCCGCTTTTTCCTCAGCAACGGTGTTTTTTCATAGCCGGTCGCGAGAATAATGGCTGAGGCCCGAATTTCTCCGGCTGAAGTCTGCGCGACAAGAGTGTTGCCCCGATCCTGCACCTCGAGCAGCGCTGTTCTTTCAAAAATGTCTGTTCGTTGTTGCTCAAGTAAAGTACGGATGATCGAGCGGCTGAATTTCAAGGGATTAACCTCGGCATCTCCAGCGGTGACAATTGCCCCATGCTTTGAAAATCCATATTCCGACTCGATCTGTGCTTGATTCAGATAGCGGACAGGAAAGCCGTGCGTTTTTAATACATTGAACTCCTTTTTCAAACGGGGGATGTGCAAAAGCGTACTCGCGTAATAAAGACTGTCCCGGCGGATGAAATCACTTGGCGTGGCAAGCGAATGCGCCACCTGTTCGAGTTCGTTCACCGCTTCCAGGCAGAGCCGGTAGAAACGGACGGCCGCTTTTTCGCCGATTTGACTCATTAATTTTGAGAGCATCATGTCATTGGAATATTGCAACAGGCCAGTATTTGCACTTGTGCTGCCAGCACCGACCTGGCGCTCATCAATCATCGCTAGGTGAAGTCCGGCATTGGCCAGTGTCAGCGCGCAAAGCGATCCGGACATGCCAGTGCCGACAATCAGCGCGTCGTAATGGGTGGCGGCTGTCTGCCGAGGTAACCGCAGCGTCTTAACTGTTGTTTGCCAATAGGGTTGGCCATTATAGAGCTCCATAAGGTTGCGACCTTCTCCTAATTTTTTAAGTATCCTTAAATTGCCCTGCTCTGTTCAGCATTAATCGCTTTCCCAAGATTTGATTTTTGCAGTAAAAGATGAGGATTTAACTGAAAAAGCATTCAATGAAACGAGGGAAGGGGTATATTGGCAAAAGGGTCAATTATTTTTCGTTTCACCAGCCCTGTTTTAATGTGAGAATGTTTAATCTGATTGAAAAATGGCTGACTTAAGCTGAACTCTTCTCGGTTTAATAAAATTTTCCGATCATAGAGGAAAACTTCTGTCTGCACAAAAATCTCACCCTCTGAGATGGAGGATGAGATCAGTTGGTCCTATGGAGTCAGCAAATCATTATAAGGACAGTGTTTGGATAAAAGCGTCCGGCGATTGGTGCAGGCCGACATAGAATGGGCCGAATTCACCGTAACGGGCGCTCGCCTCGTCGAAACGCATTTCATAGACGATTTTCTTGAACTGCAGCGGATCATCCGAGAAGAGGGTCACGCCCCATTCCCAATCATCGAGGCCAACGGAACCCGTAATAATCTGTGTGATTTTTCCAGCGTAACTGCGGCCAATCCGTCCGTGGCTTTTCATCAGCTCTTTGCGTTCATCCATGGGCAGCATGTACCAGTTATCGCCGCCCTGACGCTTCTTGTCCATCGGGTAGAAGCAGAAATAGTTCATATCCGGCAGGGCCGGCTTCAATCGTTTTTGAACCATCGGATGTGCGTAGGGGTCACCGCTGCTTTTGCCGAGGTAATTACTGAGCTCGACGACCGATACGAAGGAATAGGCGGGCTCTGTCACTTCGGCGAATTTCGATTTATTGAACTGAGTTTCCAGTTCCTTTAATTCATCTATTGTCGGACGCAGCAGCATGAAGGCGAAATCAGCCTTTTGGCCGAGTATCGAATAGATGCCGGAGCTGCCCTCGTGAATTTCATTATTAATAGTCCAGCCTGAGAAAATTTGATCTAATTCATGAATTGCTTCCTGTTTCTCAACGGATGAAAACGTTTTCCATTCTGCCCAATCAATCGTACGAAAGTCATGCAAACAATACCATCCGTCCAGCGTTTCCGCGGGTTCTGCCATGTTGTTCACTCCTTTAAATTCACTCAATATTTACTATAGCATAATTCACAATCCGAGTTCATATCGCAGGCATATACCTCTCGGATATCTCCTGTCATTCGCTCTTCTGATACAAAACATTTTACATATAGAAAAAGGGCAGTGAAATTATATTTCTTTCTGTTTCTGGTGCATTTTTGGTTTATACTAAATGAAAGAATGTGTGAATAAATTCATAAGGCATAAAGCCTTGAATCGTGAACAGATTGAATTTTATTACAGGGGGTTAAAGTCTTATGACCGACTTGTTTGATGAACTGAGAGAAGAAGTCAAAGCGCATAAACCCGTCATTGTATTTCCTGAAAGTGATGATGAACGTGTCATTAGCGCGGTCCTCCGATTGGCGACCGAGGAAATTGTTCTGCCAATCCTGATCGGGAAAAAGGAAAAGATGGATCCGGAAATCAGAGAACTCGCAGATAAAGAATTATTAATTGTCCGTGATCCTGAGACCGATCCCAATCGGAATAAGATGGCTGAAGCGCTCGTTGCTCGCCGAAAAGGAAAAATTGACGCTGCCGGAGCTTGTGAATGGCTGCACGATCCGTGTTACTTCGGTACCATGTTAGTGTATTTGAATGAGGCGGACGGACTGGTTAGTGGCGCCGCACATACGACGGCGGAAACCGTTCGGCCAGCGCTGCAGATCATTAAGTCACAGCCGGGTAAGAAGCGGATCTCCGGGTCCTTCATTCTTGTTAAAGGTGAACAAAAATTTGTCTTTGCGGATTGCGGCATCAATATTTCGCCGGATAGCGAAACATTAGCTGAAATTACGTTGGAATCGGCAGAAACGGCAAAGATGTTCGGCATTGATCCGAGAATTGCCATGCTCAGCTTTTCCACAAAAGGATCAGCGAAAGATCCGTCGATTGATAAAGTCACGGAGGCGCTTGCCCAGGTCAAAGCGCAGAAACCGGAACTCTTAATCGACGGCGAATTACAGTTTGACGCGGCTTATGTTCCGGAAGTTGCTCAGAAGAAGGCACCGGGTTCGCCCATCGGTGGTCGGGCGAATGTCTTTATTTTCCCTAATATCGATGCTGGAAATATCAGCTATAAGATGGTCCAGCGACTGGGTGGCTACACGGCTATCGGCCCCATTTTACAGGGCCTGAACAAGCCGGTCAACGATTTGTCGCGCGGCTGTTCCAGCGGTGACGTGTACAAATTGGCATTGATTACAGGTAAGCAGGCAATAACCTCCTTGCAGCACCAGGCGCAATAAAAAAAGAAAATAAAAAAGCCTTCGGATCAGACTGGTCCGGAGGCTTTTTGTTACTCAAATAAATGCTGAGCAAAATATTCATTTTTGCGGATGCCGGCGGGAATGGCGAACAGGCCGGTTGCCCGGTGATCCGTGTATTCATTTAAGGCATCCATCCGCCCAAGCAGCTTCAGCATCGGAATGAAGCTTTCCTGCGGTTTATTCTGAAAAGCGATGAAGAGCAGACCAGCATCCAGTTGCCCTGTTGATGCCTGAATCCCATTCGTATAGGAAAAAGCGCGTCGATAAAGCTCCTTGCCCGTCTGGTGAGCCAGACGGACATGAGCATCCATCGGCATTTGATGCGGCAGCACCGGATCCTTCTCATGGGTCTGGCCGAATGCGGCACCGGAGTTCTTTTTTCTGCCAAAGACGTTTTCCTGGTCCTGATAGGAATCCTGATCCCAGGTTTCCAAATGCATCTGGATTTTGCGGTAACCGAGATAACTGCCTCCGCGCATCCAGTAAGGTTCATCCTTGCCTGTCCAAATCACCCGTTTCTGGCCTTCACGATCGCTGCCTGAAACATTGGCGGTGCCGTCTTTGAAGCCGAAGAGATTGCGCGGAGTCTTGCCTTTCGGACCATTAAGGAAGCCGGCCTCCATCCAGCGCAGATTGGCAGTGCCGACGGATTCCTTAATCAGATTACGCAGAGCATGAAAAGCGACTTGCTGGATGTTGGCACAGATTTGCACGCAGATATCTCCGTTTGACAGAGCCGGGTCGAGTGTCTCATGCGCGATCTTTGGCATGATAGTCAATTGTTTCGGCATTTTGCCAGCAAGTCCAAAGCGATCTTTTCCATTTTTAATAAAAAAGGAATGGCCGAGGCCGAATGTGATCGTCAAATCAGCAGTGCCGAGTCCTCTGGCTTCGTTGGTATCGTTCGGCGGCAGGGAGCTATTGCTGCTGCTCGCCATCGTTTGGCCGGCAGCCAGCATGGAGGCGAGACGTGTCCAAGAGATGAAGAGTGCCATCACCTTTGCTTCATCATGGACTGATGGATCGATATCAAACGCCGCAAGATAACCGTAAGTCTGGTGCGGAGTGACAATGCCGGCTTGATGCTCGCCGAAAAAAGGAACAGGCGTATCTCCGGCCTTCTCTGGTTCTTTTCCAAGAGCCTGGAAAACGGCACCGATCCCGCTGGCTCCAAGTGCCAGACCGCCGCCTGCTATGGCTGTCATTTTCAGCATTTCCCGGCGGGTGATTCCTTTTCGAGGTTCGTGTGGTGTTCCAGAGGATGTCTCACTCATGATGTCTGGATCTCCTTTTAGAAAATTTTTGCTGTCTGAGCCATCAACTTGGACAATTGGCTAAGTTCATTGCTGAGCTCGCGGATTTGCTTTTTGTTCAGACGGGTATAAAGTACATAACGATCATCGGAAATTTTATACTTTAGCAATTGCTTATCGATTTGCTGGAATTCATGATCGATTGAGGATCCCAGCTCCTTATGTCCTTGATTGAGCGCGGGAATAATGGCCTGATACACGGCTTCGGAGCCGTCAACATTGGCCTGCAGATCAATTAAATCGGTATGGGAGTAGCGCTCCTCTTCACCGGTAATTTTCGATGTCGCCGCTTCTTCGAGCAAATCCATGGCGCCAGCGACCATCGTTTTTGGCTGGAGATCAAAGGTGCGCGCCTTCGTCTGAAGTTCCTTCACGTCTCGCGCGAGTTGACGAGCGTACTTCGCTTGGCCCTCGAGGCTTTTCTTTTCCCAAATTGCCCGTTCAATTTCATGGAATCCGGTCCATTTAGACGGATCATCGACGTCGTTAATTCGGGCATCAATGCGCGGATCGAGATCGCCAAAGCTTTCCGCCACCGGTTCAACGCGTTCATAGTAAATGCGCGGTTTGCTGTAGAGTTGCTTTGCTTTCTCTATATCGCCGGCTTCAACGGCTTTGGCGAAGGGATCTGTATATTTAACAAGCAGGTCGATTTGCTGATTCACATATTTCTTATAGGCGGTCACCGCCTGCTTCAATTGCTTCGATGGTTTGGTTTTCGTTTCCTTGGCAGTGAGCAGATCGGCTAATTGTTCAGTCAGCTGATCGCTATTGCTTTTCACCTGAGCGAGATCCGGCTTGGAGAGGTTTGACTGCACGTAAATTGGCTGCTGATAGCGTTCGATCTTCGCATACTGAAGTGGGAATCTATCGCGGACGCCGTTTTCATACGACAGCCACATCGAGTTGAGCGCCTTGCCCTGTTTTTTCACAGCGGCGGTATCCTTTTTCGTGAGTGCTTTTTGCAGCTTACCGTTCAATTGCTGCATTGTTTTCGTGCCCTGCTTGACCGGATCCACTGCTTTTTGTGTGGTTTTCGTGCTTTTATCTCCTGACGCTGAGGAACAGGCGCTGAGTACGGGAACCAGGATGAGTGTTAATGAAAGTAAAAGAATAAGTGCTTTTCGCTGAATCATGAGTGTGCCTCCTTGGCGGATGGTTTGATTTTATGGAACAAAATGGACAATGGACGTCCAGACCAATAAACAGCAAAGATGAGCAGAAGAAAAACGAGCTGCGGCAGCGTGCTGTACCAGGATGGGAAAACGCTCAGACTATTGACTGAAGGCAGGTAATCCGAGACAGCAGAAGGCAGCACGCCGGCCATTTGCAGGCTATGTATACCCGAGCCGATAAACTTGAAGCAGAGATAAAAGACAATGAGACTGGATACAAGAAAGAATGGGCGGAGCGGCAGCAGGACACCGGCTTTGAGCATCAGAAATCCAATAACCACCAGTATTCCGAATCCAACGGCGATGCCCCCTATAAGCTGTGATGCCGGCATCCGTCCTGCCATGCCGATCAGAAAAATGACTGTTTCCATACCTTCGCGAAGCACCGCAATAAAGGCGAGCAGTGCGAAAGTGATCACGCGTCCGCGTCCGACAGCCTGCTCACTCTTAGATTGGATAAAGTGATTCCAGCGAGCGATATCCGAGTGGCGGTGCAGCCAATAACCGACATAGAGCAGCATGACGCTGGCGAAAATGCCGGACCAGCCGTTAATCAGCGAATTATTATTACCAAAAGCAGCGACTGAGAATAAAAAGGTGACCGCTGCTCCGACAATCACGCAGACCAGAAGGGCAAGTGCGGTGCCGCTCCAGACCCAAATCTTTGCCTGGCGCGATTGAGCTTTTTTGGCAAATGAAAGCAGCGCACCAATTACGAGCAGGGCCTCAAGTCCCTCGCGGATCGGGATAAACGCCGCGTCCCAGAGCCCATAGTTTGAAGCGGCCAGCGGTTTGAGCTGGGCGATCATCTGCTCTGTCAGCGGCAGCGCTTTTTCCCGTGTGGAGGGACGCATCAGATAGGCATCAATCATCACCAAGTTTTTCTCGGAATCGGTGTAGACATTCTGCGACTGACTGACAACATCGCCTTCGACAGAGAGCCAGTCCTGTTGCAGCTGCCGAACCTCAGTCCGGGCACCGGCCCAATCCTTATCTGCCATGGCTTGTTTGGCGTGATTGAGCTGGCCGATATAGGCGGATAGCGATTGATGCCCGGACTTCGCATGCTTGCCGCCGTATAAGCCGCTCTGATAATCCTGCATCGTTTGCTCAAGATTCGAGAGATTTTCGGCAGCCTGTCGATTCTCATTGTTTAAGAGATTA
This sequence comes from Sporolactobacillus sp., assembly GCA_048976585.1. GTDB lineage: Bacteria > Bacillota > Bacilli > Bacillales > Sporolactobacillaceae > Sporolactobacillus. The sequence continues at coordinate 71,979 of JBHGUY010000022.1, read as the reverse complement.
AGAGAAACCAAGCTTATGGCCTGACTCATGTCAATCGAGGCGTCCGCCGAATCAGCAGTTATTCTGGCGCGATTCTGTTCCCACCAGTGATTAAAAGTATTAAAGTGCTGTGCTGCTTCCTCCGCTCGATTTTGCTTCAGTGCCTGCTGAGTCTGCGCCAACATTTTTAGCGCCGGAGCGAGATGCACCGATTCCTGCGCAGCGGAAGCCGCAGGACTGAGAAAGAAGCAAGCAACGAGCAGGCAGCAGGCGATAAGCCATCGCCGCAGATACATGAAGATCATCTCCTGAAAATTCAAATTTAACTCCGTATGAATTTGCCACACGCTAGAGCAGAGTCGACGAATATAGGCAGGTAATCCAGTTGTTGTAATTGGAAATGATAATCATTATCAGTAGAATAACCTTAGTTTACGCACCTCCACAATAAATGTCAATAAAATCCCATAATATTTGTGACTAAAATCACTGAATAAATGATTAAGAAAAGATTGCGGAAGGAAAGTGAACAGAACGGCCGAGGGAAATCCAGCTAACGCTTGAAGTTAGGCTAGAATACGAGAAAATTAGATTCAATTCGAGGAAAATTAACCCCACACACGAGTTTAGGCCTAATCCATAAAAAGTAAGACCCAACCACGGAAAAGTTAGACCTAATGCGAGAAAAGTGAGACCGAACACACGAGTTTAGGCCTAATCCATAAAAAGTAAGACCCAACCGCGTGAAAGTTAGACCTAATGCGAGAAAAGTGAGACCGAACACACGAGTTTAGGCCTAATCCACAAAAAGTAAGACCCAACCACGGAAAAGTTAGACCGAAACTGAGTAGGTCCGCAAAAATCAAAAAATTGAAAGGATTTTCTCTTGCTAATGAAGGGAAAATTCTCTCTTCCCTCGTTAGAATTTTCTCTCCAGCTGAGCAGGAAAGTTCTTTCCAATCAACAAATGAAGGAACTTTTCTCCAAATTTGAGGGAAAAAGTTCCACCATATCAAGCCATATGATCCCTCTAATAAAATAAAAACCGCTCACGATTCGGTGAGCGGCATCCTTTTTACGCTACAGGATGAAATCCTTCTTCAATTAAATATTCACAGGCTTCTTTGTAGGTGCGAAATGTACCGTCGAGCAAATCACCGGCATAGACGTTCCAGAGTTCATTTTCATAGATAATCTCGAGCTGCTGGCCGCTGCGCGTGGCCCAAATCTCGTGATCCTTCCCGTCAGCGGTGGCCGCTTCATAGGCGCCTTCCGCTGACAAAGCGTGAATCGCCGCGTGCAGAATCGCGCGCAGTTCCTCCTCAGAAAAATCGCGAATATTGACAAGGCCTTTATTATCGGTTTCGTAACCTTCCGCATCTTTGGCATAGACGTATCCATTACCATTGGGATGCAGGTGATAAACGATGTTTTTCTTTTCAGATACACTTCCCTCATATTGAAAATTGAGGCGGCCAAGCGAAACCTCTTTTTTCGTCAATTCCGGGAAGTTCTCGATAATGGATAACTTTTGCTGGTAATCAAGCATAGAAATGCATTCAGCTCCTGTTTGACTGTTCTTTTCGGTTCATTATAGCATAAAGGAGAGAAACAAATCGAAAAAACTCGGGTTGTCGGGAGTTTTGCTGATGGAAAGCAGGACTTTTCCGCTGCTGGAGCGAAGTTTTGTCTAATACATAAAAAAGCGGCAATGCTCTCTGGAGGAAAAAACGATAATGAAGAAGCTCAGCGAAAAAAAGCTTAAGAGACGAGCAATCAAGAAACAGATCAGGGGTTTTGGCTGGACACTCAACGTGCAGCAGCTTGTGCTGCAGCTGGTCGTGCTGGCCTACGCGATTGGAGGTGCGATTGCCGTCTTTCAATCCGGCGGCACGCAAACGCGATATAATCATGTGATCGATCTTATACAGGCGAACGGCATGCCAATGATTTTTGCCGTTTTAATTGCCTTCATTCCGGTGCTCATCTACCGGCAAAAAAAGTTTTTTACATATGATCTGGCTACGCACAGGCGAAAGTTGACGGTAAAAGTCTTTCTCATCGCTTTGCTCATTGTGCTCGGCGTCAATACCGTTCTTGGATTACTTCGTTTCCCGGTTGAAGCACTTCTGAATCTGATCGGGTTTACCGACAAACCGTCAACCGATGTGCTGAAGGGATCGGATAATGTCAGCATGTTTGTCTATGGCTGTCTGATCGCACCGATTTTTGAAGAATCGCTCTATCGCGGTGTCATTCTGCGTAGTCTCGAACGGTTCGGCAGCTTTTTTGCAATTTCAGCCTCGGCGCTGCTCTTTGCGCTGATGCATGAAAACATTATTCAATTTCCTTATGCACTCGGTATCGGTCTGATCTTCGGTTATCTGGCAAAGGCCTACTCGATTAAACTGACCATTCTTTTGCATATGGCTAACAATATACTGAGTGAAGTTTTCTCGGATTTTGTTCCGAACGCCGGGCTGTGGGGAAACTTGCTTAATCTGGCCTTTTCAATTGTACCGGTGCTGGCAGCGATTGGGCTCATCTGGTATTACCGCCGCGCCATTCGTGATTGGTTTCGCCGGCACCGTCCGAATAAATTGGTCTTCATCAGCTTTTTTACCTCCTGTCCGATTCTCATTCTGGTGCTCAGCAACATCGTCATGATGCTTCTGGGCATTGAAAAAAAATAAATCAAAAGTGCTCCGGCGCAAACGATGAAAATGAACGACTGCCTTTTTTCAGAGCCGTTTGCTATTGACAGGGATGCTTCCCTAGTGTACTATTTAACTCATACAGTAATACTCTTGCTTGTCTTTGGGGGGAGAACGATGAAAGTTTGGAAAGCCTTATTTATCAAGGAGTTACGGCTTGGTGGGCCAGCATCCCTGACATTCTTAATGACAGAACTCATAATGGTGCTCATAGGTGGGTTTTTTGCGATCCGAGACCACAATTACCAATATATTCCAATAATCGGAATTATGCTGCTTTTCTGCCATGGACTTTACCTTTTTCTCTATCTTCTTGTCACTCTGAATGTGGAACGGAAGACATTGCACCTTTGGCTGTATCATCCGCTGCCCGGTTGGGCGCTGCTGGCTGCAAAACTATTGGCCGCTTTGGTCAGCATGCTCGTCTCCTTTGTACTTACTGCCAGCTTTACCCTGATCGGTATCGAATCCTCCGATTTTCAAGTCATGGGATTTGGCGGTAAACATTACATTGGAATGGATGTATTTACCACCTTCTTTATTTTTTGGATGTCCTTGTTCGTGGGTATGGTTTTTATATTTCTTTGGGTATTATTTTATTGCCTTCGTTCACGGCTTGGAAAATGGGCCTGGCTTATTACGATTGCCATCGCTGCAGCCGTGATCTTTCTCTATTCCTCACTTGAAAACAAAGGCCAATTGAAATCAATTACTCATTGGGGATACCTTCGTTTTCAATGGAGTACCGATTCCTACAGTACAATTTATATTGGAGGCTTTGTTTTTCAGTCTCTAGTTGTGATAATTCTCTTTGTTCTCTCTTCTTACCTCTTAGATCGTTTCATGGAAGTTTCGTGATAAAAAATATGAGTATCAGGCAGGAGGACTCAGCGATGACAGAATCTTTTAATCCTTCCTCGCCGATTTATCTGCAGCTGGCTGATCGGATCAAGAACCGGATTATCCGCGGGGAAATTGAGCGTGGTGAACGTCTGCCGTCCGTTCGGGAATTGGCGATTGATTCAGGTGTGAATCCGAATACCGTTCAGCGAACCTATCGCGAACTGGAAGACTCAGGCATTGTGCTGAAGCAGAGAGGGCAAGGCACCTATGTGACTGAGGATCCGCAAATTCTGAACCGGATCCGGGAGGAACTTAAAACACGGCACACCGTGAATTTTGTTCGGGAAATGCGGGCGATCGGCTGCGCGGATGACGAACTGCTCACCAGTTTGCAGGATTATTTGACACAAAGAGGCGAAGGGGAGGATCATGCATGATTCAACTTGAAAATGTATCCAAACGCTATCTGACGAAAAAGGCGCTGACGGCTATTAATCTTCAGATTGAACCGGGTCATATCGTCGGCCTGATTGGATCGAACGGCAGCGGGAAATCGACGACATTGAAACTGATTTCCGGACTGATTCGTCCGTCGCAAGGAACCGTACTTGTTGACGGGGAGGTGGCTAACCGGCGAATTTGTAAAAAAGTCGCTTACCTCTCTGAATTGGATGCGTATTATTCATTTTACACGGTTGCTCAGACGGTCGACTTTTATGCTGAGACGTTTTCTGATTTTAACCGGGAGCGGGCAGAAGAAATTCTCGATTTTATGAAATTGGATCGTACACAGAAAGTTAAAAATCTCTCAAAAGGGAATCGCGGCCGTCTAAAAATTGTTGTCACGCTGGCGCGCGATGTGCCATTCATTTTGATGGACGAACCGCTCTCCGGTCTTGACCCAATGGTGCGGCAGTCGATCATTCGCGGTCTGATCTCTTTTATCGATCTTAAAAAACAGACGGTGATTCTGACGACACATGAGCTTCAGGAAATCGAGCCATTGCTGGATACGGTCATTCTGATTAAGGATGGCAGGCTGCTGGCCAAAAGCAGTGTTGAAGAAATCCGCAGTAAGGAAAATCTGAATCTGGTGGATTGGATGGTGAAAAATTATGAGCAATGAGAGGGAACAGCCGGCTGTCCGGTTGGATCATGTGACCAAGAGAATCGGAAGGAAAACGATTATTGATGATTTGAGTTTCGAGATTAATCGCGGTGAGGTCTTTGGATTCCTGGGCCCTAATGGTGCAGGGAAAACGACAACCATCCGGATGCTTGTTGGTCTGATGCGGCTGACGAAGGGAAATATTTTCATTCAGGGGCACAGTGTGCATGGCGCTTTTAAGCAGGCGATGCACGAGGTTGGTGCCATCGTTGAAAATCCGGAGATGTATAAGTTTCTGACAGGCTATCAGAACCTGGTCCATTATGCGCGGATGGTGCCGGGGATCAATAAGGAGCGGATTCATGAAGTTGTCCAGATCGTCCATTTGGAAAGCAGCATTCATGAAAAAGTAAAAAAATATTCGCTGGGCATGCGGCAGCGGCTTGGCGTCGCCCAGGCACTGCTCCATCATCCGTCCGTTCTAATCCTCGATGAGCCGACGAACGGTCTCGATCCGCAGGGCATTCATGATTTGCGTAGCTATCTGCATCAGCTCTCGCGCAAGGAGGGGGTTGCCGTCATCGTCTCCAGCCATCTTCTATCGGAGATGCAGTTGATGTGCGATCGAATTGGCATTATTCAGAAGGGAAAATTGATCGGTGTCGAATCGGTACATGCCTTCGTCGAAGAAGGAGGGGAAACCGTACAAATCACCGTCGACGACCGGGCGGTGGCCGCGCAAGTTCTCAAAGACAAATTGTCGCTCGAATCGGTGCCTGACGAAGCGGGGAGCTTGCGATTAGCCATTGATCGCGAAAAAATTCCAGTGGTCATTGATACGCTGGTACTTGCGAAAGTGAAAATCTATGCGGTCGTCGCAGTGCAGAAATCGCTGGAAGACCGCTTCCTTGAAGTGACAGGGGGGAAGAGTGTTGAGTAATTTTTTAGGGTTGATCCAAAATGAAAATATGAAAATCTACCGCCGCGGCTCTTTTAAAGTAATGATGATCATTCTTATCGGTCTCATCCTGGCCATTGGCTTGATTCTGAAACTGAATGCGCCGGAAGCAAGTACAGATTCGCATTGGAAGCAGGAACTTGCCGCTCAGGTCAGTCAGGACAAGAAGCAATTGCAGGCCGTTCGGTCCGATCAGACGAATACAGAAAATTTGAAGAGAAGCATCGCGATCAATCAATACCGGATCGATCACAATCTGAAACCGGCGCAGAGTGAAACGTTATGGACCTTTGTCACGCAGGTTGCCGCCAATATGGTGACCATTATCGGCGTCTTCACGGTTATTGTCGTCTCGACCTCTATTGCTAGCGAGTTTGATTCGGGGACGATTAAATTGCTGCTGATCCGGCCGATTTACCGGACCGAAATCTTACTGAGCAAATATATTGCAGCCCTCTTATTTACAGTATTCAGTTTAATTGTGCTCTTTATTTTTTCCTGGCTGATTGGTGGCATCCTATTCGGATTTGGCGGCGCGGTCGAAGCACATCTCGTGTATACAGCAGGCGCGGTGCATAGGGCGAGTTGGATTCTCGCCATTTGGCAGGATTATCTGCTCGACTGTGTATCACTGGTGATGACTGTGACCGCGGCAGGATTGATTGCCGCCGCTTTCCGCAACGGCGGTCTGGCGATTGGTATCTCTATTTTTATGATGCTTGCCGGACCAACGGTAACTGCCTTCCTCTCCGGCTATGATTGGGTCAAATATGTTCTGTTCGCCAATACAGACCTGACGCAATATAATTCGGGCCAGCAGCCGCGTCCGGAAATGACGCTTGGTTTTTCGCTTATCACACTTGCCGTTTATTATATTATCTTTGTTCTGGTTGGTTGGCTCTTTTTCACAAAAAGAGATATCAAAGCCTGATTTCAATACCCGACTGTCCCTGGCGAATTTCTGCACAAGGGGCAGTTTTTTCGATCAGTCAGGTTTACCACCACTGAAAAGCGGGTAAACATTACCATCATTACTTATCCAGAAAGTAAAATTTTTGCGATGTTTTTGTAAAAATAGCGGGAATTAATCATTTATTCATGTTGGAGGGATAAGATGAAAAGTGTTCAAAGCAGTACTCCCAAAACATTTCAAGAATTCGAGGGGAATAAAATGAAAAACATCTTTTCTTTTAAAGTGAATCCAAATATCTTTCATGTAAAAAATATGATTCGTTTTTATCAATCGTGTGAGAAATTGGGCGAAACGATTTATGTGTCCGGCAAAAACCAGCTCGAGCAGATTCATAAACTGCCGCAATTTCTTTCCTTTTTGCTCGTCTCTTTTTCAAAAGATGATGATTGCCTGATTGTGATCGAAGGCGAACATACGAATCAATTGAAAAAACTGATGGGGAGTATGATGCCGCAAATGAATACGCGGCCAGGTCTTGCCTAAAGAATAATCGACGAAGAGGCACCGCAGAGAAAGAAACTGTGGTGCTTTTTTCTGGTAAGACCAAAAAATCGATATTACCAAATTCCGAATGATCAATAAAGAAATAGCAAGGCCTAGCCAGGTGTCAATGGCAACATTTGGGAACCCAATTCATGGTTAAGAGGCTGATTTCAGAAAAAAGTCGTGACTCATTAATGAATCACGACTTTTGTATTAAAAGGTATATTTTCATAGATCCATTTGGCATCGGGCACGGTCAGATGGATACAGCCATGTGAGTCTTTATGGCCGAGCCGCTTAGCATCAGCGTCAATGACCTTCTTGTTTTGATCCATTGGAACACTGTGAAACAAAAATTCACCGTGATTTTTCCAAGAGACCCAGTATTCTGCGCCTTCCTTATAGCGCGGCGCGTAGAACCATTTGCCGCGCTCCCCCTGGATATGGTAGGTGCCGGTTGGAGTCGAGTTCTGCGGCTTTGTGTCGAGTCCGGTTGAGATGACCATGGTATAAAGCGTATGGTCGCCGTCTTTGACATAGACACGCTGATTCTTCACAGAAACATCCAGCTGGATAGCTTCGTTTTTCTGAAGCTTAGGATAGGTTCCTCCTGAGGGTTGATTCCAATGAATAGGCTTGCTTGGCTTTTTTTTGGTTACGGGCGGCTTGTCCTTTTTGACGGCTTTTGAAACGGTGTGCTGCTGCGGTGCAGGATTGGGTTCAGTCGTTCTGTTGATCAGGGAGCATGAGGCAAGATTCAATCCGATGATCAAAGTGGATAAGACACATCCACCCTTTCTGATGAAATTCATGATAGTAAATGTTCTTCCTCTCCACATACTACATTCTTAATGGACAGTGCGCTATTAACAGAATACCCGATATCTAACAGCCATAAACTTTCGTCAGATAGATGCCTATTAAGGCGGCCGCTGGAGTTAATCGTCCGGACAGTCGAATACTTTTTCATTACGGCGAATGATCCGTTCATAATAAAAGCCAAACGCGCGGCTTTCCATTTCCGTCAGCGGCGCCGTGTTAAGGGTGCCGAAAGACTGGAGTAATTTCAGAATGTCCGCTGACAGCTGCGAAATCGTCAGCTTTTTTTCGCAAAGCTCCTCCAGCGAGGCCATTGACGCTGGATCGATGTCCGGATAAGTGAAAACAGTCGCTTCTCCGCCAATTCCTGCTTGATAAAATTGCCGGACAAGCTCCGCTCGCTCGGAACCGCTGCCCGAAACGCAAAGGTAAATTTGGACGGCGACCCCCTTTTTGGCTCGCCGCTGCGAGATGCCAGCAAATTTTCGACCGCCGCAGCTAAGATCATAGCGACCGGGGCAGTAGGAATGAACGATTTCACCAGTCTCCGCTTTTAAATGATAATTCAACAAGAGCTTTTCAATGAATACGGCCATCGCCTGATAGGCTTCATCGATTGATAATGGCCGCTCCTTTTCAGAAAAAATCAGCGAAAGATTCAGAACCCCAGGATCGAGCACAACAGCAAGACCGCCGGAGTTTCGTACGATGCAGCGATAGCCGGCTGCCTGCAGAACACGCAGTCCATGGCGCAGATGGGGCAGGCGTGTATCCTGAATACCCAGTATGATTGTCCGATCGTGCGTCCACAGCCGTGCAGTCGCTGGAGAATTTCCGCTACCGACAGATTCGCACAGTACGTCGTCGATAGCGAAGGACTGTTTTCCGTCAAAATTCGTTCCGAGCGAAGACTGATCAATCACTCGCCAAATCGATTGTTGCAAGAGGGCTGCCATCATCCATCGCCTTTTCCCGTGTAATGTTCTCACCTGCCAATTATAACAGCTGATCCAGTCGTCGGATAGAAAAGTGCTTGTTCCTAGTCACTCCTTTTTCGCGATCCACCGTGGATAATTTGGGCCGGTGTGAATCAGTTGAAGCCAGTGCAAACCGCGGCTATACTGACAGGGACAAACTGAGGCAATTAGAAGAAGGAAAATGAACCTAATGACGATTGACTCGATTAAAGATAGCATTCATTTGAATAGTGGCATTGCAGTCTGCAGCATGGACTCGACCTCTGTTTGATCACTGAGGAAGAGTGGGCCAAGATGAGTCAACGGTTGCCAGCCTTTCTATCCATAGATGGGCTTGTGCTATTCGTCACTTAAATCCAGCGATTGAATGCTAAAATAGAGACACTACTGCGAAATATCGGCAGCAGAACGACAGGATATGAGCGATGGGGAGGCGGTTCAAGTGATTCGTCAATTAACGGAAGAAGACAAAGACACAGTTCTTCAATTTGTCACCAAGCAGGCAGCGGAAAATCTTTTTATCATTGGCGACATTGAGGCATTCGGTTTTGCGGATCCGGTGACGATCTGGGGAGATTTTGATCAGCAGGGGATTTTGATGGCCGTGCTTTTGCGTTATTTCGGAAATTTTATTGCCTATGCGCAAAATGTCGATTTACTGGATGGCAAGGCGTGGGCAGAAGTCATTAATCACGACGGCAGAATGAAACGTTTTTCCGGTCTCGAGCCCATCGTTCGGCGGATTATTCCTTATCTCTGGCAGCTACAGAGGGAGAAGAAGGAATGTTATTACGCCAAACGCAGCTTAGAGGTTCCGCTCAATAAGCAGGGGTTGCACCGTGAGGTTCGTATGCTCTTTCCGGAAGAAGCAGACCGGATTGTCAGGTTTCGCGAAACGATTCCCGAATTCAGCGAGAATGTCGAGGACCCGCGTCTGGTTCAGAGGAATATGGAAAAAGGTCTTTCCCGCTCCTTTTATATTGAAAAGAACAATGAGCCAGTTTGCGCGGTTTCCACGGCGGCCGAGACGCGCACCGCCGCGATGATTGTCGGGGTCTGTACGCGCCCGGATTGCGAAAAGCAAGGATTTGCCACGAGCTGTCTGACCAAACTGATTGCTGTACTCACGGCGGAACGTAAGGAACCCTGCCTTTTCTATGATAATCCGGCGGCGGGCCGAATTTATAAGAAACTTGGATTTGTCGATATCGGCCGTTGGACCATGACCAGCTATGGTTGAGACGGCTCATGATTTCCAAATAAGTAAATAATAAGGGAGATGTCCATTGGATGTCTCCTTCTTTTTTGGGATAGGCTATATTTAAATCTCATGTTGTTTTTTAGCAAAAAACGGTGGCAGAGATGTCTAGAGGAGCAGCATGCCAGCGAGGCTCCGCAGATTTCCGCCTGTTCGGCAAGCGAACATCGAGTAAAAAAGGATACAAAGCAACAATCAACGTTAATAGGGCCTTTGAATAAAAAATCAGTGGAGAGACAAGCTAAATTAAGACAAAATTAATTTTATAAAATATAGAAATCTATAAAATTTAATTTTGTAAAAACGTTCATCATTTTTCTTGATCTTTCAGCTCACGACAGAAAAAGTCTGTTAATACGCTAAAAAATAATGAAATAATTAGAGAAAAATAAGAAATAAAAGAGCAGAAATGAACCATATCGAGCAAAAACAGTCACCCTGTCGTCACAAATAATGAAATATATTTTGATAAAATAGACTTCATAATGTAAAATATATTTTGTAAACGTTTTATAGGAGGACTTGAGATGGCTAAAAAAGATTACACTCAGCTGGCAAAGGATATTGTCGCTAATGTTGGGGGTAAGGAGAATGTTAATTCACTGATTCACTGTGCCACTCGATTGCGTTTTCGGCTGAAGGATACGTCAAAAGCCAATAAGGGGGCATTGGAGGACTTGCCAAAGGTTCTGACCGCAGTGAGTGCTGGCGGACAGTACCAGGTCGTTATTGGCGATGAAGTTGTTCCAGTGTTTGAAGCGATCATGGATAATTATCATTTCAGCGCCGCAGATAGCGAGAAATCGGCCGGACTGAATGCAGATGGCGATGATCCGATTGAGGAAGCCGCGGGAAAAGAGAAATGGTTTGAAAAGTTCGTCGCCGTCCTTTCGGGTATTTTTACCCCGTTTATCTCGATACTGGCCGGGGCTGGTGTACTCAAGGGGTTGGCAATTTTAATCAGCACGCTTCATTTGCTGCCGATGAATTCGCCGATTTATATCAGTATCAATGCACTGGCAAGCGGGGTATTCACACTACTGCCGATTTTCATCGCAATTACGGCAGCCGACAAATTCAATACAAACCGCTTTATCGCCGTAGCGCTGGCGGCAGCGATGATTTATCCGCTGACGGACGGGACGATCCCGAGCATCGCTCACTTAGGCAGCTATGCCGTCAATTTTAAAACGTATGGCGGGGCCGTTATTCCGACGATTCTGGCGATATGGATGGAGAGTTATATTGAACGCTGGTTCAAAAAACATATTCCAGACGTCATGCAGCTGGTCTTTGTTCCATTCCTGACTTTAATTGTGGCGGGGCTTCTGACCTTCTTTATTATTGGACCGCTGGGCAACGGCCTTGGCATGGGGCTGGCTTATGGCTATAAGTTTCTCTACAATTTGAGCCCGCTCGTGGCTGGCGCGATCCTCGGTGGTACGTTCCAGATCTTTGTTATCTTTGGTCTGCATTGGGGGATTCTGCCGATTTCGCTGATTAATATCAAGGCCTATGGTTACGACACGCTGCTCGCCGTGATGTTTGTTGCAGTCATTGGTCAATTCGGTGCGGTCACCGCCGCAGCGATTCGCGCGAAGAAAGCGAAGAACCGTGAAATTGCCATTTCTGCTCTAATCAGTGCTTTCTTCGGTATCACCGAACCGGCGATCTACGGCATTAACCTGAAATTTAAAAAGGGATTCATTTTCGGATTGATTGGTGGTGCGGTCGGCGGTGCGATTATCGGTGCAGCCGGCGTCAAATGCTTCCAGTACACGCCAATCATGAACGTTTTTGAAATGCCGCTCTTTATCGGTCGCAATTCCAGTGTACTGTGGGCCGGCATTGCTGGAGTTATCGCCTGGTTGTGCGCGTTTCTGCTTGTCCTTGCCTTTGGTTTCAACGAAAGCAACTCGGAAAAACTCTTTGCGAAGGTCACTTCAGGCAAAAAGAGCCTGACCGAGAAAAAGACGGCAGCCGTCGAAGCGAGTCAAGCAACGGATAACGAAGCGGCAGCGGCAGTTGCTGACGAAGAGCCAGTCGTTGATACGACCGGAATGACGCTGGCAAGCACGATTTACTGCCCGCTTGAAGGACAGGCTGTTCCGCTGAAAACCGTCAATGATCCCGTATTCAGCTCAGAAGCAATGGGCAAAGGGATCGGCATTATTCCGGATTCCGGGCAGCTGGTTTCTCCGATCGACGGCGAGGTCAGTGTTGTATTCCCGACCGGACACGCTTATGGATTGAAATCCGAAGAAGGCGTCGAAGTGCTGATTCATATCGGAATCAACACGGTCGAACTGAATGGCAAGTACTTCGAAGCTTCTGTTAAAGTTGGTGACACGGTCAGCAAGGGCGATTTGCTCGGAACATTTGAACCGGACAAAATTAAGGATGCTGGCTATGACCCGACAACGATGGTTCTGATTACGAATACGAACGATTACGGGGCTGTTGTGCCGAAAACCGGCAAGGCAGAAGCAGGCAGCACGCTGATCAAAACGTATAATAAATAAGCATTCCATAAAAAAGTCCGCAGCAAAATTTTGCTGCGGACTTTTTTAGATCGACAGGGATTGCTGCCAGCGAAGAGCGGACAGATAGTTTTTCATATAAGACTTGAGTGGGATGCTGGTTTTGTTAAGATACTCACTGAGCGTCGGCCAGTCTGCCTGTTCAAATGAAAGAATAGCATTCAGATGCGTCCGGAGATCATTTGGCTGGCCGAGGAGCGCGCCGGCAACATCGCTTGAAAGCGAGAGCTTTTTAACAACATGCTCCATGGGTTCGTCGAGCAGATTATCGAGTGAAGAAAAGAGACCGGTCAGCAAAAACGTGGATTCCCGTTCGGCTTCACCACATTCACGGGCAACCAGACTCAGCATTTTCCCGCGGATCGTTGACATTTTAATCAGCTCGTTATTCTCCGAACTCTTCAAATCCTGCAGCAACATCAGATTCATCCATTGGCGTAAATCGGCAAGCCCGATTCTGGCCAGAGCCTGACGGATGGAACGAATCGGCAGCAGGCTACCGTAACCAATCATATTAGCCATCCGCAGAATTTTGTACGACAGCCCGACATCGCCTTCTAGTAATTTGGATATTCTGTAGAAATCCGGTTCCTTTTTCTTCAATTCTTTTAAAATACGAAGAATGGTCTGATTGAGGGATGGGATGTCTGTCTGGTTCAGGACTTCCGGTCTGGCAAAAAAATAGCCCTGAAAAAGTTTATAGCCAAGGTTTATAGCCTGATCAAACTGATCGGCTGTTTCAATTTTCTCCGCGAGAAAGGTAATCTGTGAATGATAATGTTGAATCAGTTCTTGCTGCTGAGACAAGTCGATCAGCGGGAATTCGACTTTGATAATATCCACGAGATCGATCAAGCCGGACGTCCGTGTTTTCGGATTGAAATTAAAATCGTCGAGCGCTAGCGTATAGCCGTAAGCCTTCAGCATTTTGCAGGCATTGACCACCTCTGCAGTCGCGTCCACACGTTCCAGTATCTCAATAACGACTTTCTGCGGCGGCAGAAGCCGGGGCAACTCATGAGTCAGAAAATTCTGGGGAAAGTTAATAAAACCGCGTGTTCGGTCGATCAATTCGTAAAAATTCATCACGAGGGTTGAATTGGCCAGAACGGCAGCTGTTGCTTGATCGTCATCTGTTTCCTCAAAAAAATTGTTGCTGCTTTTACGATAAAGCAGTTCATAGCCATAAAGATTCATTGATTTATCAAAAATAGGCTGACGGGCTACATAAACTTCCACTCAGAATCAACTCGCCGTTCATTAGATTTCTCAGAATGTGAAAAAATAACACCTCGTTTATCATAGCATGAACGAAGAAAAAGGAGAATACAGACAAAAGCGGTGCACACAAAAAAAGAACCTGAACACAGGTTCTTTTCCAGTAATCTTTAATTCGCTGCTACTTCTGTTGAACTTGCATCCGAATCCGCTTGATCACGCTCCGTTTTCGCCGCCCAATAGGAGGCGAGGGTCGAGCCGGACATATTATGCCAGACGCTGAACAGAGTGCCCGGGATCGCGGCGGCCGGTGAGAAAAAGGCCATCGCGAGTGACACGCCGAGACCAGAGTTCTGCATACCGACCTCGAAGGTGATCGCACGGCTTTTCGGATGATTCATGCCGAGCAGCCGGCTGAAGGCAAAGCCGAGACCATAGCCGATCAGGTTATGAAGGATGACCACCGGAATGATCACCAGGTTGGCGGCACTGAACAAGCTTGCGCTATTGGCCGCAACAACACCGCCGGCAATCAGCATGATTGTCAGGGTAGAAACAAGTGGCAGGGCCTGAGCGGCTTTTTCCGCTTTATCACCAAGAAAGGTATGAACCAGCACACCAAGGACGATGGGGAGAATGACAATTTCCAGAACACTCACAAACAATGAGAAAACTGGAATTTTGACCCAGTGTCCGGCGAGCAGCCAGAGCATGAAAGGCAGCATGATTGGCGCAATCAGTGTGGATACCGCGCCGATTGACACACCAAGCGCCACATCGCCCTTGGCAAGAAAGGCCATCACATTGGATGAGGTGCCGCTTGGGCAGCAGCCGACGAGCAGCACACCAACCGCGACATTACTCGGCAGATGAAAGGCAAAGCTGAGAGCGAGCGCAGCGAGAGGCATAATCAGATAATGAGCACAGACACCGAAAATCACATCTTTTGGCCTTTTAAATACCGCAGCAAAATCCGATCTTTTCAGTGTCATACCCATGCCGAACATGACGATGCCGAGCAAATAGGAGATATAAGGGCTGACCCAGAGAAGCAGGTGGGGTTCGAAATAGGCAAGCACAGCGATACCAAGTACAAAAAGTGCCATATATTTTCCGAGAAACTGACCAACTGATGCAATTGCTTTCATTTTTTCTTCATCCTCTCTGTTTTCGAAAAAGTCTTGCAAAAGCGTGAAGCATTCTCTGTCTATCGCTTCTGAAAGAAGTTAGCGGGTCGTAGGCACTTTATCGGTAGCCGGAGATTCAGGTGCCCAGGCTTCGGGCAATTTCATCACAGCTCCGGTGTGCGCCGAGGTTACGAGCGCGGCGTAACGGGCCAGATAGCCGGAACGGACTTTCGGCACAAATGGCTGAAGTGCAGCACGCCGCTGCTGGAGTTCTTCAGCCGAGACATTCAGTTCGACTGTGCGTTGCAGTAAATCAATCGTAATTTTGTCCCCGTCTTTAACGAGCGCAATCGGTCCCCCGTCTGCTGCTTCCGGTGAGACGTGCCCGACAGAAATACCCCGGGTAGCGCCGGAAAAACGGCCGTCTGTCAACAAGGCGACATCTTTTCCCAGACCGCGGCCGACGATCGATGAAGTCGGTGCCAGCATTTCCGGCATACCTGGTCCGCCTTTTGGGCCTTCGTAGCGGATGACAACGACGTGTCCCTTGCGAACGGTGTGATTGTCGATCGCCGCGACAGCTTCATCATGCGAATTGAAGCAAATAGCTTCACCGGTAAATGTTTTGACGGATGGATCGACGCCGCCGACTTTGATCACGGCGCCTTTTGGGGCGATGTTTCCGGTCAGAATCGATAATCCACCGGTTTGACTATAGGCTTTCTCAAGTGGATGAATGACTGCCGGATTCATAATTTTGGCCTTCGCAACATTCTCGCGAAGCGTTTTCCCGGAAACAGTCGGCCGGTCAGGATGGATGACGTTGCCCATATCGACGAGCGTTTTGAGGATTGCCGAGATGCCGCCGGCCTGATGCACATCGTCCATCGAAAAAGCGGAACTTGGCGCAATCTTGGCAAGGTAAGGCACTTTTTCAGCGACCTGATTGATCCGATCCAGATCATAATCAATATCTGCTTCGGAAGCGATCGCCAGCATATGCAGAACGGTGTTCGTCGAGCCGCCCATTGCCATATCGAGTGCAAAGGCATCATCGATGGCTTCCGGGGTGATGATGTCACGAGGTTTGACGTCATTTTTTATGAGATCCATCAGTCGGGATGCGGATCGCCGAATCAGATCGCGCCGCTCTTCCGAAACGGCGAGCGCCGTTCCGTTTCCGGGAAGCGCCATTCCGAGCACTTCCATCAAGCAATTCATCGAGTTTGCAGTGAACATACCGGCGCACGATCCGCAGGTCGGACAGGCTGAGGCTTCGATATCAAGAAATTGTTCCTTACTGATATGACCTTCTTTAAAAGCACCCACGCCTTCAAAAACGGAGGAAAGCGTCAATGCTTTGCCAGTGGCCGACAAGCCGGCTTTCATTGGACCACCGGAACAGAAGATCGCTGGGACATTTGTGCGCACAGCGGCGAGCAACATCCCCGGGGTAATTTTGTCGCAGTTCGGGATGTAAAAAACACCGTCGAACCAATGCGCGTTAATCATCGTTTCCGCCGAATCGGCAATCAGTTCGCGGCTTGGCAATGAATAGCGCATGCCAATATGGCCCATTGCGATACCGTCATCGACACCAATTGTATTGAATTCAAATGGGATACCGCCAGCTTCGCGGATCGCTTTTTTCGCGACATCCGCCAGCTCCCGCAGATGCACATGGCCAGGAACAATATCGACATAGGAATTACAGATGGCGATAAAGGGCTTGTGCATATCCTCTTCACTTTTGACAGCTCCGGTTGCCCGCAGCAAACTTCGTGCCGGTGCGCGATCGACACCTTTCTTGATTTCATCACTTCTCAAAATTGCTTCACCCTTTCTGTTTTTCTGTGTAAAAAAGGCTCCCATCCGACAAATCGAATGGGAGCCTTTCCGAACCCCATTCGATGCGAAGGAGGATCCGGAAAATCGTTAAACTTCAGCGATTAACTGGATCCTAACTAATAATGACGACATTGACTCGCGCGAATGGAAGTAGCATACGAAAAATCCCCTTTTGAATAGCTACTGGTGAATGATTGATAACAATTCAGCAGCAATTAGTGGTTGAATTTTAGTACGGACAAATATAACATCTCTTCTCGTTTTAGTCAACACATTATTGTGAATTGCGTGTTCACTATGAAAAATCTGATAACAAAAGGTATGCCTGAAAAATAAGGACAGAACGGAGGGCAAATAATAATTTAGGAGCAAGAGCAAGAGCAAGAGCAAGAGCAAGAGCAAGAGCAAGAGCAAGAGCAAGAGCAAGAGCAAGAGCAAGAGCAAGAGCAAGAGCAAGAGCAAAAGGTCAAGAGCGCAAGGTTAAGGGCAAAGGCAAGAGCAAAAGGTCAAGGGCAAAGGTCAAGAGCAAAAGGTCAAGGGGCAAGGTCAAGGTGAAAACTACCGAACTGAGCAACTCCAACTTGAGGATGTCGAGCTTAACTCTCGAACCTTGCCGCACAACTGCAACCCCCCGGCCTCAACTGCAGAACCTCAGGATGCATGCCGCGCGCCGCATGACAGTGCTGAAAAAGCGGAATGAAAAAGTAGAATCACTATCCCTTTTTCACAAAATTCGACAATCTTTTTAGAGTATAATAATAGACAAGAAGCACCTACATCCGCGCTGCAAAATTTTTGCACAGGGATTGCATGACTTTTTTACGAACGTTGCATGATATTTTTATAGAAAAGGAGCCTAATCGATGCCTTTTGACACCCATAATCACACCTGTTTTTCGTTTGACGCCGAAATGAAAATCGAGCAGGCACTCAGTCGAGCCGCGAAATTTAACCTGGGCCTGGTTTTTACCGAGCACTACGACTTGAACGAGCAGCAGGAGGATGGCAGTCCGGTCGCTTTTTCGATCGAAAATTACTTGAAAACCTATGCGCCCTACAGGGGAGACAAAGTGCTACTCGGAATCGAGCTTGGACTGGATAATCGTTCTTCCTATGTTGCAAAGAATCGACGGATTGCTGAGGAACACGATTTTGATATGGTGATTGGCTCCGTGCACAATATTCAGGATTATGACATTTGCTCGGATCAGCCGAAGAATTTTCTCACGCGCGAGGCTTTTTTTACCAACTATCTGGTTTATGCGGAGCATACGGTGAATGCCAACCCGTTCATCGATACATTTGCCCATATCGATTATCCGTGCCGTTATCTGGAGTATCCGGACAACGTGCTACGCTATGAAGATTTTCCCTGGCTCATCGATAACTTTTTGAATGCGTTGATTCATCGGAAAATTTGTCTGGAAATTAATCTGCGTCTGGTCAATCAATCGGCTTTTCGAACGGGACTTTCCGGCATTCTCGGACGCTATCGGCAGCTGGGCGGGCGCTATGTGACGATCGGCGGCGACAACCACCGGCCAGAAACGATTGGCTCGAGCTATTCGGTTGGCCTGGAACTTGCCCGGCAGAATGGGCTGACTCCGGTTTATTTTAAAAAGAGGCAGATGATTCTCGATCAAACGGATTAAGCATTCTGAATGTTTGGAATCAGCTGCGGTGCGTTTCATTTTGAACAGGGAGAGCCTATAATTAGAACCAGAAAAAGTGTCAGATGAGAGGAGGTGGCCAGGATTCCCCAGCCATTTGAGAAGTTAAACGAGGAAAAGGTTTTTAAGGATCCGGTTCATCGCTATATTCACGTCCGTGATCGCTTAATCTGGGATCTGATTGGGACGACTGAATTTCAAAGACTGCGCCGCATCCGCCAGCTCGGAACGACCTATCTGACCTTTCACGGAGCAGAGCATAGCCGGTTTGGACATTCGCTTGGTGTCTATGAGATCGCCCGGCGGTTGATTGAAATTTTTCGTAATCGTGGTGACTGGGATGAATCGGAAACGATGCTGTCGCTTTGCGCGGCACTGCTACATGATGTGGGTCATGGCCCCTTTTCTCATGCTTTTGAAAAAGTATTTGAAACCGACCATGAACAATTTACCCAGGCGATTATTCTCGGCGATTCCGAAATTCACCGCGTGTTGGAGCGGGTGAGCCCGGATTTTCCTAGCAAAGTTGCCGATGTGATTGGCAAAACCTATCCGAACCGCTTGGTGGTCAGCTTAATTTCCAGTCAGATTGATGCCGATCGAATGGATTATTTGCTGCGTGATGCCTTTTATACGGGCGTCAGCTACGGTCATTTCGATATGGAACGAATTTGGCGGATCATGCGTCCGGTCGGCGATCAGATTGTTTTCAAGCTGAGCGGTATGCACGCCGTTGAAGACTATATCATGAGCCGCTACCAGATGTACTGGCAGGTCTATTTTCATCCGGTCAGCCGCAGTGCCGAAGTCATTCTGACCGAAATTCTGCACCGGGCGAAGCGGTTATATCGTGAAGGCTATCATTTTGTCCATCCGCCGGTACAGCTATTTTCGCTGTTTGAAGGAAAAATCACGCTTCAGGACTATATAAATCTCGATGAATCGATCATGTTCTATTTCTTTCACGTCTGGCAGCGGGAAAAAGACAAGATTTTGAGCGATTTGTGCCGCCGGTTCATCAATCGCCGCCTCTTTAAATATGTCCAGCTCTCAAAGGATCAGGTCTACGCCGGTGCTGAATTGACGCAAGCTTTTGCTGAGGCCGGCATGGATCCGGACTATTATCTAAAGGTCGACTCGTCGTCAGACTGCCCGTATGATTTTTATCGGCCGGGTGAAGAAGAGGAGCGTCTGCCGATCCAATTGCTGATGCCGGACGGATCGCTTCACGAGCTTTCGCAAGAGTCAGATGTTGTAGCCTCGATCACCGGCAAGCGGCGGACGGACCATAAGCTCTATTATCCGAAAGAAACAGTGCTGGGTCTTCCCGATAATGATCCGACGAAAAAAAAGATTTGCGAGCTGCTGCACCTTACATAAGAAAGACGTTGTTTGAAACGGTCTGTGATTAATATACCGAATAGACAGGAATCGACAGGCTGGCATGTCCTATTTTACTAGCTGTGATTTCTTGAATGGAAGGGGTTTGTTCATGTTAGAGGAACATGCGAAACTTGCGGAATTAATTCGTCAGGCAGGGGGCATTAGCGGACGCAAACGGGTGCAAAAGGTTGTCTATATTCTACAGAAGCTCGGTTTTGCTTTTCATGAAAGCTATCACTTGCAAATTCACGGTCCGTATTCCGAAGAACTCACTCTGCAAATGGAGGAACTGTGCGAATTCGGGTTTCTGCTTGAATCCGCGAATCCTGGGAATGAATCTGTCCGCTATACGCTGTCCGAATCGGGCACTCGTTTTCTGAATCAGCACCGCGACGTACTGCCGGATTTATCACCGATTGTGCGCCAACTGGCTGCAGAAAAAGCCTCCTTTTTGGAGTTGGTTGCCGGATTGCTCTATTTTGAAACCTTGCCAGCAGATCGAATCTTTGAAAAAATCTGCACATTGAATAAAAAAGCTGGACACGAGCAGATCTCTAACGCAAAAAATTATATCGAATCGTTAAAAATTAATCAGGCGCAGATTCTGACGGTCAGTTAAATTAGTTAAGCCGCAAAAAAATAAATAGAGAGAACACAGGCGACGCAAATTTTGCGCCGCCTTATTCTTGATTTCGGTCTAACTTTTTGCGGATTAGGTCTAACCTCGTGTGTTAGGTCTAACTTTTCTGCTATTGGGTCTAACTCTTCCGTGGTTAGGTCTAACTTTTTGCGGATTAGGTCTAACCTCGTGTGTTAGGTCTAACTTTTCTGCTATTGGGTCTAACTCTCACGCGGTTAGGTCTGACTTTTTGCGGATTAGGTCTAACCTCGTGTGTTAGGTCTAACTTTTCCGCTATTGGGTCTAACTCTCACGCGGTTAGGTCTAACTTTTTGCGGATTAGGTCTAACCTCGTGTGTTAGGTCTAACTTTTCCGCTATTGGGTCTAACTCTTCCGTGGTTAGGTCTAACTTTTTGCGGATTCGTTTCGATTTTTTCGCAGGAAGTTCAAAAAGGTAGGGGATTGTTAACGGGTTTCGTTATTGGATGCAGAAAGCTAATTGCAAATATTTTCACACGTGAATTCACATATGGATTCACGTGTTTATTTTTTATTGATATAGCAATAGAAACAAGCAGCCCCATTTAATTCACAGCGTTTTGAACAGCGATATCGTAAAAAAATAAATCAAACAAAAGTACTGATGTACCTTTATTTGATTTTTCTAGCATTTAAGGGTTCATTTGTATTATTTTAATATTATTTAAGTTATAATAAATAATATTAAATATATAATGAATTTTATAATTAACTTTGTTAAAAGGGAGGACAACATGGGTAAGAAATTGTGGCTTGAACATTTGGATGCTGATGAACAGGATTTTATAAAAAAATTTTTAATAGTATCAGGTTCTCTAAAGGCCCTTGCAAAAATTTATGAAGTCTCTTATCCAACTGTTAGGCTCAGATTGAGCCGACTAATTGATAAAGTGAAATTGTACGATGAGAGTCCAAAACAACCGTTCGTTGCTGATGTCATGCAAATGGTTATTGACAGAAAAATCAGCTTGGATATTGCCAATGAAATCATCCGAAAATACGAAAAGGAGATCAAGGAAAATGACTGATTTTATTTTTGTGATTTTAGGAATTGGTCTAATGATTCTAGAAGAATATGTGCTAGCTAATACGAGATATTTTTGGCTAGGCGGAATTTTACCATTAGCTATGACAGCAATTGTTCTAGTTATAATCGTTAAGGATATATCCACTTTCCAAGTATCTGACTATATACTAGCTGCAAGCAGCTTATTACTGCCCTACGTTTTATGGGGCAACGGGCATGACAGATACAAAAAGTACCTGCAAAAAGAAATAGAGAAAATGAAAGCACAAGATCATCAATAATTCCTCATCGATTCCGCTTTAAGGTATAAAAAGTTAAATCATTCCTATTAGCCGCAGCCGATATTAATTCATACATTCCTGATTTTTATATGCGATGTATTGTGAAATAAACGATGAAATTATGAGAAGTCTGTTTGCACATCAAAACATCTTGTGTAACTACCTATTTTCATTTGCTCCGCTGTATTACCGTGGCCAATCGTTCAATGTCCCCGAAAAGTGGATCCTCGCTTGCTGCGCCCAATCGAGTGCGGCGGAGAGCTCGCCTTTTTCCTGATAACAGGCTTCAATTCGCGCGGCATAGCTTTTTTCCGGATGAAGCCATCTATCCCGCGCCTCAGCTAGCGCTACTGCGAAGGCATCGGGGAGAGAATAGTCGCGGACAAAGCGATCAAGCTGCTGAAACATCAGTTCCATGTTTCCGGCGAATGACGACGACACCTGAGTCAATGCCGCCAGATCGGAAAGCCGATCAGCGGCCTTCTGCGCCTGCCGGTCGAACGGCAACTCCTCCGTCTGCGTCGCCGCCCAGAGCAAGTAGAGATGCATGAGTCGTAAATCGGCAGGATTCAGACCGCTGAAGTAAAAAGGATTTAAATCGGGAATGCGCAGCTCGATGCGATTTGCCTTGACTTCGTTACTCAGATCATCAAACCCCGGGCCCTTGATCCGAACATGCTGGTAAAGCTCGCGTGGCCCTTCCAAGAGTCCTTGCTTGACGGCATCATGGATGGATGCCAGATACCCCTCTACCGTTGAATAGTCCGGATAGATGATTTCCTTATTTCTGTAGCCTTCCGCACCTAGCCGGATTGAGCAATAATGGTTGCCGCCTGAATGCGCCGGACTCGCCGCCAGTAAATGGACAAGGAAGAAACGATAGCGCATCAAATTAGCCGCGAGTTTCAGATAAAATGTATTTTGCTCGTCCTGAGAGGGCAGAAAACGGTTCAGTTCTCCTTTATCAAACGAAAAATTTAAATGGATACCGCAATAAAGCTGACGCCGCCGCCCGTATTTTTTTGCCAGATAATGGCGGTAGTCCGTCTTATCCTTTCCGAACGGCCCAAAATCAGCGATTGGAATCGCTTCATCCGCTGGCAGCGTTTCCGGAAGGCTGCTCAACGGCCATAGCCATTCATCCGCGCTCAGGCCGCTGTATACGGTTCGAGTCTCCACGTCCAATTGTTCGATCAAAGCCTCCAGGCTGGATGAAATCGGCGTAATTAATTCCACTTGGCTCTCCGAAAAATCGGTGGTAATTCGCGGATTCATCAGCTTACTCCCGAAGGCTTCAGGATGAGGTGTCATCGCAAGCGCTCCATCCGCGGTCACACGCAGATTCTCTCGTTCAAGGCCGAAACGGCCATGTACCGGAAGAAAAGGAGCGGCCATCTCTTTAAAATCAGACATGGTTTCTAACCTCTGCTTTCATCATTTAAAATAAACATCAATCGCTGCTGCCTCCGGACAAAAAATAGGGAAGCAGTGCGTCTATCAGGTATTTGCCTGTTTAAGTGTATTCTTTGACGCGATCAAAATGACTTCTTGATCAAGAAAAAAATTTTGCACGTCGCTTCTGCCAAGTGGGCTATAGGTCTGTTCATCTAGTTTTGAGTGTAGAGGAATTGGACGGCAAATACAAACAATTTGCTATCATCCAAACCCGAATCCAAAGCAAAAGCTATTGACAATAAAAGCAGGCTGCCTAGCTAAGGCAGTCTGCTGCATATCAATCGTTCAATTCATGGACCCCCGTGGCGCATCTTAAATTTCATCGAGATTCGATGTGATTGTTTCTCCTAGCCTCGAATGACTGGGATAAAATATGAATTTGTCTGCCTATTTCATAAGCAATTTCGCTCATCTAATCCCTCTGGCAGACAATCATTTCTTCCATTTTTCATGTTCAGGCGAGCTTAAAATGATCGCTGAACCACGAATCTGCACTGAGTAGTTCGTGATTGTCAGCAATGATATGCGGCTCTCCTTCCTCATCTTGAGTGATCAGATGTCCGTCTTCATCTTGATCGGCGATGTAGAAGTGATCCAATTTAAAAAGCAGCCGTTCCTCTAGAGAATCTGTTCCGACGTCAACAGTCTCCCCATAGACATTTTCAATACATTGAATCAAAATCATAAGCGAAAAATCCCCCAAAAGAACAAATACTATATTCAGAATAAGCGTTGCTGACTATTTTAGCAAATTTGTTCCGCTTTCCGCCTTGTCTGGAGGCCGCGCGAGCTTTCCCAGAGGCACCTATGGTAAAATACAGAGGAAATGCAGATTGAGTGTGGAGAGTGATCTAAAATGGATATTTTTCATCAGGATGAGAAAAAATCAGGTTTCAATATCATAAAAGGCGATGCAACCAAGGGACATGGCGGCTTTGGTGCCGGACTCGTCAACCTCGACAATATGTCGCCGATTATCATTGATGTCGAGGCAGGTACCGCGCAGGTCGATATGGGTGCGATGCATGCTCGCAGTGATGTTGAACGGCGCATCCGTTTTTCGACGAATAAAGCCGATCTCGCAGGCGGTGGCAAGAAATATTGGCTGGTCTGGGTGAATACGCAGGTGACCAAAGAGGGCCCGTATTACGATGGCGCGGCAGCTTGCGAAATGGTCATTAATCGTGAAATTCGCCGGGGCTATAAAATACTTGCCGAACATGTTACGAGGATGGAGAAAGCATTGAAAGGAAAGGTATGGCTGAGTGAAATGGATGCCCCGTCAAAAAAAGTACTGCGCGATTATCTGCAAAAGGCGGCGCCGGAACAATGGGAGCGGGCCAACCCGGAAATTAAAGCGCAGCTCGAGGCTTAAAAGCGCTGGATTAATAGGATTCCGGCAATCATGAAAACCATACCGATCAGTCGCTGCCAGTTGATCTTGTGCTGCGGCACGCTGAACCAGCCGAAATGATCGATAACGAGTGCGATCAGCATTTGCCCGCAGAGTACAGCGACAACCGTCAGCTCAGCACCCAATTTTGGTAGTAGCAGAATATTTGACGTGACAAAAATGACGCCAAGCGGTCCGCCGATCCACAGCCACCAATGCGATTCGCGGATCACGCTGCGTTTGAAACTTAGCCGGTGATCAATAATCAGCGTGATCAAAATCAGAAACAGGGTACCTGTCGAAAACGAAATCATGGAAGCGAGAAACGGTGAAGCAACGGCAATCCGCAGGCGCCCATTCACTGCAGTCTGAACGGGAGAAACCATTCCTGCAGCCAGTCCCCAGAGCAGAAACAAAGCCGTCAGATGTAAACTTTTTTTGCTCATGTCAGATTCCCCCTGCTTTCAAAATTTTTTCATTAAAAAAACGCCGAAAAGCATGCAGACGATGCCCAGCAGCCGCGGCAGATTAATTTCATGGACAGGGACGCTGAACCAACCGAACTGGTCGATGGCGATAGCCATGATCATCTGTCCGCACAGCGTCACGACGACAGTCAATGCGGCACCCAATCTCGGCAAGAGCAAAATATTGCTCGTCAGATAACAGACACCCAATAAACCGCCCGTCCATATCCACCAAGGGCTGGAATGGAAGGTGCTGAGCGGAATGCCAATTCCATGGTCAATAATTAAAGTCAGCACGATGAGAGTCAGCGTACCGATAAAAAAAGAAATGGTTGAAGCGAGAAACGGTGAAGTAACCTTCTGCCCAAGCCGGGAATTGATCGAGGTCTGAATCGGAACACTCGTTCCGGCAAGCAATCCGCCGATTAGAAAAATCAAGATCATCGTCATACACCCTTTCAATAGCTTAACGAACTTCAGTATAAGAGAAACCATGAAAAAAGGGTAGAGAAAAGCAATTTATAAGATGAAAATAATTTTCATTAAGCAAAAAAGGAATCTGCATTCGACAGATCGAAGCAGATTCCTTTCGATTTATTGCGGGATCAATAGAGGGAGAAGAAAAGTCTTGCTTGCGAAGCGACTTTTCTTAGATTCGGTTCAACTTCGTGAATTCGGTTCAACTTCCGAATTTGGGTCAATCTTTTCATACGATGAATTGTTTTTCATCAGGAATGGATTGCATTTTGCATAAAATAATACCATAATATTCCAGCACTAGCACTAGCACTAGCACTAGCACTAGCACTAGCACTAGCACTAGCACTAGCACTAGCACTAGCACTAGCACTAGCACCAGCACCAGCACCACTCAAATTCCGCTGGCCGCTACTTTTTCGCCGGATTTCGAAGCAGCGTCACGAGAATCCGAACCCTGCTTCTCAAAGCCGAGCTCAAGCATTGAAATTGGACTTCGAACGTAAGATCAATGTCCCCAGTGGAAGAAGTGCTCAATAAATTTTTTGAATCCGCCTTCTTTTGAATGATTGAGTGATGGCGCTCTTTTGGTTCCGTTGAAGAAGCGTGTCGGCTCAGTCCCTTTGACAAAATAGGTTGGACGTCCTGGATAATCGCGGTCGGCGAGCAACCCAGTTTTCGGATCAATTTTGACTTTAACGACGCCTTTTGGTGCTTTGAACGTATTTTTCGGCTTCCCCTCGAGGGCGGATTCCATGAAATGTGACCAGATATCCTTGGCATAGCCGGTATCCGGATAGGTGCTGATTGTCTCGCCCTTGTCATAGCCGACCCAAACGGCGGTGACCAGATCCGGAGTGAATCCTGCCATCCAGCTGTCGGTCGATGTCGATCCGGTTTTGGCGGCAATTTTATGCGTCAGCCGGCTCGCGACCTGCGTACCGGTGACCTTCGTATAGCCGTCCAGGCGCTTGTCAAAAATACCCGTCATCATCTGCGACAGGACAAATGTCGATTTCTTATTCAGCACCTGTTTTTTATTGGGATGCCATTGATAGAGAACTTTACCTTTACTGTTCGTGACTTTCGTGATTAAATTCGTCTGGATCCGTGCGCCGTCATTCGCCAGAGTTGCGTAGCCGCGGGCCAACTCTAGGACGCTGACCGGCTTTGAACCGAGGGCGAGCGATGGAATCGGTGCCAGTGGACTGGTGATTCCCGCTTTTTTCGCGGCATTCACCAGCTGATTCATACCGATTGCCAGATGTGTTTTAACCGCAAAAATATTGTCGGAAAGAGCCAGCGCCTGAGCCATCGTGATCGGTGCATCGGCATAATAGCCGCCAAAATTATTCGGTTGATAGCTGCCATGTCCGTCATCGAAGGTAAAGGCCGTTGGGGCACTTTTCAGCCGCGTTGCCGGAGTGAAACCACTGCGCAGCGCCGCGTAATACAGAAAGGGCTTGAATGATGAACCTGGAGCGCGCCGAGCAGAAACGGCTCGATTATAGGCACTGGCCTGATAGTTTCGGCCACCGACCATGGCGACAACGCCGCCCGTCTTCGGGTCGAGAGCAATCATCGCAGTCTGTATCTTTGATTGAGACGGAATCGTATGACGGACCCAAAATTCGGCTGTCTGTTGCGACTCCGCATCTAGAGTTGTATTGATTTTTAGACCACCGGAATTCAATTGCTTTTGCGAAAGATGCAGCCGATGGAGCAATTCACTGCGGACCGCATCTTGAAAATAAGGCGCCCGTTCGCTGCTTTGCTTTTTCGGCGCGGCAAGACTTAGCGGTTCCTTGTAGACTGTGGCTGCCTGCCGCTTCGTTAAATCACCGCTCGCAACCATCATGTGCAGTACCACTTTCTGCCGCTCCTTCGCCAGTTTAAAATGAAGATAGGGCGAATAGAGGCTCGGCCCATTCGGAATGCCGGCCAGCAGGCTCGATTCGGCCAGCGTCAGGTCACTCGCTTTTTTATTAAAATATAATTCTGAAGCCGCTTCGATACCGTATGCCCCGTGCCCATAATAGATTGTATTGAGATAGCCTTCGAGAATCTGCTTTTTCGACTCATTCATTTCCAGACGCATCGTGTAAAACATTTCCTCACTCTTGCGCATCCAGGTCTTATTATTCGTTAAAAAAAGATTTTTCGCATATTGCATCGTGATGGTGCTTGCCCCCTGGGCCTTGGATAAACTGCGCAGATCCACTAGAGCGGAACCGGCAATTCGCCGCAAATCGAAGCCATGATGTTGGAAAAATCGCCGATCCTCAATGGCCAGTGTAGCCATTTTGATCGAAGGTGCCATTTTTCGGACGGGCACCCATTTCCGCTGATTTTCCTCCCATTTGCCAATCACTTGGCCGCGATCATCATAGAAGATCGCGGGACGCGCCGCTGGAAGATTTAGTGGACCGGCAAGCCTGGCCGCGAGAAACAAACCGCCAATCCCAAGAAGCAGGGCGGTAGACAGACAGGCTCCGATTCGCAGGCCCCAATAGAAAAATATTTTTTTAAAATGATTGATACGCTGATTAAAATCCATGTCAGAAACCTCCTCATCAGGAAGGGCGAGCACTTGTCGAATCCGACTAACACTCATAAAAAAACAGGCAGCCGATCGCTTTTTCTTATCGTTTATTATGTGACAGGCATGCTTTTTCTAAACCCGCGAAAAAAAGAGGCTTAATCTGGCCGCGATCAGTCAATGCTAGAAAAAAGATTATTGAAAGGCGACGGACTGTTGAAAAAAACAGTCGAAATTTCCTCTTTTAAAAAAATATGCCGCAAAAACAAGAAAAAAAGCGGCTTCTCTCTTGCCCGATGATCCGCAATATTTTATAGTATTATAAGTATGGATCTGTCAGGCTGCAGAATCGGTCAGGTTTTTTGGAGGGGGCGAGGCGCATGCAGGTTCATCCGGCGAAAATTATTTTTACCAGTCGTCTAGAGAATGCCGCTCAATCGAACGAATCGAACAATCCCCCGCGGTCCGTCGTGGTCCGAGGCCGAATTGCTGAGGGCAAGGGCGGTCTCTACCTGCTTTTCAGCGACACGGTCGATGAGGCGGGTTCGCTTGATTATTCGATTAAGCTGGGGAAAAATGAAGCCTTGATTCAGCGCAAAGGGGTCCTGCCGCTGCATCAGCCATTGACCATCGGAGCCGTGCGAAGCGGACAATACGGCAGTCCGCTCGGCGAACTGCCGATGGAAGCTCTGGCGCGGCAGATCCAATCGAGCTGGGATGCTGAAACAGGCCGAGGCGAAGCGCGCTTAATCTATGATTTGACCTTGCAGAAGGAGCGGGTCGGCCGCTTTCACATGACTTTTACGTTTTCCTGCTTAGATGAATCAGCAGATTTTTGATTTTTAGGAAACGATGCGCATTGCGTTTGAATAGACTAGAATTTTGATCAGAGGGCCGCAGAGGCAAAACAAGTGGTTCGTGCAATTTTGGAGGGTAAAAGATGACTATTGTCGAGCAAGTGAAAGAACAATTGAAAGAGGAAATCAAGCAGTCGGTCGTCAAGGCAGGTCTCGCGGAGGAAGAACAAATTCCGGATGTCGTCCTTGAGGCACCAAAAGAGAAAGCACACGGTGACTTTGCGACCAATATGGCGATGCAGCTGGCACGAATTGCTCGGATGGCGCCGCGTAAGATCGCTGAGAAACTGGTTGCCAGTTTTGATAAAGAGAAGGGGCATATCCGCGAAATCGAGATTGCCGGACCCGGATTTATTAATTTTTTTCTCGATAACCAATATTTGACCAACCTGATCCCGGCGATCATCGAGGCCGGCGATTCTTATGGAACCTCAGATAGCGGCAAAGGCAAGAAGATTCTCGTTGAATTTGTTTCGGCGAATCCAACTGGGAATTTGCACCTCGGTCACGCGCGTGGCGCGGCGGTCGGTGACACACTCTGTCGCTTGCTGAATAAGGCGGGCTATCAGGCAAGCCCGGAATATTATATTAATGACGGCGGCAACCAGATTTCGAATCTGGCGATTTCACTTGAATCTCGCTATCTGCAGGAATTGGGCCGCGATGCCGAGATTCCGGAAAATGGCTATCATGGCAAGGATATCATTGCCCTTGCGAAGCAGCTGGTTGAAAAGTACGGCGATTCGCTCTTGTCTCAATCGGATGATGAGCGGTTGCGCTTTTTCCGGAAGTATGGT
The DNA here is from genome assembly GCA_048976585.1 of Sporolactobacillus sp. GTDB lineage: Bacteria > Bacillota > Bacilli > Bacillales > Sporolactobacillaceae > Sporolactobacillus. The sequence goes on along the minus strand of JBHGUY010000022.1, from coordinate 42,129 downwards.
GTCGAGCATCTGATGAGCGATATTAAAAAAGATCTCGCTGACTTTGGTGTTGTGTTCGACGTCTGGTATTCGGAACGGTCGCTTTATGAAACGGGAAAAGTGGAAGCGGCATTGGACCTGCTCAAAAATAAAGGCAAAACTTTTGAAAAGGATAATGCGCTTTGGCTGAAAACGACGGAATACGGTGACGACAAAGATCGCGTCCTCGTCAAATCAGATGGCAGTTATACCTATTTCACGCCGGATATTTCCTATCATAAGGATAAGTTCGAACGCGGGTATGACGAGTTGATTGACGTGCTCGGTGCCGATCACCATGGCTATGTGCCGCGGATGAAGGCGGCGATGCAGGCTCTCGGCTATGATCCGGGTCAGCTCGTCGTCGAGATCATCCAGCTTGTCAATCTATTTAAAGATGGCGAGAAAGTCAAAATGAGCAAGCGGACGGGCAAAGCAGTGACGATGCGCGAATTAATGGACGATGTCGGTGTCGATGCGGCACGTTACTTTTTCGCCATGCGCAGCTCGGACAGCCATCTCGATTTTGATTTGGATCTAGCCCTCTCGCATTCCAACGAAAATCCGGTTTACTATGTCCAATACGCCTATGCGCGCATTTCGAGCATGCTGAAACGTGCCGGGGATTTCGAAACAGGCGATCAGGCATCGCTCGATCTGAGTCTGCTCTCCGGCGAGAAAGAAATTGCATTGCTTAAAAAACTAGGCGAATTTCCGGAAGTCATTGCTGAAAGTGCCGCAAAATTGGCGATTCAGCATATTCCTTCCTATTTGTTCGACCTAGCTTCTGCGCTGCACAGTTTTTATAATGCAGAAAAAGTGCTGGACGAAAATAATCTCCCGCTCAGCGAAGCGCGCGTCGCTTTAATGAAGGCCGTGCGTATCACCTTGAAAAACGGCATGAGCCTGATCGGCGTCCACGCTCCGGAAAAAATGTAAAATAACAACATTTGAGACTGCTCACGTAGGCGAAGTGAGCAGCCTTTTTGATGTCCAAAAATAAAAGCGCTACACAAATGTACAATATGCGGAAGGCCTTAACTGATCGAGCAAGAGCAAAAGGCAAAAGGCAAAGCGCAAAAACGCAAAAGGCAAAAAGCAAAAGGCAAAAACGCAAAAACGCAAAAGGCAAAAGGCAAAAAATGAGAATGAGCGCGAAGTACAAAAAATTAGACAGAACTAATGAAACATGAAAAAGTTGAACTGAATCACGCAAAAGTCGAACCGAAATTCGGAAGTTGAACCGAATTACGCAATAGTCGAACCGAATTCAGGAAGTTGAACCGAAACTATGAAAAGTTGAACCGAAACGATGAAAAGTTGAACCGAATTACGCAAAAGTTGAACCGAAATTCGGAGGTTGAACCGAAACGACGAAAAGTTGAACCGAAACGCGGAAAAATTAGACCTAATACACAAGGTTAGACCTAATCCGTAAAAAGTTAGACCCAACCGCATGAAAGTTAGACCGAAGCGCGGAAAGCTTAGACCTAACACACGAGGTTAGACCTAATCCGCAAAAAGTTAGACCCAAACACATGAAAATTAGACCGAAACGCGGAAAACTTAGACCTAATACACAAGGTTAGACCTAATTCGCAAAAAGTTAGACCCAACTACATGAAAGTTGAACCGAAACGCGGAAAAGTCGAACCGAAATTCGGAGGTTGAACCGAAACGACGAAAAGTCGAACCGAAACGCGGAAAAATTAGACCTAATACACAAGGTTAGACCTAATCCGTAAAAAGTTAGACCTAACCGCGTGAAAGTCGAACCGGATCACGCGAGAAACTTAAACTGAAACGAGTTAGAGCGCCTAAACAATGCCTTTCCCCTGAATATGGTCACAGAAAACGGCTGAATAGGAGCGAACCAGCCGTTTTTAGCCGGTCGATCCAAGAACGGTGCCGCAGATCTTCGAGCTTGACCGGGACGGAACACTCGTACACTTCATGGTTCAGTTGCAGGATGACTTTTTTTACTAAGGCAGGATCCTCGGAGAAACCGAGCAGCTCGTCATTCCAGAAGAAGCTGCGCTGGTCGAAATTGGCGGTCCCGAGATAACACCGCCTCTGGTCGACGACAAATACTTTTGAATGGTAAAAGCCCTGATAAAAGTGAAAGACGTGGGCTCCCTTTTCGAGCAACGGCTGTAGATAAGAATAGGAAGCAGGCTTGACCATCGCGTGATCTCGCTTCATCGGCAGAATAATCGTCAGCTCGACGCCGCGGGTGAGCTGCTCAAGCAGGATCTGCAACAATTTCCGGCTGGGAATAAAATAGGGAGAACCAATAATGATCGAGCGGCGGGCCTTGGATAATTCATCGGCAAAAAGTTTCTCGACCTGGTTGGCATTTGTGCCAATTAAATCCAGCGCTGCGGAGCCGTCATTTAGTTCTGGAAAAAGACCTGTACGTGGCAGAACTTTGCCCGTGGCTGTTTGCCAATCGGCGAGAAATAATTCCTGAAGTACCGCGACACCCTTGCCTTCCAAACGGACATGGTTATCATGCCAGTTGCCCATTTCCACGTTTTTGCTGACGTAATCGCGACTGACATTAAAACCGCCAAAGTAGCCGACTTGCCCGTCGATAACCATGATTTTCCGATGATTTCGCCGATTTAAATAGTAAAAAGTGAAGGGAAATCGGGGCTTGCCCGTAAAAGCAATCTGGACACCGGCTGCAGCGAGACCATTCAATTTTTTTCGCAGGCCTCTTTTGTTAAAATAATCGACAAGTAAACGCACATCGACTCCTTCTTCTGCTTTTTTTTTCAAAAGCTCGAGCCATTCATTCCCGACTTCGTCTGCCTTGAAAATAAAAAAAGAAAGATGAATGTGCTGCCGGGCTGCGTCTATCGACTGCCGCATATCGCGAAACAAATCACGCCCATAAAGAAAATAACGCAGCTCGTTAAAACTGCGCGAGAGCTTGTTTTTCGGAAGCAGGGGGTGCCTGAAGCGCAGTCCGCAGGCAATATCCAGCCAGATTCCGGCAATGAACAAGAGAATCAGCACAATTAGGGACAGTAAAAGAATCAAGAACAAATGCATCGGCGCAGAGCCTCCAGTCGGGACGTTATATTGCTTAATTATAATATAACCCTATTGGCCGCTGCGTATCGGCGTCCAAAAATTTTTTATTAAAAAAGAATGGAGCAGTTGCGTTTTGTCGATAATGGAAAAATTCGGCGACTCGGCCGGCCCTTCTTCACTCGACCCAGCTGCCTTCTCCGTGCAGGTTCGCAATCGGATATCGTACCTCTCGTGAATTTGCCTTCACTTGGCGATTTCATAATTGGGCATCCGGCTGCCGGAAATGCACGAATATTCGTAGTTGGGGCTTGATTTTCAGTTAAAAACCGATTATTGTATTTAGAGAATAACCTTACAATGACCTTTAATGTGCCTTCCTTTTTTTATTAGACAAGAGCAGCGTTTTTCTAATGGACACCACGGCTTGCTAGATAGGGTTCTAGGGGCAGGCAGGGTCAAGATGCGACGAGATAAAAAAAGAGAACGGCCGGAAGGATTTCATTGATATAAGCGGCATCGGAAGGAAAGGATGTTTCCAGTGGCAGAACACGCGATTGAAAGGTCTAAAGTGGATCAATTGTATGATATATTGTTGAAAAGTGAAAAGGAACCGAGAACATTTTACGAACTGGCCGATCTTGTATTCAAAGACGGCGAAATTGAGGCGGATAACGGCGAGACGTTTGCTCGTCTCTATACAACGCTTTCGCTCGATGGCCGTTTCCTGAGCGTCGGCCACAATCTCTGGGCGCTGCGTAATTGGTATCCGCTCGAACAGCGTGAAGATGACGTCGCTAAAACACTTGGCGATTCCACACATCGTCGTAATAAGATTGCCGAAGACGGGTTTGATGATTATGATGATGTCGATGAAGAGGATCTCGACGATGAAGATGTGGATGAAGTGCTGGCAGATGATCCGGATGAAGACGATTATGATGACGGCAACGATGATATCAAACGGATTCGTAAAAACGCTGATGTGAGTGATGACGAGGAACAATGATTGACCGGAGATGCGCCGCGAGCTTCGTGCGCTCTCTTCAAAATAGAAAGAACCTGTTTTTTTCCAGAAAAGGACTCTTGATCCGCTTCGCTAAGTTTGTTAGAATTGCAAAGGGCTATGAGAGTAATTTTTTCGGAAACAAAAGTGAGCCCTCCCGTAAAGGAGAGGGTCTCGCTTTTTTTATTATGAATAAGTGAACGGTCTGATTCTTGCCATGTGCGATCGGCGAAATTTGTCGAAAGTACGGAAGAGAAGCCAGCAAAAGCTTCAAAAGAAGGCGGGTTTCCGGGCGATACCAGCGCAAAACTGCATGTGCATAAGGGGGATAAAGTTAAGGATGACGAAGTATATCTTTGTAACCGGAGGCGTTGTGTCCTCATTAGGAAAAGGAATTACAGCGGCTTCGCTTGGACGGTTGTTGAAAAACAGAGGACTGCGTGTGACGATTCAGAAATTTGATCCCTATATTAATGTCGATCCAGGGACGATGAGCCCCTATCAGCATGGCGAGGTCTTCGTCACGGACGATGGTGCAGAAACCGATCTCGATCTGGGACATTATGAACGGTTTATTGACATTAATCTGAATAAGAACAGTAATGTCACGACTGGGAAAATTTATTCCACTGTGCTGAAAAAGGAGCGCCGCGGCGATTATCTGGGGCGGACGGTGCAGGTTATCCCCCATATTACCAACGAAATCAAAGATCGCGTCTTCCGTGCCGGCAAAACGACCGGTGCAGATGTGGTGATTACCGAAATCGGGGGTACGGTTGGCGATATTGAAAGTCTCCCTTTTCTGGAAGCGATTCGGCAGATTAAAAGTGATGTCGGTCTGGAGAATGTCTTGTACATCCACTGCACGCTGATTCCGTATCTGCGAGCTGCCGGAGAGATGAAGACGAAACCCACTCAGCACAGCGTCAAAGAATTGCGCAGCCTCGGCATCCAGCCGAATGTGATTGTTGTCCGTACGGAATTCCCGGTTCCACAGGAAATGAAAGACAAGATTGCATTGTTTTGCGATATTGACAAAGAAGCAGTGATTGAGGCACGTGACGCGGAGACGTTATATCAGGTTCCGCTCCAGCTTCAGGATCAGAATCTGGATGACATTGTCTGCGAAAAGCTGCATCTGCCGACCGGCGAGGCTGACATGAGTCAGTGGCATAATCTGGTGGATAAGGTGCTCCATCCGAAGCGTCAGGTAAAAATCGGTCTGGTCGGAAAATACGTTGAGCTGCAGGACGCTTATATTTCTGTTGTCGAGGCCTTAAAGCACGGCGGCTATAATTTTGAAGCAGAAGTGCATGTGCAATATATTAATTCCGAGGATCTGCTCCCGGATAATGTCAATGAGACATTAAAAGATGTTCAGGGAATCCTTGTACCCGGCGGATTCGGCGATCGCGGGATCGAAGGGAAGATACTCGCGATCCAATATGCTCGTGAAAACAAAATTCCGTTTTTCGGGATCTGCCTAGGCATGCAGCTGGCAACGATCGAATTTGCCCGCCATGTGATGGGACTTGCCGGTGCAGATTCTGCGGAATTCAATAGCGAATCAGCCGATCCAATTATTGACCTTCTGCCGGAGCAGAAAGATGTCGAGGATTTGGGCGGGACGCAGCGCCTCGGCCTTTATCCTTGCAAACTGCATCCGAATACAAAGGCATTTGCTGCTTATGACAAAGAAATTATTTATCAGCGGCATCGCCATCGTTATGAATTCAATAATCAATATCGCAAGCCAATGAAAGAACACGGTTTGATATTCTCAGGAGTCAGTCCGGATAACCATCTGATCGAAATGATTGAACTCGCCGATCATCCGTGGTTCGTTGCCTGCCAATTTCACCCGGAATTCAAATCGCGTCCAACACATCCGGAGCCGCTTTTCCGCGACTTTGTCCATGCGTCGTTAAACGTCAACAAAGAAAGCTAAATAAATGTTTTGAACCCGCGGGCCCGCACAGAGGTCAGCGGGTTTTTACTTATTATTTACCAAAACGTGCAGGAATCGAGCGGCGGGATGTAGAAAATCTTCTTTTAGACAAAAATGTTGTAAACTAGAAGAAAGTTTTATTGAAGGAGAGGATCCTTATGTCCAATCAACAAGAGGAGTCTGCTGGACAATTTTGGAAGCGCGTACTGGTCGTTGATGACCAATACGGTATTCGATTGCTGCTCAACGAGATTTTGAAGAAAGAGGGTCTGGAGGCGTTGCTGGCTTCCACCGGACAACAGGCGCTGGAATTCGTTAGAGAAAAGAGGCCGGGTCTTGCTTTAGTCGATATGCGTATCCCTGGAATGAACGGAGTCGATATTTTAAAAAAAATAAAAGAGATAAATCCTGAGATCAAAGTCATGATCATGACGGCTTACGGGGACGATCAAATGATTCGCGAGGCTAAGAAAAACGGGGCGATTGCTTATTTCTCCAAACCGTTTGATATCGAGAAGCTGCTTACGGTGATCCATCGGCAACTGCCTTTAGAAAACGGGAATTCGTGAGCATAAGCAGCTGATGAACGTCCGCGGCTATTAAAGCTTTGTAAAAATAAGGCGAGCAAGGTTGCGAATATGGTATACTAAAATGAGATACGTAATAGGATGTAGCCTGGAAAAAGCGTGCTGAAAATGTGCGGCTTTGGTGCGTATACTGAATTTCTGGCGGCGAGCGACCTGTTTGTCTTATTTTTTATGCAGACGGATAGGCTCCCTAGATTATACGTTTTTTCAAATATTCGGTTCTTATCCGTGAAGGAGAGCCAGCATTCAGGATCGGCGATGAACAAATAAAAGAAGCAAAATTGCATCCATTCGTACATAGACTGATCTCAGGTTCTGATGACGATTGCATTCTAGACAGAACTTTGACGATCGCAAGGAAAAGGAAGTATTCTGAACATGGAAAAATTACTCATAGAGGGCGGCCATAGACTGAACGGCACGGTACAAATCAGCGGTGCAAAGAACAGCGCAGTGGCACTCATTCCCGCGACGATACTTGCAGATTCACCTGTTACGATTGACATGCTTCCGGATATCTCGGATGTGCGGATACTTTGCCGTCTCTTGCAGGAAATCGGCGGTAAAATAAATTTTGAGGATCATACTCTGGTTGTCGATCCGAGAAATATGGTCGACATGCCACTGCCTAATGGATCGGTTAAAAAACTGCGCGCTTCTTATTATTTGATGGGCGCGATGCTCGGCCGCTTCCATCAGGCAGTGATTGGCTTACCCGGCGGCTGTAATCTGGGCCCGCGGCCGATTGATCAGCACATCAAAGGTTTTGAAGCGCTTGGTGCCAAGGTCACAAACGAACGCGGTGCCATTTATCTGCGGGCGAATCATCTGCATGGAGCTCAGATTTATTTGGATGTTGTCAGTGTCGGCGCGACGATTAATATCATGCTTGCTGCCGTGCGCGCGAAAGGACAGACGATCATTGAGAATGCGGCCAAAGAGCCGGAAATTATCGATGTGGCTACCCTTTTGACGAGTATGGGCGCGAAAATTAAGGGAGCAGGGACCGACGTTATCCGCATTGAAGGAGTTAATCATCTGCATGGCTGCCGTCATATGATTATTCCGGATCGGATTGAGGCGGGGACGTTTATGATTATTGGTGCCGCAGAAGGCCGTGATCTGCTGATTGACAATGTGATTCCCCAGCACTTGGAGTCGCTGACGGCAAAGCTGCGTGAAATGGGCGTCGATGTTCAGAGCGGCGAGGATCAGATGCTCGTTTCACGGAATGTGAATCGGCTCAAAAGTGTGGACATTAAAACCTTGGTTTACCCGGGTTTTCCGACCGATTTGCAGCAGCCGCTGACGAGTTTACTGACTCAGGCGGATGGTACGAGCTTGATCACGGATACGATTTATGGTGCGCGTTTTAAACATATCGATGAACTGCGACGAATGGGAGCAAATGTTAAGGTTGAGGGCCGCTCGGCGATCCTCACCGGTTCGACACAACTTGAGGGCACCAAAGTACGGGCGACGGATTTGCGTGCAGGGGCTTCACTTGTCATTGCCGGCTTAATTGCGCGCGGGGTGACTGAGATCACCGGCGTCGGTCATATTGATCGCGGCTATGACCACCTGATGGAGAAGTTAAGTAATATCGGTGCTCATGTTTGGCGTGAATCCGTTGATGATGAAGAGCAGCACGAGGATCTGCGCAAACAGGGTCTTTGATTGAAGTCCAAGAGGTGAGATTCCGATAACGGAGTCTCTTTTTGTGTGAGCAGCAGAAGGGATGCCGGGACTGTTCTTGCATCTCGGCGAGGCGGCAGGGCTCCAATGGATGATTAGGAAAATTTTTAAAAAGGGTATAACTTATTGAAAGAGAGCGTAAGCTTATTACGCTCGAAGAAATTAAGGAGGCTTTAAAACGCCCTATCTGTGAGAATCTTGTTGGACAGTGAAACTTTATGATCTTTTTTTGATCAAATCCAAGATAAGAGTTGATATTTTGGGCATAATATGCTAAAAATAATATAGATTCATTAGTCATGGATTTAAGTCTTTGATTCTCCCGACTTATGACAGACATCATTGCTTGACTTGTCTATTCTCTTCCCTCTTGGAGCAATGGACAGCGGAATCAAACTCATGTACAGATCTTCTGTTTTCTTCACAGCACATTCCGTGCGCTTTCTAGATAAAAACCCAAACCGAAAGATCAGGATCAATCTTAATTCGTTGCGTAGAATTTTAATGATTATCGATTTTTAATGGAGACTCCATTAATGAATGTGCTTTCAAAAATAATTGATATAGATAAATTTAACAGAAATGTGGTGGCAGAATGGCTGTAACTTTAGCAGAATTAGAAAATATGAAACTGAAAGAACTGTATGAGCATGCAAAGGAATACAAAGTTTCTTATTATAGTAAGCTGACAAAGCGCGAATTGATCTTTGCGATTATGAAAAAGCAAGCGGAACAGGACGGCCTTTCTTTGATGGAAGGTGTTCTGGAAATTATTCCTTCTGAGGGTTTTGGATTTTTGCGGCCGATTAATTATTCGCCAAGCTCTGAGGATATCTATATTTCCGCTTCGCAGATTCGTCGCTTTGATTTGCGCAATGGCGACAAGGTCACCGGGAAAGTGCGGCCGCCTAAGGAAAACGAACGCTATTTTGGTTTGCTGCGTGTCGAGGCCGTCAATGGTGAGAATCCGGACACAGCGAAGGAGCGGGTGCATTTTCCAGCGCTGACACCTTTATATCCGAATCGTCATATGATTCTGGAAACCGAACAGGAAAACTTCTCCACACGAATCATCGACATGATCTCGCCGGTTGGTTTCGGTCAGCGTGGTCTAATTGTCGCGCCGCCGAAAGCTGGAAAGACCACGCTGTTAAAAGAAATCGCCAATAGCATCAGCATTAATTATCCGGATGCGGACTTAATCGTTCTACTGGTCGATGAACGGCCCGAAGAAGTGACTGACATCGAACGCTCGGTTAAAGGAGATGTTGTCAGCTCGACTTTTGACGAGGTTCCGGAAAACCATGTGAAGGTGTCGGAACTTGTACTCGAGCGGGCGATGCGTCTTGTTGAACAAAAACGCGACGTGATCATTCTGATGGATAGTCTGACACGTCTCGCCCGTGCATATAACCTGGTCATTCCGCCAAGCGGCAGAACATTGTCCGGTGGGATTGATCCGGCGGCCTTTCACAAACCGAAAAAATTCTTCGGTGCTGCTCGCAATATAGAGGAGGGCGGCAGCCTGACGATTTTGGCAACCGCGCTGGTCGAAACCGGGTCGCGGATGGATGACGTCATTTATGAAGAATTCAAGGGTACCGGTAATATGGAGCTTCATCTGGATCGCCGGCTCGCTGAACGCCGCATCTTCCCAGCGATCGATATCCGCCGTTCCGGGACGCGTAAAGAAGAATTGCTGGTTAACAGCGACCATCTTGAGAAACTATGGACGATGCGTAAAACGATGGATGAATCGGCTGAATTTGTCGAACACTTCTATAAGCGAATTAGAGAAACGAAAAACAATCTGGAATTTTTTGATATCTTTGACAAAGAAAAGAACGGGGCGCTTCATTCCTAAGTCCTCATTGAAATTGAGTGATTACCAGCGGACGACACTTGCAAATTCTTTTCTGGCTGATATAATAAAATTTGTGTGTTATGCAATCTGACTCTGGTTTGAAAGAATAATCAGGGCGTAAAGGAGATGAATGAAATGAAATCAGGTATCCATCCGGATTATCACCAAGTTGTATTTCAGGACGCGAGTACTGGTTTTAAATTTCTGAGCGGTTCGACGAAGCAGTCGAATCAGACGGTTCAATGGGAAGACGGAAACGAATATCCGCTAATCACAGTCGAAATCAGCTCTGATTCCCACCCGTTCTATACAGGCCGCCAGAAATTCGCAGACAAGGGCGGACGTGTTGATCGATTCAAACAGAAATACAACCTCAAATAAGGTGTATTCAAGCATTCAGAAAAAGAAACGGCGCTTTCCAAGGGGCGCGGAAAGGCTACTTTCTGCGAACGCTGCGTGAAATCAGCCGTTTTTGTATGTCTGGAATGACAAACGACTGAAAAATAGACGGCAGGCAGGGGAATGTTCCTGCCTGTTTTTGTACTTTAAAAGGTGCATGTCAGCTGGATAAAAAGGCAGGCAAGGAAAAAGGGGACAGAGCAGGATGGCACAGCTTTTTTTCAAGTATGGCGCAATGAACAGCGGTAAATCCATTGAAATTATTAAGGTGGCTCATAATTACGAAGAGCAAGGAAAATCAGTTCTGCTGTTCACCTCAGGACTTGATGATCGCGATGAAGTCGGTGCCATTTCCAGCCGGATTGGCTTCAAACGCTCGGCGATTCCGATTTTTTCCGATACCGATATTTTTTGTATCGTTGACGGCTATAAACCGAAGCCGCATTGCGTACTGGTCGATGAAGCACAGTTCTTATCGAAAACGCATGTGCTGCAGCTAGCGAAAATTGTCGATCAATTGCAGATTCCGGTGATGAGCTTCGGATTGAAAAATGACTTTCGTAATGAATTATTCGAGGGCAGCAAATATCTGTTAATCTACGCGGACAAACTGGAAGAGATGAAAACGATTTGCTGGTTCTGCGAGCGCAAGGCGACGATGAATCTGCGGATCGACAGCGAAGGGCATCCGATCTACACCGGCGATCAGATTCAAATTGGCGGTAATGAGAGCTACTATCCTGTTTGCCGCCATTGCTACAGTCATCCGCCGATCGGATAAATGTGGGGACTTCGGCGAGCGAATCGGCATAAAATGAAAAGAACCGGGCGAGCGTCGATCCGCGGGACGGGCTTTGACGCTCAAATCGGCGACCGATATAATAAATAATAAGGAAATAACGCGCGGCAGAGAATCAATCTGCCTGTCTGGGAGGTGGAAAGACGTGTTTGAGCGACTCCATACATTAGTTGAGCGTTACGAAAAACTGAATCAACTGCTCGCTGATCCAGAGGTGATCCGGAATCCAAAGAAGCTTCGTGAGTATTCGAAGGAGCAGTCGGATCTGCAGGATATTGTGACCACTTACCAGGAACGCAGCGAGGCTGAAAGCGAATTGCAGGAAGCAAAAACGATGCTGGATGAACCGCTGGATGACGGGATGAAGGCTATGGTTCATGATGAGATCACACGGCTGGAGAATGCCCGCACGCAGTTGGAAGAACAGCTGAAACATCTGATGATTCCGAAGGATCCCAATGATGATCGGAATGTCATCCTTGAAATTCGCAGCGCGGCCGGAGGCGATGAGGCGGCACTGTTTGCCGGCAACTTGTTTCGAATGTACACACGCTACGCGGAGCAACAGAACTGGCGAACAGAAACCATTGACGCCAGTCCTGGAGAAATTGGCGGATATAAGGAAATTGTCTGTATGATTAACGGCAAGGGCGCGTACTCCAAGCTTAAATATGAAAGCGGCGCTCATCGTGTCCAGCGTGTACCCGAGACGGAATCCGGTGGACGCACGCATACCTCGACAGCGACGGTCGCCGTGCTTCCTGAGGCGGAAGAAGTCGAAGTTGAACTGAATGACAAGGACATCCGCGTCGATCGTTTCGCCTCAAGCGGTCCAGGTGGTCAAAGTGTCAACACGACGATGTCGGCGATCCGGCTGACACACCTGCCGACCGGTATTGTGGTCTCTTGCCAGGAAGAGCGTTCTCAGATTAAAAATAAGGAAAAAGCAATGAAGGTGCTGCGCGCGCGCGTCTACGATAAATATCGGCGAGAAGCGCAGGATAAATATGATTCCAGCCGTAAATCCGCGGTTGGCACCGGTGATCGATCTGAACGAATCCGGACGTATAATTTTTCACAAAACCGTGTGACCGATCACCGGATTGGCTTAACCGTTCATCAGCTGGATCAGGTACTAGACGGCAAACTTGATGAAATCATCAATGCCCTGATTCTCAATGACCAGGCGAAAAAATTGGCACAGGCGGATGCCGGGTGAACCGGTTCGAGGCCCTGAAGTGGGCTGCCACCTATCTTGCTACTGCGCATCGAGATGAGAATATTGGCGAGATTCTGCTTGAATCTCGCCTGGGTTTGAGTCGAACCGACCTGTTGGCCAATCTCCATGAACCGCTTGCTGCCGCGGATGAGGGCTGGCTTAAGGAACGGGTGAAGCAGCATGTATCTAAAGGAACACCGGTTCAATATATGCTTGGCGAAGCCCCATTTTACGGACGCAGCTTCCGCGTCACGCCTAATGTACTGATTCCTCGGCCAGAAACGGAAGAACTCGTTTGGCGCACCGGTCTTTGGGCGGAACGTTTTTTTGATAAGAATGAATCGTTAAGGGTTTGCGATATCGGTACTGGAAGCGGCGCTATTGCGATTACACTTGCACTCGAACATCCTTCATGGCAGTTGACCGCCGTTGACTTATCGGCACAAGCACTGGAGGTCGCCCGCGAGAATGCTGCGCGGCTCGGCGCTGCTGTCGCTTTCCGTCAGGGGAATTTTATCGACCCGCTTGAAGGCGATGTTTTCGATATTCTCGTTTCCAACCCGCCCTATATTACCCGTTCAGAGATGGACAACCTCGACGACACAGTCAAAGATTATGAGCCGCATCTGGCCCTTTTCGGCGGTGAGGATGGGCTCAATCCCTATCGGCAAATTGTCCGAGGGCTGCCGAGCCTCTTTGGCCGGCGGCGCTTTTTTCTGGCGCTGTTTGAGATCGGTGCCGGTCAGGGCGCTGCAGTGAACCGGATCATTCGCGAATGTCATCCGAACCAAATCGAGACCGTCGCCGTTGAAAAGGATTTAGCCGGCTTTGATCGGAATGTGGTGGCGGCTTGGCGCACGCAGTGATTGCGTTATTTTTCGGTATGATATAAAAAAGATTGTTCATCTTCGTATAATTATCCGTCAGCCTGACCAGAATGTCTGGTATGGAGGCGGAGAAAATGAAACGATCAGGAGCACTCTTTCTTATTTTAACTATTAATCTAGCACTCTTATTTTTCTTTTGGCAAGGTCAGTCGACAAAAGCTGACGTGAAGGGGCCGATTCCACAGAATGCGATCCGGCTGCGTATTCTCGCAGATAGTGATTCACCGGTCGATCAGACTGTAAAACGCCAGGTGCGCGATGCCGTCAACCAGAATATCACGCAGTGGGTACAAAATCTGAAATCACGGGATCAAGCGGAAAAAGCGATTCGCACGCATATGCCCGAGCTTCAGAATATTGTTCGGCAGACACTGAAAAGTGCACATGCGGATCAAAGATTTCATATAAAATTGGGTAAGGCTAATTTTCCAACCAAGATGTACGGCAACTATGTCTATCCGGCGGGCAATTATCACGCCTTAGTGATTACCCTCGGAGACGGAAAAGGCGCAAACTGGTGGTGTGTGTTGTTCCCACCGCTCTGCTTCCTTGACTTCTCAAACAGCGAAGCGGTCCGTACTCAGCAGACCACAGGAGCGCCAGCAGAGACCGCCGGGGTGGCAGGGATCAGTCAGGAACAGAGTCAAAGAAAACCCGCAGACCAGGATGTACACCGCAGCGAGCAAAGTCAAGCAGAAACCGGAGACAACGATCAGAATTCAGTGCAGATCCAGCAGAGCGAGAAAAAAGCGCGTGCTGCAGAGAAACAGGCGGTTCAGCAGCATGGCTCGGATGTTCCGCAGGCTGAAAGCTCCGGCACGCCGCAGCAAGGAGCGGAGAAGGTCAAAATTCACTTTTTTGTCGCCGATCTTTTTTCAAAATTATGGGGGGCGATTAAGTGAATAAGCTTTCACAAAACGTCTGGCGTCAAATGGTGTATAATTAAGACAGGATAGACCGGCTGGGCAGCCGGTCTTTTTAAAAAGATAAGAAAGTATAAAAAATAGAGCAGGGAAGCGCATGGACGAGGGCGTCTGCGGGAAGAGCAGGCTAAGAGAGACCCCGCAGACTCGTGCCTGTCCGAGGAGGCTCTCAGACTGCCCGCGGCAAGCGAGTTTCCGGAGCGTACTTGCAAGTCAAAGGACCGGGCGTCTTTTGCCCGGTTTTTTTAAGCGAAAAAATCAATTGAGGGAGGTCATCTACCGATGGCAGAAACACAGCTTTGGCATGTTGATCCGGAATCTGATAATCTGGCAAAGAATCCGCAGATTTTGGATGCGGCAGATTGCCTGCAGCGCGGCGAGGTCGTTGCTTTTCCAACAGAGACCGTCTATGGACTCGGCGGAAATGCCAAATTAAGCGATTCGGCGCATAAAATATATGCAGCAAAAGGACGTCCCAGCGATAATCCGCTGATTGTCCATGTGGCGGAAAAAGAGCAGGTGCGCGAGATTTGCACAGATATCAATCCGTTGGCGAAAAAATTAATGGATACTTTTTGGCCGGGCCCGCTGACGCTTATCCTGCCTTCGCGCGGGACAGTCTCTGACACAGTGACAGCCGGGCTCTCTACGGTGGCTGTGCGGATGCCGAGTCATCCGGTAGCGCGCGCGCTGCTGCTTGCCTGCGGATTACCCATTGCCGCGCCTTCAGCCAATACCTCTGGGAAACCCAGTCCGACAACGGCTGAGCATGTGTTTAGCGATTTGAACGGAAAGATAGCCGGTATAGTGGATGGTGGACCAACGGGTGTCGGCGTTGAATCGACAGTCGTTGATTGCACGACAACCCCTGTCACCATTCTTCGTCCGGGAGGTATTTCAAAAGAGCAGTTGACGGAAGTGATCGGCCCGGTTATTGATGACCCGGGACTCGTCCGTTCTGATCAAACCCCCAAAGCACCTGGCATGAAATACAAGCATTACGCACCCAAGGCGACCATGTATCTCGTTCCAGCCGGCAAAACACGGATTCAGGAATTTGTCACTCATGAGAAAAACGACGCGCGCCGTGTGGGCGTCCTGACGACTGAAGAAAATCGCCAGGCTTATCCGCAAGCAGACGTGCTCCTGATTTGCGGCAGACGCTCAGAACCGGAGACCGTGGCGCACAATCTGTTTGGCGTCCTTCGCCAATTCGATAAGGAAAAAGTCGATGTCATCTATAGTGAAACCTTTCAGGAAACGGGCATCGGTCGGGCAATCATGAACCGACTCTCGAAAGCAGCAGCCGGACGCGTGATCGAATAGAATATCCGCAAGGCAGGCTCGTCTCGAGCAAAAACAGGCGAAAGGCGGAAAATTTTCAACCTGCCTGGATGCAAAAGCTCCGTTTCAGAAGTTAAAAGGGATGAACCCTCGAAAACGAGCTTCGTTCGCCCAAATCCAGGGGACGATTCAGGCAGTGACGAACATTTCCGTTAATTAAACGTTTGTTTAACTCTTTTGAATACGAGAAGACCATTTCAAAGTGAAAACTCAAAGTGAAAACTCAAAGTGAAAACTCAAAGTGAAAACTCAAAGTGAAAACTCAAAGCGAAAACTCAAAGGTAAAAACTCAAAGCGAAAACTCAAAGGCAAAACAGGGCGAAAACTCAAAGTGAAAACTCAAAGGTAAAACAGGGCGAAAACTCAAAGGTAAAACAGGGCGAAAACTCAAAGTGAAAACTCAAGGTGAAAACTCAAAGCGAAAACTCAAAGGTAAAACAGGGCGAAAACTCAAAGTGAAAACTCAAGGCGAAAACTCAAAGGTAAAAACTCAAAGCGAAAACTCAAAGGTAAAACAGGGCGAAAACTCAAAGTGAAAACTCAAGGTGAAAACTCAAAGGTAAAACAGGGCGAAAACTCAAAGCGAAAACTCAAGGCGAAAACTCAAGGTGAAAACTCAAAGGTAAAACAGGGCGAAAACTCAAAGTGAAAGCTCAAGGCGAAAACTCAAGGTGAAAACTCAAGGTGAAAACTCAAAGGTAAAACAGGGCGAAAAACCGTCTTATGAAATGATTTTAAGATTAATGTCCATTTTGTACAAATGTAAAAGAGAAGACCTTTCAAAGTGAAAATGACAGTGCGTAAAAAAGAAGATTCTCCTTTTCCTGCAGACAGCGCAGCGAAGGAGAATCTTTTTAGCTATTTGCATAAATCGGGACATAATCAATTAAGAGGCAACTCGTCAAGCGAGTTGCAACAACAAAAGAGTTAGACCGAGATTCGGAAGTTAGACCTAACACGTGAAAAGTTAGACCTAACTGCAGGAAACTAAGACTTAATCAAGCAAAAGTTAGACCGAATTCCGTAAGTTAGACCTAACGCGTGAAAAGTTAGACCTAACTGCAGAAAACTTAGACCTAATCAAGCAAAAGTTAGACCGAGATTCGTAAGTTAGACCTAACGTGTGAAAAGTTAGACCTAACTGCAGAAAACTAAGACTTAATCAAGCAAAAGTTAGACTGAAATTCGTCATTTTAAAAATCGCATCGGAGTCAAGCAGAATTGAATCGCAATCGGATGGATTTTTGCTCTGACTCCATCTCATTCCTCTATTTTTCTCTTCTATGTCAACAGGGACACGCATAGATTGTCATCATGGGGACAAGGGAGGAGGAGTGAACATGGCCGCTGATTCGATGAGCCAAGGAATGGCATTAATTTTAATGGCGCTGGCTCTGGGCATGGACGCTTTTTCTGTTTGCATGGGGATGGGCATGACCAAATTTGGTGTCTATCAGATGTTTCGAATCGGTATCTTAATCGGTCTTTTTCACGTGCTGATGCCGCTTATTGGCATGATTCTCGGACATTTTATTTCGAGCCGTTTCGGCGATATTACCGGCATGGTTGGCGGAATTCTTTTGCTCTTGATTGGCTCACAAATGATTCTGTCTCTGGCGAAGAATCAGCAGACGAACCAAGTCAGCTATACATCGGACACAAGCGTGATTCTTTTTTCGATGAGTGTCAGCATTGACAGTTTCTCCGTCGGACTGAGCATGGGCCTGTTCGGGGTTAAGGTGCTCGCCGCGGTTTCGCTGTTCGGTATTGTCAGCATGGTGATGGCCTGGATCGGATTTATCATCGGCAGACGGACACAGCGTTATTTCGGTCGTTATGGAGAGGCGTTCGGTGGGCTAATCATGTTCCTTTTTGGGTTGAAACTGTTATTCCATTTTCATCTATAAGGTGAGCGGATTCGGCAAAACAGTTCAGAATTCTGTCTGCCTGCAAAAAGAAATCATGCCTATTTCGCCGGATTTCCCGGGAAATTGTCGAAGCCATGCACCGTGACAACATTTGGACGTTCAAATGTTGCTGAATGGCTATCCATGAACCTGTTATAATAGGGGTATGGTAAATAAAGTCCTTTAAGGAATGATAAGAATGGAAGCCTTAAACGAAAAATTAATTGCTGAAATCACTCATGCACTTGCCGATCTGGAACAGGCGATGCCTTTTGATCCGCGCCATCTGCTGGTGATTGGCTGTAGTACGAGCGAGGTTGGCGGCAGCCGAATCGGAACATCCGGCTCGCTGGAGGTCGCCGCGTCGCTTTTTCAAGCTTTTCAGAATTGCCATGAACGGACGGGCGTTCGCTTTGCCTTCCAGTGTTGCGAACATTTGAATCGCGCGCTGATTATTGATCGCGAGGTAGCTGAGCAGCGCCGCTTCGAACAGGTGACCGTGCGTCCAATCCGTCATGCCGGCGGGGCGATGGCCACCTATGCTTTTGAACATATGGACGACCCGGTCGCTGTTGAAGCAATAGAGGCAGATGGTGGACTCGATATTGGCGACACCCTGATTGGTATGCATCTGAAACGCGTCGCAGTCCCCATCCGCAGTCAGATCAGGCGGATTGGCGAGGCAAACCTTGTGATGGCAAGGACGCGCCCGAAACTGATCGGCGGCGAACGCGCCGTCTATCCGGAGATTGACCGACGATAAATTCCAAAGCGTACATCTGCAAGCAATTGCGGACGGACGCTTTTTATCATTTTAAAAGAAAACTGGGAGGACTCCCGTGACTCTATTTGATCAGGAATGGGAGAGACAGGTCGAGACATTATTTGATAGAAAAAATGAGGGGGGCAATGACGAAAAAAAGGTCGAATAAGTAGCGGCAATACGAATAATTTATAGAGAGCCAATTTTAAAGTGGATCTGGCTGCAGAGCGATAAATACCCCTTGCTTTTCGGCTGATCTTTAACGGATCATGGCACAAACTTTTATTTTGGAACAGTAGAAACCGCAATTAACGAGGTGATGGACGATGCAATTCAGAACGATAGATCCCGAGAAAGATTGGGAGACGATTTTGAAATTCCGCAGAGATTCCTTCCTGATCAGCTTCGGTACCGATGAAGATTTTGATGAACAGAAATATAAGGGCTGGATTCGAGTAAAAGTCAAGGAATTTCCTGATGGCTTGGTCTTGGCTATACTTAATGACCACATCATCGGTCAGCTTGAACTGACAATTCGCGTGGACAGCGGCAAGCGGCTGGGCTATATTAACCTGATTTACTTGATCCCGGAGTTGCGGGGCTTCGGTCTTGGTGAACTGCTCCACCAGTATGCTATGCGCTTTTTCCGGGAACGCGATCTCCAAAACTATCAGCTGCGCGTCTCGACGACGAACCAGCAGGCCATCGCCTTCTATGAAAAAAGTGGTATGAAACAAATGAAAATGGAAATTGACGGCAAAGTCATTCGCATGCGCGGTGAAGTTTTAACCAAAACGAAGAAGGGATAGCGCAAAAAATGGTGTCAGAAATAATCCTAATGGGAATAATTCAGCACAGAAAAACTCCGAACAATGCGCATGGTTTACACTCCTAACCAATCCAAGAATGATCCATGAAACGAATCGGATCGAGCATATGCCATCTATAAAGGTCATGATGGCAATCGATGACCATAACATTTGTCAATCTTATTACATTCTTCATAATAATGATAACCTAAAAATGGAGTCGAATAAGATTCAGATTTGTTTGTGTCAAAGTTTGCAAAATTCCATGCACCACCAAAATAATTTTCTGTACCCGTGCTGCAAATAGTTAGCTATTCTTTATCCTCATCGCTCCCTATTTTAGTAAAAACCTAGTAGGTGCCAATGTAGTGTCCACATCCATTCATATCATCTAAAAGAACATAATCTGTTACAGCTTTTACATAGGGGGATCACAGTGCCAAGAAACGTGAAATATCTGCTATTTTCAGGTGAATTATCGACCAATGAATAGGTAATTTGATAAAAGAATTCTTTAATGTATGTATTCGCAAGATTACAAGCAATTCGTTGAAATGTTTCACTAATCTCATTGCAATAAGCGCTTTCATTTATAAATGCAATTGCTTCCTGAAAAATAGAAGAACTCATTTAAAATGATGAAGGTCTATTGTTCAAAGATTTATTATGGACGGAAAATTCACAGCAGAACGAAAAACGTAACTGCAAATCGTGATATTACTTCCTTACAAGATTAGAACTCAGACCAAACGTTTAGAAATTATATAAGTAGCGAAGAGCTTCATCAGTCTGGACTTGTAATATGGAAATCATTCATTTACACAAATTAAATTACACTCCCAGAATGTTGAACCGAAATGAGAGAAAGTCGAACCGAAACCGCGAAAAGTTGAACCGAATCGCGTAAGAATTTCAGCTGAAATCTAGAGTTCTTCCCAAACCTAAGAAAAATTCATCCGAAATAACCAAATTTTCTTCCCGCATTCTCTCGTTGTAACGCGAGAAAAAGTCCATGATCGATCCTTACGGCGATATTCGATTTAATTCGCGCGCTTTGGGAAAAATATGATAAACTTTATCTAAGCATAATAAAATATCAGCTAAAGCTGATTTTATTCTAAAGAAAGTATTTTGAGAGGAGTTGCACGTCATCCATGAACGGTATTGAAGCTCACGATCCGGAAGTCTTTCAGGCTATTGAGAAGGAACTTGGGAGGCAAAGAAACAAAATCGAACTCATCGCTTCTGAAAATTTTGTGAGCACAGCGGTGCTTGAGGCAGCAGGTTCGGTTCTGACCAATAAATATGCAGAAGGTTATCCAGGCCATCGCTATTACGGCGGTTGTGAATATGTCGATATTGTCGAGGACTTGGCTCGCAACCGTGCACTGAAATTGTTTGGCGGCGATCATGTTAATGTTCAACCGCACTCTGGTGCACAGGCCAATATGGCTGTCTATGAAACGCTGCTGAAGCCTGGTGATACGGTGCTTGGCATGCGCCTTTCACATGGTGGCCATCTCACCCATGGCAGCCCCGTTAATTTCAGCGGCGAGCTTTACAACTTTGTGGATTACGGCGTAACACGCAGCACGCAATATATCGATTATGATGAAGTGCGCAGTCAAGCGTTAAAATTTCATCCGAAGCTGATCGTCGCTGGTGCGAGTGCTTATCCGCGCATTATCGACTTCAAAAGATTTCGGGAAATCGCTGATGAAGCTGGCGCCTATCTGATGGTTGATATGGCGCACATCGCTGGTCTTGTCGCTGCCGGCCTCCATCCGAATCCGGTACCCTATGCTGATTTCGTGACGACAACGACGCATAAGACGTTGCGCGGTCCGCGCGGCGGCATGATTATCTGTAAAGCTGAATTTGCGAAGAAGCTGGATAAGGCGATTTTTCCTGGCATTCAAGGCGGCCCGCTGATGCATATCATCGCTGCGAAAGCAGTGGCATTTGGTGAAGCACTGCAGCCGTCGTTCAATACCTATGCTGCGCAAATTATCGCCAATGCCAAGGCCTTTGCCGCTGCATTGAAGGAAAATGGACTCGATCTGGTTTCCGGTGGTACAGACAATCATCTGGTGCTCATGGATGTGCGCAACCTTGGAATCACGGGTAAAAAAGGCGAGGCTGTACTCGACGCTATCGGCATTACAACGAATAAGAACACGATTCCGTTCGATCCTGAGAAGCCATTTGTCACCAGTGGCATTCGCATGGGCACCCCGGCTGTGACGACTCGCGGTTTCAAGGAAGAAGACATGGTCGAAGTGGCTTCGATCATCGCGGATGCCTTGAAGGATCCGGATAACGACGAAGTGCAGAGGGCGGCCTCTAATCGTGTCGACGCATTAACGGGAAAGTATCCGCTCTACGCTGCGGGTACAGGGGCGTTTGCTTGACTCAGATATGAATAATAGTAGCGGACAGGGGGGAAACTTCCCCTTGTTTTTCTGCGCATGAGTGCTGGCGCCAGGTTTAAATTTTTGAAATGGAGGAATGAAAGTGGGAAAATTAGTCGTATTGGATCACCCGCTGATCCAACATAAGCTGACGATGATTCGCGATTATCGGACGGGAACGAAGGCGTTCCGTGAATTGGTCGATGAAGTCGCGACATTGATGGCTTTTGAAATTACACGCGACCTATCGCTTGAGGAGGTTGAGGTTCAGACCCCGGTTTCAAAAGCAAAGACCTACCAAATCTCCGGGAAAAAGCTGGGAATTGTGCCGATACTGCGTGCAGGACTCGGCATGGTTAATGGGGTGCTGAAATTAATTCCGGCAGCGAAGGTCGGACATGTCGGACTGTATCGTGATCCGGAGACCCTGAAGCCAGTCGAATACTATGTTAAACTTCCTCCGGATATTTCTGAACGGGATCTGATTATTGTTGATCCGATGCTCGCGACGGGCGGTTCAGCCGCTGCGGCGATCACCTCATTGAAACAGCGCGGCGCCGTCAGTATAAAATTGATGTGCCTGATTGGGGCACCTGAGGGGGTCAAGGCAGTTCAGGCGGCCCATCCGGATGTCGATATTTATTTGGCCGCACTCGACGAAAAGCTGAACGAGCATGGCTATATCGTTCCGGGACTCGGGGACGCTGGGGATCGGCTTTTCGGGACAAAGTAATTTCGAATACGAAGTGTGTAGCGAAATTTATTCAAAATTCAATAGCAATAAAGTGAAATATATTTCACAAATTCAAATCATTTTTAGATTTTTATTTCTTATTAGATGTTCTGTAACATTTTCTCACTTCCAATGTGCGAAAAAATGATTAGAATGACTTATATAGGAAACGATAAATCGCAATGCTTTTGGATCGAGAAAAGTGATATTTGCGTTTCTAAAAATATCAGTGAAGTTCGTCACAAATATTCAGGAGATATTGACAGTAAGATAGCGCTTTCGTTAAAATAGATAGGCGGTGTAAAATTTTAGGAGACGGGTTCCAATCCTTTTACAACGCATTTCTTGCTCATTTGAACCGGAATATTCCTCTTTCCGGATGTTAACTAACTGTGACTTGTCCCATGTTTATGAATAGGATGGCGAAGCTCTATGCTGATGAGGTGACTTGAACGACTTTGATGCAAGATGATCAGTTGCCGCCTCGGCAGGCCTTAAACGTGTCGAATTTTGTCTTTTATTTGTGAAGTCTGTTACGCTTACTGCATATTCTTCACTAATGAAGAAGGCCGCAACATCTCTTGCTGCAGAGGTTTTTGACATCAAGTCGCGACGCACGAAGAGATTTTTGGCTGGATTGGTTTACCGGACATTTGGCAATTATATTAAAGGATCCTGAAATTTCAGGGAGGGCCTTGCGATGGCTGATAAAAAAGGACCCATGAACCCTTGGCAGATGGCTGCAATGGTCAGCTCAATGGGATTCGAGATTTTCGCCTTCATTATTCTGTCCGCGCTTTTCGGTAATTTTCTGGATCACAGAATGGGCAGTGCACATCTGTGGCTCCCAATTTGTGCGGTGATTGGCTTTTTCCTTGGATTACTCAGCTGTTTCTATACTTTGAAATCTTTTATTAAGGAATGAAAAGATGAAACCATTGGTTGAGTGGGCATTTCCTGTGGCTCGAATTGTCTCAGCAATTTATCTTGTTCTCTTTGGGTTAATCTGGTTTTTGACTCCGGCGAAGGCTTTGGCCGCTGGCTTCCTTCTCGGCGGATTAATCAGTTTATATAATGTTTACCACCTGTATTTCCGCATGAAGATAGTCGGACTGCGAATCCGCTCCGGGCGCAGGCCCGTGGGTTTAAATATGACGGTGCGGATACTGACCGTCGTGTTTGGCGTCCTGATGGTTTACCGTTTTCCGACTCGCATCGACTATCGGTCTTTTGTGTTATCTCTTTTATTTGGTTACCTGTTAATGGTGACGGTGGTCAGTATCTATTATTTGAAAAAGGGAAACACAACTTCTCCGAATGAAAGGAGGGAGACTCTTGGATCTGACTCCGAAAGTACATTTTCTCGGAATGACGTTTGACGTCACGCTGATGATTGGCACGGTGGTTTCTGCACTGATTGTTATGCTTATCGTATTTTTGCTGACGCGCAAACTGAGCCTGAGACCATCGGGCAAGCAGAATCTGATGGAATACATCGTTGATTTTATCAGCGGGATTACCGGAATGATGCTGGAAAAGAAAGAGTCGGCACGTTATCTCAGTTTCGCGCTAACGATTTTCCTCTATATTCTGATAGCCAATCTGCTTGGCGTTGCCATCATGGTCACGGCGTCTGCTCATGGGCCGTTGCCCGGCCTTGGGATCACAGCCGCGCTTCTAAAATCGAGTTCGTCAGTCAGTTGGTTTAAATCGCCGACTTCGGACATCAATGTTACGGTTGCCATGGCAGGAGCAATTTTTCTCTATGCCCATTTTGCTGGCATCGCCAAAAGTCCGAGAGGCTATCTGGCACATTACGTGACACCGTATGCTTGGATGCTGCCGATTCATATTATCGACGAAGTTTCCAAACCGGCAACACACGCTTTGCGGCTTTGGGCAAATATTTTCGCCGGTGAAGTACTGATCCTGATTCTGCGTGAGGGCGCGTTCTATTTTACCGCCGTTCCACTCTTTGTCTGGATGGGTTTTTCGGTGTTTGTCGGATGCATCCAAGCCTATATTTTCACCGTGCTTGCGATGGTCTACATTGCACAAAAAGTAGGCGAAGAATGATTCCGATGAATCGGAGACGCCTGCTGTTGAAGATGTTCCGAACGGGACGTGTTCAAAAACGTACAGATCTCAAAAACATGGACAAACTAGGAGGAATCTTGTTATGAGTTTAGCAGTTCTAGCTGGTGGTATTATGATCGCTTTTGGCGCCCTTGGGGCAGGTATTGGTAATGGTGTTTTATTCTCCCGCTATTTGGAAGGTATTTCCCGTCAACCGGAAGCACAGGGGACTCTCTTCGGACAGTCGATGATCGCCCTTGGTCTTATTGAAGCGATGCCAGTTATTTCAATCGCCTTTGGTATTCTTGTTCTTTTCGGTGTTATCTAACCCTGAAAAATTGATCTGGAGATTAGAAATGCGGGACATCCATTTGTCCCTTCTATAGCCGGAAGCAGCAAGTAAATCTGTAGATTGAAAGGAGTGGCAAATGCTGTGTTGACTTTTTCACTAGGTAGTATTGTTTTCCAATTGGTCGTTATGATTTTGCTCATGATGTTTGTGACCTGGATTGGCACAAAGCCGATTGTCGCCATCATGGACAAGCGAAAAAAATACATTAACAACCAGATTGACGGCGCGGAAAAAAGCCGCCAAGATGCAGAAACCTATCTGAAGCAGCAAAAAGAAGAGCTTGAAAAAGTTCGCGCCCAATCTCTTGAAGTACTGGATCAGGCGAAGCACCAAGCAGCTGAAGAAGCGAAAAATGCTTTGAATGCAGCGAAAGAGCGTTCTGACTTGATGATCCGTGAAGCACAGGAAGAGATTAACCGTGAAAAAGAATCAGCAATTTCTTCGATTCGCGATGAAGTGGCCGATCTATCCGTAATGCTCGCTTCCAAAATTCTTCAAAAAGAAGTCAATGCCAAAGATTATTCCGCGGAGATTGATCAATTGATGAAGCAGGTGGCGAATCAGAGATGAGTGAAATCGTAGCAAGCCGTTATGCCGAGGCGCTCTTTGAAGTTGCTGAAGAACGTGACTCCATTGATGCGATTGACTCGCAGCTCACCGCTGTAAAGGATACTTTATCAGGCAATTCGGAGCTCCGTCGGGTTCTGCTTCATCCGCAAATCAGCGCGAATGATAAAAAGGAACTCGTCTCCGGTCTCTTTGAAAATGTTGTCGGTCTTGAAGTAGGAAATCTTTTGAAACTACTGATCGACCGCAAGCGTGAATCGATAATCGATGATGTGCTTGAAGCCTTTACGCATCGAGCAAATGAAAAAAGAGGCATTCTTGACGTCACAGTCACCACTGCCGTTCCGCTTGATGAAGAGGAACAAGCCGATCTGGCAAGCCGGCTTGGTGACGTGCTCGGCAAAAAGCTGAATATGACTGTACAGGTCAATAAGGATATCATCGGCGGTATTCTCATGCGCATCGGTGATGTTCTCTATGACGGCACAGTCGCGGGGAAACTTGCAGGCTTCAAACATGAGATTAAAGTAGGTAAATAGGGGTGAAAATATCGTGAGCATTAATGCGGAAGAAATTAGCTCGCTAATCAAACAGCAGATTGAAAACTATCAATCCACTGTTGAAGTGAGCGAAGTCGGCTCAGTTATTACGGTCGGCGATGGAATTGCCCGCGTCCACGGCCTCGACAGTTGTATGTCAGGCGAGCTTGTCGAATTTTCCAACGGTGTCATGGGTATGGCCCAGAACCTGGAGGAAGACAACGTCGGTATCATCATTCTTGGACCCTTTTCAGATATTCGTGAAGGGGATGAAGTGAAACGTACCGGACGCATCATGTCCGTTCCTGTCGGCGAAGAATTGCTTGGCCGTGTCGTTAACCCGCTGGGGCAGCCGATTGACGGCAAGGGAGCAATTGTGACCAATAAGACTCGGCCGGTAGAAAAGAAAGCCCCGGGCGTTATGCAGCGTAAGTCAGTCTTCGAACCGCTGCAGACCGGTATTAAATCAATCGATGCGATGATTCCGATTGGCCGTGGCCAGCGTGAATTAATCATCGGCGACCGCCAGACTGGTAAAACGGCGATTGCGATTGATACGATTATTAATCAGAAAGATCAAGATGTCATCAGCATCTACGTAGCCATTGGCCAGAAAGAGTCAACGGTAGCCAATGTTGTGGAGACACTGAAGGAATACGGCGTTATGGATAAGACGATCGTCGTTTCCGCCGGCGCGTCAGAACCGGCTCCACTTCTTTATTTAGCACCTTATGCCGGCGTCACCATGGGCGAAGAGTTCATGTATAATGGCAAACACGTTCTGATCATCTATGATGATTTGTCCAAGCAGGCGGCGGCATATCGTGAACTTTCTTTGCTGCTTCGCCGTCCGCCGGGCCGTGAAGCATTCCCTGGCGACGTGTTCTATCTGCACTCCAGACTGCTCGAACGTGCAGCCAAGCTGAGTGACGAATTGGGCGGCGGTTCCATTACGGCACTGCCAATCATTGAAACACAGGCCGGAGATATTTCCGCATATATTCCGACAAACGTTATTTCGATCACGGATGGCCAGATTTTCCTTGAATCGAACTTGTTCTATTCAGGTATTCGTCCGGCCGTTGATGCCGGGACTTCCGTTTCTCGTGTCGGTGGTGCCGCACAGATCAAAGCGATGAAGAAGGTTGCCGGCACGCTGAAGCTGGATCTTGCTTCTTATCGTGAACTGGAAGCCTTCACGCAATTCGGTTCTGATCTGGATAAATCAACCAAGGCCAAGCTGGATCGCGGGGCACGCACCGTGGAAATTCTGAAACAGGATCTCCACAAACCGTATCCGGTTGAAAATCAGGTCGTTGTGCTGTACGCGTTGACCAAGGGCTACGTCGATGATGTTGCCATTCCAGATATCAAGCGATTTGAAAAAGAACTGCTTTCCTTCTTGAAGCAGAATCACGCAGATTTGCTGGATAAAATTCGTACCAGCGGAAGTCTTCCAGATGATGCAGCATTCAAAGCAGCCATCGAAGAATTCAAAAAAACTTTTGTTGGATCGCAGGCTGAATAATTACGCGAATGTCGCAGGCCTTTGTTCCATGCCCTGCGCACCCGCAACGCCTGGTGCCAGCTCATCTCAACTGAAGATCTTTCAAAGGTGGTGAACGAACATGCCTTCAATGCGTGACATTAAGGAAAAAATTAATTCAACGAAGAAGACCCGCAAAATCACCAAAGCGATGCAAATGGTCGCGGCGGCGAAACTGAACCGGGCTCAGGAAAAGGCTCAAGAGTATTCGGCCTATGCGAATAAGCTCAAAGAAGTCGTTGCCAGTATTGCTTCAGGTAATAAAACGAATGCCCGGCATCCGATGCTGGAAAGTCGTCCGGTGAAGAAAACGGGTTATCTGGTGCTTACAGAAAGCCGTGGACTCGCCGGTGCCTACGATGCCAACGTACTCAAATACATCCAGAATCTGATTGCCGAAAAGCATCAGTCCAAAGATGAATATACTATTATAGTCACCGGGAAAATCGGTAATAATTTCTTTGAAAAAAGAGGTTACCCGGTTGCATTCAGTCAGACAGACTTGGAAGATGAAGTTACTTTTGATGATGTCATCGGTCTGGCTAAGCGGTCAGTCGGTTTGTTCGCTGATAAGAAGATTGATGAACTGCATATCATCTATAATCATTTTGTCAACGCCATCTCGCAGCAATTGGTAGACAGCCAGTTGCTTCCTTTGACGAATATTGAAAGCAGCACGGAGACCAAGCAGACGGATTATCTCTATGAGCCTGATGAGGATGAAGTACTGGAGCATTTGCTCCCGCTTTATGCGGAAGGGCAAGTCTTCGGTGCCATTCTTGACGCGAAGGCGGCAGAATTTGCGGCTCGGATGTCGGCGATGCGCAGTGCTTCTGACAATGCGAATGAAATCATCGATCATCTGTCACTTGCCTATAACCGCGCGCGTCAGGCAGCAATTACGCAACAAATTACTGAAATTGTCGGCGGCGCTGCTGCTCTTGAATAAACGAATTGCATGAAAAAGCTGACAGGGACCGTCCGGAAAAAGCTGCGGAATCATTTTGCCTGACAAGGTAACCACTCCGTTACTTTTTCAGCCGAAGGAAAGCTGCTTCAGAAATTCCGGATCCCCTCTAGAGGAGGTAGTTTGATGAACAAAGGGTACATCACTCAGGTTACAGGACCTGTCATTGACGTTAAATTCGAACGCGGACATCTCCCTGAAATCAATAATGCTCTGACAGTCGATTATAAAGCAAAATCCTCCGATGAAGCGGACATCCATCTGACCCTTGAGGTCGCTCTTCACTTGGGCGACGATTCCGTGCGCACAGTAGCCATGGACTCTTCAGACGGACTCGTACGCGGAATGGACGTTGTGGATACAGGCGCACCGATTTCTGTGCCAGTCGGCGATGCTACGCTGGGACGCGTTTTCAACGTGCTGGGCGAAGCCATCGATGGCAAGCCGCTTGCCGCGGATGTTAAGAAAAGTCCGATTCACCGCGATCCGCCGAAATTCGCCGAACTCTCAACGAAGACGGAAGTTCTCGAAACCGGAATCAAGGTTATTGACCTTTTGACCCCTTATATCAAGGGTGGGAAAATCGGTCTGTTCGGCGGTGCCGGTGTTGGTAAAACGGTTCTGATTCAGGAACTGATTCACAATATCGCCGAAGAACATCATGGCGTGTCTGTATTTGCCGGTGTCGGTGAACGGACCCGTGAAGGCAATGACCTTTATTTTGAAATGACGGATTCCGGCGTTATCAAACAGACGGCCATGGTTTTTGGCCAGATGAACGAGCCGCCGGGTGCGCGTATGCGTGTGGCGTTGTCCGGACTGACGATGGCGGAATATTTCCGTGACGTCGAAGGCCAGGACGTGCTGCTTTTCATTGATAATATTTTCCGTTTCACACAGGCCGGCTCAGAAGTTTCGGCGCTGCTCGGCCGTTTGCCTTCCGCCGTTGGTTACCAGCCGACGCTGGCGACCGAAATGGGCCGTCTGCAGGAACGAATCACATCAACGAAAAAGGGTTCTGTAACCTCTATCCAGGCCGTTTACGTGCCTGCCGATGATTATACGGACCCGGCTCCGGCCACGACGTTCTCGCACCTTGATGCGACAACCAACCTGGAACGTGGGTTGACGCAGATTGGTATCTATCCAGCCGTGGATCCACTCGCGTCAACGTCCCGTGCCCTTTCGCCGGACATTGTCGGCGATGAGCACTATGAAGTCGCTCAGCGTGTTCAGCAGACGCTTCAGAAATATCGTGAATTGCAGGACATCATCGCCATTCTGGGTATGGATGAACTCTCTGATGAAGATAAGCTGACCGTCAGCCGTGCCCGCCGCATTCAATTCTTCCTCGGTCAGAACTTCCACGTTGCGGAACAATTTACCGGTGTTTCCGGTTCTTATGTTTCGGTGGATGAGACCATCAAAGGATTCAAAGGCATTCTTGATGGCAAATATGACGACGTTCCGGAAGAAGCGTTCCGCAATACCGGAACGATTGAAGATGTTCTCAACAGAGCGAAACAACTGGTTTAACCGGCAGCTTGCCGAAAACCATTAAAGGGGGCTGACAGATGAGCACAGTGCATACGGAAATAGTCACACCCGCAGGAAAAATATACGAGGGTGACGTCCATATGGTCAGTGTACGGGCAAAAAGCGGTGAGATGGGCATCCTGCCGCATCACATCCCGCTCGTTGCCCCGCTGGAAATCGCCCAGGTTCGTCTGAAACACGAAGACGAAAAAATTGTCGATTATGCCGCGGTTCATGGCGGATTCATTCAGGTCAGCCGCGACTCGATCACAATTCTGTCCGAAGCTGCCGAAATGAAGAACCAGATTGACGTCGAACGCGCAAACAAAGCGAAAGCCGAAGCAGAGGAGCAGCTCAGCACCCTCCACGAATCATCGGAAGGCTACCCTGAAGCCATGCTGAAACTCAAACGCGCCAATCTGCGCATCGACACGGCAGCCATCAATGACCCTGTTGCGGAATCCTAAATAAACGAACAACAAAAGGAGCGAACCTCTTTACCGGGGGTTCGTTCCTTTTTTTACACAAAAAATTCAAGTTTAAAGATCAAGGTCAAGGAACAAGTTGAGGATAGAGTTTGGGGATCAAGCTCAAGGATTGAGTTTCAAGGAACAAGTTCAAGATCGGTCGAGACAAGAGCAATTCCAAAAATCAGGAACAAGTTGAGGATCAAAGGCAAAAGACAAGGTTAAAGATCAAGTTGAAGGATCAAAGGTCCAGAACAATTTCAAGGTTCAGGGTCAAGATCAAGCTCAAGGATCAAGATTCAAGAGTAAGCTCAAGGATTGAGCTAGGAATTATGCTCAGAAAGAGAGTTGAGCCGAAACGATGAAAAAGTTGAACTGAAATAGTGAAAGTTGAACTGAATCTTCCCCTCTTATTGAAAGTTGGTAGGATTTTCTCTTCCGGCGCAAAGAAAATCCTCTTCCTCTCCTAATTGTGGTTATTTCTTCACAGGATTAGAATGAAACCCTTTAAATGATCATGCTGAATTGGAAAATACGGCTCTCCTGTTCGGCGTAGAATTCCAATTTATTTCATTTACTCATTAAAATGTTTAGAATTTGTTCAGATTGTCAAGATATAGTTAAGAATGCTAATTCTTGTCGGAAATTATTTTATTAATATTATTTGATCGGAGTAAATATCCTTACGGATGGGCATCGAAATGAGTGAAGGGTTTCGAGATTGTGAAAAAGTTACTACAGTATGGTTATTTTTCTACAGAAGCGTTACAATAATCAGTGGACAAAGATTATAATTAGGTTATAATTATGTTTCAAACAGATTACAATTAGGGAGATGGAGTGCAGATTCCCGAGGATTGCGGCGAATATTTATGATATGCGTATACTGACGTCTTAAGCAGAAAAAGCCGTAAGAGCGGGATTGGCAGTACATATTAAGAGAAAGCAGGTGCAGGCTTGACGAATGTTGGTTTTCAAGCACTACTGAGTATTTTTGTACATTTATTGTTTTTTATACTCACTTGGTGGGCATTGCAAGGGGTGAAATTCGAAACTTTGCTTCGTCGCCCAAGCAGCATTCAAGCACGTATTCTGTATCTGCTCTTGGCGATTGCCATTAGTTATCCGGTTGCAGCATTCTTCCTGGATTATTTAAATTGGTCATTGGCTTTACCCAATATTTACCGTTAAGATCTGACTGAGAAAAAACAATAACTTTGACGAAAAGTTCCACGTATGCATTCCCTCGCCCGCAGGCAATACTGAGCATAGGGAGAGGACGTGGAAACATGAAACAAATGAAACAGAAGTATAGAATATTGATCATGATCGGGCTTGTTCTATTAATGTCGGGGTCAGGTGCCGAAGGAAAAGAAACACCGTCTCATCAAAAAGTGACCGATCCGCTTGAACGCGTGCAACAATTTTCACAAGCAGCTGTTCAAAATCAGGCCAAGGTCCTGGGCTGGTCAGTCTATGCCCGCAAAGAAAATTCGACACAAATATCAAAGCGGCTTTGGACGGAAATGGTTGCCAATGAAAAAAAGAAATATGCCGACTACGCATGGAGGCCGTTAAAAGGTCAAGAAAATGCATTAGGATGGCAAGGCACGAAACGCCTATCCACCGGGGTTAAAGTGAAGTTGATGGTCTTCGCCTATCCGTCGTCGGAAAATCAGTTTCAGACGGCCACCTCCTATGAGGCAGACGGCAAATCCTTTAAACAGTCTTTATGGTCCGGTCAAAAGAAATTGATCCGCCAGAATTTGGACGAAATTTTTCAAGGACAAGAGCAGATCTTCTCTTGTGTGAAAGCTCTAGACGGTGTTAAAATGAAATCTGGCTTAATAGAACAGGGAGAAAGGTATCTTAAGCTTTTTTCAGCCGCTCCGATTGAACGACTTAATGAAAAAACCTTTGTATCGATTTCCGCATATACTAAGACATGGAACGATGACATAATTTCTGGAAAACGGAAAATGAATTTGCAAGTTGCCCTGCGGCGCGATGACGGCCGGACGGTTGTCACTATGGGCACGCCGATCATTACTCAGGAATATTAGGGAGAGCTTTTTTCCTCCGAATCCCTGCGGAAATAATCGGTTGCAATGCACTAAGAGATCGCGGAAGAAAATTCGCGATCAGCGAAGAGATATAAATGGACGCGGAGGGGAAAAGTTTGGAGAAGATTATTGTTCACGGAGGAAAGCGGCTTTCGGGTTCGGTTAAGATTGAGGGCGCAAAAAATGCTGTACTTCCCGTCATTGCCGCATCGATGCTAGCAAGCGAAGGCACAAGTAAGATTTATAATGTACCGGAACTTGCCGATGTATACACAATCAATGAAGTATTACGCAATTTAAACACGTCGGTTAATTATTCAAACAAAACAATCATGGTGAACGCTGTTGCAGAACTATTCACAGAAGCGCCATTTGAATATGTAAAAAAGATGCGGGCCTCCTTTCTCGTCATGGGACCGCTGCTCGCTCGTGTCGGTCACGCGAAAATTGCTCTTCCCGGCGGTTGCGCGATTGGTTCGCGGCCGATTGATCAGCATCTGAAGGGCTTTGAGGCCATGGGCGCCGTTGTCAAAATCGGCAGTGGCTCGATTGAAGCACATGTGGATGGCCGACTGAAGGGCGCATCAATCGTTCTCGATTTTCCGAGCGTCGGTGCAACCGAAAACATTATCATGGCAGCGACCTTAGCCGATGGCGAAACGGTTATCGAAAACGCCGCCTGCGAACCGGAAATTGTTAATTTGGCGCAATACGTCAATCTCATGGGTGCTAACGTTACGGGTGCCGGAACGAGCCGAATTACGATAGAAGGCGTTTCGGCGCTGCACGGTGCGGAACACACGATTCTGCCGGACCGGATCGAAGCAGGAACGTATATGATTGCCGCGGCGATCACCGGCGGGAATGTATTGATTGAAGATGCAGATGTTGAGGATTTGCGACCATTGATCTCCAAACTGCGCGATATGGGCGTTGAAATCGAGGAAGAACTTGGTGGCATCCGCGTGATTGCTAGCGATCATTTGAAACCTGTTGATATCAAGACGATGCCGCATCCTGGTTTTCCGACTGATTTGCAGGCACAAATGATGGCTCTTCTGCTCAAGGCTAAGGGGACATCTGTCATTACGGAAACAGTATTTGAGAACCGTTTCATGCACGTCGAAGAATTCCGAAGAATGAATGCGTCGATCAAAATTGACGGTCGCTCCGCAATTATCGGCGGTTCCTGCGATTTGCAAGGTGCTGAAGTGGCGGCTACCGATCTGCGGGCCGGTGCGGCGCTCGTCATTGCCGGACTTGTAGCCAAGGGCTATACGCGTGTCAGCAATCTGCACCACATCGATCGCGGCTACGTGGATCTCGCCGGCAAGCTTCAGGCGCTCGGCGCGGATATCGAACGCGTTCGCATGAATCCATCCGAACAGCCGGCACCAGTTGTCTCAGCAGAGACGATTCGCAGCATGAGCATCAATCCGAAGTTTGCCTGAATACCAGAAACTGCTGTTCGGATAATTCTTTAAAGTCCGTCAATCTCTAAAATAATGAAATCACCGTCTAAGGGGTTCGAATCATTCGCGCCTCTTTTTATTATCGCCAAAAAAGATAGGATTCAAACTCTGCTGCATACATATCTGAATATTAAAAAAACTATTTAAAAAAATGCCCATTGGGATTATATGTGCCGAGCGCGAGAACATACCAGGATGTCAGCAGTAGCACGATAAAATATATATCAGGGAGTCCGAGCGTTCTAGTAAAATAAGGACAATCATATTCATAGAGTATAAACAACGTTGGAGGAAATTGTCTGATGAAGCGAACGACTCTCATTGTTTGTCTTTTTTTACTGGCTGTACTGATTATCCCCATGGCTATTGTATTGCCGTTCCAGCACAGGAGCGATCCATTAAAATTGCCCATTATCGGCAAAACGATTGGTTCGAGTCACGCCGAATCCTCCGGTACCGATCCGGCGATTACGGTTTCCGTTTATCGGTCGTCCAGTGAAAAAACAGAGCATCTGGATTTGGACCATTATCTGATTGGTGTCGTCGGTTCGGAAATGCCGGCTAAATTTCCGATTGAAGCGCTGAAGGCACAGGCGTTTGCCGCACGGACCTATATCCTGGCACGAATGATTCAAAATCCGGATGTGCGTGTCACCGATACCGTCCAAAATCAGGTCTACCATAGTCCGGCGGAATTCAAGCGCCTTTGGGGCAAGGATTATCAATGGCGCATGAACCGAGTGACGCGGGCCGTGGAACAAACACGGAATGAAGTGATCACCTATCGCGGCAGTCTGATTTCACCGGCTTTCTTTTCCACAAGCAATGGACGGACCGAAAATGCCCAGAATTACTGGGAGAACGCGGTCCCCTATCTGCGCTCGGTGGCCAGTCCTTGGGATAAATCGTCGCCGAAATTTTATAATACGAAAAAAATACCGGCTGCGGATGTGCAAAATGCGCTCGGCATAACCCTTGGCGAGGCGGGCGGCGAGATCGGCACAGTACTTCGGAAAACACCTACTGGTCATGTTGCTGCCTACCGGATCAATGGCAAAACGTTCAGCGGCCGCTCCATCCGCGAAAAACTCGCACTTAGCTCCACCGACTTCACGCTCGTCCGAAGCGGTGATCAAGTCATTGCCCGGACGATCGGCAGCGGCCATGACATTGGCATGAGCCAATACGGAGCGGCAGGTATGGCCCGATCCGGCAAAACCGCCGCTCAGATTGTCACCCACTATTATTCTGGCACCAAAGTCACCACATTGACGCTGAAGACCCAGACCGCCCTCGCCAGAAAATGAAATTAAGTAAGAGGTTTAATGAAATTTAAGCATCCCGACAAAGTGGAAAAACGTCCAATCCGAAGAACAAAGTCGGACACGGAAAAGTTAGACCTAACTCAGCAGAAGTTAGACCTAAACGCGGAAGTTAGACCTAACTCGATAAAAGTTAGACCTAATCCAAGAAAAGTTAGACCCAAATGCAGAAGTTAGACCTAACTCGGTGAAAGTTAGACCTAACTCGATAAAAGTTAGACCTAATCCAAGAAAAGTTAGACCCAACTCAAGAAAAGTTAGACCTAAACGCGGAAGTTAGACCTAACTCAAGAAAAGTTAGACCTAAACGCGGAAGTTAGACCTAACTCAAGAAAAGTTAGACCTAAACGCGGAAGTTAGACCTAATCCATAAAAAGTTAGACCCAAATGCAGAAGTTAGACTTAACTCGATAAAAGTTAGACCGAAACTTGGGAGGCACACTAAAAATAAAAATAGGAAAGGATTTTCCTCTGCATCAGGAGGGAAAATCCTCACCTCTTTCCAAAATAGAGAGAGAACTTTCCCTGCGGTTAAAAAGGAAAGTTCTTTTCTATCTCAATTTCATTAGGAAGGGATTTTCCCAACATCAGAAAGGAAAATCTTCTCCTTCTTTTATAATGTTGGTAGAACTTTCCCCTCAGACAGGTAGGAAAGTTCTTTCTTTATTCCAATTTTCAAGAAAAATAGCTTATTATCTATCAATTTGTATTTTTTTTCTGTGAGAATGTATAGATTGTCGGCAATCTGATCAGAATGATTGCTGAGGTGATGCAAGTTGACAGAAAATAAAGATCAAAAGAAATCGCAGGAACAAGAGCTGTCCGGTCTGCGAAAACTAGCAAAACGGCGTTGGTTCTATCCCGCTTTATATTTATGTGTAGCCGCATTGGTACTCACCGGCGTGCTATTCTTCCAGATGCGGGGTGCTGAGCAAGCGAAGCAGAAAGAGGCACAGAATCGCGTGGTCTTCAACCAGGATAAACCGTCCCGGACAATGACCGCCGCCGATGAAGTCTTCGAATGGCCGGCAGTAAAATCAGACACCGAGGTCGTTCAGCCATTCTATGACTCGAAAGGTACGCAGCAGGAACAGGAAGCCGCTCTCGTAAACTATAATCACAGCTTCGTCCAAAATACAGGTATCAATATTGGCGCGAAGAATGATCAAACGTTTGCGGTAACAGCAGCACTCACAGGCAAAGTTGTTGAAGTGAAACCGGATAATCTGCTCGGAAACACCGTCACACTGAAGCACAAAAACGGCGTGGAGACACTCTATCAAAGTCTGGCAACCACCGATGTGAAGCTCGGTCAAACAGTTGAACAAGGTGAAACGATTGGAACAGCAGGCACGGAGAACTTTAACAAACCGATGGGCATCCATATGCACTTTGAAATCCGTAAGAATGGTGTCCCGGTTAACCCGGTCACATTCATGAATAAAGGAACGGCTCAGGTCAAAACCGTTTCGTCAGGCACAGAAACGACGACCGCAACGCCGTCTGCTTCTGAAAAAGTAAAGAATGACCAAGGAACAAGCAGCGGAAGCAGCATCGAAGCGCCAAGCAAAGACAAGGGCACAAGCTCAGGTTCCAGCATAGGCACGAAGAATGAAAAAGGCGGCTCATCCGTTGACCAAAGTACCCAAGACTCTGCAAAGTAATTGATGAGAAAAATAATGGTAACAGGCTGTTCTCCGCCAAATCACTGGCAGAGGGCAGCCTTTTTGTGCGTTTTGGGGGAATTCAGTTAAACCAGTTATCAATCTCAAATTGCATATACTATCTGTTGTTTGATCGCTAATATAGTCTAGAGCCTTTCTTTCACTTGTAAACATAACCAGTAGAAATATTCGACGAAATGAAATGAATCTGCCATTGTTCGTAAAAGTTATCATCGGATGGGGACAGGCAAATGTTTGATTATAACAATTTTCCTTATGCAACGCGAAGAGCTCCGGTGTTTGCCCGCAAAGAGGGATCGTGGCGACGGCCCAGCCGCTCGCCGTGCAAGCTGGGCTCGAAATTTTAAAAAGAGGAACGGAATCACGCGCAGATGGTTCGATTACCACATGGTAGCCCAATGCGTTATCCTAAGAACTTAGAAACCAGCAATGAAATCGAAAAACTGAAGTTAGACCTAACTTTGAAAAGTTCCCTTTAACGTTGTTCCAGGGCGGAAAAAGGCAATGATTCACAGTGAAAAATAGAAGACATAATTTTATCAAATGAAGCAGGAATTCTTGAAAACGCTGTCGAATATTGTAGCATCTTGGATCGAGGGGTGATGCTTATTGATAGTCAAACCGCAATATATTCCGCTGCGCCTGCTCGCGGTCGAGGCGCTGCTCAATCACTTGCCGCCCGGTATCCCCGGGCGTGCCGCGATTGAGGATGAACTCGCGCGACGCCAGACTGGATGGCGCGGCGAGCAGGAGCTCAGCTTCCAGCTTGCCGGTTTCCAAGACACGTCGACGCGGATTCTCTATGATCTGCATCTCGGCGTCAGGCAAGAGACCTGTCAAATCGATAGCCTGCTGCTCACCCAAGGCTTTGTCTCAATTGTAGAAGCGAAAAATTATTCGGGTACGCTCCATTTTCTGCCTGACGGCCAGATGATCCGTTCCAACGGTGATCGGCGCGAGGGATTCCCCAACCCTGTGCTTCAAGTCCGACGTCACAGCCGCATGCTGAGAAATTGGATGGCAGTGGGCCAATATCCGACGCTTGCAATCGAAACCCAGGTTGCTATCGCGAATCCAGCGACTATGATTGAGAATCCGGCAAACCTGCGTTCCGTCCGTGAATGTGTAACCCATGCCGAACAGATTCCCTCCCGAATCGACCAATTCATCAAAAAGCACCCTGAAAATCTGTCCCCCCAATTGCTTTCCCAAATTGAACAGCAACTCTTAAAAGCAAATTCCGAACCATCGCTCGATGTCCTGTCTTGGTTCAAAATCCGTGCTGAAGATCTGCAACGCGGCATCCGCTGCAATCATTGCCATCGTTATTCGATGCAGCGCGCCTATGGTACTTGGAGATGCAGCTATTGCGATGGCGTGTCCAGAACCGCACACGAGCAGATGATTCTCGACTATTTCCTGCTGCTCGGACCAACCATGACCAACCGCCAATGCCGCGAATTCCTGAACGTGGAAGATCGGAAATTGGTCAGAAATCTTTTGCTAAAAATGAACATTTCACCTGTTGGGAGTGGTCATGGGCGAGGCTTGTACTATGAAAGACCCTCTCAAAAGTTCTACCATGAATTCTATTTAAAGAATAAGATGAGAAATTAAATGAAAGAAATTGAGATTTCGGAAGTGAGACCTAATTTCGGAAGTTAGACTGAACTGTGGAAAAGTTAGACCGAACTCAGAAAAAGTTAGACCGAATCACAAGAAAGTCGAACCCAAATCAAAAGATTGATAGGATTTTTTCCTCGAACGGGAAGGAAAATCCTCTCCTCCTTTAAAGAAGATCTTTCTTCTCAAAATATTAAATTGGAAGAACCTTTCTCTAGTAATCCGTGGGAAAGGTTCTTTCTCCTTTGCAAAGAAGAATTTCTCCATCAAACAACAAAAAAAATTTTTTCTTCTCCCAAAAAAATGGAATATTTCCCTGAATATGGATTGGAAGGTTCTTTTCCCTCCCAAAAAAAGAGTGAAAAAATTCTCTTCCTTTTTTAATGCAGAAGGCGATCAGGCTTTCCTGCATTTTATTTTAATCAGCGTGCGCCCGCTTGATCCCTTGTCCCTATTGACTTTTTGGCATATAACCGAGACTCGTTTAATAAGATGTTACAAACTCACATACGGGGTTTCGAGGTGAGCGCGGCGGGTTTGGAACGAGCTAAAGCGTTTGGTTTCCGTTTCCCTCCAGAAATGACTTATTTGCATCTTCAGATTACAGGAGGCGAGTGGTGTGCACGATTACATCAAAGAGCGAACGATCAAAATTGGAAAGCATATCGTGGAGACTAAGAAGACAGTACGGGTCATCGCCAAGGAATTCGGGGTCTCGAAAAGCACCGTTCATAAAGATTTGACCGAGAGGCTGCCGAATATCAACCCGGAACTCGCAAATGCGGTAAAAGACGTTCTCGATTATCACAAGGCAATCCGTCATCTGCGGGGAGGAGAGGCGACGCGGCTGAAATATCAGAAAGATTCCGAACCCGAACAAACCGAAAAAGCCGCTCAACCCTGACTATCAAGCTTAGCCCCACAAACAGCTCCTGCATGCGACACACTCCTGTTTCCGTTCAAGGGAACTTTAAATAAAAACAGAACAAGCCAAAAACTTTTTTGATCCGGTTGAATCATGAAAATGTGTGAGTCTGTTACAAAAATATTTTCAAATAAAGGCTGCATAAAAGGGGGGACTTTTCTCGAAGCAAAATATTTGTCGAAAAATAATGTATCAAAAGGCAAAAAAGGATGAAAACTGTGACAATTGAACACGAATGAATGCGGGCTCGCGCGTCATGAGCCCGTCATTCTTTCTGAAAAAGGCTGCGCCCTGAGTGCCCGCATTGCAAAACGATAATGAAACCTGTACCATTCCCTTCAGAACAATAGCGAATCGACAGAGGTTGACAAAATGATTACAATATGTATTTTTTTCGACCACGCTCCAACTCTGTATGAATTTATGCTAAAATGTAATAATGAATGATAATTGTCCTAGGTCGTTAACCTAGCCATCTGACAGGGAGGATACTGTTGTGTTTTCAAGAGACATTGGAATAGATCTCGGAACTGCTAACGTGTTGATTTATGTGAAAGGCCAGGGTATCGTCCTGAATGAACCATCCGTTATCGCTTTGGATACAGAAACCAAACAAATGCTTGCGGTTGGTGAAGAGGCCAGAAGAATGGTCGGCCGTACACCTGGAAATATCGTCGCAATTCGTCCGCTTCGTGACGGCGTTATTGCCGATTTTGAAATCACCGAAATGATGTTGACTCATTTCATTAATAAAATAAATGTTAAAGGCTTCCTGAAGAAACCGAGAATCTTGATCTGCACGCCGACACACATTACCTCCGTTGAGCAGAAGGCGATTCGTCAGGCAGCTGAACGCAGCGGTGGCAAAGAGGTTTACCTCGAGGAAGAGCCGAAAGTTGCGGCGGTTGGCGCCGGTATGGACATTTTTCAACCGAGCGGAAATATGGTCATTGACATTGGTGGCGGCACGACGGATATCGCCGTCCTCTCGATGGGCGACATTGTGACGTCACAATCAATCAAGCTCGCTGGGGATAAATTTGACCGCGAGATTCTGAATTATATCAAGAAAAAATATAAACTGCTGATCGGCGAACGCACAGCCGAACAGATTAAAATTCAGGTGGGCACCGTCTTCAAAGATGCCCGCGACGAAAGTATGGACATCCGTGGCCGCGATATGGTCAGTGGACTTCCCAAAACGCAGACGGTTCATTCCAATG
The DNA here is from genome assembly GCA_048976585.1 of Sporolactobacillus sp. GTDB lineage: Bacteria > Bacillota > Bacilli > Bacillales > Sporolactobacillaceae > Sporolactobacillus. The sequence continues at coordinate 1,418 of JBHGUY010000022.1, read as the reverse complement.
AAATTGAAGAAGCGCTGGCTGACTCGGTTAGCTCCCTCGTTCGCGCGGCGAAGAATGTTCTCGAACAAACGCCTCCAGAACTCTCCGCTGATATTATCGATCGCGGCGTGATCATGACTGGCGGCGGTGCGCAGCTTCACGGCATCGACCAATTGCTTGCCAGTGAATTGAAGGTGCCGGTCGTTGTGGCGGACAATCCGATGACCTGCGTTGTTGAAGGTGCTGGGAAAATGCTTGAACACCTTGATAAATTGCCGAAGCGCAAAGCGAATTAATCGCTGACTGCGCTTTTGCGCTATTCATAGGGCCGCGTCTTTCTCGCAGCGACACTTTTATTAAAAAGGCAGGTGACTTCTTGATGATCCGCGGATTGTATACGGCGGCCTCGGGCATGATTTCCGAGCGGCGCCGCCAACAGATTTTATCGAATAATTTGAATAACATGGATACACCCGGCTATAAGCAGAGCACCAATAAGTTGCGCACATTTCCGGAAATGCTGACGCAGAGGATCGGCGGCGATACGCCGATTGCGAATATTGGAGATGTTCCGACCGGCGTCTACGATGAGGAGACAATTCCAGACTTCTCGCAGGGGACGATTTCCGATACCGGCAAGAAGACGGACGTCGCGCTTGTGACCTCGCAGCTCCCGTTGAATCCGAGAACTGGATCTCAGGAAGGCGCGCTGTTCTTCGGTGTTCGCACAGCTGCGGGTGCCGTCCGTTATACGCGTGATGGTCATTTTACGCTGAACGCTGCGGGACAGTTGACTGACGATGGCGGCGACAGAGTTCTTGACCAAGCAGGCAACCCGATTCAACTAAACTCGGACAATATTCAAATCGCCGGTGACGGCACGGTCACCGACGCAGGGAGCGGCGCCCGGCTCGGACAAATCGGTGTCAGCTACGCCGCTAATCCCGATCGGCTCGTCAAATCCGGCAGCGGCGGCTTTTTCCGCTTACAAGGCGGCGGAGCACTCCCATCGGCAACCGGTCAAGCTGGCGTTGCCTATCAGCTGAAGCAAGGCTCGCTCGAGGGATCGAATGTTTCAGCCGATGAAACGGTGACGAACATGATGGAATCCTACCGATCATTCGAAGCCAACCAAAAAGTGCTGCAGATACTCGACGGCACCCTCGACAAAGCCGTCAACGATGTCGGCCGCGTTACCGGCTGACATCGAGCCGCTTAAAGCGAAACCCGGAAATTAGACCCAACTTGAGTTCAATCCGTGAAAAGTTGAACCTAGTTGAGTGGAAATCAAATCGAAATTCGGAAGTTAGGCCGAACCGCGGAAGATGGACCCAACTGCAGAAAAGTTAGACCGAACCGTAGAAAAGTTAGGCCGAACTGAGCAGAAGTTAGGCCGAACCGCGGAAGATGGACCGAACTGCAGAAAAGTTAGACCGAAC
>JBHGUY010000021.1:0-231339 GCA_048976585.1 Sporolactobacillus sp. | reverse complement strand
AGAAAAGTTAGGCCGAACTGAGCAGAAGTTAGGCCGAACCGCGGAAGATGGACCGAACTGCAGAAAAGTTAGACCGAACTGAGCAGAAGTTAGGCCGAACCGCGGAAGATAGACCCAACTGCAGAAAAGTTAGGCCTAACTGCAGAAAAGTTAGACCGAACTGAGCAGAAGTTAGGCCGAACCGCGGAAGATGGACCCAACTGCAGAAAAGTTAGACCGAACTGAGCAGAAGTTAGGCCGAACCGTAGAAGATGGACCCAACTGCAGAAAAGTTAGGCCGAACCGCGGAAGATGGACCGAACCGCAGAAAAGTTAGACCTAACTGCAGAAAAATTGAATCGAAATCGCACTACACTACTATCTTATCTATTATCAGAAAAAAGAAAATCGCTTCCAAACTCATCAAGCGATTTTCCTTCCTTTTTTAAATAAAAAAGGAAGCTGCGCCGATCGATTACAATCGCAGCGGTATTAAATCACTAAATCACTAAATCACTAAATCACTAAGATAAAGCATCGAATAGGAAGCAGGTGAGCAGATGGAACGGCAAATGATCAGTACAGCGGTGACGCTAGGGCAGATTCAGCAGCAGCTTGCAACTGTAGCGAATAATATCGCTAACGTCGATACAACCGGTTACAAGAGCCGCAATGCTAATTTCAGTGATTTGCTTGAGCAGCAGGTGAATAATATCGCTCCCAATCAGGACGCGGCTGATGTCGCTAATCGACTGACGCCGGCCGGTATTCGTCTCGGCAACGGGGCAAGGGTTGGCGATACCACGCTCGATATGGACGCTGGCAAGCTTGAACAGACGGGTAATCAGCTGGATCTGGCACTGACAAATGATCAGCAATTTTTTACGGTTGATTTGAATGGCGCTACCGCCTATACGCGAGCCGGTGATTTGAACGCGCAGCCGGATCCGCAAAATGCGGCTCAGCTCGATCTGCTGACGAAAAGCGGGGAAGCGGTACTTGGCAGCAATGGCCAGCCGATACGTCTGCCCGCAGGTTCTTCCGATATCCAGATCGACAAGGCGGGTGCAATCACGGCGGTGATGCCGTCTGGGGCACGAGTCAATGCCGGGCGGCTCGGCATCGTGCAAATCAATCGTCCGCAGCTGCTGCAGAGTCAGGGCAACAATCTGTTTACCCTGCAGAATTTGAATAGGCTGGGGATTGGACTCAATAATGTCGTACAACCTGTTGCAGCGGGGACCGGATCGGTAGCTCAGGGCCAGCTAGAAGGGTCGAACGTCGATCTGAGCGATGAGATGACTAATCTGATTGACCTCGAACGTAATTATCAGATGAATGCCAGTTCAATCTCGATGAGTGATCAAATGTCGGGTTTGATTAACGGACTGCTGAATTGAGAGATGGGGTCTGACGAATGGGAAAAGAGATACATAATCAAAAGAAATCCGGCGAAGAAACCCGGGCTCAGGTTCGCCAAGCTTCGCGCGAGGCTGAGAAACGGGCTAAGCAGAAACCGGAGGATGGTGAACCTCTTAATAATCCTTTTTTCGCTTATCGCGGACGCCGCTTTCCCATCTGGCAGCGGCTCGTCGCCCTGTTCAGTCTTTGTGTGATTGCTCTTGTCGCCGGCCTGATGTTTGGCTACGGCGGGCTTGGTCACGGCAGCCCATGGGCCGTTTTTGAGCCGAGAACGTGGAACCATATTCTTGATTTTCTGAAATAGTAAGAGAAGGGAGCCAGCGGACCGCCATAGAGGGCGGGACCGCGCCATTTATGCTGGATATCGATCAGATAAAAAAAATACTGCCGCACCGCTACCCATTCCTGCTCGTCGACCGAGTGCTTGAGGTGGAGGACGGTGTGCGTGCGGTCGGCGTCAAAAATGTGACCGCCAATGAGCCTTTTTTTCAGGGTCATTTCCCAGACTATCCGATCATGCCGGGTGTACTGATTGTTGAGGCACTCGCACAGGTTGCTGGCATCGCCGTGCTTCACGCTGGCCAGAAGGACAATATGCTGACGCTGTACGCCGGTATCGACAAATGCCGCTTCAAAGATCAGGTGCGTCCGGGCGATCAGCTGCGGCTGGAATCAGAGATTGTCCGTTTCCGCTCCGGATTTGCCAAAGCGAGAGGTGTCGCATCCGTCGACGGGCAGGTCGTCTGCGAAGCGGAGATGATGTTCGCATTAAAAGCAGCAGAATAAGCGCCTAAAAAAATACTTTAATCCGTAATTAAAGCATCGGTGGAATAAATCCACGGATGCTTTTTTCAATGGGAATCCGCGCGATCAAGGCTGCCTCTACCAAAAGCGGAGCGCGCCATAGCTTTTGCATATGCGAAAAAACACGACTCGTTAGGGACCGTGTTTTTGTGATCACACGGCTATTTCTCAGTGGCGAGCGTGATGAAGGCAGTCATCGCCTCCGTCAAATATTTATTTTGATGGTAGATCAGCTTGAATTGTCTCTTGAAAGACAGGCCGTCGACTTTTTTGATATGAAGCCATCCGGCGGCAACTTCCCGCGCAACGGCCCGTCTTGAAATAACAGAGATACCTAGGCCTTCAGCAACAGCCATTTTGATTGTGTCCGCATTATTGCAGGTCCATGACGGCCGCCAGGATAGATTGGCCGCCGCCATCGCGTCTTCAAACGTTTTACGTGTGCCGCTCCCTTTTTCGCGGATGATGATCGCTTCTTTCTGCAGCATTTCCGGACGAACCGATGACAGCGAGGCGAAGGGATGATCAGTACCGCAAATCAATATCAGTTCATCCTCAAGAAAGGGAGTGAGGACCAGCTCGGAGGCGGTGGTTTCCCCTTCAACAAGGGCCAGATCGAGTTGATCTTTGAGAATCAGTTTTTCAATTTGGGTGGTATTATCTTCGACGACCTGAACCTGAACTTGAGTATGTTCGCTTTTAAAATGGGCAACGAGTTTCGGCAGAACATAAGCGCCAATGGTCACACTGGCACCGATTCGGATCAGCGCGCCTTCAAGCAGGTTGCGCATTTCATTCTCCATATGGCGGTTCATGTGGAGAATCTGGCGGGCGCTGATCAGCAGCTTTCTTCCGGCCTGCGTCAGGTAGAGCTTCCTGGATAAGCGTTCGAACAGCCGGACTCCGTAGTGCTTTTCGAGATCTGAAATGGCTTGACTGACGGCGGGCTGGGACATAAATAAATGCTCGGCAGCCACCGTCATATTCATCGTGTCGCAGACGGCGATAAAAATGCGCAGATGACGAAAGGTCAATTTTGTTTCCTCCATAACTATTTACTTATGACATTTATTATATAATAGAATTTTTGTTATCAACTGGCAAACTCTATAATGGACATCATGAGGAGTGATGACGTGAGTTCCATTAAAGAAAAAACACCAGGTATACTTTTGGCCGCTCTACTAGCGATCCCGCCGTGGATTATCGGGAGCTTTTTTCCGATTGTCGGCAGTCCGGTGCTCGGCATTTTATTAGGGATGGTGCTGACCTATTGGAAGCGCCCAATTGTCCTTAATGAAGGAATTTCCTTTACGGGCAAGAAGGTCTTGCAATATTCAATTGTTCTGATGGGCTTCGGATTAAATCTATTGGCCGTTATTAAGGTTGGCGGACAGACGCTGGAGTTGATGATTTTTACCCTGACGGCGGCTTTCATCACGGCCTTTATCGCCGGGAAGCTGCTTAAAATCGAAGGGAAAACGCAGACATTAATCGGTGTCGGTACAGCGATATGCGGCGGCTCGGCCATCGCGGCGACCGCACCGGTCATCCACGCGAAAGCAAGTGAAGTAGCGCACGCGATATCGACGATTTTCCTTTTCAATGTGATCGCCGCCTTTCTCTTTCCGTATCTTGGACATCTGCTTGGCATGAGCGATCACAGTTTCGGACTATGGACAGGAACGGCGGTCAATGATACATCCTCCGTTGTAGCCGCTGGGTATACGTTCAGTCATGCGGCTGGGAATCTCGCCGTGATTGTCAAATTGACACGAACCTTGATGATCGTTCCCGTGACCCTGTTTCTTGCTGTTTACACCGCGCGGAAAACGAAACAAACCGATCAGAAGAGCTATCATTTTTTTAAAATTTTTCCCTGGTTTGTGCTCGGATTCGTCGCGGCGTCGATGCTCAGCACTTTTTTACCGATTCCGCCGGGCCTCGTTAACTTTCTTGTCATGGCAGGAAGATACATGATTGTGATGGCGATGGTATCGATTGGCTTGAATACGAACGTCGTTCAGCTGGTCAAAAGCGGAGGCCGGCCGATTCTGCTCGGCTTTATCTGCTGGGCTGTGCTCGCCTCGACCTCGCTCGCGGTTCAATATTTTGTTCTGTAAGAGGTTTTTACCCTAAGGACCCGCCTTCTTCATTGGAAGGCGAGTCCTTTTTAGAATCTATAGCATGTACGCTGTTTGATAGGCGGATGCTGCGACTTCTCCATCGCGGTCTTTCCGCATTTCGCGCAGGATCAAAACTAAGATAAAGCAACTCTGAGCGGTTGTCGGCGATGGGGAGGCCTGACATTAAGAGGAACTTTTTCTGAATGAGGAGAAAGCTCCTCGCAGCAACGCATGGATGCAGTGCGGATTTCGATTCTTCTCCCCTGGGTCAAATTTACGATTAAATAGCAAAATATTCGGATAACAGCGTCACGAAAAAGTTTACTTCCGCTTTTTGAAGGTCAGATTTCTGACGACGAGCGCCCATTCCTTGCTGAAGCCGGAATAGGGCTCGATTTTTTTACCCGCGGTGAGCAGGCGCTTCATTCGCGCGTTGTCGCCTGTATCCTTCAGCGCGACAAGGAGCTGGGCCAAGACCTGCGCCAGCTTACTCCTCAGCTCATCCGCCTGACTCTTGCCCCAGGCGCTGCGCATGCCCTTGAACAGCTTCGGCCGATAATCCTGCAGATAGCGAAGAAAATCATCGCAGCGTTCGTCTATTGCGCCGGTTGCCCAAAGCAGATGTTCGACGCCTTCTTGATAGTCGACCAAATCGCAGCTAGCCTCCGCATTCAGAGCAATCGAGTCGCGCGTGATAATCAGCACATCATGGAGCGCCGGATTCGTTTGCTCCGTGAACTGACGATTGAGATGGCTGAGTGACACCCGGAGCTGATTGCGAGCCTGATCCACGTCGACATCTGGATTGAAGGCATCAATCAGCGTATCACGCTTGACCGCCCCATTATTTTTGATCAAGAAAAAAAGAATTTCCTTTGCCGAGCGCTGATTCCACTTGCCCTCGATCGGTCGACCGTTCCAGTAAACGCGCGTTTCGTCTGTCATCAAGGAGAGGCTGAGGCTTCGCGCGGACTTCTCGTGAGCCGGATTTGCCATGGCAATCAGCTCGCGCAGCAACCCGGAAATTTCCTGCCGATTGGGAATCGGAGACATTGGTAGCATGCTCCCGGTGATGAACCGGTTCAGCAGACGCGTCGCCGGCTGCGGCTGATCGAGCGGGATAAAATAAGACGCATCAGGAATCACCATGAACTGGCTCGCCGATGCATAATCACTGAGCACCATCGCCAGCGTCGCTGGGAAAATGGGATCATACTCCCCCTGCATGAAAAAAACCGGTTGTTTCAACGCCTTCAACTGCTGCACCATGTCGGCATGACCCGAATGGTAGCGAGCGATTAATTCGGTCAACGGATTGATCAGCGAGGCGTCGTCCACAGGCAGGAGCGACCGCGAAATCCATCGCGCTTTCTTCAGAGTCAGCGGGTGGAGCCCGGTATACAGCAGCTTTTTCTCATATAATTTGCGATCGATTTGCAGCAGCTGCTCATTGGTATGCACCTCTTGCTCGTAGCTGCCGTTCAGGACGAAGAAGGGGAAGGACAGGAGTGATAACGAAACCGTCTCGTCCGGATAACGCAGTGCATATTGAAAAGCGAGATAAGCTCCATAACGCAGACCCACAAAATGAATCTGCCCGATCTGCAAATGCTGCAGCAGGGCATGCATCGCCGCGCAATAAGAATCCAAGGTCGGAGACGCCGGACGACTGCTCTCCCCGTGACCCGGAAGATCGAAAGCTAACCAATTGAATCGCGGATCGAGCCTCGGCAGCATCCAATTCCAGATGCCCTTGTTCAGCCCAAGCCCGTGAATGAAAATGAGTGTCGTCTCTTCCTCGGCATGTCCATAATGATAGGTATAATGAATCCTTCGATGCTGCGATGAAAAGAATGCCAATAAAATCAACTCCCATTATAAAAAAACGCCACATCTCATCGGAAAAAATGAGACCAAAACTAGGAAAAATCGGATCGAAATCCATAAGTCGAACCAAAACTAAGAAAAGATGAACCGAATCATGAAAAAGTCGAACCGAAATCAAGAAAAGATGAACCGAAATTCATAAGTTGAATCGAAACTAAGAAAAATCTATCTTAAAATAAAAGTTGATAGAATTTTCTCATGTTGACGAAGGGAAAATTCTCTCCTTCTCCTAAAAGATGTGAAAACTTTCCCCTGAACCAAGTTGGAAAGTTTTTTCCGAACACAAATATCAAATCTGAAGAACTTTTCCCCACGCTCGAATGAAAAGTTCCAACCGATTTCGATCTTTGTTCCTGTTTTGCTCGTGTTCTTGACTTTGAACTTTGGTTCCAATTTTGATTTTAGATAAAATTTCGCCTTTAGTCTTGATTTTGGTTTCTGTTCTTGAACTCAGCTCTTAATTTTGAACTCTGCTTTTGATTTTTCTCTTGAACTTTGCTTTTCTCTTTGATTCAGAACTCCGTTTTTGCTTTTCCCTTTTTCTCTTGAACTCCGCTTTTCTCTTGAACTCTGTTTTCCCTTTGTTCTTGAACTTCGCTTTCCTCTTTCTCTTGAACCTCTTGAACTTTTCTTTTCGCTCTTGAACTCTGTTTTTTCCTTTTCTCTTGAACTTCACTTTTGACTTTACCCTTGAACGCTGGTCTGACGCCTATTCTCCGATATGATTATTTTGCAGTTTGGCGAGCCATTCGTCGCAGTATCCGTCATAGGGCTCGATGGCGCGCGCCGCCTCAAGCATCTTGCGCATCGAATGATATAATTGCAGTTTCGCCAGCTTCGGAAGCAGCCGTTCCAGTTCAGCGGCCATCTCTTCCTCCAGCGAATCGATCAGCGAATAAATCCATTCGCCGCGAAAGGAAACGAATTGAGCGGGATCGTAATTGCCGACCAGCTGCAAAAATTCATCAGATTCAGCCGAAACTTTTATCTTTTCTTCTTCAATCCTCTGTGTTCCTTCTGTTCGGCTCTTTTCAGGAGTGAATTGAGAACTGCTCGTTTTCCTTTCACCTTCTGATATTAGCCTCGGTTCCAAACCCGCCACATTTCCCGTGTCTTGAATTGCCCGAGGCTGTTTCTTTCTCCTAGCGTCCGTTTCTTCGATATCCAGCCCTGATTCTCTTTTCACATGGTTCTTTTTATCCGCTGAATTGACTTTGCCTTCTTTCAGCGCTTGCAGCTTCTGCTGGAAATCCAGCAGATCACAGCTAAGTTCAGCGTTGATCGCGATCGCATCCTCACCGATGAGCAGGATGCTCTGCACGGATCGATCCGTGCTGCTGGAAAAAATTTTATTAAGATGACTGATCCAGACGCGCAGATGGTTCCTCGCCTGTGCTGGAGGCAGATCATCGAGAAAGGTACGAATGAGTGCTGCCCGGCTGGTTCGTCCATGATTCATGATCAGATAGAGCAGTAATTCCTTGGCATTGCGCTGATTCCATTTGCCCTCGATCGGCCGACCATTCCAAAGCACGGCAAAAGGATGCATCACGCGCAGCTGAAGTTTCCGGTTCGTCCGCGATTGATGGCTGATTTCTTCGCTGATCCAGTGGCGGAAGCGATCGGTTAACTCCCGGTGCACAGCCGTTGTTGGAATCGGTTGATTTCCGGTGATGAATTTCAGGAGCAATTCAGCCGTCTGCTCCGGAGCATCCAGCTGCAGCAGACGCGAGGCCTGACTAATCGGGAACCAGCGGCTGCCTGGGATGCAGACGGCGAACACCGCGCTCAATTGTACTGGAATCAGCGGGTCATCCGCGCCATGGAGCACGAGTGTCGGCACGGTCAGCTTGGCTAATTCCTTTGGAAAATTAAAATGGGTTGCCCCATAGGTGGATTGCATCCATTGCAATTCGGATCGGAACGTCGAATCACTAATCCTTCGAAAGGAATGTCGAAAAATGTCGAAATTTATCTCAGAGGTTCGATGGAGATATTCATCGATCAATTTTTCCATGAGTAAATCACGATCCAGCACGAGGAGCTGTTCGCTCAGATAAAAGAATTGACGAAAGTCTTTCTCAGGCAGGTAAAAAAGAGACGAAATCAAGGTAAGGGATGCCACACGTTCGGGATGGCGCCAAGCAAGTTCGAAGGCAATCAAACTGCCAAGTCCGCAGCCCGCCACATGAACCTTCTTTAAGCCGAGTGCATCGATGACGGCAAGAGCCTCCGCCATAAAAAAATCTGCAGACAGTTCGCTCTCTGCCTCGCCGTCCGCAGTCGGGCCATCCACCATCCTCGATTCTGCCTCGCCGTCCGCAGTCGGGCCATCCACCATCCTCGATTCTGCCTCACCGTCCGCAGTCGAGCCATCCATCGTTCTTGATTCTGCTTCACCGCTAGAACTTGGTTCTTCCCGCGAAAACAATTTCTCTTCATTATCAGCGCTTAGCTCCGCATAGCGCCCAGCCTCATCCGTTGAATAAGGCTGCACCGGGCTTGCCGATTTTTCACTCGCAAAAGCAGTTTCTGCTCCAGCTAAGCTCCCGGGATAGCCGCTTGCACCATGGCCCGCGCGATCATAGGTCACCCAATTCACGCGGTATTCAATCAACGGCTTTAGCCAGCTCCAGAGTGTGCTGTCTGTGACCATGCCATGGATAAACAATACGGTCGGCCGGTCAGGATCGATCGGCGATGACGAGTAGTGCAGTGAATAATCTTTCATTGAGAGCGTCCCCATAAAATGTCCCCCTCTATCGTCTATCGTCCATAACGCCCAGAATCTTTCCTTTTGCAGGCAGAAAACTGAAACGATCATGTAATGTGTTGCATGATAGGATTCACTTATCAGATGCCTCATTTATTGACTGAAGAAAAGGAGCCTGTGCATTGAATAAATATATCTTTTATCTGCGCCCGCCTATGCGCCAGCGCGGTCATCTTTCGCTTGTCTATTTCAGTGTGATCATCGCCGCCAATCTAACGAAAGCGGTCCGGAAATTTGCGATGCAGTACCATTCAAATTATTGCGGGTTTATGCAGCTCGCCAGCCATAAATCGGAAGTCTATTATACCCAGGGAGATGGAGCAGACAAAGCAGAACTTGTCTATGTTGTCATTGAAGAAAAGCATGAAACGGCGCATTGACACCCTCAGCTTAATCCGCAGGCCCAAGGGCTCATTGAAAAAGGATAGGTCATCAGACCTGAGCAGAAAGGGGGTGGAAAATCCATCTATTGAAAAGAATAGACATTTATTTCTTGCACGTCTAGGGGAAACACTCGACTTTATTCGACAAATATCGACTTAATTTTCACATACCGAATTGATGAAAACCCCGTCCCTAACTTGAAAAAGCTGTTCACTCCATCATGGTGCGAAAAAAGAAATCGCATCCATCGTTTGACAGAACTAGAAACCTCTTCATTATATCAGAAAATTCACATATCAAGTAAAACACCCATTAATTACCAGGCACAAGAGAGCCACAATTTTAAAATTGCCTATTTGGTAAACAAAATTTGGGGGTAAATCAATGATTTTCTAACCGCCAGGCCGCTCATTGCACTTAACTAAACGTTTGTTTAACCGGGAAAGCGTTCATTGCTCTTAATTAAACGCTTGATTAAGCGAACTAGCCTTGACGGAGCAGGGCCTGTCATGGTAAGTCTAATGAAAAGCGTCCGCAAAAAAAGGAGATTACCAATCGCCACCGCTGCCAATCGCTACCATCAGCAATCACTTACCATTTGCGTAAAAATAAATTGCCAAAGAACGCCTTAGAAAAATCACCTTCCAAACGCGTATCAAAAAAATGAGCCGCAAAAAGAGACTCAGAATCGAGGGGCAAATCAAATGAACTGGGATTATGTGATCAAAAACGGCACACTCGTCAGCGCCGCAGAAAGCTGCAAAGCCAATCTCTATATCAAAGAGGGAAAGATCGCCGCGATCAGCGATCAGGATCTGGGCGGGACCGCTGAACGCGAGACCGATGCGGCGGGAAAATACATTCTGCCGGGACTGATTGACGTCCATGTGCATTCGCGCGATCCGGGGCCGACCTATAAAGAAGATTTCTTTACCTCGACCCAGGCGGCAGCGGCCGGCGGCATTACGACAATTTTCGACATGCCCAACACTACACCGCCGACGCGCAACGTCGAATCTTTCCGGCGCCAGGCGGCAAATCTGGCCAGCAAGGCTCACGTTGATTTCGGTATCTGGGGCATTTGTCTCGGCCATCTGAATCAAGCAGACTTACCAAAGCTGCGCGAAGCCGGTGTGATCGGCTTCAAATATTTCTGGGGCTATGCCATTAACAAGGACACGTTCCAGCTCAGCTATAATTATCAGCCGGGCATGGATGAAGCCGTGATTGCTCCGTTTTCTGACGGCGAAGTCTATGAAATCTTCCAAACGGTCGCTAAAACGGGAGGCGTGCTGGCGATTCATGGCGAGAATAGCAGCCTGATTCAGACGCTGACCCGGCAGGTGCAGGCAACTGGCCGTAAAGATTATGACGCGCTGCTCGAGGGCCGGCCGAATCTCGCCGAAGAAGTGACCGTGCAGATGGGGCTCTCCTTCAGCCGCGCGTCCGGAGCCAAACTTCATGTGTTGCATGTAACGACCGCCGAGGCCGTGGAACGGATCCGCCAGGCGATCGCCGAGGGAGCACCGGTCAGCGCCGAGACCTGTCCACATTATCTGTTCCTCAGCAATAAGGATTATCCCAAGGTCGGGCCGGTGATGAAAATCTATCCGCCGATCAAATATGAAAAAGATCAGGAGCGGCTCTGGCAGGGGATTGCCGATGGGACGATTACGATCATCTCGTCGGATCATGCGCCGCATACGCCGGAGGAGAAAGACGGCGATCTCTGGTCGATACCCGCCGGCATGCCGGGAACGGAAACCATGGTGCCGCTGATGCTCAATGCGGTGAATGACGGGCGGCTCAGCCTGCAGAAACTCGCGGCCCTGCTTGCCGAGAACCCGGCGAAGCGCTTCGGCATCTATCCGCAAAAAGGATCACTTGAAATAGGCACGGACGCCGACCTGACGATTGTCGATATGGACAAAGAAACACGAATTGAAGCCGCCAAGCTGCATAGTAAAAGTAAAATCACTGCTTATGACGGCTGGAAAATAAAAGGGATTCCGGTCGAGACAATCGTTCGCGGCGAAACGGTCATGAAAAATGGCGAAATCGTTCATGCACCCTTTGGAAAACTGGTGCGCCCGAATCGCCCGCTGTAAAAAATCTTACGAGTTACAAAAAAATCGGGCAGCTCCTCATGAGGGGGTTGTCCGATTTTAACAATAAAAATCAATTGATCCGCCGGAAAAATCCTGACCGCCTCGCCGCGGAGGAAGCCGCTGCACATGAACGACGGGCGGATCAAAGGCATTGATAAAATTAACCGATAGCTGCCAGTGCGCCGGTTCCTTCAGCAACTGCAGCCCGCTGATCAAACGATCAACATCCTGCTGCGGATCGCGAACGATAGTGCGAATCAACCGCAATTGATCCGGCGTCAGCAGCGGCTGCGTGCCCAAGTCGGATTCAGGAGCTGAATCCTCCGATTGCCCGCGCAAGGCCTGCGTTTGCTGATAGGCCTGTTTGGCCAGACCGGCAATCGTCTCATTTCTCCGGAAACGTGCCTGCTGCAGCGCTTGAAAAAAGGAAGGTTCAAAACGATTAAAGGCTTCCATCTGTGCCTCCTGGGACGACAGCTGATTGCTTAGCTGCCGTTACCTTTCCAGCAAACAGTCCAGCAATTGCTGACAATCTATCCGCAAATGCCTGCCAATTCGTACGTACCAATCGCGTTCCTAATTTTACATCATGCTTCACGAGCTTCGGGATCAGATGTAACGTCCTGCGAAAAAGTTTCGACCGTGCGCTATGTCCAACGAATCCTGCACTTCGCCTAACCCATTCCGCAGCAGTGGTTTCGCTCCCATCGGAACGCAGACTCAGCAATGGCCGGATCATGAGATCAGCTCCTCTGGCCGGCTGCTCTGACGCAAATCGCAGTCAAATACGGGCACGAGATGGACAAGCTTCTGCAGCAGCGTCAGTACACGCTTCGTCTCTTCCGTCTGGTGCGGCCAGAAAGAGACCCTGTCGAGCAGCCGCAGCAGGCCGCGCGTGCGACCGGTGCGCAGCCGGCGATTCAGAAAGGCGTGCCGCACCAGATTAATGCTGGCCGCGGGATGCGCGGCGGCATCGAGCTGCGCCCGCCCATTCTGCGTGTCCCAATGAAAGACGCGCACACCTGCAGAATCGATTTTAAGCGTCAGATAAGCTTCAGGAGACGCGCCGGGTTCCTCGCTTGCCCGGTCAAACAGCAAATGGCTCCGTTCAGCTGAATCCAGGCAGCTGGACGCACGGATCAGCAGACCCCAACCACGCATCAAAAGAATCGACCCATAGAGCGTCATGAAGGCCTCTTGAAGCACTGAAGTGTCCGAAAGATAGAGATTTGCTGTCGAAAGATCGGCAGAAATGTCGAAATGGAACGAATCCCGAGAAAAAGGGGATTTACTCGCCGATTCAGATATGATAAACTCTGAGAGAGTGGGGAGTGCGGCGAAGCTGCCATGGAGATGGACAGTCATATCCGCTGAGGCATTCGACTGAACGCCATCGCTTGTGAAACGATGAGCATAGCGATTCATCAGGGTCGCTGAATCAGCGGTCACTTCGAAGAGATGTTCACCGAGCCTTGTATAGACTTTGTGCATAATTCTGTCTCCTTCATTTTTAGTTTGTTTCGCGAACCAAGATTTTTCGGCTACCCGCAGTGCCAGCTGCCGGCAGCTTGTCCCAATTGAGAAACGGTTTTTTGATTGAACAATTTTGCAGTGCAACTAAGAAGAGAACAGCGCCATCCGCTTTGGGATGGAGAATTGCGCGTTGCCAGACGCGCTTTTTTAATACAACCTACAATCTCCACCTACATATAAGTAAAAATACATGCTGCAGCTATACAAAATCTGAACAGCCTCACAAAGCTTTCACTATAGGAACTTCTGCTAAAAGCATGCACGTCCTGTGCATAACGCAGAAGTCACCACGTCCTGTGTAAGTAATCTATATGCCTATGATACGAAGCCTACCATTACACGATCGTTACAAAATCCGACCTTTAGCATAAATTTGAATAAAAAGTGATCAAAATCATAGACAACATTTCCCTAGAGTCAATTGACGTTTGAAGGTTTATAATGAAAGTGGGTTCAACGGGTCAATTCAAAACAAGGTCATTAGTCCCGAACAAACCGTTGACCAGGCAACAGCACAAGATTGGCCTTCTGAAAAAAGTGGGAATGGAGACGAACCCTGCTGCGTATAAAGGATCGTTAAGAGAAAGAAGCAGCATGCGCGTGTCAAAGTTTAGCCACAGCAATCTTGTGTAAACTTTATTTAGAGTTCGCACGTTTTATAGATAGAAAGAGTCTGAAATAGCATTTGAAATAAATTTGTAAGTGAGTTGAAACCATATTGTAATAGTTGACATAAAGCCCTTGAAAATCCGCTTTGCATTGCAGGCTGATGACCTTTTTCCCAGATCTTCCTCTTTTCAAGCAAAAAGAATGTGCTATAATGCAAATAGCTTGACAGCGGATTTTGTCGATATTTATCGTACAAAAGCTTGATTAGATAGTGTATAATAATTAAATCTTGATCATTGCCAAGCTGAAAGACGTAGATTGCGGTAAGATGGAGTCATGGAATCTCAGATTAATAGATAATAAGATTCGTGTTTTTCAGCGTCGGGGGGGTAATTTGATGAAAAAAGTAAGAAAAGCGGTCATTCCGGCTGCGGGACTCGGTACACGATTCCTGCCGGCAACGAAGGCACTGCCGAAAGAGATGCTGCCAATCGTCAATAAGCCGACGATTCAGTATATCGTCGAAGAAGCTGTTCAGGCCGGAATCGAGGACATCATCATTGTCACCGGCAAAGGGAAACGCGCGATTGAAGATCACTTTGATAGTGCTTACGAATTGGAACAAAATTTGATTCAAAAAAATAAACTTGATTTGCTTGAAAAAGTGCGTGAATCGTCCCGGATTGATATTCACTATATCCGGCAAAAGTCGCCGCAAGGCCTGGGTCACGCTGTTTGGTGTGCCCGTAAATTCATCGGCAACGAACCATTCGCTGTCCTTTTGGGCGATGACATCGTTCAAGCAGAGAAGCCATGCATTCAGCAGCTCGCCGAACAATACGATCGCACGGGCTGCTCGGTGATCGGCGTTAAGGAAGTGCCTGAGAATCAGACTCAGCGCTATGGCATTATTGATCCTAAATCTCAAGAAGGCCGTCTTTTCAATGTGAAGAATTTCGTCGAAAAACCGAAAGAAAACGCACCGTCCAACCTGGCAATCATTGGTCGCTATGTGCTGACACCGGAAATCTTTGATTTTCTGGAGAAGAAGGAAATCGGGGCGGGCGGCGAAATCCAACTGACCGATGCCATTCAGAAGCTGAATGAACTCCAAGGTGTTTTCGCCTATCAATTCGAAGGCAAACGTTACGATGTAGGTGAGACGCTGGGATTCGTTTTGACAAATATTGAAATGGCTTTGCAGAACAAGGACATTCAGGCAGATGTGTTAAAGGGAATTGAAAAAATTCTTCATGACAATAAACTGCTATTAAAGTGATGGAGGACAAGACCATGGCTATGCCTAAATCAGAAATTGACGCACGCTACTTTGAACGGACAGAACAACGTCCAATTGCAAGAAAAAGGGCAGGAAGTAGTACAACATATCTTTTTTTTAAGAGGGCACTGGATCTGTTTGGGGCAGTCGTTGGCCTTGTATTGAGTTCACCACTCTTTTTAATTATTTCCCTCCTTTATCTGGCAGGGAATAATAAAGGGCCAGTGTTTTTTAAGCAAAAACGCACTGGACAATATGGCGAAACATTTTACATTTACAAGTTTCGTTCAATGGTCGTTAACGCAGAAAAACAACTTAAATCGAATAAATTGCTTTATAAAAAGTATCTGGATAATAGCTACAAGTTGGAACCTGAAGAAGATCCAAGAATTACAAAGATTGGATGTTTCCTTAGAAAAACAAGTCTTGATGAACTTCCACAGTTTATCAACGTGCTTAAAGGTGAAATGAGCCTTGTAGGACCACGCCCTGTAGTAGCTGAAGAACTAAGGGAATATGGGGATAAAAAAGATCTGTTTTTATCTGCAAAGCCCGGATTAACTGGCTATTGGCAGGTTTGCGGGAGAAGTGATATTGAGTATCCTGAAAGATGTAATGTGGAGTTGTACTATGTTAAGCATAAATCATTCTTCTTTGATCTAAAAATAATTATAAAAACGTTTGTGTCGGTAATAATGAAGAAGGGTGCTTATTAATTTCTAGCACCTCTTCTTTTAATTTTTCTTTCCGGTGGGTAAATGAAAATGAAAATAGCTATTGTACATGAGTGGTTTGTGTCACATGCAGGTTCAGAAAAAGTAGTTGAACAAATACTAAAAGTTTTTCCTGAGGCAGATTTATTTGCTCTTATTGATTTTTTACCAACAGATAAAAGAGATTTTATAATGAACAAGTCTGTCAACACAACATTTATTCAGAAATTGCCTTTTGCGAAAAAAAAATATAGAAATTATTTGCCTCTGATGCCATTTGCTATTGAACAATTGGATTTATCAGCGTATGACATAATTATTTCTAGTTCTCATGCTGTAGCGAAGGGAGTAATAACTGGCCCTGATCAAATACACATCTCCTATGTTCATTCACCGATACGTTATGCGTGGGATCTACAAAGTCAATATCTAAAAGAAGCTGGATTGAATAAAGGTCTTAAGAGTCTCTTTGTGCGCTGGATCTTACATAAAATAAGGATTTGGGATGTAAGAACAGCAAATGGTGTTGACTTTTTTTTAGCAAACTCCCATTTTATAGGTAGACGAATTTGGAAAGTATACAGAAGAAAATCGGATGTTATATATCCACCAGTGGATGTTAATAACTTTACATATCAGGGAAATAAGTCTGACTTTTATTTAACTGCGTCGAGAATGGTTCCATATAAAAAAATGGATATAATAGTTCGAGCATTTACAAAAATGCCGAATGAAAAATTGGTAATTATTGGTGATGGACCTGATTTTAAAAAGATTAAAAAAATAGCTGAAAAATTTAGTAATATAGAATTACTCGGATACCAAAACTTTGAAGTCTTAAAGAAATATATGCAGAATGCCAAAGGTTTTGTTTTTGCAGCTGAGGAAGACTTCGGAATTACTCCTGTAGAGGCACAAGCTTGTGGGACACCAGTTATTGCTTTTGGAAAAGGTGGATCGGTTGAGACTGTAATAAATATTGGTAAAGAAAATCCTACAGGAGTTCTATACAAGTCTCAAACTGCTGATTCAATTGTAGAAGCGATAGCATGTTTTGAAAAAAATCTTAATTCATTTAAAGCAAAAAATTGTAGAAAAAATGCAGAACAGTTTTCGGAAGAAAGATTTAGACAGGAAATTAAGGAATATGTATTACAGAAATATAATGAAAAACAAATATGAAAATTAATGACATGAAAGGTTAAATCAATGAGACCTTTAATTTCAGTTGATATGAGAATGATTGATTCATCGGGTATAGGAACATACATTTCTAATCTTGTTCCATTAATTATAAAAAGAATAGAAAAAGCTGAATTTAATTTAATAGGTGACAGAAAAAAGCTTGAAAAGTTTTCTTCATATCCCAATGTAAGAATATGCCATTGTAACACGCCCATATATTCCCTTAGAGAACAAATCGATCTATTAAAATGCATTCCCAGAGAAACTGTTTTATTTTGGTCACCTCATTATAATATTCCCCTTTTTTATAGAGGTGCAATGTTAGTTACGGTTCATGATGTGTTTCATCTAGCCATGAAACAGTATGTATCTGGTCTTATTAAAAAATTGTATGCTAATTTAATGTTTAAAGGCGTTAAATATAAGGCGAGTAAAGTATTAACGGTTTCATATTTTACCAAGGAAGAATTGTTAAAATATGTGAATATAAAGGGTGAACAGATAGCTGTTACACCTAATGGAATTAGTAAAAAATGGTTTCATCTAGTTAACGGCACACGTTTATGCCAAAAACCATATATTTTATACGTCGGTAATGTTAAACCCCATAAAAATCTGAGCTCTTTAATTAAAGCATTTGAATTAATAGAGAATAAAACTGAATGTGATTTAGTCATAGTTGGAAAGAAAGACGGTTTTATTACCGAGGATACTAGGATTCAGGAAATTACAAAGCGAAACGAACAAAGAATTCATTTTACTGGTTTTGTTGAAGAGAATGTGTTAATTAATTATGTTCAGAATGCTTCTCTTTTCGTTTTTCCTTCATTATATGAAGGGTTTGGGCTTCCACCTCTTGAAGCAATGGCTAGTGGCATACCTGTTGCAGTTTCTGATATTCCCCCTCTCCATGAAGTTTGTGGTAATGCAGCGGCTTATTTTAACCCGTTTGATGAAAAAAATATAGCTGAAACAGTTCTAAATGAACTGGCGTTAGGGACAAATTCAGCGAAGAGGAAATTATTGATTAATCAAGCAGAAAATTTTCAGTGGGAAAAATGTGCTGAAGAAACCAGCAAGGTTATTACTGATTTATTAACATAAACAAAGGAGAATTCAATGGTTTACTCATCGGTAGCAATTATTATTGTGAATTGGAATAATTATGATGAGACGATTGACTGCCTTAAGAGCTTAAAAAAACTCGTCTATAAAAAGTTCAAAATATTTATTGTTGATAATGGTTCATCAAATGACTCAGTATCATATTTGAAAAACTATTGTTCTAAACAAGTCAATGAAAACTTGAGTTTTGAATTAATGGAAACTGGGAAAAATTTGGGGTTTGCAGGTGGAAATAATATAGCGATAAGAAAAGCTTTAAAAGAAAAATTTGAATTTGTTTGGCTTCTTAATAATGATACAGTTGTAGAGCCCATGTCATTAACAGAATTAGTTAAGATTATGTTGGACGATCAACAGGTTGGCGTCTCAGGCTCGAAAATTTATTACTATAATAATCCAAATCGAATTTGGTTTGCCGGTGGAAATATAAATACATGGACCGGGAAGGCAAGCCATATTGGCTATCAAGAAGTAGACAAGGGAAATCTATATCGTGAAACAACAGAAGTAGGATACATAACTGGATGCAGTATGTTAATCAGAATGGATGTCATCCAGCAGATAGGGGCTTTGCCTGAATATTATTTCTTATATTATGAAGAAACAGAGTTTAATTTAATGACAAAAAAAAGGGGCTGGAAAATAGTTTTTGTGCCAAGTTCTAAGATATATCATAAGGCCTCATCGTCTACAGGTGGCGAAAATAGTGCTTCTCCAATGGTGAATTATTATTTTTTACGTAATCAATTTTGGTTAATATATAAGACACAACCCTTTTTTAAATACTATATTTGTTATATCTATATTTTACTAAAAGGACTAAAACGAATTGTTGTGATTCTCCGGCATGATAAAAAGAATAGGTGGGAAAATGTTAAGGCCATATTTAAAGCCTTATACGATGCATGTCGATTGAGACACTGTACAAAAAAAGGTTAAAATATTTAGGGGGTAAATAATGGGTGTACTACTTCTTCCAATTAGTTTATTAATAAAAAGTTATACATACATATTCGGTACTTCCATTTATTTTTTAACTGAAATCCCCATCTATGCTTATTCATTGCTTTTAATTTATTTGCTAATTATTACGAAAAGAAATGATCGATATAACTCTTTACAAACGAAGAAATTAATAAATTTTAGAGTATTGGGTTCCGTGGGAATTATTTTAGTCCTTCAATACATTGCTATGCAGATAAGTTTTCATTATATAGGCAACAAAGGAATAAATTTCAATCCAAATAAAGAATTTCTAAAACTCGTTATTTTTATTACATGTATATTCATTCATTATTATGTAGTTGAATTATCAATTTCTGCCTCGAAAAATGGAATAAGTCGGTTTATGTTAGGAAATTTTATAGCACTAATCATTCTTCTTATCGTTAGTTATTTGCAATTTTTCTTTCTCTTTTTCCCTAAATCATTTGCCCCAATAGTTTCTACAGTTGCCAAACTTTTTGAAGCAAGGTATACCAGAAATTGGTACGATGCTGGTAGCTATGTTCAGACTGTTTGGAGAATTAATGGGTTTAACCAAGAATCGGATTATTTAGCTATGCAGTTCTTTGTTATATTTACTCCTTTTATATTGGCTTCTATTAAAAACAAAGTTAATCTTTTCTTTATAAAAAGCAATTACAATCCTTGGTTCTTTTATATATTATTGCTTTTTATAATAAACCTGTTATTTTTTGCACAAACAACAACAGGATTTTTAGCAATTTTGATAATTATTCTTTTTTGTTTTGTTTTTTGGGTTCAACAGTGGGTTACGATAAAAGGGCGTATTAAAAAAATTATTATTGCATTAAGCTTTCTTATTGTTGCGGTTACAATAGTTGTGATTGGATCTCAAAATGCCCTTATTATTCAAACATTGAAATTAAACCTATTTTCCAAATTAGCAAGTGGAGGTTCTTTTATTAATCGAGCAGGAGGAACAATTGCTTTACTGATTACATGGGCGACACATCCGATTGCGGGTGTTGGTTGGAATTACCATAATTATTATATGTTTCAGCATATTCCTGTATGGGCAACAAAAAATGACGAATACTTAGGTGTTTTTCTACCGCAACACTCCTATCCAATATTAAGTGAAGTAGGGGGATGGCTTGCAGAATTTGGCTCTATAGCTGTTTTATTATTGATTCTTTATTTGTACCAATTATTAAAAAGCTTAAGAAAATTATGTCGAAAAAATAAGAGCAATCCGGAGTATAAAGAGATAAAGGCATTTAGTGATGCTGCACATTTTTTTGTATTTTTCTATCTATTTAGTTGTTTATTAAGCTTTCCATGGTGGGAGAGTATTTATTTGATCAACTTCTTCTTTTTTGTGGTATTAAAGAGGAAATTAAAAACCACTTATCGATTTATTAATTAAGAAGAATTAAAAGAGGTGACGTTTTGTTGTTTAAAAAAATTGGTTGTGTTGTGGTTACTTATAATAGAAAAGAACTTCTTGCAGAAGCAGTAAGTAGTATATTACAACAATCTTATCCTGTTAGTAGAATTATTATTATTGACAATCATTCCACAGATGGAACTGAGGTATACCTAAAAGAAAAAAAATTAATAACTAATAAAGTAGAGTATATTCGTCTTGATAAGAACTTAGGTGGTTCAGCAGGATTTTATTATGGTTTAAAAAAAGCAATTACCACAGATGTGGAATGGATAAGCCTGTCAGATGATGACGCAATTTTGAAAAATGATTATTTTGAAAATATTGTTGTTCAAGTTCAAGAATATCCAAAGGTAAAGGCGTTTACGGGGACTGTTGTAACAAATAATAAAATTCAATATTTTCATCGACGATTTATAACAAGCAGTTATACATTAAAACATAGGGTTTCAAGTGAAATTGATTATAAAGGAAAGACATTTTTTCTCGACTCATTTTCATTTGTGGGTTGTTTAATACATAAGGATATCATTCAAAAGGTTGGGCTTCCTGAAATTGGTTATTTTACTCAATTGGATGATACGGAGTATTCTTTGAGGATCAGACATGAGACGAATATTTTAAATGTTAATAATGCTATTATAGATCATAAAACAAAGATACTTGATCAGCAAAGTTATAAGCCGGATTGGAAAGAATTTTAT
Source organism: Sporolactobacillus sp. (assembly GCA_048976585.1). Taxonomy (GTDB): domain Bacteria; phylum Bacillota; class Bacilli; order Bacillales; family Sporolactobacillaceae; genus Sporolactobacillus. Next base: position 210,295 of record JBHGUY010000021.1, on the reverse strand, counting down.
TCAATTCGCAACCAATGTTTTATGATTTTGAAACACTCAAAAAATAAGATATTTGCTCGAATTTATTTTCCGCTTCTTATATTAAAGAAAATGATGGAATCGTTAACGAGTGGAAAATATGATAAATATAGAAAATATCGGATTGGGTTACTGAAAGATGTTTATCTCTCTGTTTTTAGAGAACAACAAGGTGTTAATGAAAAATACTTGCCATAAAGAACTTACAGGAGAATAAAATGAAAACAAAAAGGATTTTAATGATCGGAGATAGCGTTTATCCTGATAGCATGGGTGGATCACATAGACATATATATGAATTGGCTATTAATTTGATAAAGAATGGACATGAAGTTTTTATAATTACACCCAAAATAAATGAGTCTCAACTGTGTTACGAAGAAATAGATCAAATAAAAATTTATAGATATGATAGAAATAGAAATAACAGGCTCTTGGGTATTTTGAATTACGTAATTAATCCATATAATCTATATAAAAAATTAGAAAATAAATATCATTTTGATGTCATACATGGACATTGGGCACTGTCAAATTTTCTTATTTTCAAACGGAGTAAAAATCCTAATAAGATATTCACACTACATGGTCCAATGTTTGAGGAGTACAGTTATGAATTGTCAATCAATTCGTTAGCTAAAAAATGTATATTGTTTATCATGAGACAGATGGAGAAAAGTGTTTTAAAGAATTCAAGACAAATTTTAACAGCCAGTAAATATATGTCAGATAAATTGCATCAACTCTATGGAACGTTCCATAATGTATCAATTATTCCTGTTCCGACCAACACGGAGAAATTTCAACCGATGTACGAAAATAAAAAGTTAGCAAAAAATGCGCTGCATCTAAAAGATGAATTGACTTTGCTTACTGTAAGAAGATTGCAAAAAAGAATGGGAATAGGAAATCTCATAAGAGCGTTTGAACTTTTGGCTAAGGCGCTTCCAAATTATAAAATAAAACTACTTATTGGTGGAAAAGGACCCATAAAGGGAGAATTAATTGACTTAATTAACAAACTTAACTTAAATGCTAAGGTCAAGCTTATAGGTTATATACCCGAAAAGGAATTATCCCTATATTATGAAGCCACTGACTTATTTGTTGTGCCCAGCCTAGACTTAGAAGGGTTTGGTTTGGTGACAACGGAAGCTATGGCAGTCGGAACGAATGTTGTTGCAACACCAGTCGGAGGAAATAAAGAAATACTACAGCAATACGATTCCAACTTGCTCACCAAATCAACAAATTTTGAAGATATATATAATAAACTTCTTGAAATAATTTCAAAAAATCATGAGTTTGCTTATGATGAGAAATGTAGAGATTTTGTTGTTAATAATTATTCGTGGAGCAAGAACATCAAAAAATTTGAGCATGTTTATCTTGTATAGAAATTAAAGAATATAATAATGAATTAATTTGATTTGACAATTAGTTTTTTAATATTTTTTAATATTGCAGGCCACTTAATAGGAGCTTATTAATAAACGGTATATTTTTATCATGGTATTAAGTCTGAGCCTTATCTCTGTCTATAGATAATAGCATTAATAATCTTGTTATTTTGTTTTTTTCTAATATAACAAATAACGTCAGCAATTAAAATATAAGAGAAAGGTCGGAACCTAATGGATAAAATTGCGATCCTAATTCCTTGCTATAATGAATCGAAAACAATAAAAAAAGTAGTGGAGGATTTTAAAAGCGCTTTACCAGAAAGCACAATATACGTATATGATAATAATTCGAATGATAATACAGATATAATTGCTAGAGATTCAGGAGCTGTTGTCCGTTATGAATATAGACAGGGTAAAGGGCAAGTCATAAGATCAATGTTTCGAGATATTGATGCAGAATGTTATTTAATGATAGATGGGGATGATACCTATCCCGCGAAGAGTGCAAGACAGCTTATCGATCCAATTTTAAATCAGGAAGCTGATATGGCTATTGGGGATCGACTGTCGTCAACATATTTTGAAGAAAATAAAAGACCGTTTCATAATTTGGGAAACAAAGTAGTGAAAAAATTAATTCAAATACTTTTTAAAACTAATGTTCGAGATATTATGACGGGTTACCGTGCCTTTAGTTTTTCCTTTGTTAAGACCTTTCCGATACTATCCAAAGGATTTGAGATTGAGACAGAAATGACAATTCATGCCTGTGACAATAATCTTGCAATTAAAAATGTTATAGTGCCTTATAAAGACAGAATGAAAAATAACCCTTCTAAGTTAAATACTTATTCGGATGGGGTTAAAGTTATTTATACAATTTTTAAATTATTTAAGAATTATAAACCCTTGAAGTTTTTTGGCACAATTTCTTTAGCTTTATTAATAATTAGTTTAATATTAATTGTACCTATTTTTTCAAATTATTTTCAAACAGGCCTTGTGCCTCGTTTTCCAACTCTAATTGTATGCGGATTTATTACAATAATATCTTTACTTTCTTTATTTGGGGGACTGATCTTAGACGTTCTAATCCAAAAGGAAAGACAAGAATTTGAATTAAAACTTAATGAATTTATGCTCTTAAAAAATTTAATTAGTGAAAAGGATATTAAAAAATGGCCCTTAGTAAAATAAAAAAGATAATAAAAAATAATCAGCTTCTTGTAAGCATGGTGATCTCTATTTTTTCTACTCAGTCCTTATCTGCTGCACTTAAATTAGGGCCAGGTTCGCTTTTCCTTAGCAACAGTGTTATTTCTGCTTTTTTGTTCATCATTTTTAGTTTTATAATATTTAAATCAATGAAAGTGATAAAGAAAAGATCTCTTGTTTATGCTTTGTTAATTAGTCTATTATTCTCAACATGTTTAATTTATGGTACACAAATATTCTTAGCGGATAGGGTACAAATTACTTCAATTGGCATCCTAATACATATAATAGGTTTATCACTTATTTTTACAGCCATATTCATTCTTTTCTTCGAAAATTTATCAAATATTGAATCGAAATTAGTAAGAAATCGTTTTACAAAATACAATTTGATTTTTGAAGCAAATCCTAAATTTTTTCTATCTGTGTGGATAATAATAATAATTGCTTGGCTTCCATATTTCTTATCTCTATTTCCGGGTGTGCTATTTATTGATTCTGGCTATCAATTAGCACAGATCACTAATGGATTCCATTTAAATACATCTCATCCAATTCTTCATACCTTATATGTATATGGAACGCTCTCCTTAGGAAAAAGTATGTTCGGGAGTTATGAAATAGGAATGGCATTTTATTCTATTAGTCAGTTACTCATGCTCTCCGCTACATATTCGTATTTATGCTATTTCCTAGCAAAATATAGAGTACCAGTGATCTATCAAGTAATTACGATCACTTATTTTGCTCTGGTGCCAATCCATGCGATATTTGCAGTTACTTCTACAAAGGATGTAATGTTCTCAGCGGCTATGCTTCTGCTAGTTTTGTCCACACTTGAAATGACAATTAATACTGAACATTTTTTCTCATCATTAAAAAGCCAGATTTTTTTTGTGATTACAGCGTTATTTATGTTTGCTTTAAGAAATAATGGGATTTATCCTTTTTTACTGTGCCTCCCTATATTTATATTAGTTTTTCGCAAACATTGGATCAAAATGACAATGTTGTGTCTCATTACATTACTACTTTACGGAGTATATACTGGTCCAATTTACAATTTACTGCATGTTGAACAGGGGGATATGAGAGAAGCATTAAGTATTCCGATTCAGCAAATCGCGCGTGCAATGAGGGATGATCCTAAGAAGATTACTTCCAGTGAAAAACAAACTATTTATGAAATTATTCCTAAAGAAGGTCTTGAACAATATAACTCAAGAACATCCGATCCTGTAAAAGCTACATTTCGTACAGATATTTTAAAAAAAGATCCGCTAAAATATGTTAGAACATGGGTTAATATTGGAATTAAATGTCCACAGGCATATATTAACGGTTTTTTATCAACCAACTTTGGGTTTTGGTATCCCGATATGATCTATCCTGATCCTGTTACAAATCATCAATATATGCAAAACTGGATGGCATATATACCTGAAAGCCATGTTTATGTGCCACAACATAGTCTGTTCCCTGCATTTCATCCGTTTATCAATTATTTTATTTATAAAACATCCTTCCAGAAAGTCCCTGTTATTTCAATGCTCTTTAATGAAGGATTTGCCTTTTGGATTTTAGCTTTTACAGCTGCTCTATGCTTTTATATTAGAAAACCAATATTGCTTGTTCCATTTGTTCTTTACTTTGGGTTATGGATTACATTACTTCTTTCTCCTGTAGTTTTACTGAGATATGCATATCCAATAATGATTGCCGAGCCCTTAATGATTGCAATAATATTGTTTAATGATAGATTTTCTGAAAAAACTGTTAGCATTAAATGAGGTGCAATGATGATCGATTCATTTAGAAAAAATAAAATTGGTATTATACTAATGTTTATTTCATCATTATGCGCATGTGTGGGACAATTGTTTTGGAAACTATTTTCTATAAATGGAAATGACTACATATTTCTGGCTATAGGGTTTGCACTATATGGATTTGGTGCAGTGATCATGATAGTGGCCTATCGGTTTGGGGAGCTATCTGTATTACAGCCTATGCTAAGTATGAATTATATCTTGACTATTGTCTTGTCGGCGTCAGTACTAGATGAGAGCCTCTCTTTTCTAAAAATTTTAGGAATATTGACTATAATGATTGGTGTCATCCTCATTGGTGGGAGCGAGAGTGAGCGAAAAAAATGATGTATTTAGTTATTATACTTATGACAGTTTTGGGTGCAATTGCTGGCCTTTTCTTTAAAAAAACTTCTGCTAATAAAAGTATTAAGGGGATATTAACAACAAAGTATTTCTTTTTGGGGTCAAGTATATATTTAATTGCTGCTTTGCTAAATATCTATGTGTTGATATATTTGCCGTATTCAGTAGTACTTCCTTTGACATCAATCACTTATATATGGACATTGATCTTGGCATATTTTACGCTTAAAGAATTTATATCGATTAGAAAAGTATTTGGAGTTGCATTGATTATCATCGGTGCTTTTTTAGTAGCACTGTAGGGCTAAAAAATTGATGTGAGCTAAGTGAATTTGGGTTTATAATGAATCTTGTGAGAACAATAGATGGATAAAAATATGATACTCAAATTTTTACAAACATTTATTGTTAAAAGATAGGAGAGCATCTTTTGAATGAAGTAAAGGAAACTAAACGTATTACTTATATGGATGTTGCAAAGGCGATTGGAATAATTCTTGTTGTTGTTGGACACAGTGGCTCCCCATTTCATAGTTATATTTATCTGTTTCACATGGCCTTATTTTTCTTTATTTCAGGATATTTTTACAGTGACAAGTACACGTATCATCCTAAAAAACTTATTTTCAGGCGACTAAGAACTTTATATGTACCGTTTTTGCTATACGAACTGTTGTTTTTACTATTGCATAATGTATTTTTGAGCATGAACCTTTATAGTACAAAGGTTGGTTATCTTAATCAAGTGAGTTATGCATACACAATAAAAGATTTTATCAAGTGTTTTCTTAATAACGTTACATTTGCCGGTACAGAACAATTTGCCGGGGCTTTTTGGTTTTTTGTAGTCTTGTTTACAATCAACGTTATGTTCTGTTTCATTAGTTTCTTCTGCTTTCGATGTTTTAGAAAAAATTCCAAGACTGCCAGATTCTTAATAATCATACTGTGCTTCATTATGGGAATGATATTAGTAGCCAAGAATATACATTTACCACGAAATATGAATATATCTTTAGTGGTTCTATTAATATATTACTTTGGATATTTATTTAGAAGAATAGAAAATAGGATTCCATTTAATATTGGACTTTTTGTTCTCAGCATTCTCTGTCTGATTATTGCGAGTCATTATGGAAGTATTGATGTGCTCGCATCCCATTACACCAACCCAATGTTCTTTATTTTTGTATCTCTAGTAGGAATTTACTGTACTATGTACGTATCAAGGCAGTTAGACAGAATGAATATCAGGGTTATGAGATTTATTGGAAGTGCAACTATTAGTATCATGGCACTTCATTTTCTGAGCTTTAAATTGATTAACTTAATTCAAATTAAAATGTATAATTATCCGGACTTTATGCTGGCTAAATTCCCTACTATCGTGACGAATCATGGATGGTGGGTTCTCTATTCTCTTGTTGGAATATTTATTCCTGTTGCTTTACACTATGTCTATATTAGAATTAATTTAGTAATAAGAAAAGATGTAGTATATTAATGACGGAGATTAATAGAACATAAAGTTCATCTTAAAAAGAGCAAATTTATCATTAGGATTGGAACATTTTTAGAAGATAGGCGGTAAATACAGACATTCTTCAATCATACTGTATAAATGAATCGAATGTTTCTTTTTATAGTTATCGATTCTTTCTTAACAGTTTAAAAAAAGATAATAAAATGGGTTGTTACACTTTGTGTCTGAAATGGTAATTAAAAATGCATGTTCGGGTACCCTGTTTTCAATGTCATGTATATATCTTTTTTAGCTATATGTTTAACGAAAAATAAGGTTTTAATGTAATGTACAATATCTCCAATGGTAGGATTGGAAAGGAAATATTTATAATCAAAACGTGGGATAGGACAAAAAAGAGAATATGCTATAATCATATCTTAATCAATCATCCTGCGTATAACATAAAGGCAAATTATTATTAAGGAACTAGGTGATGTAATTTGAAAGGAATCATTCTTGCAGGTGGAAGCGGTACAAGACTTTATCCTATTACTCGCTCAATTTCAAAACAACTCTTACCAGTATATGATAAACCGATGATCTATTATCCATTGTCGATTTTGATGCTGGCAGGAATCAGGGATATTCTTATTATCTCTACTCCGAAAGATACGCCAAGATTCAAGGAACTTTTAGGTGACGGCTCAGATTGGGGCATTAATCTTCAATTCAAGGTTCAGCCGAGCCCTGATGGACTTGCTCAGGCTTTTATTCTTGGTGAGGAATTTATCAACGGCGATAATGTTGCCTTAATTCTGGGAGATAATATTTTCTATGGCCATGGATTTACTAATATTCTTGAGAAAACCGTCGCTCGGCCAACTGGCGCGACGGTATTTGGCTATAATGTAAAAGACCCTGAACGTTTTGGTGTCGTTGAATTTGATAGGGCTGGGAAAGTTATCTCTATTGAAGAGAAACCTGAAGTACCTAAATCAACCTATGCCATCACTGGTCTTTATTTCTATGATAATCAAGTGGTCGATATTGCTAAAAGTATTAAGCCCTCAGCACGCGGGGAGCTTGAAATCACTTCAGTAAATGAAGCTTATTTAAAGCAGGACCAACTGAATGTAGAGCTATTAGGCCGTGGTTTTGCTTGGCTTGATACAGGGACGCACGAATCACTCCTAGAAGCCTCACAGTTCATCCAGACAGTGGAGAATCGACAGAGTCTAAAGGTCGCTTGCCTTGAAGAAATTGCTTACCGAAAGGGCTATATTGATGCAGATAAACTGCTGCAACTGGCTCAACCTCTGAAAAAGAATGGCTACGGAAAATATCTCTTAAATTTATTAAAGAATCAAATATGATCGGTGGGTGTGAAAAATGGGGAAAGTTAAAGTAACGGAGACTTTTTTAAAGGGTGTTAAGATTATTGAACCGAAGGCGTTCGGTGATAACCGTGGTTATTTTATGGAAAGCTATAATGCTGAGGAACTTGCAGAAGCGGGTATACATACCAAATTCATTCAAGATAATCAATCTTTATCCAGCGAACCAGGCATTGTTCGCGGTTTGCATTATCAATTAAATCCAAGGTGTCAGACGAAGCTGCTTCGCGCTTTGACTGGTGCGATTCTTGACGTTGTGGTCGATATCCGTAAGGGTTCACCAACCTTCGGAAAATGGGGCGGTTTTATCCTGAGTGAATACAATCGTCGTCAGCTGCTGATTCCCAAGGGCTTCGCCCATGGTTTCTGCACGTTAACACCGGACGTCAATGTCTTTTACAAGGTTGATGAGTACTACGCGCCAGATCAGGATCGCGGAATTATGTGGAACGACCCAGCAATTGGTATTGAATGGCCGGTCAGTGATCCGATACTCTCTGAAAAAGACAAAAACCATCCGCTTTTAAAAGATGCGGAGATTAATTTCGAGATCGGAGCTGAAAACTGATGCATATTCTTGTGACAGGCGGTGCCGGTTTTATCGGCAGCAATTTCATACACCATATGGTTCGCTTCCATCCGGAAGATACAGTGGTCAACTATGACTTGCTAACTTATGCCGGCAATCTGGAAAATTTGAAAGATATTGAAGAGCATCCGACTTATCATTTCGTCCACGGCGACATCCGTAATCGTGAACTGCTTGAATATGTTTTTGATCAATTCCAAATTGATACGGTTGCGAACTTCGCAGCGGAATCCCATGTTGATCGCAGCATTACCGAGCCAGATTTATTTGTTAAATCAAATGTTTTAGGAACGCAAACCTTGCTCGATGTTGCCAAAGGCAAGAAAGTGAACAAGTATCTGCAGATATCAACTGATGAAGTTTATGGTTCGCTTGGGGCAGACGGCTATTTTACAGAAACAACCGCTCTGGCACCGAACAGTCCTTATTCTTCAAGCAAGGCCTCGGCGGATTTGATGGTCCGTGCCTACTACGAAACCTATGGAATGAATGTGAACATTACCCGTTGCTCGAATAACTACGGCCCTTATCACTTCCCGGAAAAATTGATTCCGCTAGTCATCACCAATGCGCTTGAAGGTAAGGAGCTTCCCGTCTATGGTGATGGCAAGAATATCCGTGATTGGCTGTATGTCGAGGATCATTGTGCAGCAATTGATCTTGTTCTCCACAAGGGTGAGCCTGGTGAAGTGTATAATGTCGGCGGACACAATGAAAAACGAAACATCGATATTGTCGAACTCATTGTGGATACATTGGGAAAATCCCATGATCTGATTAAACACGTAACGGACCGTTTGGGTCATGACCGTCGTTATGCGATTGATCCGACGAAGATCGAAACACAATTAGGATGGAAACCGCAATATACGTTTGAAACGGGCATTAAAGAAACGATCCAATGGTATTTGGCTCATGAAGACTGGTGGCGCAAGATTAAGTCCGGGGAATATATGGACTATTACAAGAAGCAATATGGAGTCAAAAGTTATGTCAAATAAGATTCTGGTCACAGGGGCACATGGTCAATTAGGCACGGAATTAACACTGATGTTGCAGGAAAAGGACTATGAAACATTCGGATTAGGTCACGATGAACTGGATATTACCAATTTGGCACAAGTGCGGGAAGTGTTCCAATCTATCAGGCCTGCTGCTGTTTGTCACACGGCTGCTTATACTGCGGTAGACAAAGCAGAAGCTGATCGCGAGGGTGCTTTTCTAGTTAACGCGTATGGCACGCGTAATGTCGCCATCGCCGCAGAAGAAATAGGAGCGAAACTTGTCTATGTAAGCACGGATTATGTGTTTAACGGTGAGAAAGAAGGTACTTATTCCGAGTTTGACGCTCCGTGTCCGTTAGGGGTCTATGGACAGTCCAAATATGCGGGTGAACAATTTGTTCATGATTTTCATTCCCAATATTTTATTGCCCGCACGTCTTGGGTCTACGGACAATATGGCAATAATTTTGTGAAGACAATGTTAAAGTTGGCGGAGACACATGATCAGATCAATGTTGTGAACGATCAGCGTGGATGTCCGACCTATACGAAAGATCTGGCGGAGAAGATTATTGAACTGTTTCAGACGGATAATTATGGAACCTATCATATTTCCAATTCTGGAAGCTGCACGTGGTACGAGTTTGCGAAAGCTATCTTTGAGATTAAGGGCATAGATGTCAAAGTCAATCCATGTACCTCAGAAGAATTTTCGAGAACAGCAAAAAGACCGAAAAATTCTGTGTTTGAACATTTGGCTCTTAATTTAAATCATTTCATTGAAGTTAGAGACTGGAAAAAGGCTTTAGATGACTATATGCTCAATGATAATTGATGACAAATAGATTGGAGATTCTCATGAAATACGATTATTTGATAGTTGGCGCCGGACTATTTGGCAGCACATTTGCGTTCGAGGCCGCAAAGCGCGGAAAAAGAGTTAAAGTCATTGATAGAAGAAATCATATTGCCGGAAATATTTATACAGAAAAGATCGAAGGAATTAACGTACATAAGTATGGAGCCCATATCTTTCATACGAACAGCAAAAAAATATGGGAATATGTGAATCAATTTGCAGAATTCAATCGCTATACAAATTCTCCGATTGCTAATTATAAGGGTGAAATTTACAATCTGCCATTTAATATGAATACCTTTAATAAGCTGTGGGGTGTGGTGACACCCGAACAGGCAAAACAAAAGATTGAACAGCAAAAAAAGCAAATCAAAATCACTAACCCAAAGAATCTTGAGGAGCAAGCTATTTCGCTAATTGGAACAGATGTCTATGAGAAATTGGTCAAAGGTTATACTGAGAAGCAATGGGGAAGAAAGGCGACAGAATTGCCCGCCTTCATTATTAAACGATTACCTGTGCGATTCACTTATGATAATAATTATTTTAATGATACCTATCAGGGGATTCCTATGGGTGGCTATACACAAATTATTGAAAAGATGCTTGATAACAAAAATATAACGGTTGAACTCAATCAGGATTTCTTCGAAAAAAAAGAACAATACATGAAGGAATATCCAAAAATTATATTTACCGGCATGATTGATCAGTTCTTTGATTATCAATTCGGTACATTAGAATACCGCAGCCTAAGGTTTGAATCGGAGACTCTGGATACAGAAAATTATCAGGGGAACGCTGTTGTTAATTATACCGATGCAGAAACACCATATACACGGGTTATTGAACATAAGCACTTTGAATTCGGTAATCAACCGAAAACTATTATTACTCGTGAATATCCAAGTAACTGGAAAAAGGGTGATGAACCTTATTATCCAATGAATGATGAAAAAAACAATGAACTCTATCGCAGATATAAGGAACTTGCGGAAGAGGTTCCCAATATAATCTTTGGCGGTCGACTGGGCATGTATAAATATTATGATATGCACCAAGTTATAGCGGCGGCACTCGAGACGGTAAATCGTGAATTTAATTGAGAATAGGACATAAAACCAATGAGCATAGCAAAGAACTATATTTATAATGTGGTCTACCAAGTGTTTATTCTGATCGTTCCATTGATTACGATTCCATATGTTTCTAAGGTATTAGGAAGCCATGGGGTCGGAGTTAATGCCTATACCAATTCGATCATCCAATATTTTATCCTCTTTGGAACGATCGGAGTAGCTCTGTATGGCAATCGATCAATCGCCTATGTTCGCGATAATAAGGAGAAACTAAGCCAGACCTTCTGGTCGATCTTTTTTCTGAAACTCATGACCACGAGCATCGCCTATGTTTGCTTTTTGGTTTTTCTCTTATTTGTACATAGATTTAACTTTATCTTTTTAATCCAATCTATATATATTATCTCCGCTGCAGTTGATGTGACGTGGCTATATATGGGGCTAGAAGATTTTAAAAAAACAGTGTTACGAAATCTAATAGTCAAGGTTATCGGAACCATATGCATCTTTGTTTTTATCCAAACAAAGAATGATTTATGGGAATATGTGCTTATTCTTTCTCTTTCAGAGCTGTTTGGTCAAATGACGATGTGGTTTTACATTCCCAAAACCGTAGAGAAGATTAAGATTAAGTGGCATGCAATAAAAGTTCATTTTCTGCCTGCGCTTGTTTTGTTTTTACCTCAAGTTTCAATTCAGATCTATGCAGTACTTAATAAGTCGATGCTTGGTAAATTATCAAACCCAAGTGAAGTCGGTTTTTTTGATAACGCTGATAAAATTGTCAAGGTTATCCTTGCACTTGTTACAGCGATGGGTGTCGTTATGCTGCCGCGTATCTCCAATACTTTTGCCAAAGGTGACACGGCAAAAGTGCGAGAGTATCTTTTTCAATCACTTGATTTTGCGTCTTATCTTTCTATTCCCTTGATGTTTGGTATGGCTGCAATTGCTAGGAACTTCACCGCCTGGTATTTTCCCCCTGAATTCAGCAAAACGGGTTTATTAATCGCTATCATTAGCCCGATCATTGTATTCATTGCTTGGAGCAATGTACTCGGTATTCAATTTTTGATGCCTGTGGGAAAAATGCGTGAATTTACAATATCCGTAACGATTGGTGCGATTATCAATTTCATAGTAAACCTCATATTAATTCATGCCTACCAATCAGTAGGAACAGCCATCTCAACAGTTATTGCAGAATTCACAGTAACGTTCGTCCAATTTTGTTTCACTGTAAAGGATATAAATCTTAAAGAACTTGGAAAATCATTGTGGAAGTATGTTTTTTCTGGTTTAATTATGTATATTGCCGTTCTATTTGTCGAAAAATTATTTAGATTTGGCATCTTACTTACGATGATGCAGGTCATTATAGGAGTAATAGTATATTTTGCAATCCTGTTCGCACTTCATTCTGAGTTAAATAAAAAAGTTTTCATAAAAGGCCTACATCTCTTGCGTGTAACAGGAAGGAATTAGGTCTGTATTATGACAATAGGAGGACTAAATGGGAATTTCATTTGAAAATTTGTCAGTATTGACAATTGTAGTTCCTTGTTATAATGAAGAACTTGTTCTAGAAGAAACATCGAGAGAATTAATACGAGTTATGGACGAACTGGTAAGCGCAAATCAAGTTAGTTCTGAGAGTAATATCTTATTTGTTGATGATGGAAGCCAGGATAAGACATGGGAGATTATTGACAAGAAGATAACCAAGAATTCATATATCCAAGGCTTAAAACTGAGCAGAAATTTTGGACATCAAGGGGCATTAATTGCTGGCATGGAGTCTGCCAGAGAATTATCCGATTGTATCGTTTCAATTGATGCAGATCTGCAAGATGACGTAAATGCCATTATCCAATTCATTGAAAAATTTCATGAAGGTTACGATATTGTTTACGGCGTCAGAGATAAAAGAGAAACTGATACGTTTTTTAAAAGAAATACAGCCTTAGGCTTTTATAAACTTATGGAAAAAATGGGTGTGAAATTAGTTCCTAATCACGCTGATTTTCGATTAATGAGCAAACGAGCTCTTGATGAATTCTTTAAATATCAAGAGGAAAATTTATTTATTCGCGGCATTATTCCATTGATCGGTTTTAAAACGACTAAGGTTTATTATAATCGTAAAGAACGCTTTGCAGGAGAATCAAAATATCCTTTGAAAAAGATGATTTCTTTTGCTTTGGATGGTATTACTTCGTTTAGTATTGTTCCCATAAAAATAGTCACGTTTGTTGGATTCTTATTAGTTTTTATTGGAATTGGAATAGCCATCTACTCATTAACACAAAAGTTATTAGACCAAACTGTGAGTGGGTGGGCCTCCCTAATGATTTCAATTTGGATTGTTGGTGGCATGCAATTAATTGCAATCGGTGTAATAGGTGAGTACATTGGTAAAATATTCAAAGAAACTAAACAAAGGCCAAGATACACTATAGAAACAAATACAATAGAAAAAAAGCATCAACAATATGATCACCAAGTCAGTGTTAAATAACCCTTAATAATTCTTTCTAATTTGATAACTGTTATTTGATTTATGGGAAACTTATTAAGGAGGGCTAAAACAGATGTTTTCACAATTTGCTAAGAAAAAAAGTTTTATAATTATCGCTTCTTTGCTTCTTTTACTGTCCGTTATTTCCATAACTTTATACATATTTATTAAACTGAAATATAATTTGGATTCTGACATAGCAGCGGAAATGTTGTTAGGTAAAGAAATCTTAACTGAGCATCAACTGTTCCCCGCACATTGGTATTATTCAACTGAAATCAGATTTTTAAACATTCAACTATTATTTGCTCTATTCATTAAACTAACTGGGAATCTGCTTTTTTCAAAATCCATTGCTAATTTCTTAATGATTGTTTTGTACGGAATATCCTTTATTTTATTAATGATAAGTTTGAAGATAAAGAAGAATTCTATTATATTAAACCTTGCTTTGATATTAACTCCGCTTAGTACGACCATGTTGTATTGTCTTTTTCAAGGGGCATTTTATACAGCTTATATTATCTTCATCTTTTGTACTTTGGCTTTATGGATTAAGATGAAAGACACTAAAAAAAAATCATGGGTATTGTTCCTTTTATTTTACATTTCATTAGCTATTTCTTTATTTATGGGAATGCAAGGGACAAGAATGTTAGTAAATTTATATATTCCGTTAGCCTTTTCTGAAATGGTGATGCTTTGGTTGGATATGCGGGGGGATCAGCTTAAGATTAGCTTTAAAAATATATTGATCCGATTTTACTTTACAGCATCGTTATTATTATTTTCAGCAGTCGGATTCATTATTAATAGAGTATTAATATCGGGCATTTATCATTACTCTGATTTTGGAGTGCAGTCTTTTTCTAATTACCAAGATATTGGAAATAGATTAATTTTATCTCTCTCAGCAATGGTCAGTTTTCTCGGCGGTATTGGTGAGGGAAACATTATATCAATTGGTGGAGTATCTTCAGTATTAAAATTAATCTTAATCCTGTTGAGCATAATTATGCTAATCAAGTTGCTTATCGATTATAAACATTTGGATGACGGTAAAAAGTCGATGGTAATCTTCACGTCTCTATCTGTTCTAATAAGTATATATTTAGCAACTTTCTCAAATATACTCATAATAGACAGATATTTTATCAATGGACCTATTTTACTGATGCCAATAATATTTGTGTTTATGGAACAGTACAAAAATAAACTTGTTAAGATAGATAAATACATTATTGTTGCTCTTATTATAGGTTGCATAATATTATCACAGTATTCATTTATAAGACAAAGTTTTATTTCCAATCAATCTGAGATTAAAACAAAACAACAATTGTCCATAATTAAAACTCTAGAACGAGAGAATTTGAATTTTGGTTATGCTACCTTTTGGAATGCAGACATATTAAGTGTACTTTCAAATGATAGGGTAAAAATTGCAAACTTTGGATACTCTTTAAACGGCCAGCCATACTTATGGTTAACACCAGCTAGATACTATACATCCAATTACCATAAAGGAAGCACTTTTTTACTATTAACAAAAGAGGAATATAAGTCTATTAACAAGAAATTAGTGAAAGGAAATACGAAAATATTGAGAAGATATGATTATGTAATTATTAAATACAGAAAAAATCCCTTTAATAACAGATAAAGGGAATAAAATGATGAGAAAATCTAGTAGGTGAATCCATTGCGATTATTCTAAATATTGTAATTTTCTGCAGCCTAACATGGTCATTACAGCACAGCCCTAAAAGTGGGCTTATTCTTGAGTAGATTATAGAATTAAACTATGGATAACTATTAAAGAAAATAAATTTTAGTTAAAAATAGGAAATCTTTTATAAAGCAGAAAGATTTCCTATTTGGTCTAATATTGTGGATCATATTACCATTAATGATATTTCCAATATCTCAGTATGGAACTATAAAAGAATGATGATCTTATCACTGAGCGGAGATTTAAAATAATTTTGTTTTAATCAGAGGAAAACTCATATGAAAAAGACGCTGATTTTATTATTGATGCTCCTACTATTATATTTTGTAGGGAAAATACCAACCGAAAGGGACGAATATATCAACAATGGATATTCCCCCAGTATCTTACTTAATGTTTCAAACAAATTAGTTAAAGATCCATATGTGATTAAGGAAAACGGCATTTATAATATGTTTTTCACATTTGGTGATAATCCCTGGGATGCAGATATTGGGTATGCAAAAAGTAATGATGGAATACATTGGGTTTTTAATAGCACGTTATTGAGGCATTCGCAGGCATGGCGGCAGGATATATCTCCAATTTGGGCACCTTTTGTTATCAAGAAAGGAAAAAAATATTTCCTTTATGTATCTGGTGTGGTTAATGGATATAAAATGGGCTATTTCACTAGCAATTCATTAAATGGACATTGGAAATGGTCCGGCTATGTAAAAGATAATCATGGGAACAATCTAAAGGGCATTGATCCAAGCATAGTTAGGTATAGAGGGACTTATTATTATGTTTGTTCTGGAGCAAAAGATAATCAAATTAATTTATATCAGTCTCACACGTTGAATAAATGGGTACCTGTTGGAACAATACTTACTATAACTAAAAGATGGGAGGGGAAAATTTTAGAAGCGCCAAAACTTCTAATCAAAAAAAATGAATACTTTCTATTTTATGGGGCAAACAATTCGGATACTAATCAGAGAATTGGGGTAGCAGTATCGAGAAAGATTGATGGTCCGTATCATAAAATAAAAAGAGCTAAACTTAATTACCCAGGCTGGGGTCAAGGAGCCATTTCTCATCCTGGTTTAATACGAAAACAAAACAAATATATTCTATATTCATCTATCAGCCAATTGCCAAATTACGCGATAGTTGGCTACCAATCTAATGACTTAATCCACTGGAGTGATTTGAATAAATAATTTGAATCACTTGAATGACAGACACCATTGTGTGCATCAAAGATTTTATGGGTAAGAATAGAATGACAAATAATGAACCAGTGCAATTTATTATACATTTTGAACTTGTACATATGTTACCCCTTTTCCCTTCCAAATAACTGGTTGTTGCCTGATTTCTTTGAAAAACTTTCGAAGACTACAGACTGCACCATCCTTACAGTCGCACTTGATGGAATTCCCCCAAAAAAAATTAGGAATGGTAGCTATATTTGGAAAAAGGATGGAGTGAAAATGTCCTTCAATTTGTTACTGATGCTCTCTCTGTCGCAGCTGGATCTATTTGTTGTTTGAAGTGGCTCAAAAACATGGACAATTGGATTTTTGCGATTATATATACATCTTTCATGAGATCGATCTCGTGATGCAGTTGTTGTCTTACCTATCTGATTACGGCCAATGTAATGAACCATTAGGACATGAGGACAAAATCCTGGACTTCGGGTAAACTATAAATCACGTATTCTAACGCAGATAAACTCAAAGCAGTTCAGCTATTCCATCAATACAATCAAGCATGGGCGACGGTATTGCGTGAATTGATTAAAACAGCGAACAACTGGCATTCAACAGCGTAAGACAGGTGTCTATGAGAGAAGAGACCATAGGAGTTTGTCCGCCAGGAATCGAATGGGAAAAGGGGCAACAAACATTTGACAGAAGGGTTCAAACTCAAACACTCATGAAAAGTGTTCATTCTTATCAGGCAATCTCTGATTACTTTAGTTTAGACACTGATTTGGGAACAACTCAAAGTAGATGATGTGATCACTTCAGTACAACTGATGGGGGACGGAAAGTTTACCAGCATTTGGCAGGTATCACACTAACGATGAAGCCGACGAACTGGGAACTGAATCCGTCTTCACGATGATCATCAGGGGAAAGCGGCCAGTCTCAATAAACTGGCCCATCCTTGGTTCAATCAACAATGGATATGGAAACGGGTTCAGTCATTGGATACTATCAATATCAACTGGGATTTTCTGGATCATCTTTTTGCTATCCGTTCTAGCAGGCAGATGGCTTTTAATGGTAAAAAGGTTTCACTATACAGTGTCCCAATAATAGAATATAATTTATTCGAAATGACAGAATGTAGAACATAGAATAGAGTGGAGATTACCAATGAAATTAATAGATCTAAACTTGGGAAGAAATAATAATTTTGACTTTATTCGTTTTATAGCTGCACTATTAGTTATTTTTTCCCATTCCTTTCCACTCTCTGGAAATGGCGGACTTGAGCCTTTGTACATGCTGACTAATGGTAAGGCAACAATTGGCTCATTAGCAGTTGCAATATTTTTTATCACTAGTGGCTTTTTAATAACCATGAGCTATATGCATACAAAAGATCCAATAAAATTTATTAAATCCAGATGTCTAAGAATATTTCCAGCGCTAATTGTCGTCGTACTGCTTTCATCATTTGTTCTGGGGCCGATAGTGTCTAATATGAATGCATATCAATATTTT
This sequence comes from Sporolactobacillus sp., assembly GCA_048976585.1. GTDB lineage: Bacteria > Bacillota > Bacilli > Bacillales > Sporolactobacillaceae > Sporolactobacillus. The sequence continues at coordinate 192,119 of JBHGUY010000021.1, read as the reverse complement.
ACCAATTATCAAACATATGATTATCTGAAAACTATATTTCTTTATCCTATTCAATATGATCTTCCTGGTGTATTTGTAAACAATCCTTATCAAATAGCAGTTAACGGATCTTTGTGGACACTTTCTATTGAATTCACTTGCTATATTTTTGTGCTTCTATTGGGTATATTTAAGTTATTGAATAAGAAGATAATTCTAGCTGCGTTTATCTTATCCTTGATTGTTCCGCAATTCACTATTAGTCCTCTTATTGATCCCTATACACATTTATTTAGATATTTCTTTGCAGGTATATTCATTTACATTTTTCAAGATAAAGTGTCAATTAAATCTTCTTGGTTCTTAGCCTCTTTGATTCTGCTTACACTTTCAACAATTAGTGGCCATATGAACATTGGATTTGCTGTCTTTGGTAGTTATATAATTACTTACCTAGCATTCAGTCCTAAAATTAAGTTTCATAAATTTGCAAAATATGGAGACTTTTCATATGGACTTTATATTATTGCCTTCCCAATCCAGCAGACTATAACTTTTGTATTAAATGGAAAAATATCACCAATATTATTATTTATAATTGCGTCTGTAATAGCATTAATACTCTCTTCATTATCATGGCATCTTATAGAAAAACCGGCACTTGGTCTGAAAAATAAATCGATTTTACATGTCTTTAAAAAGGCAAATGTTTTGGGTACGTATAAATAAAAATTCATCATCTTTTAAAGGTAAATGAGATGCAACATGTATCTACACATTGCCTCCTGTCTCATTGACCTTCTTATTTATTATCTGAATTTAGGCATCAGCAAATGAATTGAATTAGAACTAACGCGTAAGAACATCCAATACTCAGACAATTAGTTAAAATATGCCATTTATTCAGATGTAATCATCTTCTATTCTTTCTGTTACCTCTCTGCAACTGTCTTGTCATATAGAACTGTTAAGTTAGAGACAGCGAAAGAAAGAGGGGGAAATGGAACGATGAAGAAACTTTTTCTTGGCCTATTGATTATTCCGTTTATGTTATCTGGACTGATTCCGAACACGACCGCTGATGCAAGCTACCATTATAAATCGATTAAAGTATCCTCAACGGCTTATTGTGAAAAAGGGAGAACGGCTACAGGGTACAGTCTCAGGAAACATCCGAATGCTAAAGTGATTGCTGTTGATCCACGAGTCATTCCACTGGGTTCTAAGGTTTATATTCCCGGTTATGGGACGGCCGTTGCACGGGACACAGGTGGAGCAATTAAAGGAAAAATTATTGACGTCCATTTCAAAACACACCGTAAAGCAATCATTTGGGGAAGAAAACATTTGAAAGTCAAAGTTTATCATAAGTTATAAGAAGCAATGGCTTTAAAAAAGCATAGGAAGATCTGAAACCGGGATCCCCTGTGCTTTTTTCGATCCAGATGAAATCTTATTCAGTATTACATAAGACATATTTCGTTAAGATTCGATAAAAATAAGTAAATTGTAATGTTGGAGTAATACTTGCTAAGGTATGATAATTTGTAAAAGTTGGATTTAATTGAAAATTGCCGAAATGAAATCTTTTATCAGAAATTATAAGATTCAGCAACGTAACTTGTCGTATGCTGCGGGATATACGGATGTTAGCAATCACCCAAGATGCTAAAATATGGTGTAATCTTTGTTCAAACGACCTTTAACAACAAAAAATACAATCCTTTTACAGAAGCATAATCTAAAGATGTACAGATTGTGCTATAATTCTATCTGGATACTAGGTCCTGAGGCTTGCTTCTATACGCGGGGAATATTGCCTTGGAGAAAAAATCGGATTGCGTTTAATGAACATATTCATTCTACATAGTGGAAAAGGTCATAATGTCGAATTCAGGATAGATTCTCTGACAAATATCGCTCTATAACACCTTAGAGTGACAAGATATATGGTATAATACATCTATCTTATCGCAACATTCTGATTAGATTAGATCAAGCATTGGTTGGGGGATATTATGGAAGAGACAATTAGTTTGAAAGATATTTTTCAGACGCTGAGGAAGCGTTTGAGTTTGATAGTTATCATTACCTTGCTTGCCGTTGCGGCTAGTGCCATTCTTACCTTTTTCATCATGACACCCAAGTATGAGGCATCGACACAAATTCTTGTCAATCAAGCAAACGCTAATAATGCCAGCTTATATCAGCAAAACGCTGTTCAGACTAATGTGCAGCTCGTCAACACGTACAGTGTAATTATTGATAATCCTGCAGTCTTAAATCAAGTCATTAAGAGACAAAATCTTAACATAACCGCAGGTGAATTGAAAGATATGCTGACCGTGAGCACAGAGCAAAATTCACAGGTCTTTACACTGACTGCCGAATCAGACAGTCCTTCTCAATCGGTAAAGATTGTGAATGGAGTCGCTGCAGCATTCAGATCTCAGGTACAAAAGGTTATGAATGTTGATAATGTCAGTATTCTTTCTCCAGCAAATCTTGCATCCAGTGCGAGCCCGGTGAAGCCTAAAGCGACCACTAATTTGGCGATTGCTTTTGTTATTGGTCTAATGGTGTCGATCGGGATTGCTTTCTTGCTTGAATTCTTAGATAATACGCTGAAGACAGAAGAGGATTTGGAAGAAGTTCTTGGTTTGCCTGTTCTTGGTGCTATTTCTGAAATAAAAAGTCATGATCATGAGAAAAAAGGTTCGACTTCGGCATCGCATGCTGCTGGACGACATCAAACGAGAGGGGCCGGTCGTGTTGAAGCTAAATAAACAAAGTACTACAAAGCAACGTAATTTAGTCTCTTTCTATAAGCCCAAATCGACCATTGCTGAGCAGTACAGAACCATTCGGACCAATATTGACTTCTCCCAGGTGAGTGGTGATCTAAAGACGGTGATGGTTACATCGGCGGGACCAGGTGAAGGTAAATCAACCACAGCAGCTAATTTGGCAGTGGTCATGGCCCAGCAAGGCAAGAACGTCCTGCTGATAGATGCCGATTTGCGCAAACCAACGATGCAGTATACCTATCGTCTGAGCAATACACAAGGACTGACGACGTTGCTCACGAAGAAGTCATCCTATGAAGAAACGATAAAAAAAACAGAGGTGGATCATCTCTTCATCTTGACAAGCGGACCGATTCCACCAAATCCGGCAGAGCTGTTGAGTTCACCGGCAATGGACAGCTTTATCAAACATGCGTTGACTCTATTTGACGTCGTTTTAATCGATACACCACCCGTTCTTGCGGTCACGGATGCTCAGATTTTAGCCAATGTCTGTGATGGTACTGTGCTCGTCACGCGAAGTGGTGTCACTGAGAAAGAAGCCGCAGTGAAGGCCAAAGAACTTCTCTCAAAGGCCAAGGCAAGAATACTTGGCGTAGTCTTAAATGGTAAGCCGATTACCAAGTCAGATAGCCATTACTATTATTACTATGGAGAATAAGCTTTTTTACAGTCTGTGAACAATGCCTCAGAAGGGAGGATGCCAAATGATTGATATCCATAGCCATATTTTACCCGGTATTGATGATGGCGCCGGGAATGAACAAATCTCGCTGGCGATGGCGAGGCAGGCAGTGTCAGAGGGCATTACGCAAATCGTCGCTACACCCCATCATCGCAATCGGTCATGGGATAATCCGAAGCCATCGGTTCTAACAAGGGTTAAAGCACTCAATCATTTATTCGAAACGGAACAGATTGCTTTGACTGTTCTTCCAGGTCAAGAACCGCGAATTTTCGGCGAGATGGCAGACACAGAGGCTGAGCAAGAATTAGTGACTGTTAATAATAACGGGAAATATCTGCTTGTTGAGTTTCCAACGCCGCATGTTCCTCGCTATGCTCAGCAATTATTCTTTGATCTGCAAGTCAAGGGCATCACGCCGGTGATTGTCCATCCGGAACGTAATCAAGAGATCTTTGATCACCCGGAAATACTCTATGAATTCATCAATAATGGTGTCCTCTCTCAAGTCACTGCCGCCAGTTTAATTGGTCAGAATGGCAAGAAAGTCCAGAAAAAAACACAACAGTTTATTGAAAATAACCTCACACACTTTGTCGCTTCCGATGCCCACAACGTCACGACCCGGTCCTTTTATATGCAGAAAGCTTTTCTTGTATTAAAAAAAGAGTTTGGCCGAGAGTTGGCTAATCAATTCAAAGAGAACGCAGAATTGCTGATTCACGGTGACTTGATCAATCACGAGCCACCAATTGAGATCAAAGAGAAAAAATTTCTGGGATTATTCTGAGGGGGATAATGAACATGAAACTTGCCGTTATTGGAACCGGTTATGTTGGCCTCGTAACCGGCGTTGCGCTATCTGAAATCGGCCATAACGTCACATGCATCGATATTGATCCGGAAAAAGTAAAGATTTTAAATCAGGGAAAACCAACCATTTATGAACCGGGCCTCGAAGATTTGATGAATAAAAACATGAAGGAGAAGAGATTGTTCTTCACATCCATACATAAAGAGGGACTTGCCGATGCAGATGTCATTTACATTGCTGTCGGTACACCGCAACGTCCTGATGGGGCAGCAAATCTCGATTATGTCGAGCAAGCGGCAAAAGATATTGCTGAAAATATTACCAAAGAGGTTATTGTCGTCATTAAGAGCACAGTCCCCGTCGGCACCAATCTTCATATTAAATCTATCATACAGCACTATACAAAAACTGGACAGGCTGTAAAAATGGCATCCAATCCGGAGTTTTTGCGTGAGGGTTCAGCAGTCAATGACACTTTCCATGGTGACCGAATAATCATCGGTGCAGAGGATCAGGAAACAGCGGATACTCTAGCGGCAATCAATGCGCCATTTGCTATGCCAGTTTTGAAAACAGATATTTCCAGCGCGGAAATGATAAAATACGCCTCCAACGCATTCCTTGCAACTAAAATCAGCTTCATCAATGAAATTGCCAATATCTGCGAGACACTAGGTGCTAATGTCGAGAATGTCGCAGAAGGCATGGGAAAAGATCATCGGATCGGGCCTGATTTTCTGCGAGCAGGTATTGGTTATGGTGGCTCATGCTTCCCGAAAGATACCAATGCACTCGTTCAACTGGCTGGCAATCATCATCATGAATTTAATCTATTAAAATCCGTGATTGAAGTGAATAACAATCAGCAGATTCTGCTTTTAGATAAAATTAAGACAAGATTCGGCAGTCTTCAAGGCAAGCGAATTGCTGTTTTGGGTCTAGCTTTCAAACCGCATACAGATGACCTTCGTGAATCACCGGCTCTTGTGATGATACCTGAGCTCGTTCGGCAAGGCGCTAACGTTATCGCTTATGATCCGATCGCCGTCGAAAATGCTAAACGACAAATTCATGAGAAAATTGACTACACGACTGAGTTAACGGTAGCTCTTCAGCATGCAGATTGTGCAGTCATCATTACGGACTGGCCGTCTGTCAAACAAATGGACTTAAGTCACTATAAAAAGTTGATGATTGATCCCATTGTCTTCGACGGACGAAATTGTTATTCCCTTGATGCTATCCGTGAAAACATGCTTGAATACTATTCTATCGGCCGTCCCAACCAGGCGCCGGAACTGATCGGATAAGGGGGGCTGGATAGCTATGGGAAAAGTTAGAAAAACAATGATTCCAGTTTCACGATTATATACCTTTTTCCTCTCTGTTACACAGGTTATGACCAAAGACTCATTGTCAGGGGTGTGAAAAGAGATGGCTATCTCAAAAACAGCAATCAATGAAGAAACCAACCCCTATACACACAGTTTCGGCAACGTACACTCAGATTTAAAGTCGATTGTCGATAATCAGAGAAATTATCTAAGAATGAAGCGATTCATGGACATAATTGGCACCCTATTTGGACTCTTACTTCTATCGCCATTACTGCTCTTCGTTAGTTTATTGATTAAACTGGATGATCCGCATGGCCGAGCGATTTTTAAACAAATCCGTGTCGGACAGAATGGCAAGCTCTTTTATATCTATAAATTTCGCTCAATGGTTGTCAATGCTGAGGATATGCTTGACGAGTTAGTGGATAAGAATGAGACATCCGGCGCAATGTTCAAAATGAAGAATGATCCAAGAGTCACCCGGATCGGTCATTTTTTAAGAAAAACAAGTTTGGATGAACTGCCGCAATTGTTTAACGTACTTAAGGGCAATATGAGCTTGGTAGGGCCGAGACCGCCACTACCAAGAGAGGTCAAGAAATATACGGACTATGACAAACAGCGGTTGCTTGTGACACCGGGCTGCACAGGACTTTGGCAAGTAAGCGGCCGAAGCAGTCTGGGATTTAAAGAAATGGTCAAGCTTGATCTCAATTATATTAATAGAAGAAATCTTTTTGTGGATATTCAAATCATATTTAAAACCGTACTATTATTGTTTGGGTCACGAAATGCATTCTAAAAAAAGAAATAATATGATTACGGCGAAACATTAGGTTTCGCTTCTACCAATGGCGAAATGAAAAGTCAAGATCTACAGAAAAATTTATTCAATGGTATGTATTTGTCAATATTTAACACAATGAAACTATCTCGTATTTTTAGATTATTTATTGAAGAAAAAGGATTTGAATCGTTACCATCTAAATAAGATCACTGATGTGGACTATTCTTAATTTCAAAACTTTGAAAAGTTGGCAAGTTGCCAGAATTAGTGTTTAGAATTTTATTGAGTTCAATGCTGTTGCAATTTAAGATAACTAATTGCTTAAAAGGTTTGTGAATAGGGGAAAAGTGCAAAAACATGCCAAGGATGAAATTTCTGAACACAGCAGTTGATAACTTAACCTTTAAAGAGGCTGTCCAAAAGGCTGATGAGCTTTTGCAAAAGGATACGTTTGACTATGTTGTTACGCCAAATATGGATCATATCGTGCAGTTGGAACGCAACGAAAAGCTACAAAAGTCATATAAGAATGCTTCGCTAGTATTGACAGATGGGAAACCATTATTGTGGATTGCCAACATGAAGAAAACACCGATTAAAGAAAAAATTAGTGGGTCAGATTTTTTCCCGGCACTAATGAAAGTTGCTGCAGTGAAACAATATCGTGTATTTTTATTAGGAGCTGGCGAAGGTGTAGCAGAAATTGCTAAGAAAAAACTTGAAGAAAAGTTTCCTGGACTCCATATTTCAGGCGCTTATTCGCCACCTTTTGGCTTTGAAAAAGATAAGCGAGAATTTGAAAAAATCGTCAGACTAATTAACGAAGCAAATACAGATATTTTAGCCGTTGGTTTGGGCGCGCCAAAGCAAGAATTATTCTTATATGACGCTTGGAAATCTGGTGATATCAAAGCGAAGTTAGGACTGGGTATTGGAGCTACTATCGATTTTGAAGCAGGAAACGTTAAGAGAGCACCTAAATGGATGAGTAATCATGGTCTTGAGTGGGCTTATCGTATTACGCAAGATCCAGGCCGATTAGTGAAAAGATATTGGAACGATTTTATGAAGATTGGCCCAATTCTGAAAAAATATAAGTAGGTAGAAGGTTAATGAAAAATATACTTATGCTTACTCGCCTTATGGGGCAAGGTGGAACGGAAAAAATTTTTATCCAACAGTGTTCAGTTCTTAAAGACGCTGGATATAATCTTGTCGCTTGCTCAGGTGGAGGGTTTAATGTCTCTACTTTGGAAAAAATGGGAATTAAACATTATACTGTGAATGATCTTGAGGATAAATCACCTTTCAAAGTACTTTCAAACTTATTGATTATTAACAAAATAATCAAACAGAACCAGGTAGATGTTATCCATACGCATCACCGTATGGCTGCAGTATATGCAAGGTTATTAGCCAGAAAGAATAATGCAATTCATGTCCATACCGCTCATAATATTTTTCATGATAAAGTCGCGCTAACAAAATTTGCATTAGGGGACTGTTCTGAAGTAGTTGCAGTTGGAAATTCTGTAAAAAACAATTTGGTTGAAGACTATGGTATTTCACCTGAAAAAGTAAAAGTAATTTATAACGCGGTTCAGAATTTCCTTGTTAGTGAGAAGAAAATTGATGACACAATTTCACGTCTCACTTCAGAGGGGAAGATTGTTGTTGGAAACTACGGGCGCTTAACCGAACAGAAGAACTTTGAAATGTATATCCGGGCTATTTCTAAACTGAGAAACAAAGATAAGTTTGCCTTTTTAATTGTTGGTGACGGCGAACTTAAGGAAAAACTTGAAAGAATGGTAACAGACTTTAAATTGATTGAATTTGTTTATTTTATTGGGTATAGAAGCGATATTCAAAACGTTATGTCTCAAACTGATTTTACAGTTATATCCTCCAAATGGGAAGGCTTTCCGTTAGTACCTTTAGAATCATTTTCTGTTGGAAAAGTTGTAATCGGTACAAACATTAGCGGAACTAATGAACTTATCAAAGATTCAGAAACAGGCCTATTAGTTGAAAGCGATAATGAAACGGAACTGTCAGAGAAAATTTCACTTCTTGCCAATGACGAAAAGTTATTACAAAGAATCGAAACAAATATTACTGATTTTTATGATAGAAAATATTCATTTGACGTTTTTGCGAAAAAATATCTTGAGCTCTATTATAAGTTATTAATGAAAGTTGATTGAGGGTATAAATTGAGAAGATGCTTAGACAAACAGACAAACAGACAAACAGACAAACAGACAAACAGACAAACAGACAAACAGACAAACAGACAAACAGACAAACAGAAGGAAAAATCTAAAAATTTACTGATACCGAATTTTATCATTTCAATTTATCGATTTGGAAATGGGTTAATAATTCATGGTGGAGTCAGAAAAAAGCTTCTGTGGCCTCTATACAAATTTCTGGATCTTATATTTCTTCGTTTTATTTTCAATATTGAAATTCCAGCACAAACGAAAATCGGTTGGGGTCTAAGAATCGGACATCCATCTGGCATCATTATTAACGAAAATGCTGTTATTGGTGAAAACTTTTCAATTCAGAACCAAACTACAATAGGTGATGCAAGTCTTTGGGGGACACCTACTGGAAGTCCCACTATTGGAAACAATGTTTCTGTTGGTGTTGGAGCAAGGGTGTTAGGAAATATTAAAGTTGGAGATAACGTTAAAGTTGGTGCTAATGCAGTTGTCTTAAAAGATTGTGCAGAAGGTTCAGTAATGGTTGGCATCCCGGCTAGAGACGTTCAAAAATGATAACATATTGATTTTATAAATGAAATAGGTGCAAAATGGTGAAAAAAATACTATTTGTTATAAACAAGTTAGATTTTTCTGGTGGAGAGCAGAATGTTTTGACACAAATTGCTCAAGAACTTTCGAAAATTAATAATGTTGAGGTCTATTCAATGAAAAAGTCTCAACAAATTACTTACCCCCTTACTGATGTTAAGATTACATATGGAATAAAAAAGTACACAGAGCCAGTCAGAAAAGCCTTACGAGCACTTGAAATATTAGAAAACAAACTGGGAATAGAACAATCTTGGTATACAATCGATGATTTTCGTCAAGAAAAGTTGTTGCTAGAGTATATACAGAATCATAAATTCGATATTGTGTTCTTCTCAGGGGGACATACTTACAAATATCTGAGTGCCATTAAGAAGAAACTGCCAAATATTAAAATGTATGCTTGGTTGCATTACTCAGCTCAGCAGGACTTGTCGAGAAAAATAAAACAGAACAAAGAAATGATGGGTGTAGCAGATGGCGTTATTTCTCTCACAAAGCCAGATGCTGATTGGGTAAAAAAATATACTGGCTGCTCATTTTTTATATACAATCCTGTAACTATTGAAAGCATAGGTTGCTCAAATCTAGAAGAAAAGATTATTTCTTTTGTCGGAAGAATAGATGAAAAGCAAAAGGGTGTTGATCTTCTAGTTGAAGTTGCAAAAAATTTACCAGATGGATGGTGCATTAAGGTTGCTGGTACAGGTAATGATTCAGCTGTGAAAAAGTTCATCGAGGAAATTGATGAAAATCATCTTGGTGACAGACTTATTTATGAAGGATTCAAAAGCGGGGAAGAACTTCAAAAGCATTATTTCAATTCTTCGATTTATTTAATGACAAGTCGTTTTGAAGGGTTCCCACTAGTACTAGTGGAAGCAATGAGTTATGGACTTCCAATTGTCGCATTTGATCAACAAGCTAGTCGTGTAGTACTTGAAAATGGACGATACGGATTACTCGCCAAAATGGAAGATATAAAAGATATTTCTGAAAAGATAAAATTACTCACTAATGATGTTGAATTGCGTAGAGAATATTCCAGACTTTCACTGGAGCGTTCTCAACAATTTAAAATGGCTGCAGTTATTGCAAAATGGAGCCAACTAATCAATGATAGCAAGGTAACCCATTGAATATGAAAGTGCTTATTATTCATAATACATTGCCCAAATACCGTGTAAGTTTCTTTAATGAGCTCGCTAAACAGTGCGAGTTGACCATGATTTTTCACGATTATAGAAAGAATTCTTCAATATACGGAGATGTCGATCGCAGAAAAGAATTAGAAAATATGGAAAGCTATTTTGAATATAGCGATGAACTTCTGAAAAGTTTGCTCACTGACAAAGATTTCAATTTCGTGATAATCCCGCCACTTGATGATTTTCAAGCATTAAAAATATCTCGATACGTTTTGACTCTCAAAAAGAAATATAGATTTAAGATTGCTTTGTTTTGGGAAAAATGGGTTGCACCGGCAGAGTTTCTTCCTCTTAAGAAAAAGATAAAAAATACCATTCAGAAAATTGCTACAAGCTCGATTGTTCGAGAGGTTGATCTCTGTATTGCATCGGGTTCCAAAGCAAAAGAGTATTTTGAGAACAATGGAGTAAGTTCTCAAAGAATACGAGTAGCAATGGATGCGGTAGATGTTGAATATGAACGAACTTCTGATGTTAGAGAACGCTTTGGAATTGATACAGAATCAAAAATTATCTTATACTTTGGACGGATTGTGGAACGAAAAGGATTGGTTTTTCTGATTAAAGCGATTCAGAAGGCCTTTTCTAACGACAATGTATTTTTCCTGATTTGTGGAGATGGCGAAGAACGAGAAGAAATAGAAAGAATTGCTGAGGATACTCTTTCATTGCCATATAAATTCGTTGGGAAAGTAGTTCCTGAGGATAAAGTAAATTTCTTTTCAGCGGCTTCATTGTTTGTGCTTCCATCCTATTTTTTTGAAGGAACACCCGAAGCTTGGGGGTTAACAGTGAACGAATCGATACTCTTCGATGTTCCCGTAGTTTCAACTACAGCCGTAGGCAGTGCCTATGACTTGATAGTACCAGGAGTAGGGAAAATAGTAGAACAGGGAAGCGTTGATACGCTTGCCATCGGTATGAAGGAAGTATTAAAAAATTGTAATTCAAGAACTGTGCAAAAAAATAAAAAAAATTTCAGTTCACAAACGATGGCAGCAGAATTTGCTTCTGCATTGGAGGCAAAAAAATGAGAGTTCTCTTTTTCTTAAATGATGATGATAAATACGGTGCTGGAAAATCAATATGAAGTTAATTGAGCTGCTGTGGAAAAACTATGGAGTAACGCCTATGCTTGTACCTAGTGATTAGTCATAGACTAGTTAAAGTTGAGAGAGCAACATCTGATATTTCTAAAGAGCAACAAAACTATTAAGGGAGAGATAAAATGGAATTAGTGACTGCAATAATAACTACTTATAAGCGTCCCATAAATATTGTAAAAAGGGCTGTTGAGAGCGTCTTGAGTCAGACATATCCGAAAATTGAACTTATTGTGGTCAATGACAGTCCCACAGAGAAATATTTGGTAAATAATATCGCAATACTTTTAGAATCATACAAAAGAAATATTAAATACATTGTCCATAAAAAAAATCTGGGGGCATGTGCAGCAAGAAATACAGGTTTGAAAGCCGCTCACGGAAGATTTATTGCATTTCTTGATGACGATGATGAATGGATTCCAGAGAAAATAGAAGACCAGATTAAATATATGAATGATAGAGTTGAATTGGTTTATTGTGCTTCATATATAATTTCTGGAGATAAAACAAAGATTCACTATCCACGATATCCCAAAAAAAATATTTTTAGAGAATTACTTAAATGCAACTACATAGGTTCAACATCATTTCCACTTTTAAGAACAGATTGTTTGAAAAAATTAGGAGGATTTGATACAAATTTGGAGAGCTGCCAAGATTATGATATGTGGTTACGAGTATTAGAAAAGGGTTCTGCTGCCTATGTAGGAAAGCCATTAGTTAGATATTATATCAGTCATGATTCTACGTTTAAGAAAGATAATAAAAAGTTTATTAATGGTGAACAATACTTGTCAAATAAACATAAAGAGCTTTATCGACTATATCCAAAATCTTATTCATATCATTTGAATGAAATGGCATTAAATGGTTTGATTAAAAAAGATATAAATATGTATATATTCTATAAAACAAAGGCATGGAGATTTAAATGGTTTAGTTACTATAATTTCTTAATGCTGCCGAAAAAATTAGTTGATAAATTAAAAGAGTATATCAATTTTAACCATCTTTTTAAATAAACATTAATATGTGAAGTTAAGATTGGTCAAAAATTTAATTCAGATATAATACAGCCTAATGGTATTCTGTCTTCACTTATGAGGAGATAGATAAAATGCCAATTGATATGGCCCCAAAAAAAGGTATGTTGAATAAATTTATTGTCTAACTTATCAAGTGGTGTAAAATATGATAAGTTCATTTATGAAATATGGCTAATTTTACTCAAGTTCGACAGTTATAGTTAATAGGTCACTTTATCAAACTCTTGGTGTTGATCTGTTACCTTTGTTAAAAACTGTGGCTCCTTATTAAAAATATAAGCCTATACAAGTATAAAATGTTGTGGATTCGATGTACCGCCGGATGTCCAGATAGCTAATTTATTATTGTAATCTAGCGACAAGAAATTTATTTTTCTAATGCAAGATTTCTATAAGAGGAGCGCATATGAAAAAAGTAGTTGTATTAATTGTAACTTATAATAGAAAAAAGTTATTAGTTGAGTGTTTAAATTCAATTAATAAACAAACTTACCCAATATCAAAAATAATTGTCATCGATAATCATAGCAGTGATGGAACCAATAAATTGTTTGTAAACAATGAACTATTTAATGATAAAAACATCTTATATAAACGTTTATCGAAAAATATTGGTGGTGCTGGTGGTTTTTACGAGGGATTCAAATTAGCTTTAAAAATGGAATTTGATTGGTTATGGGTCATGGATGATGATACTATACCTGAAAGTAAAAGTTTAGAATTATTGATAGATGATGCTAATTGTGTGAACAAAACTAATTTGAGCTTTATAGCAAGTTCTGTTTTTGGACCTAATCATAGAACAATGAATGTTCCAACAATTTCAAAGTCAACGTCTATTAGTGGATATCAGGATTGGTATATAAATTTGGATAAGGGACTAGTTAAAATTATGTCTGCAACCTTTGTTTCACTTTTAATAAATAAAGATGCAATAAAGAAGGTAGGATTGCCATTAAAAAGCTATTTTATCTGGGGTGATGATACGGAGTATACTTTAAGATTAACAAAATATTTTGGAGATGCATATTTATCTGGGAAAAGTCGTGTTTTACATAAAAGAAGTTCTGATAGCACACTATCATTAATAGGAGAGGATAATAAAAATAGAATACCTTTATATTTTTTTTTGATTAGAAATGAACTTATTAATGTTAAAGAATATTTTGATGAAAAAAGATTTATATTGAGAATCCTGTATTGGATGATTTATTCATGGAAAATTTTAATATCGCACCACATTAGCTATAAATTTAAAAAGATCTTCATTATACAAAAGGCAATTTTAGTAATCTTATTTAGAAGGTATGACTATAGAGAGTTTAATGGTAGATTGAATCTATAAGTTGATTAATTCTAATTTAATCTCAATGTATAGAAATATTTTTGGCAGTTGTAAGATTAAATTAGCCAGTTAGGTTGAGAAAATAAAACACTATCATAATATCCGTAGCGAACGTTGGTAACGGCCATAAGAATATACCACTAGTCAATTCCCAAGTGGACATAGTTTTGATATAACAAATAATATTACTAAAAACGAATATATGGATAATGGATATGTATCAAATAAAGCATACTTAAATTCAGAATTGGATCTAGGCTTATCGCTTCCTTACAAACCAAACAGAACTATACCCTACGATTATAGTGATCAGGTTAATCAGGGAAATTATGTTAAATTTTTGACCCTGCTCGCTCATAATCAATCTAAAAATTATCCTATATACCTAAAAGTATCAGATAATCGGGGTAATTTTTATGAAGTTATTATAAACCTAAGTTTCATTAGTGGTTTTGATCCAACATTAACAGCGATTAAGGTAAGTGGCCTAAAGGCGGGATCTAACAATATTATAATTATTATAACCAGAAAAGATTCGGGTTATACAAACACAGACGAATTAAATTTCTATGTACTTAATCAAAATTATACATCTTTGTTTAATATCGAAGTTGATGCGTCTCTATTAAATAGATATGTGATTGCTCTAAACAGAGATGCATCATTGTATTCCCAAACTCCTGCATTATAAATTCCATCCGATGAATCAAAAATACTGGGATGGAACTTATATACTAATACGGCTTTTACTCCATAATGGTTGTATGATACAGATATCAAAAATCAAAAAGGAATGACTAAGTTTCCACTTGTCGGGTACTTTCTAAAATATTGTTTGTCTTGTATGATAATTGGTAAACAAACTATTTACTAGTGGAGCGATAATAATGGGTAGAGTAAATACGCATGTATCAAGGCGTGAAATAAGTTCTGTATTGGGATATGTAGCGGTGTTTTTATCGCTTATTTATTATATTTACAGTAAATCAGATTTGACATCTTTTATATCTGTTGGTCAGAGATATTTGATGATATTAATGGCACTAATTACTTTAATCAAGTTAGTATTTAAGGACAGATATAATTTGAGAAGAATGTTCTTGTTGATGTGTTTTTTATTAATATCTATAATCATATTTTATTTTAGCAAAGATGAGTTTCCTGTTATTTTATCTTTGTTATTAATTTGTTCGTGCGATCTTGATTTTGATGTAATAACCAATGTTTCGTATAAAATTATAATAGTTTGTTTGTCTTTTTTACTTATTTTATCGTTGTCTGGTGTTTTAAATAATTTCACAATAATGCGAGGTGATGCCCCGAGATACGCTTTTGGTACGATACAGCCCACAATTTTCTCTGCAATATGTTTTTTTGGTATAGCCGCTTATGCTTATAAAAATCGCGGCAGTTTTAAAATTTATCAACTTATAATTCTTGCTTTTTTAATTATCTTAGTCAACCATTTTACAGGTTCTCGCAATGACACAATATCTATGATAATGCTTTTACTTATACCTTTAATAAAAGAATTACTTGATACTAAATTCATTGGGCACTTGCTCAAAATAGTCTTGATTCTGTCTTACCCAATAAATGCAGCGATAGTAATGATCGCCACAAATGCATTTAAGTATAATTATGGTATTTATAATGGAATAAATTATGATTATTTTTTATCAGGAAGACTGCGTTTAGGAGCACTTGCTTTGCATCTTTATCCCCTTAAAATGTTAGGACAACAAGTTACTATGAATGGGAACGGGAATGGAAACTTTTTTATTAATCAAAGTGACTATTTTTTTATTGATTCGTCATTTTTACTAATGCTATTAAAATATGGAATAATATTTACAACATTATTTTTATTATTTAATGTTTATCTTATGATTAGACTTATTAGAGGAAAATATTATTGCTTGGCGATAATCCTCGCAATAGTTGGATTTGAAGGCTCATTTCAGTTAACAATACCACAGTATTTAAATATATTTGCTGTATGTTTATCTATTTACAAATTTAATCCAGATAATAGCATACAACCTATTACACATATATTTAAATTACCTAAAATAGTTTGGTCAAAGTAGTGCATCGTAGCCAAGATCTTCTATGTGTAAAATGTTTCTCGGGGGAACGGCACACGGCTTTTTCTTCCAGAATCATGTTCCCTTTATTTCTTCTTTGACATGCCCGTACCAAGTTATATTCGCTGTATCCGAAATTCAAGGTAGAAAAATTAATACAAATATG
Organism: Sporolactobacillus sp.; assembly: GCA_048976585.1. Taxonomy (GTDB): domain Bacteria; phylum Bacillota; class Bacilli; order Bacillales; family Sporolactobacillaceae; genus Sporolactobacillus. Next base: position 175,930 of record JBHGUY010000021.1, on the reverse strand, counting down.
GTGGCTACGATGCAGTGGGAGTTGTGGACGTATAATTGTGTAAATTGGAGTTATCTATGAGGGAACAACGAAGAGGTGAGTGACCCGGTTTCACATGGGTGGACCACGGCCCACCCATGTGAAACCGGAAAAATTTAATCTCTCTCTTCCCCTAGTTTTTTTCTTTTTCATATCTCATTTACTTATATCAGAAACTAAATATAGTCTCGGTTTACCGTTCTGGAGGTTCCCTGTCATGCTAGATAAAGAAAAAGATCGCTTGAGTATTGATGTTGCCAGGCTCTATTATCAGTCTGAGTATAGTCAGCAGCAGATATCAAACCAGTTAAAGCTATCGCGTCCGACGGTGTCGCGTTTGTTGCAGTATGCAAAAGAGCGAGGATATGTGACAATTCAGATTTATGACCCATTGGAGGATATTGACAGTCTTTCAGATGAACTAAGGGTACGCTACCATTTGGAGCATGTGCGTGTGGCCTATTCCCCCTTGGATGACGTGAAGGAAATTCGGAAGAATATTGGCCGCCTGGCAGCGAATGTTCTTGATGAAATCGTTCAGGATGGCGATAGCATTGGCGTGACCTGGGGCAAAACGATGTACTCGCTGTCGACCCAATTAAAAAAGAAGCATGTACATGATGTGGAAGTGGTGCAATTAAAAGGTGGCGTCACTCATTCCCAAGTTAAGAATTATGCTTTTGAAATTGTTCAGAGTGTGGCGAGCGCTTATAATGCCGTTGTCCGCTATCTGCCGTTGCCGGTTATCTTTGATCGTCCGGAACTGAAGCAGATGGTGGAAGAGGATCGGAATATTAAAGAAATCATTGATCTGGGCAAACAGGCAAACATTGCCGTTTTCACCGTTGGAACCGTGAGTGACGATGCTTTGCTTTTTCATTTAGGTTATCTGAAAGAAGAGGAGATTGCCCAGCTCAAGAAAGAGGCAGTGGGGGACATTTGTTCCCGCTTCTTTAACAAAGATGGGGAAATCTGCAATCCATCGATTAATCGCCGGACAATCGGGATTGAATTGGATGACTTGAAGAAAAAAGAAAAAAGGATTCTCGTTGCCGGTGGCGAGAAAAAGGTGACGGCCATTCGTACGGCACTGAAAGCGGGCTTCGCCAATGTCTTTATTACGGATCAGTTTACGGCACGAGCGCTGTTGCAGTAATTTTTTTGCATAGAATTGAACATATGTAAATATAATTATTTACATATGTTCAAACTGGTGATAGGCTTGAGATGTGAAAAACTGAAGGAGGTAAGGCGATATGGATATTGCTGGGATGATTGACCACACACTTTTGAAAGCGGATGCAAAAAGAAGTGAGATTATTAAGCTTGCTGAAGAAGCAAAACGCTATCATTTTGCTTCGGTCTGCATCAATCCGGTCTGGGTACCGCTTGCTACAGAACAATTAAACGAAAGTGGAGTTAAGGTGTGTACGGTCATTGGATTTCCACTGGGTGCATCGACATCTGCCGTTAAGGCATTTGAGGCGGGAAATGCGATCGAAAATGGAGCCAATGAAGTAGACATGGTCCTTTCGATTGGCCTTTTGAAGGGGAAGGAAGATCAGCAGGTTGAGCAGGATATTCGCGCGGTTGTCGATGCAGCGCGAGGGAAGGCTCTTGTTAAAGTCATTATTGAAACCTGCCTGCTGAATGATCAAGAAAAGGTGCGTGCCTGCCAGCTAGCGAAGAAGGCAGGTGCCGATTTCGTCAAGACCTCCACCGGTTTCTCAACCGGTGGGGCGACGGTCGCCGACGTTGCCTTAATGCGCCAGACAGTCGGGGATACGCTTGGCGTCAAAGCCTCAGGCGGCATTCACAATCTTCAGGATGCTCAGGCGCTGATCGCTGCTGGGGCGACAAGAATCGGTGCCAGCTCAGGCGTCAAAATCATTCAAGAACAATGACTAAAGAATCCATAAAAACCGGGAGGGAAATACATGGCCAGAGAAGCCTTGGAACAACAATCGGATGGTTATTTGAATCGGACCCCTATTTTTCAATATATTCTTGTATCACTGCTTTTTCCCCTTTGGGGGGCCGCGGCAAGTCTCAATGATATCTTGATTACCCAATTCAAAAGTGTTTTTTCGCTGAGTGATTTTGCGAGCGCTTTAGTTCAAAGTGCCTTCTACGGCGGTTACTTCTTGATTGCCATTCCAGCATCACTCGTGATCCGAAAGTTCAGCTATAAAATTGCCATTTTAACCGGATTGATTTTCTATATTCTGGGCTGTACATTGTTTTTTCCCGCTTCGCATATGGCTACTTATCTGATGTTTCTCTTTGCGCTCTTTGCGATAGCGATTGGTTTAAGCTTTCTGGAGACCTCGGCAAATACGTATAGTTCGCTGATCGGTTCAAAGAAATATGCCACGCTGCGCTTGAATATCAGCCAAACATTTTATCCGCTTGGTGCGATATTAGGCATCTTGCTCGGCAAATACTTGATTTTCGGAAATGGGGACAGCTTGAAAGAACAGATGGCAAAAATGCCGGCGGCAGAGGCGCATGCCTTCGGTCTCCGCATGCTGCAGCATACCCTTTCGCCGTATCGCTTTTTGGTCTTCGTCCTTGCGGCTGTGCTGATTCTATTCCTTCTGACCCGCTTTCCCAAGTGCAAGTCAAAAGAGAATCTGGACTCCGCAGTGAAGAAGGCTGGGATTGGTGAAACATTGAAGCATCTCTCGTCGAATAAACATTACCGCAGAGGTATTGCCGCTCAGTTTATTTATGTCGGCATGCAGGTAACGGTTTGGTCGTTCACCATCCGACTGGCTCTCGATCTGAATCCACAGATTAATGAACGCTCAGCGTCGAATTTCATGGTCTATAGCTACATTGCTTTCTTTGTTGGAAAATTCATTGCCAATTTCTTAATGGCTCGTCTTTCGCCGAATAAGGTGCTGCTTTCCTATTCGATTGTTGGCTCCTTTTTGCTCGCTTATGTGGTTCTTGTGCCTAATATGTCAGCCGTTTATGCATCAATTGCAGTCAGCGTCATGTTTGGTCCGTGCTGGGCAACGATTTATGCCAGAACCTTGGAAGTCGTCAAGGAGAAGAAGTATGTTGAAATGGCTGGAGCGGTACTCGTGATGTCGATAATCGGTGGCGCGATTATTCCGGCGGTTCAGGGCTATGTCTCCGATCTTTTAGGTTCGATGCGTCTGTCCTTTATCGTTCCGATGGTCTGTTTTATCTATGTCAGCTATTATTTCTATGGAGAATTGAAGAATAGCAAGCTCGCAACTTCCGACGAATTGACTGCTGAAGCTTTACCGAAATAATGGAGAGGGGATGGTTATCTATGGGCACGATAAAATTACAAAGCTATTATTTTACCGATCAAAAAAAGATAATTTTTCAGGATAAGGAATTTACAGTGACTCTCTATCGCTACCCTTCACAAATTGAGGCCGTAGAAGTGAAGAACACCCGCGGGAAGATGGTGATTCTTCCCTATATGGGCCAGATCATATGGGATCTTGCCTTTGATGGTCAGGATCTCAAAATGAAGAATATGTTTTCGCGTCCAAGAAGGGCCAAAACCATTGTGGATACCTATGGCTGCTTTGCCTTTCATTCGGGATTACTGAGTAATGGCTGTCCGGGACCGGAAGATACGCATCCGCTGCATGGGGAAATGCCCTGCGCGGAGATGGATGAGGCTTGGCTTGAAATTAGTGAGGATCAGGTGACTGTAGGCGGCAGTTATGAATATGCGAAAGGGTTCGGAAACCATTATCTCGCCGCACCCAGTGTGACGCTTGCGGCAGGAAAGACCTTTATCGAGATTGCGATGCATGTCAAAAATTTGGCCAGTGAAACGATGCCGCTGCAATACATGTGTCACATGAATTATGCTTATCTGCCCGAAGCGGAAATGACGCAGAACATTTCTGAAAACGCTTTTATTATGAGAGAAACCGTTCCGGCACATGTGAAACCAACAGAAAAATGGCTCGATTATACGCGGAAATTATCCGCAGAGGGAGGAACGCTCTCTGTGCTGAACCATCCCGAAATGTATGATCCGGAGATCGTCTTCTTTGCGGACCGTTTGGATCACTACCAAAAGCAGGCGCATTTTGAAATAAAATCGCCTGCGGGCGTTACTTTCTTTACTGAATTCTCGACAGAGGAATTTAACTATGCGACACGCTGGCTCCTCTATAATGCCGATCAACAGGTTGCCGCGTTTATTTTACCTGGAACGTGTCGTTCAGAAGGATTCAAAGCAGCAGAAAAAGCAGGAACACTGATCCATCTCGGCGCACAGGAAGAAAAACAATTTCATGTGATTACAGGGAAGAAATAAGGAGGCATTTCCATGGACATCGCTGTGATTGGTTCAAATATGGTCGATCTGATTACGTATATTGACCGCCTGCCAAAAGAAGGCGAAACGATTGAAGCACCTAATTTTGAAATGGGTTGCGGCGGAAAAGGCGCGAATCAGGCAGTCGCCGCAGCTAAAATGGGCTCAGAAGTAATGATGCTGACAAAAGTCGGAGATGATATGTTCGGTGAAAATACGATTCAGAATCTGAAGCGCAACGGCATCAACATCCAATATGTCGAGAAGGTTCCTCATACATCCAGTGGCGTTGCTCCCATCTTCGTCGACCACTCTTCTAAAAATCGAATTTTGATTATCAAAGGGGCCAATCAATACTTGACCGAAAAGGATATTGAGCGCGCAGCCGAGCGCTTAAGAAGCTGCTCACTAATCGTCCTGCAATTGGAAATCCCTGTAGAAACCGTTTATTACGCCATACAATTCGGGCATGAGAACGGAATCCCCGTGATTCTAAATCCCGCCCCAGCATTAAAAAATTTGGACTTTGACCGAATCAAAACCTGTGATTACTTCATGCCGAATGAAACCGAACTCGAATTAATAACCGACATGCCGGTCACGACAAAAGAGGAAATTACACAAGCCGCAAAATCACTGATCAATAAAGGCCTGAAGAATGTCGTGGTCACAATGGGCCAATCCGGCGTCCTTTGGCTGAATCAAAACGAGCAACAGTTTATCAACGCCTATTCAGTGGAAGCGGCGGATACAACCGGAGCAGGTGACGCCTTCATCGGTTGCTTCGCGCACTTCATCGCTCAGAATACAGAGGACACGCTCCATGCCTTGCAGATGGCAACAGCCTTCGCTGCGCTAAGCGTCACCAAACGCGGAACCCAATCCTCCTACCCAACGAAAGAAGCCGTCCGCACCTTTGTAAATGAAAACCGGGCGGCATTGAGCTGAACTTGCCACTTAAAAGAGTAACAAAAAAGGATCTGCGGGAAGCGGCGCAGATCCTTTTTTGTTTGGATGAAAAGATCAAGGCTTATGACACCGCAAAGCATAGGGGTGCTTTCACTGAATGCGGTCACTAGACTGTGATTTCAAATTTTTCCCATCGACATGGGAAATGTGATCATCCAAGCCCTCCATTTTGAGCATTGACCTTTCCTCTCTACATTGGGAGCCATCAATAATCAAGAAAACGATCAGACGCTGATCTTGCTTTTGAGTTTGAAATACTTGAATGGAGCGATCTATTGTTGGCGTTTTTACGTGACAAGTGTTGTTGCTCTCTTATATTAGCCGAAAGTTGACGGGATTGTCTGTCCATCAGAAAGAATAATGCCCTGCGACACTATCCAGAGATGATTCATTTATAGTTTCGTGAGACAGAGCCGCAGAGCGAAAACAAAATTGGTGAGGTGAGGTGTGCAGATAAGGTTACCGGAACGATGGACGTCTTCCTTCTTTGTGAATTGGGGCCTTTTCAACCACAAATTCCGCCAAAAAGGATAAGATGTCCCTTTTTATTTAGTCAGTACGAAAAAAGCTCCATACAATTGCTAAAAATAGAGATGATTCGACAGGAAACTAACTGACATTTTTTTGCAAGATCAAGAAAAAATTAAAAAATCCCTTCATTTTTATAATAATTGCCTTAAAATGGAATTATATAATATTAAGGGAGTGAGCGGTTTGGAAAGCCTACTAGAGCGATTCAATGATTTTCTTAATACAGAATGGGAAAATATGAGTATCTACGAAAAAAGGATAGGAAATCTTATTCTTTCAAATTTTCAAGATATCTGCTCATTAAATAGTAGGCAAGGTAAAAGAGGAAAATTCATCGGTAAACTTATATTTGATTCAAAAGATAAAATAATTAACCGTGAAACCGTGAATACTACTTCAATAATTTCACAAAGCATTAAAGGCATAAGTAAATTAACAGTTGGGAATTTCAGAGGATTTTCAACTGAAGAAGTAATTAATTTGAATAAAAAATACATATTCGTTTATGGCAGAAATGGAACAGGTAAAAGTAGTCTGTGTGAAGCACTTGAATACTCGTTTCTTGGTGATATCGAGGAATGTGAAGCAAAACGCATGAAATTGGGGAACTATATAAAAAATATCTATACAAAAAAAGGAGAGTTCCCCAAGTTACAAGTAATAACTAAAGACGATAAACAGGAAATATTAAAAGTAAACAAAAGTAAATACTTCTTTGCTTTTGTAGAAAGAAACAGAATTGAAAAATTTGCAAGGATAAATGCGGAAACTGTGCAATTTCAGCAACAAAGGCTATCTTCTTTATTTGGTCTAGATAAATGGAATGAATTTGTACATGAATTCAATATTAATATAGATAACTACTTAATGGACAATGGAGAAGCACAGGCACAAACAAGAGAAGCAGTGAAAGAATTAGAACAGATAGAGAAGTTTATTAATGGATTTGGAAAAAACTTCGATGAAATTAAGAAATCTTCATCGAAAATTTTAAGTAAGTATAAGTCTATTACAAATAGCACTGAATTTATTAGGTACTTAGATGGAAATAACGAAAAACCGGGTAGGCTTGATACCCTTGCAAGATTAATTACGGATTTTAGTAATTTAAATTTAGAAAACGTGGATCTCATTACATCCACAAAAACAGAAATAAAAGCATACAGTGATAATATGCAGCTATTAACTGGCTTACAACAAGAATTAAGTGATTATAAAGGAAAAATGTCTTTGAAAGAACTGTATGAGGGGATATTGAAGGCAAAGCTGGAGTTTGGAAATTACTGTCCAGGATGTCATTCTCAAATTTATGATGATGAAAATAATCTTTTACTACCTGTCAATCCATTTGAAAATGCGGATACGCAGCTTAAGAAATTATTGAAGGGAATAAAATTAGAAAAAGCGATCGAAAAAGTGAAAAAATCTTTAATTTCAAATTTAAGAGAAGTAATTTTAAAAATACATTCCATCACTGCATTAGTAAGAAAAATAAAGTACACGCCGGATCAGGATTTTAAAGCACTAGAAAAAAATATAAATGCATTAATGGATTCTATGGAATTTAATAATCTGCATTTTTTCGAAGACTTTTTAGTGGAATTGGGGAAAATAAATACTAAACTAGTTGAATATAACGATCAAATAACTATAAAAAAAGAGAGACTAAATAAAATAAAAAAAGAAAAAACTGATTTGCAAAAAGATAAAGATCAAATATTAGGGTTAATTTCAAAATATAAATTATTGGACGAGCAAAAAAAGGAAAGTTTAAAAAATATTAGGAGCGCCACAAAAAATGTAAACCAATTAAAAGTAAAAAGTGATATAGAGATCATATATAATGACATTTATTTGAGTTATCGTGAAGCATATAAATCTTTACGAGATAGATTAATGGAATATACTGTGAGGCTACCTATTATTTTAGTCGATTCTTTAGAGGAGAAGGCACTTAAAATATATAATTTTATTAATGATAAAGATCTGGAATCAGAGAAACTGGATAAATTAATTCTTCCTAAACAACCTAATGAGAAAATTAATATTTACTTAAAAGGCAAACCAAAAGAATCGATCGATGCCTTGCTTTATCTTAGTGAAGGTCATCTAAGATGTCTTGGATTGGCTATTTTATTGGCAAAAAACATTTACGAAAAATTGCCTTTAGTTATCTTTGATGATGTTATAAATGCAATAGATGATGAACACAGAAAATCAATTGCAGATTTAATTATTGATAACGATGAACTTAAAGATAAGCAATGGGTGGTTACGACCCACGGTGAAGAATTTATCAAATTGCTGGATAATAAAGTAAGTCACGAAAATATAAAGAGTAACGTTATTAGAATTGATTTCAGGAGGAAAAAAGAACCTGAATTTATCAATATGGTGTTAGACGATGATCGGAATTATATAAAAAGAGCCAGAACATATTTTGAACAAGATAGATTTAGAGAGTCACTAGCTGAGTGTCGCAGAGGGATTGAAGCACTTGGTAACACTATTTGGAAAAAATATTATAGGCTTTATGCCAAAGCTATCAGTATAAAATTAACAGGAAGAGATTTTCCTCCTGAATCAAGAGCAATTTTTGATACCTTGATTAAGGCTTTAAAAAAGGAACAAGTACCTGAATTTAAAAATACAGTTAATTTAATGGAGCAAATTATTGAAAAAGGTAACGATTCTCCGATAATATGGAAATACATGAATAAGGGTACACATGAAGAGGAACGAGACGAAGAATTTATTGAGGAAGTTGTATCTGATATCATTAAAATATTGGAAGAACTGGATATTGAAATAAACGATAGAATTCATGTCAATAACTCAGGCAAACTATCATATTTGATTGAGAGTCATTAAGTCATTAATTTTTTTACAAAACAGTTTTTATAAATGCATATTTCAATTTTAGTTACCGGCTTTGGTGTAGTAAAAGTTAAATGGGTGGTTAACAACTTTGTTTCCATTTCTTTTTTTTTACGTAGGAAGGCAGGTTCTGCAACTTTTTAGTTACCATTAGTATTATTCGACAACTGAAAAGCAGCCACTTTATTGACCTCCTTTTGCCAAAAAATAGTTAATGCTAAAAAGTAGTCCACTTTCTGCCATAAAATGTTCCATGAATCGGATAACGCCTCCTGTATATTTTGGTGGCAGCGTCAAAAGTACGTGACATCAACGATATGAAGAGGCTTTTCTATGGAATCCACTATCGCAGAATTCTAGAACTGCCCGAACAGCAGTAACATAGTATTAGTGTAGAAGCGAGCACGGTTAATTCAATAGCCCAAGATTGGCAACATCATTCATCAAGCTGAAGTAATGGACATACGACCGCCATTTGATACGGCGGTCAGTGACGTTGATTTGGACAGCGGCTTTTTCCCGAACTGAGACCGATGCGAAGGGATGCGAAGTGCTAGACTATGAGTATTTACACAGGGAACTTGCCAAGTTTAATGTTATCCTGACCCTGCTTTTAATACGAGTATGAAGCAAACTGCGGACAGACTGGGACCGTGCCCTACTCCAACCGAACATTCTGCGACACTACACGGAGTATTTGCAAAAGTTCAAAGCCTCAGTTTGCTCCAGTTGAAGGCAGCCATCAGAATAGGCCACTAATACAAGTGAGGATGAAATTTATAACCTTGCAAGAATGTATGCATTTAATTAAGAAAGAAAAACTATTTAATTATAATTGGTTTGATGATCATCGTTTAAAGTCTAACGAAGTTTGCATAAGAAAAACTAATACTAAATATGTGGTTTTTGTAACATCTGAAAGGTGTTCGCCACTTGAAGATTCAGTTGAAGAATTCATTGAAGAATCAAAAGCATTAGAAAACTATTTATTCAGGTTGAGAGCTCTAAAAAATCTGTTTTCTAAATAGGAGAATGACATGAGTATCACGAAAAAGTTGACATGGAATGTGAGCACAATATGAGTGAAGAAATTAACCATGAAGTAATCGGGAAATTGTATTATCAATATGGTTGGGTAAAAGAAATAAAGATAGAAATGATGGGTAAGAAAAGAAACCTGCAGGTAGTAATTGATGCAGAAGAAGATGCCGATTTTGAAGATATACAAATAAAAGCGTATAAAAAATTTTTTGCAAATATTGAGTCGATAGTTAAGGATGCAGAGGAAGCAATTTTTAGATATTATCAAATTGAGAGTCCAAAATACAGAACTCAACTAAATGAGTCGGATACACAAAAAAGAGCTCCTAAAATCGAAAATATAGCAGAATTATATCCTCTAGTTACACCTAAACAATTTATATTTCCAATGGTATTTGAGGGTAAAAGGGAAGCCGGATTTCTTTGTGATTGTTTGTGGGAAATAGAGCACGGTGTCGGCGTGAAATTTGAAAATGAAAAAATAACAGAAGTCGGATTTCAAGATATATTGTTATAAGAGTCTGAAAGTATGATGTTTTTCATTGCCCGATTGTCTAAAGTTAATTGACGAAGGAAACTCTTTATTTAGAGAATTCCCTTCTTTTTTTAGTACTCGAGTTCTCGCTGGCCGCCGCCAATGTCAGTGAGGCCGCAACCGGCCGCGATCTCGACGGGAACAAGCTGACCGCTGATCAGCGCTGAAACAGTCTGCTGATGTTGCTGCTGATCATGAAAAGACTGAGCACCAGCCGCGCGGCAATCGTCGGGGAAAGCACCTCGGCGCAGACGCTGGCCAAAGGAACGAAGGAAGTCTATCAGAAAGGCAAACAACTCCTGAACAAAGATGGTTTCCAGCTTGCGTTTGCCGGCGAAGCAGGAACTGCCGGAGGGGTCAAGACATGTCTGAATTCCTGAGTAAGCAGCTGGAGCAATTCCGTGATCGAACCTGAATAGGGAGTTGTTTGCCATCTGCCGCGATAATCCGCAATTCCAAGCGTGTACTTTTGCTGATTGATCGCGGTGAGCCGTGCTCAATTAGACGAACATTCATGATATAAACCAATATATTGTTCGTCCTTATATGTTAAATTCCTCCAGAAATTCACTAAACTGCCAAAAATAATCATCCAATTGCCAATCTTCATTTTTTTCCTGCTTATGATTGATTGCGCGCTAGAAACTTCCAACCTTGTCTTCTGTTTTTTCACCGCACAGGGAATGAACTTCTGAAAGCTACTACTAGTTTCTGAATTATTCTTAGAAAAATTTTAACCAACACATGAAAACTTTTGGAGGGGGAACTCTGTCTTTTTTTATGGCGGATTTACGGAGCAGTTCGCCGTAAACTTAAGTCCTTGCGTGATGCAGTGTACATGTAACATATGAAACGGAGGATCTCCTGAATTGAATTTTGATTATCCAAATTCAGGGGGCAGTTCGCGTTTAAACTGATCATAAGAAGGGAACCAAATGTTGGTTCCCTTCTCTTAACCTAGTATTTATTTAGAGATAGATTATCTGAGAACTAGTTTTAATGCAATCTTGCACTTTGCGCGCAGAATGCTTTTGTCAATTTTACCTGCTCCATTAAGGGGCATTTTATCAATGAAAAAGATGTGATCGGGTATTTTACATGCTGCAAGCTTTTCCTTTAGATAGTTCTTCATTCCTTCTGCATCATCGTTGGGATGGGATCTCGGTTTCAGCTTGATCACTGCGCAGATGACTTCTCCGAGAACAGTATCCGGCAAACCGATGACGGAGACCTCCTCAACATCGGGATGCTTGTGGTACATTTGTTCGATTTCCCATGGATAAATATTGTATCCGCCACGAATAATCATATCTTTTTGGCGGCCAACAATATAGAGATATCCTTCTGAATCGATTCTGGCCAAGTCACCCGTATAGAACCAGCCATCCTTATCAAGCGCCAGATGATTGGGCATTTGAAAATAACCTTTCATAACCCCTTGTCCACGGCAGGCAAGTTCTCCCACTCCATGTATGGGCACTTCGACTCGCTTACTATTTACAATTTTTATTTGTGTGCCTTCAACTATCTGACCAACTGACTGAGCCCGATGAAAGTCATCATCATCAAAATTTGTGAACGTGACGCCTCCTGATGTTTCAGTGGCACCGTAAGAGACAACGATATTGCAATGCATGTCAGAACGGATCTTTTTAACTACATTAACGGGACACTGGGCGCCAGCAAGTAATCCGGTTCGCAGTGAATCCAGTTTTGCGTCTTTAAATCTTGGATGATTCATTTCCAGAATAAACATAGTCGGGACGCCATAATGTACCGTGATCTTCTCTTCCTGAATTATTCGCAGGGATTGATCGGCGTGAAACTTTTCTGAGAAAACAATTCTTCCTCCAGAAAGAAGCGAAGCAAGGATTCCTGGAATCAGTCCGAAAACATGGAAGACCGGAACCGGTACATAGAACACGTCTTTTTCTGTGCAATGCAATTTCTTTTTTATATTTTCTGCGCCGAAAAGCAAATTATCATGGCTAAGCATAACCCCTTTGGGTTCACCGGTTGTACCGGATGTGAACAGGATGGCAGCTGTCTCCGATCCATCAATACTAATGAATGGGCACAAAGAGATTTCTGCCTTATTTTTCACAAGAGTATCAAAAGTGAGCAAATCGCCTTGCCCAGAACGGACGCAGATGATAGGACCCAGCTTGTGTTTTGCCTGTTGCTCTTTGAAATAGCGGACATTCATCTTGTCATCTCTACAGAATACTGCCTGAATCGATGTATGCGAAAAAATATCATCCCATTCTTTTTTCTGGCAGCTTGGATTGCAGGGAATTAGGATTGCTCCTATTTTTGTCAATGCCAGAAAGATTGAGATAAATTCTGACCAGTTTGGCAAGGCAACGATAACCCTGTCACCCGATCGAATATCCATCTGATAAAGGCTACAGGCAATCACTTCGCTCTCCTGAAACAACTGCTTATAAGTTAAGCGACGGAAACCGTCATACACTGCTTCTTTTTCCAGATACAGAGTCAATTGATGATGGAGTCGCTGGAAAACTGAGTGGACTGTCTCAGGATTGCTATCCTTTCCCAACTCTAGAGCCCCCTTTGTCTGCAATAAAAAATTGGACAAACATGAATTTCATCTTAAGTAGTTAATGTGTTGCTCATCTTGATTGTTAACTATCTTAAGCACTCTTGGTTGCCGAACTCTCACTTTTAGGTATTTTATTCTTTGTCATTAACAGATAAATAATGGTCGCTGCGATACCAATCAGACTGCAGAACATGGCAATATAAAATGCTCCTGAGAAATCTCCGTTGTTTTGTGCAGCAATGGATGCAGCGAGTCTTGGTCCAAAGAAGGCAGCGACAGCATAACCGATAAAGGTAATTCCATAATTGACACCGTAATATTTTGTTCCGAAATTCTCCGTGACAATTGGTGGCATAATGCCCATTGTTCCACCAAAGCAGAGGCCAATACCAATAATTGAAATTAAGAAAATAACTGGAGAAATTGTTTTCACCATCGTGAAGAGCATTAATCCGATGACAACAAAAATCGAAATTAATGCATAGTAACGACCGATTTTATCCGATATGGCTCCCCAGACGATACGGCCAAGACAGTTGCTCAGTGAGTAAAAACTTACATAGAAGGCAGCGACTGTTGCTGATAAGGCGAACATTGATTGCCCAATTTTTGCCAGATTGGATACGATCATTAATCCTGAAAGTGTGCCAATACCAAACATGATAAAAATCAAATAGAAGCGGAATGTGCCAAGCATCTTATACCAAGGAAGGCCTTCTTTGCTTTTAGCTTCACTTTTGACGGGCACTGGTGGTACCCACCCTTGAGGTGCATAGCCGATGGGGGCAGTCTTTGTTAATAAACCGGCAATACAGCAGATAATAATGAAAACGATTCCAACGATCCGTATAGCAATAAGCACATTATAGTTTTGTATAAGAATGGATAATAACGGAGCAAAAAGGATTGCCGATCCCCCATTACCGGCAGTGACGAGTCCAATTGCCAAACCTCGCTTATCAGGGAAAAGTCGAGTAATGTTTCCGAGACAGCCGGAATAGGCAAAGGCTTCACCAAATCCGCAAATAATCCCATAGCTTAGATAAAGCATTGGGATACTTGTTGCAAAACCCATAAAAAAATAACCAATTCCATATAATATACCGCCCAGAAGAACACAAAATTTTGCATGGTTTTTATCGACGATTTTACCACTAAGTATCATCGGAATAGGTGCAAGTCCGAGGTTTAGCGTAAATGCTAAAACTACTTGTTCAGCACTCCATCCGTGAGCTGCGGACATGGGACCGATAAGGACACTAAATGCATAGGTCGAGCCGGTGCAAAGCATGACGACGATGGCAGAGATTAAAATGCGCCATCGTGGAAGTTCATGCGATTGAATAGTTTGAGAATCAGTCATTAAATTTCCCTCCTAAATATCAAGTGAATTTTTAAATCAACTATAATATTTCATTTTTCAGAAAATAGCAATATAAATCACCAACCTTTATCGTTGCAAAAAATTTTGGTTTTTATTAAGAGCGCTCTTAGAGTTTTTACATACACATCATTGAGGATCGAGCAATCTTTGTAAAATACATTTAATCTATAGCGTACTATAGACATTTTTTGGGTCAGATGAATTAAAATGCATCATCGTATTTGGTTGTAAGGTCGCAAAGCAGTATTATTTTTTCTAGTGAGATAAGGTTTTGAATCCACAACTTGTTTGAAAAAATATTATATTTTGTGTCTATATACATAGATTATCGCGGGTAATCATGCTACTTTAAAAGAAAGGACATAGAGGTTGGAAAGTACAATTGTTTGATTTTGTAAACGCATTCATATAAGGCTTTGAAAATAGGTTTGGAGATGAAAAAAGTGGAATTCAAACAGTTGAAATATTTTGTCCAAGTCGCGAAAGACTTGAATTATACAATTGCTTCTAAGAAACTATACGTGACGCAACCGACCCTTAGCTGGACAACGAGGAAGCTTGAAGAGGAATTGGGATTCAAATTATTCTTGTATGATGGCAAGAAATTGACATTAACTAGAGATGGAGAAAGATTTATGGGTCATGCGGAACATCTTCTGAAAGAATATTCGGAAATGATTGATTCCATCCAAATGAGCCAGAACAGGGTAACCGGTCATATAAAGGTGGGTATTCCTGACCTATTTGCAGACTGTTTTTTTATCAATCCATTAATGGAATTTATCAGCAAGTATCGAGATATTCAATTAACTACTATACACAATGGATCTTTGGCCATTCAGGAAATGGTTCAGTCGGGTAAAATAGATGTTGGTATCATTTCGCATTTAAATCCGCAAGCTACGCTGGAAGTTGTTGAACTCCCGAATTACAGCTATAAGGAGGTGGCTATTGTTAGTGAGAAGCATCCATTGGCTGAGAGAAAATCAATCTCATTTATGGAATTAAAAAAAGAAAAGTTTATTTTGCTTTCAAAAGAGTTCACATTGGGGAAACTTCCAGTTATTCAATGTGTAAAGAGCGGTTTTACTCCTGACATTAAACTCAGAAGTTCGGAATGGAGCTTTATATGCGATGCGGTGGCTCGTAGTGAATGCATTTCAATGCTGCCGGAACCGCTGATCGAGAAATATATAAATCATGGAGGTATCCAGGTGCTACCAATCGAGGATGATCAAAATGTGATTCCAATCAGCTTAATCACGAAAAGGAATATCAAAAAATCATTAGCGCTCCAGAAATTCATTTCCTATTTTTTAAGTTATTGTTTAAACTAAGCACTCATACGGCGCCCCCACCGTATGAGCTTTTTTGTGCAGGGCGTAGCCTTCTGTCCTCATCAGTCTTATAAGACTGAATCCCCCAATATCACTTTCTTTGAAACCGTTCTCATCGTTCACCTATTTTTCTTATTATCTAGTGAAAATATTTATGGGTAGTTATTAATTTATTGTATTTTACAAGAAATTACCATGCACCTAGAGTAGAAAGTGGAGATGGAAATTAAAAAAGAAATACAGAGGTGTTTTGTATGGAGAAACCATTGAAAGGCTTGAAAGTAGTCGAGCTCGCTACCTACGTTGCCGGTCCGGCATGTACACGTGTTTTGGCAGACTGGGGTGCTGATGTTGTCAAAGTGGAAAATCCTAAGGGTGATGCTTTAAGAAGAGTTGGTTTTAATACGAAGATGCCAACGGATCCAGAAGAAAATCCATGCTTTGACCTGTCTAACATGGGTAAAAAAGGAATTGTGCTGGATCTGAAGTCGGAAGATGGTCTGAAGATCATGCATCGGCTGCTGAAGCGGGCGGATATTTTCGTTACGAACAATCGAACCAAATCCTTAATTAAAATGGGTATGGATTTTGATTCTCTAAAAGAGAGATATCCGGAACTCATCTATGCCCAGTCTGTCGGCTATGGAGAAAAAGGTGCACTGAAAGATACTCCTGGATTTGATTTCACCTCGTATTATGCGCGCGGTGGATTGCTCGGTACATTCTATGAGAAAGGGACTTCACCTCTGAATCCAGTACCTCAATTTGGCGATAATCAAGTGGCAATGAATATGGTTGCTGGGATCATGGCCTCCCTGTATGAACGTGCGAAAACGGGGAAAGGGGACAAGGTCACGGTCAGCCTTTATCACACAGCTATTTATGATTTTAATTTGACGATTACCTCTTCTCAATATGGATTTAAGTATCCGATAAGCCGTAAGGATGCCGGTAATCCTTTCTTGAACACCTATCCGACAAAGGATGAAAGATGGCTGCAACTTGCTTGCCCAGAATATGATCGGATGTTCCCGAAAGTAATGGAAGCGATAGGTCGTTCGGATCTCATTGATAATAAAGCTTTGAATAATGTGAAAGCGATCACAGGACATACACGTGATATGATTCAAATCGTCGAGGATCAGATGAAGCAACGAAACGTTGATGAATGGATGGAGGTATTTGCAAAATTCGATATCCCCTGCGAAAAAGCGTATTTGTGGGATGAAATTCTAGATGATCCGGAAGCCTGGGAAAATGGTTTTCTGCATAAGATGCGTTACGCAAATGGAAATGTGAGAAAGTTTGTCGAGACGCCAGTCAAGTTTGCCAACTTGGGAACTATTGAACACAAAAGAGGTCCCAAATTTGGTGAGAACACGGAAGAAGTTCTAACGGATATCGGTTATACCGCTGAACAAATTAAAAAATTATCGGAAGATCATGTCGTTATTTCGGGGTCTTAACTATGTACACATTGGGAATTGATATCGGTTCAACAGCGACAAAAGCCGTAATCTTGGAAAATGGTCAGTCAATTGTCCGGAAGGCATTGGCGCCAGTAGGTGCTGGCAGCAGTGGACCGTCCCGTGTCATGCGTGAATTATTTGAGAATCCTGATGCACCGTTAGATGAAACCGATATCAACAGTTCCGTCGTTACGGGGTATGGACGGATGACTTATAAAAAAGCTGAACAGCAGATCAGTGAATTGAGTTGCCATGCAAAAGGTGTTTTTTTCCTTTTTCCTAACGCGAGAACCATTATTGATATTGGTGGTCAGGATGCGAAGGTTCTGAAATTAAATAAGCACGGGGACTTGTTGAATTTCGTGATGAATGATAAGTGTGCTGCCGGAACTGGGCGTTTTCTGGACGTCATGGCTAATGTACTCGAAGTGAAAGTGAGTGATTTGGGGGATCTTTCCCGCC
Source organism: Sporolactobacillus sp. (assembly GCA_048976585.1). GTDB lineage: Bacteria > Bacillota > Bacilli > Bacillales > Sporolactobacillaceae > Sporolactobacillus. The sequence goes on along the minus strand of JBHGUY010000021.1, from coordinate 158,429 downwards.
TTTCTGCTGAGGCCTCGGTCATCAGCTCAACTTGCACGGTATTTGCTGAATCAGAAGTAATTTCTCATTTGGCGAATGGTGAAAAGAAACCGGATATTATTGCCGGAATTAATCGATCGATAGCCAAACGAATCTCCGGACTAGTTTATCGCGCAGGAATTGAAGAAGATGTCATTATGACCGGAGGTGTCGCGCGTAATAGTGGCGTTGTCCGCATGATGGAAGACGTTCTCAGAGTGCCAATTATTCTTCCGGATATTCCTCAGTTTACCGGTGCACTTGGTGCCGCATTATACGCTTTTGAACGGGTTAAAGACAATAACGAAAGAGGTGTTCAGCGTGGCAATGGCGGAAAATAAGAGAGCCAAAGATTTGATTAAAGAATTGATGGATCAACATTACGAACGGGCACTTGAGGCAAAAAAAAGAGGAGAAATGGTGGGTTGGGCAGCATCTAATTTTCCTCAAGAAATACCGGAAACTATGGGCTTGACGGTTGTTTATCCGGAAAACCATGCGGCGGCAGTTTCGGCTAAAAAGTCATCTCTTCCGCTATTGGAATATGCCGAAGGTCAAGGCTATTCTAATGATCTTTGTGGTTACGCTAAATTGAATCTAGCTTATAAGGACATAAAAAATTGTGCTGCACTAGATATCCCGCAACCCGATTTCGTTTTATGCTGCAATAATATTTGCAGCCAGATGGTTAAATGGTACGAAAATCTGGCTAAGGAATTGAATGTACCTTTAATCATGTTTGATGTCCCTTTTAATACAGAGTTCGAAGTCACTCAGGAAAGGATCACTTATATCAAAGAGCAGATTCAGTTGGTTGTTAAAGAACTGGAGGATTTAACTGGCAAGAAATTCGACGAAAATCGATTCCAGGAGGTCATGAAGATTTCTTCAGCATCTGGTCGGGCTTGGAGGCGGGCAGAAAATGCAATGAATGCAACACCCTCCCCGCTAAATGGTTATGATTTCTTTAATTATATGGCTTTGGTCGTTTGTGGCAAGGGGAGAAAAGAAACGCTTGAAGCATTGACGCTTCTAGCTGATGAGCTTGAAGATAAGATCCGAGAAAAGCAGTCCAGCTATAAAGGAATGGAGCAGTATAGAATTCTACTTGAAGGGATCGCCTGCTGGCCGCATATCGGCTTTACCTATAAGACTTTATTAAAATATGGAATTAATGTCGTCGGTTCCAATTATTTTACCGCTTTTGAAAAAGTTTACAGTAATTTGGATGAAATGGCGGAAGCTTATGCGACAATGACTAATTGTGTCAATCTCGAACGGGAAATTGCGATGCGAGAAGAAATTATTAAAACCAATCATGTTGATGGAATGCTCGTTCATCTCAATAGAAGCTGCAAGATGTGGAACGGATTTCTTTATGAAATCGTGCGCAGAGTTCAAAAAGATACCGGAATTCCAGCAACTTTCTTTGACGGTGATCAGGCAGATCCGCGCTCATTCAGTGAAGCTCAGTATGAAACTAGAGTGCAGGGATTGTACGAAGTTATGAAAGCAAGAAAAGAAGGAAAAGAGGCATCGATTCATGAGTAATTGTGATGCTATTTTATCGAAAATTGAGCAGATTGCCAATCACCCTAAAGCAAAACTCAAAGAATATATCAGCGAGAATAAGCAGGCAATTGGCTGCATGTATTATACTCCCGAGGAATTGATTCATGCGGCAGGTATGGTTCCCTTTGGTGTCTGGGGAGGAGAAACAGAAGTTTCATCCGCAAAAAAATATTTTCCGTCATTTATTTGTTCCATTCTTCAAACGAGTTTGGAGTTGGGAATAAAGGGAGCATTTAATGATTTATCCGGGATCATCATTCCAGCTAACTGTGATCCATTGCGTACGATGGGGCAGAACTGGAAGGTTGCGGTGCCTCAGGTCGAATTTATTCCTTTAGTTCATTCAGTGAATCGAAAAACGGAGGCTGGGAAGAAATTCCTGATGACTGAATATCAGCGGATCAAAAAAACTTTGGAACGAATTTCAAAGCATATGATTACTCCTGAATCCCTGGCGAACAGTATTGAGGTATATAACACGTACCGTCGAACGATGCGCGACTTTATAAAAACGGCCAGTGATTATCAGGAAATTATTACACCGACTATTCGTCACATGGTCATCAAGGCAGCCGGTTTTGTAGAAAAAGGAGAGTATACGGTTTGGCTTGAGGAACTCATTCAGAAACTGGAAGAAAATGAGAAACAAAAATGGACAGGTGAAAAAATTGTTGTTTCCGGAATTTTATTAGATTCGCCTCAGATTTTAAACGTTCTTGAAGAAAATCATATGAATGTCGTGGCAGACGATTTGGCACAGGAAACCCGTCAATTCCGGACAGACGTTCCAGAGAAAGGCGGAACGCCAATGGAACGCTTGGTCGCTTACTGGTCGAAGATGGAAGGGTGTTCCCTTCTCTATGACCCAGAAAAAAAACGTGGAGAAATGATTATCCAGACAGTTAAGGATACTCATGCTGATGGCGTTCTTTTCCTGATGATGAAATTTTGCGATCCAGAAGAATTTGACTACCCAATAATCAAAAAGCAACTTGAAGCGGCACACATTCCGCAGGTTTATATTGAATTTCAACAAGATGACATCAATGATGAGCAGGCAAGAACCCGGATTCAGGCATTCAGTGAGATGGTGAATGCCTAACGGATGGCTGATTTTTCCATTTGTGGAGCGCATTTAACTAACCTGCATCTTCACAAATGGAATTTTATTATTAGTGAGGAATGATGAGCCTATTCATCTGACTTCAGGGAGGATGGAAGAAAAATGGTTGACTTGGCGCTTACGAAAATGCAAAAAGAATGGCAAGAAAAAACACGAACATTTGTCAATGACTATATCATTCCTAATGCTAGCAAATACGATCAAACAGGCGATTTTCCTCAACCAATCGTCGAAAAAGCAAAGGAATTCGGATTGCTCAGTATTGCTGCACCGGAAACTATTGGTGGTCCCGGACTTGATGCACTCGCTTCGGCTCTTGTCGGCGAAGAACTTGGCAAGGGATGCGTCGGGTTGCAAACGACGTTGGGAGGCAATGGGTTAGCATCTTATCCAGTCTTATTCGGAGGAACCGAAGATCAGGTAAAACTATATTTTGAGCATATTTTGAACGGGGAACTAGCGGCTTTCGCTTTGACTGAGCCGGGCGCGGGTTCGGATCCAAGTGCGATACAGACAACTGCAGTTCGAAAAGGCGATCACTACATGATTAACGGGACGAAATGTTTCTGCACCAATGGCGGTCACGCAGGTGTTTTTACAGTATTTGCTTCGACCGATCCAGCTCAAAAAAATCGTGGACTCAGCGCATTCATCGTCGAGGCAGACCGAGAAGGAATAACTGTCGGAAAAAAGGAAAATAAAATGGGCATTCGAGCCTCAAATACGGTTGAAGTAATTTTCAACGATGTCGCAGTTCCTATTGACCACCGAATTGGCGATGAGGGACAGGGCTTTAAAATCGCGATGAAAACGTTGGACGTTGCCCGATTGTCAGTAGGTGCTTCTGCACTTGGTCTTTCCAAACGAATTTTGAAGGAGACTATAAAGTTCGTTCAGAGTGAAAAGAGAAATGGCAAACCTTTGGCTGCTTCTCAGTATATTCAGTTTAAGCTAGCGGATATGGCAACAAGGATTGAAGCCACTGAAGGATTAATCTATAAGACATGTTATTTAAAAGACAGTGGCGAGCCTTACAGTAAAGAATCTGCGATGTCCAAAACATTTGCTACAGATTCAGCAATGCAGATTGCCGAGACAGCCGTTGAAATATTTGGCCCTTATGGCTATTTAGTTGAATCAATTGTTGAAAAACTGATGCGTGATGCCAAGGTAATGCAGATTTATGAAGGAACAAATCAGATCCAGAGAATCGTTATTGCCAACCACGTGCTTAACGAAAAACAAGAATAGGGGGTGAGATGCATGGATTTTCAATTAACAGAAGAACAATCATTAATCAAAAGCAGTGCTAGTGAAATTGCTAATGATTTAGCGGGGCTATCAGCTAAAGAAGCGTTGCAGGTCTTAGCAGATATCGATTTCCTAGGCATCTTTTTCCCGGAGGAATACGGTGGGGCTGGTGGTGATTTTCTGAGTTATTTTGTCGCCTTAAAAGAATTTGCTCATGTTTCAGCTTCTGCTGCACTTGGTTATGCCGTTCACTGTACACAGGCGGGTTATACCATTTGGAAATATGGAACAAAATCGGCAAAAGAGAATTATCTTCAGGCTCTGTGCAGTGGACAAATGATCGGTAGTTATGCACATGATGAAGGATGGATTGGTAGAGATGTTGCGCTAATTGAAACGAAGGCAGAAAAAGATGCTGCCGGCTTTCGGATAACAGGTCAGAAAACTTTTGTCTACAATGGCAGGGAAAGTGATCTACTAATTATCTTTGCTAATACGGAGAAAGGTCTCAGCGCTTTTGTCGTTGAGAGTGATCTTCCAGGAGTTAAAATTTCTGAACCGTATCGAAAAATGGGCCTGGATCTAATTAGTGAACATACAGTGGATTTTGATAAGGTTTATGTGCCTGCTGAAAATCTATTAGGTGAGGAAGGCGAGGGACAGATTATCGCAAAATGTATTTTCGATGTGAATAGCATTAGTCTCTCGGCAATCGCAGAAGGAATTACTCATTGTGCAATTGAAAAAGCAATTGCATATGGAAAGGAAAGAAAACAATTTAACCGACCGATTATCTTCTTTGACGGATTATCCGAGAAACTGGGGAAAATGATTGTCGATTTAGAGGCTTCTGAATTATTAACCGAGAAAGCGGTCCAAAGTTTGACCAATGGTGAAGATATCGCTGAGCAAGCGTATGCTGCACGCTATTTTGCACTCAAGGCCGGGGAACAGATCTGCGTTGATGCGATTCAATTACACGGCGGCTATGGTTACAGCAAGGATCTCGGCGTAGAAAGTCTATTAAGAGATATCAAAGGGCTGTCTGTCTTTGAAACGCTAACAAAACCGATGATTCTTTCTATCGCAGCTGAAGCAGTGCTCTGACTAGGTATCTTGACCCAGAAAAATGCCGCTGGTTTCTGAATTACTGGTTCACAGGGAAACGGAGGGAAAGAGAGGATTCGGTAATGAATAAAATTGCGGTTTACCCAGGTAGTTTCGATCCAGTCACGTTAGGGCATCTTGATATTATCCGTAGGAGCAATGTACTTTTTGATCATATTGTTGTGGCAGTGCTGAATAATTCAAAAAAGCATCCGTTATTTTCGGTCGATGAGCGCAAGACAATGCTGGAAGAGGCTACAAAAGATTTCAAGCATGTGACAATTGATAGTTTCGACGGTTTGCTAGTTAATTATCTGAAAAAAACAAATATCTCTATTATTATTCGAGGTCTACGTGCTATTACAGATTTTGAATATGAACTGCAGATTGCTTCGGTCAATAAACATCTTTGCCATTCAGCGGAAACCTGCTTTATTATGTCAACAAATGAATTTGCATTTTTAAGTTCAAGCATTGTGAAAGAAATCGCGCAAAACGGTGGGGATGTTTCTTCACTTGTACCGAATGTAACTTGTCACGCGCTGCAGGAGAAAATGTTTGTTTGTTAACAAAATGAGTTTTTACAGAGTGCCCATTTTTCGGCGCGGCTGGTTCAAACTCTGGAAGAGTGCATCGTTCACCTGAAAGGGCGGGAATTATGATTAAACAATGGATACAGCCTACCGAGCAATTGGATTCACTTATTGGGAAAATGAGTTCTGAGGATCAGACAAAGATCAAGAATTTCATAGACATGCTCAGGAACGAAAAAAAGGATTTTCTTTTTATGAGAAAATTGCTTGGTTTCCATACAAAAGAGATAACGGAATCTCATGTGGTTGCCTCAATTCCGGTTACAGAAGCAATTTCCAACGGAAGGAATATGGTTCATGGAGGAATTATTGCATTATTGGCTGATTCAGCAATGGGTTTATTAGCTGCAAAATTATCAGTCGAAGATAATTCTGCCGTAACTTCGAATCTCACAATGAATTTTATTTCACCAGGCCGGGGCAGATATTTAGATGCTTTGGTGCAACTGATCCATAGTGGAAGAAAAACAATGGTGATGAATTGCCGAATTGAGAATGATCAAGGCAAGCTAATTGCCATGGCTCAAGGGACTTTTTTCGTTGTTCCGGGAGATTATTAACCTTATACAACCTAAAATGGCCTACTGCTTTCTTTAACATAATGCTCGATTGAAAAAAGATTAGGAGATGATCTAAATGAAAATACTTGTCTGCTACAAATGGGTACTGGATGAATCGGATATTACAGTTGATTCAGACGGTAAAGCACTAAATACAAGAAGGGCAAAGGCGAAAATCAGCGAAATTGATCGTAATGCACTGGAACTTGGCACCACCCTTAAAACAGATGGCGGTGAACTTGTCGCTTTAACTGCTGGAAAAGATGTAAAAGCTTCCGTTAAAGAGGTGCTTTCTCGAGGGGCTGATGCTGCCTATTACATCGAAACTGGGGAGAAAGCGGAAAGTTCAGTGGCGGCTCGGCTTCTGAGCCGCGCAATTCAGAAATTAGGTCCGTTTGATGTCATTATTTGTGGCGAGGGTTCCAGTGATGAATATTCACAGCAAGTGGGTCCAAGACTGGCAGGGTTGTTGGGCTATCATCTTATTACTTATGCAAGTGCTGTGGAAAAACAGGGGGATCAGCTGACGGTGACACGCAAACTGGAAAATGGGATTGAAACGATTGGGGTTTCGTCACCGGTTGTACTGACCGTTGTTTCTGAATTAAATGATCCCAAAGTTCCAGGCATGAAACAAATATTATCTGCCAGGAAAAAACCTTCAAAAGAACTGAATGCTGAGTCTCTTGAATTAAGTCAAATTGATACAGCCTCTTCTGTGAAAACGATTTTGGTTGGACCTTCCATTATGGAACGGAAGAGAATCCGATTGAATGATGGAGATACTCCTGTCCAAAAGTCCGTCGAGCAACTTGTACAGAGATTAAAAGAGGAAAAAATAATCTGATTAGGAGGGTGACAAAAATGAATCAAATTTGGGTGATTTCAGAGACGGCAGAAGAAGGGTACCAGCTGATTTCAAAAGCTGCAGAACTTAGTGATAACGTCACTGCTTACCTCAATGCCAGTGAAGAAGAGGCAAACTTGGCTTTTCGGTACGGGGCAGATGAGGTCATACGTTTGCTCATTCCCGAGCACACTTTATGGGAAAATGCTGCTTTGGATTTAAAAGCGAAAGCGGAAGAAGTAAAGCCGGACCTCATTCTGGTGAATGCTACAAAGCGCGGGAAATCTTTGGCCGGTTATCTGGGTGGTTTAATTGAAATTCCGGTTGTCACAGAAATAAAAACACTCAATGTCTATGAGAATAAACTTCAATTGAAACGAACGATTTATGGCGGCCTAGCTGAGAGAACAGTAGAGATTGAAGAAGGACCAGCAATTGTTACCGTCGCTTCAGGCATATTTACAAAAAAAGAATTAGATTCTGTTGGAGGCAATCATTCCGTCACTGTCCATTTGATTAATGATACGGAAGGATTGGTCGTTTCTGGAAGAAAAGCTAAAGAAAAGACATCTGTCAATCTCGCTGATGCCAATGTTGTTATTGGTGTTGGCCGAGGTTTTGCTAAGCAAGAAACTATCAAGTATGCAGAGCAGCTTGCGGAAATTTTACAAGGAGAGATCGCCTGCTCTCGTCCGGTCACTGAGGATTTGCATTGGCTTCCCGAAGAACGGTATATTGGGATCTCCGGACAGGTGATTAAACCTGATCTTTACCTCTGCGCTGGTATCTCGGGCCAGATTCAGCATGTTTACGGTATCCGTGATGCTAAGACGATTGTCGCCATTAATAAGGATGAGAATGCGCCAATCTTAAAAGTCGCCGATTACTTTATTGTCGGAGATTTAAATGATGTGCTTCCGGAATTGATCCAGGCGCTCAAATTGGTCAACGCGTAAAGAAAAACGGCAATTTGAGATAGGTTCAAAGCGGAGGGGAGTCATATTATGTCAGATAAATTCGATGCTATAATTGTCGGAGCAGGTATTGCCGGTTGTGTTGTCGGATATCTTCTCGCCAAAGAAGGAATGGATGTTCTTGTTATTGAGCGAGGCACGAACGCCGGGAGTAAAAACATGACTGGGGGACGTCTGTATAGTCATAGTCTTGAGAAAATCATGCCCGGTTTTGCAGAGGAAGCACCTGTGGAACGAAAAATTACGCAAGAAAAAATCAGCTTGATGACAGATGATAGCGCAATGACAATTGACTTTAACTCAGTGGATCTTGGACAGCAGGGACGCACTTCCTATTCTGTATTAAGAGGTTCCTTTGACCAATGGCTCGCGGAAAAGGCAGAAGATGCCGGTGCACAAATCGTTCCTGGCATACGTGTAGATGACTTACTTGTTAAAGACGGTAAGGTTTGCGGCATTATTGCGGGAGAGGACGAGATGGAGTCTGAGGTTGTGGTTTTAGCTGACGGCGTCAATTCGTTGCTTGCTCAAAAGGTTGGTATGCGCGGCGAAATCAAACCAAGCGAAGTCGCCGTGGGTGTCAAAGAAATTATCGAATTACCGCAAAATGTCATTGAAGATCGATTCAATTTGAAGAAAGATGAAGGCGTTGCCTGGCTGTTTGCTGGCAGTCCTTCAGCAGGACGAGTTGGCGGTGGATTTCTCTATACAAATCAGTCCAGCCTTTCCCTAGGCATTGTCTGCACACTTTCTGATTTGACGGATACATCGGTTCGTGTCCCGCAGATGCTGGAAAATTTTAAAAATCATCGCGTGATTCAGCCACTGATTAAGGGTGGTCAAACCGCAGAATACTCCGCACATCTTGTTCCGGAAGCTGGGTTAAATATGGTGCCCAAATTAGTAGGCGATGGTGTGTTGATTGTCGGTGATGCAGCGGGCTTTTGTATTAACATTGGATATGCGGTAAGAGGAATGGATCTGGCGGTCGCATCTGCCGAAGCGGCTGCACGGACCATTATCGAGGCAAAGAAAAGAAAAGATTACAGTGAAGCTGGATTAAACCAGTATAAAGAGTTTCTCGATGACAGCTTTGTCATGAAGGATTTAAAGCTTTACAGGAAATCTCCGGCCTTCATGGAGAATAAACGGATTTTCAATGATTATCCGCAAATGGCAGTTAATCTTATGAAACAACTCTTTATCGTCGATGGACAGGAAACACTTCCGCTTCGGAAAAAACTCATGAAGGAAATGAAGCAAGTCGGATATATGAATCTTGCAAAGGATGCCATAAAAGGAGTCAGGGCACTATGAGCGTAAATGTAGAACAGAAACTAGGCAAAGATAAATTCAATGTCGATGAAAGTAATCCTCATATCATTCTAAAGTCGGATCATATTGATAAAGAAGAGATTCAGAAGCTGGTGAATGCTTGCCCAGCAGGATTATATTCTTTGAATGACGATGGTTCTGTCCGTTTTGATTATGCTGGATGCCTTGAGTGCGGGACATGTAGGATTCTTTGCGGGAACACTGTTTTGGATAAATGGGAATTTCCTGAAGGGACATTCGGTGTTGAATTCCGTTATGGATAATTATGGGAAATCAAGTAAGAACTATTTTAAGATGCAGGCGATCTATCATAAAGAGCTTTTAAGTATAGTTGGGTGAGTTAGTTTTATAATATTACCTTTTTAACTAATGTAGCATCCCAGTGTAAGAGAAGGTGGAGATCATACTGATATTGATACGTCGTGATAAAACCTAATGTATGTTGTATTCACCCATTTGAGACATCATTTTTAGAAAGCATATAGTATGTGATAGATAGTTTGACTATTAATAACTAATAGTTTTTTTGCAAAAGGTAAAGAAGTTCTCATCTTCCAATTCTAATGAGTTTTTCATAAAATATGTTTCAGAAAAAAGTATTTATCCATAGGGCAGATTTTATAATAAGTATCGCTTTTGTGTTTCAACGTTTGGAAGGAAAATATTTGAATAATTGGCGGTCAATGCCGACAATCTTTCCAACTTGGCCAATATAAGGGATAAATAACAAACAATTCAATAGTGATGACAAATAACCCACATAAGATCAGAAGGTGTGGGTTATTTGTCGCTTAAATTTTTGCCGATTTTGGCGGAGGAGAACTCCGTCTTTTTCTATGTCCGAATGGCGGTATGGTTCATTCAGCAGGGGATATTTTGTCAGAAAAAGTCGAATGGGTTTGAATAAGTATATTTATCCGTGCAATTTGGTTATTTTGCCGCATTTTTCCACTTGAAAAATTTAATATAATGGACACAAATGACGGGAACGGGCTTGTGGAAAGGAGCGGCCACCGATGGGAATATTGGAAGGATTGAATTCTGTTTTTCGCTTGATATCCGGCAAATTAGTCGCCGTCGAAGCGAAGTTGCCTCGGTTGAAGCGAGCGAATAATCAAATGCGTAGCGTACAGATGGTGGACCGTAAGAATATTGCCGATATGCAGGCCCATGTCTACCTAATGAGGCATCAGGACGAGGTGATCCGATGAGGGCGGTCATGGGCAGCTCCGGCACGGCGGCGAATACGATCCGCTATGACGCAAAGGCGCTGATACAGGCAGCGGAAGCTCGTGCCAAGCAGTATCAGACGCTTGACGAAGAGATGCGACAGCTGAAGCAAAGTTTCGCGCAGATTACCGTGCTCGGCTCCTCGTTCAAGGGTAGGGGTGCGGAAAAAATCAAGGCCTTTTATCAAGCTCAGGAAACGGTGGTGAACGCCTGGCTGCGGCTGATTGAGAAACAAGTCGCCTTTCTGAATGGGATTGCCGGTGAAATCGATGATCGGAATCTAGGCGGGGCGACGCAGGTGCAGATTCCCTTTTTGGAGAGTGACTTGTCGATTGCTTACTGGCGATCACGGGATGTTGTCAATGACCAAAAGGAGTCGATCAATAAGGTCCTCAATAGCATTTCTGATCTTATTCCGGTGGGAAAGTTAAACACAGAGGAAGTGAAGCGGCAGCTCGATAAAGCGAACAGGGCACAGGCCAAAATGAGCGAGGATGTCCGCGATCTGGATCGGACGCTGTTGAACGAATACCAGCAGGTAATTAGCGACGTACCGCAGATTGTCTCACTTTATTCGGCGCTCGAGCATGCCACGCGCCAAGGTACTGTGTGGAGCCGCTCCATTTTAATGCCGAAGCCTTTTACCATAGTGAGGCTTACAAAATCCATGGTGATCTCGAAAAACAGACAGCAAATTATCTGGCCATCAAAAAGCGGCAGGAACAAGCGCGCCAGGTGTAGAAAAAAGAAGAAGAGGCCGTCAATCGACCCTGGTATGAGAAAGCAGAACTCAAGAAAGCAAATCATATTTATGGTCAGGTGTATGCTGGTATTTACGTGGGTCTCTATGATACGGTTAAGGATACCGTGGTCGATCTGTGGCAAATGATCACCTCACCCCCCGAGCAAGTTGCTGGTGACCTGGTGCGCGCAGCTATCCATCCCCAACAGACTTATGCCATTATTAAGAATGCAATTGTTCAATCCTACGATAAAAATATGGTGCAGGGGAATGCCTACACGCGCAGCCAATGGATCACCTATGCTGTCGCTACGATTGCCCTCTCCTTCGTTGGAACGAAGGGCATCGACAAAGTAGGGAAAATGGGGGATGCTGGGAAATTAGTGAAAGCAGCAGGAACAGCAGACAAAGTTGGAACAGTCACAAAAACCACACTTGTGAGGTCTTCTAATACTGTCGCTGAGAATATGAACGGTTTTCAGAATTCCATCTCCCCTAAATTTCAGTTTGCTGGTGGGAATGTGCCGTACAACACCATTGATGCTAAGGGATTAAAAGATAAACTATTGAACACAGCGGTAACAAGAAATGAAGCTGTAAGTAAGGAAGTAAATAGAACCAAAGTCAGTCCAGTATCTAAGTTTCAACAGGCATTTGATGTAGCTGGAGGAGCGAAAAATATCATTGCTCATCAAAAATATAAGGAAGTTTTAAAGACTACTCAAGATGCCAATCCTCTTGTTGAAAGGTTAAGAGTGAACGGGCAGCTCCCAGATAATTATGTTACTAAAAAGGAAGCAAAAGAATATGGATGGGAACCCGGAAAAGTGATTGAAAACTATATTTCCGGTGGGCAAATCGGTGGCGATATATTTAAAAATAGATCAAAAATACTTCCTATTGCGAAAGGAAGGGTTTGGTATGAAGGTGATGTTGGATTGGATGGCAATATATCACGTGCCAAACAACCTGGTACTCGATTAGTGTATTCGAATGATGGATTGATGTATATAACAACTGACCATTACAAGACCGTTCATTATATTGGTACATATAAATGAAATGAGGTATAAAAGTGAAAGATTATATTTCTATTGATTTGAGAGATGTGACTGACTCTGAGGAACTTCAGATTTTTTTACAGAAAAAATTAGATTTTCCAGATTTTTACGGAAAAAATTGGGATGCTTTTTGGGATACCATAACAGGATTAAAAAAATTACCACAAAATATTACTTTTAAACATTGGGATATTTTAAAAAAAAGGCTTCCCGAAGATGCAGAATCGCTTATGGAATTACTCAATGATTTTAATGAAGAATATCCTGAATGGAAAATCAATTGGCATATTGAAAATAAATAACTGGGAATAAGAAACTCAACTTTCGCAGCTTAGTTTAGGTAAATAGGACTTGGTATAGCTGGGTAAACCAGCGATCCATTGCTGTAGTTGACGAATGATTGTCTTTTTTAATCCCTTTTTACAGCCCGATACACAAGTTGCGTTTTTATTAGGATTAAGTGAGACAATAGTCGATGAGCTATCAACTTCATCAGACTATGAGAATGTAACTCATGCTTTGAAAGTCCGTTGGGAGTGGCTTGAAAAGAAACAATATTCCGGGGATGAAATCTATTATTTATTGGATGATGGAACAGAATCTACTGGGCGATCCGCTATGACGCAAAGGCGCTGATACAGGCAGCGGAAGCTCGTGCCAAGCAGTATCAGACGCTTGACGAAGAGATGCGACAGCTGAAGCAGAGTTTCATCCTGATTATCGCGCTTGGCCTTTCTTTCAAAGGTCGGGGTGCGGAAAAAATCAAGGCCTTTTACCAAGCGCAGGAAACGGTGGTGAATGCCTGGCTGCGACTGATTGAGAAACAGGTCGCCTTCCTGAATGGGATTGCCGGTGAAATCGCTGATCGGAATCTAGGCGGGGCGACGCAGGTGCAGATTCCTTTTTTGGAAAGCGATTTATCGATCGCTTACTGGCGCTCGCGAGATGTCGTCAATGATCAGAAGGAGTCGATTAATAAAGTTCTCAATAGTATTTCTGATCTCATTCCAGTCGGAAAGTTAAACACAGAGGACGTGGAGCGGCAGCTCGATAAGGCGAATAAGGCACAGACAAAAATGAGTGAGGATGTCCGCGAGCTGGATCGGACGCTGCTGAACGAATACCAGCAGGTAATTAGCGACGTGCCGCAAATTGTCTCCCTCTATTCGGCACTCGAGAATGCCACGCACCAAGGCGCCGACGTGGAACCGCTCCATTTTAATGCCGAAATCTTCTATCATAGCGACGCTTACAAGATTCAAGGTGATCTTGAGAAACAGACGACTGCCTATCTGAGTTTCAAAAAGCGGCAGGAACAGGCGCGCCAAGTATCGAAAAAGGAAGAAGAGGCCGTCAATCGACCCTGGTACGAGACCGCGGGCACTGGTATTGCGACCTTTGCCGGCGAGATGTCCGGCTATTATGATTTCATTCGAGCGACGGAAGGCATTGATCCGGAGACAGGTCGAAAATTGTCGGCCAGTGAACGCGCCTTGGCAGCCGCGTCTGCCGCGTCGATGTTCATTCCCTTTGTGGGTTGGGCCGGCCGCGCGGTTAAAGGCGGCGAAGCCATTTACCGGACAGCCAAAGGATTGAACGCGGCAGGTCATGCGCTCGATGCCGTCGGTCAATCTGAACGAACCTTTCAGGTGCTCAGTAAGTCTGAAATCGGTCTGCAATCGCTACTTGCCACCGCCAATGTCAGTGAGGCCGCAACCGGACGCGATCTCGACGGGAACAAGCTGACTGATGATCAACGCCGGAACAGTCTGCTGATGTCGCTGATGATGATGAAAGGACTCAGTGCCAGCCGCGCAGCAGTCACCGGTGAAAGCACCTCGGCGCAGACGCTGGTCAAAGGGACGAAGGAACTCTATCGCAAAGGCGAGCAAAAGTTGAGTGAAGTGCTTCCCAACAAGGATGCTTCACAGCTTGCGTTTGCTGGTGAAGCTGGAGCTGGCGGAAAAGTTGAGGCAAGTTCTACTGGGTCCGTACACGAGACCCACCAGATGGCGAAAGCGGAGAGAGTGGATGGAATAAACAAAACTGAAGAGAAATCAAGTGGAAAAGGATCGAGTGAAAATAAAGAGGGGATAAGAGAATCAGATTTAAGGGTGAATCCGTTTGATGAAGAGGGTCATCTAAAACGAAATATCAAATATAGAACGGGAGAATTCAATTATAAATATGAAACTGACGAATTGGGAAGAATAAGTAAATTCGAGACTGATGATCTACAATTAACAAGCAGAGAAGAAAGGCTTCCTCATAATCCAGATACGCCTGGAAAGTTAGACGGTGATCATGCAGGCCATTTAGCAGGTGATCGATTTGGCGGATCACCTGAGTTAGATAATTTGGTTTCACAATCCTCTAATGTTAATCTAAGTCAATATAAGAAGATAGAAAATCAATGGGCTAAAGCCATTGAAGAGGACAAACAGGTTAAAGTAAACGTTGAAATTATATATGATGAAGATAGTTTAAGACCATCTAAGTTTAATGTACAATATGAAATAGATGGGAAATATTTTGAGCGAGATATACTAAATTAGAGAGGGGAATAATTTAGTGAGTAAAATATTTGAGGATTATTTTAGTGAGATACAAGCAGATATGGTAACAATATGTTTGGAATATGTCGATAATCGTGCAGAAAAAGTATATATTTACTGTTCTTTTGAATCGAATACTATCTCCAGTGATTATTTTTATAAAATTAATGAAATGATACTAGAACGTCATAAGTTAAACGAAATATCAATCAATACGAGCGAAAGGTATGATACTTCTATTGAGAGGCAAAAAGGTGTTATTAAAATTCTCAATAGTGATATCAATAATATGCTGAAACTATGCGGACAATATAAAAGAGAAATGCCTACAGAAATAAAACTCGTTTATGATGTATCAAAAAATAGTTTAAAAGCAAAGTATAGATATGATTTAGTTTATTCTAACGACCCGGTAAAGACTGCTGATGATATTGCAATGGAATGGTTTGAAGAAATTCGATCGGAATATAGTAAATGAAAATCAGCATTAAAATGACTCCATGCACATTTAAAATATGAATGGAGATTCAGATTATAAATCTCAGGATGATGAAGCAGGCATCGTTGCTTTCTATTCCAATCATAAGAATTTGGAAAGCAGAATAAGAGGTTATGGCTATTCCTGACGGAGAAAATTCCGCCTTTTTTTATGCCTGAATGGCGACCTATTCCGTTCAGCCGGGTATAGTTTGTAAAAAGCATGAACGAAATTATTATCGGCCTGAATTTCCATCTACAAATAGAAGCCATAAGAGTCGATTATTTTGGATACTAATAATCCGCATATTCATTGGAGGCTTATCCTGTCAATTTCGAATGAGAAGAAAATAATAGCAAGGACTGCTTTGGATGCATTTGGAGGTCAACCCACAGTATCTAAATATTGGGATGATAATCATGTTAGTCATATTGATTTATTAGAGACTATCGATACGCCTCCGATGGTGTTGCGTCATACGCAACTATTGGCTTATCCGATTATTCAATTGGATACTTAGTTGATGAAAAGCCATTAAGAACTGAAATTGTTGGGGTTTGTTCAACCGTATTTGAATCTTTTCCGAATATACTCTCTACATGTGCCTTTAATATTATAAATACAAAGTTATCACTTTTTTATGGGAAAATATTTAAAGGGGTAGTAAGCATGTATTACCCAGATAGTGAGATGGAACATGTTTTATTTACGTCTCCTTTCTTATGGGAAAAACTTAAAACGATAGATTTCCCTGATAAAAAAGTTTCATGATTACTCGCTGTTACCCATAGCAGAAAAAGAATTCTTGTTCGCTGAGAAAGAGGGAACAGAGGCGCTTGAGGATCTGTTGGAGCGGAGGCCAATCGATATTTTTGATATTAACAGAACTTCTATTCTTTGAGTATGATTATTTAGCTTGCAAGTTTATTTTGAGAAGCTCCCTCGGGTGTCCACAAAAATACATATCCAAATATCAACGTATTTTAGATTGGAGAAAATTATAATCAAGGCATTTGAAGATGACTTTAGTGAACTGCAAGCTGAGAAGGAGATGTTTGGATTGCAAACTAAGAATAGTGATACTTTATCAGATGAATTAATCGATAAACTAAGTAATTATTTTTCAAATAAAATTGATGATTTTATGGTTTTTGACGCTACCGATACACCTTATACAATGTTCAAAATTGAGTTTGTTATGTATAAGTTCTTTATTATTGTTTTGAACTATGACCGCGGTAGATTTGGATGCAGCATCACTAACGGTAGCCATTTCATAGCTTTAGATAGTAGCCAAAAATGGTACGATAAAGCTGATATGGACATATTTCTTAAAGAATTGAAGGAACAAATAGAATTAAGGATACCTGATAAATTTCTAGAACACTATGACTGGAAGTAAATATCAGCGCAGCTTACAGGTGTAGAAAACGTTTACTTTGCTTTTGAAAATATATGGAAAATAGTTTTACAAAAAGATAAGAGTGTAATTGTTAAAATGAAACCTATATATGAGGGATCAGCGGTTTAAGGTTCTCGAAAATTTAGGATTTAGTTTGGCTGATAGCGGAGTATCCAATAAGTGGATCAACAGCGATACCTGTGACGAAATTTATGACGTTAAAGATCCCATTTTAATTTAAAAATTTTTCAGCATGAGGAATTCTAGGTGTTCTTAGTCCTGATCACGATTTTCTAGCAAAAATCTTGTATGGAACTTTCCTCTAAATCGGATAATAAGGATTGAACACCCCTAAACCAATGGATTTAGGGGTGTTGTAATTAGCCACCATAACTTATAACATTAATTATTGTAACCATAACTATTCGGTAGGGGCGGATGTTTTATATGCTGCATCTGATAGTCATCAAGACCACCGCCACCCCATTCATGTCTGTTTATATATTTTTTATCCACACGTTCGGCGCTGAAAAAAACCTTTTTTATATCTGCCTTATAAATGTATTCATAAGCGATGTTTGATTTCTCATCTTTAACGGAGATGAATCGATGCCATTGTCCATCATCTTCAGTAAAGAAAGAAGAAACTCTGATGTCCTCTTTCTTGATACCTTGTTTATTGATATAGTGATTAATGGCTGACCATGCGACCGAGCGTTTATGCTGTGAATAAAAGTGGTAACCAATGGCACCGCACAAAATAAGAATACAGATTACAGCTAAACTGACTAATAGATATCTACGCTTAGCCAAAAAATGATCTCCTCGTCAATCGTATGTTTTAATCAATGTTAGGCTATAATGGGGCTCCCATAAATCGGGTACATGATAAGGCGATAAAAATCCTCTATACGGAACAACACACTATAGCTTCCAGTCCCATCATAATAAGCTTGGAATACTAACTTTGAACAGTACATTGGATTCAAAGTATAAAGTTCTGAAGTGATCTCGTAAGTCAAATGGATGTTCTTATTATTCATATCTGCATACGCAAGGTTCGGATGGCCCTCCATTCGATAAATTTGGACCCAGCGACCACTGACAGCATATTGAGAAATCCATTTACTCAACGTACGCATTCGACTATTATTATGTTCAGGGGCATCTGCTGTTCCAGGTACGTCGAGGACATGTTCGTTGCTTGCGGCTATTGCGGCGTGACCAAGTATACCACCAGGACCAGGGTCATTAGCGTTAGGCTGTATCAACGACTTCGAGGACTTCAAGGATGAGGTAGCTGCAGGATCTTGACCATAATTGTTTTCTGCAATCCATTCCTGATAGTTCATACTCTGAGGAACAACGCCATCTTTTATGCCCTGTAAATATACAGGTTTATACGCATTGTCGTTATCCTTAACCCACTCATCATAAGAGAGCAGATTCGGATTAATAATCCAATGCTGATTCCCTGATTATACGCAGCTAAATAGGCACTTTCAAAGTTGTTGGAATCAGTGTTTGTATCCTTAGCGAAAGAACTGTGAGGAGCACCAAGTGTGAAGCAGACAATGAGTTCACGGAGAGCATCCCCTCTTAAATTTTGTTTAGAAACAGTTCAGTTCACCCGGTTTTAGTTCATTATATATGAAAACACTTGCGTATGTTGAGAAGGAAATTTTTTATGGAGAGTGTTGCAAACATGGAACGAAAAATTTTTAAAATGGGAAACAGTGTTGGTTCCACCTATCCACATGAAATCCTTCAACATCTGAACGTAAAACCAAGTGATGAAATTGTTTTTGAGAAATTGAAGGATGGTACCGTGAATATTAAAAAACGGCAGGTAGTAAGCCTTCCTGATGACATTGATGAGGACTTCGTTTTAATGGTCAATGGTATTATTAAAGACAACGATGCGGTGTTTAGAGGGCTCGTGAATAGATGACTAATTTTTTGACGAATAATCAAGTGATTTATCTTAATGTTTTGCTGATTAAAAAATATTCACCTGCCGAAGATGTTGGCATTAAAGATGCTAACTTGGTGGATAATGCGGTCAACAGACCGAGACAATCCGCTTTCAGGGAAGACGCCTATAAAACTTCTTTTGAAAAAGCCGTTGCCCTGTTTCAAAGTCCGAGTAAAAGGCGAGCCGATCTTGAGGAGTCAGGATGAGGGGATCAGATGAAGGGGGTCATGAGCAGTTCCGGATTTTGTAATAACTCTTTTTCGGCCTGGGAAAACGATTCGATGACAAGCCTTACTGACTCTTTTCAAGGAATAAGAGATGAAGATTGAATGGAATTAGTGCCGTAACAATTTGTTCAAAAATGAGTAAAAAGTCTTAGAAAAAAAGTTATAAATTTACCGATTTAGTATTGACCTTTTTCTAAATTATTGCTAATATAAATACGTAAAATGAATAGCTAGAAAATGGTTAACATTGTAATGATTTACAAAGCTAGTAAAAAGTAGTTATCCATTGCCATTGCTCTTCTAGGTGCTCGGTCTTCTTGTATCTTCAAAACCTTATTGAACCATCAACCCCATGAATCTGCATACTCTTTCTTTTCAATCGTAGCAGCCTGTTCATCTATTCTTCAATCATTTCTTTCGGTTATTTTATGTATTGGCGGTGCTTAAGTCTTGGATTATTGAATGAAATGTAACCGCATACATAATGCTTTATCTTTTTGTGAGCAACTCTTTTATATATGTATTTATTAAAAAGGTTGCACCTCGAAATCAGTCGTTGCCGCGCTTTTGATCCTTTCTCATCATTGGCTCTTCTCTAGAGAGGACAGTCAATCCTTCTGCACGATGGCCAGACAGATGCCTCCCCAGACATTTGTCTGGTCTTTATCATGAATCAAGAGAATCGAACATACGCCACAAATCTTCGCGATTTTATTTTTTTTTTCAGATCTTGCTCACCTCATTTCTTTTATCCACCTACTTATAGGATGTAAGGCAAGTTAAGTTTCTCCTGCAACCCTCGAATTGAAAGAAGTTCCTTCCTGCTTATTCCCTGATCATCTACTTTAATTTTTACTCCTCGCGTTTGACCGTTAAATCTCAATTTTTCGGAATCCACGTTGTCTCTTTATCCTCGTTCATCCCCCATTCCAATTCTGAAGGGAGCCTTTCCTTTGGCCTACCACGATTACTTCCGTCAACCCACAGAAGATTCCGATGCTGCTTTTGCCCGCCTGCTCAGTCAATATGAAGGCTTAATCGTCAAAACGGTGAAAATTTTTCGTGATAAGTATGAACGGCATCTCTATAGTTACGAAGTAGATAAGGAAGATTTGCTGCAAATGGCCCGCACCGCGCTTTGGCAGGCCGATCGGCGGTTCTCCCTCGAGAGAGTTGCTCCCGGCGTTAACCCCGACTATTATTTCAGCGCCTTTGCCCAAAAAACAATTCGTGGCACGCTGTCTGATTATCTGAGGAAGCTCGCAAAGCGTGATGAGCGCGAACAATTGAGCTTGACGGAAACCCCGCTAGATGCAATTGATCCCTTTCCTGAACCGATCGAAAAACAAATGCAGGCAGTGCTTGAGGAGTATCTTCCCCTGATGCCCCCGCGCGAGCGGCTTTATATCGAGGAGGGTGTGCTAAAAGGTTGGGAAACTGCCTATATTGCTACCATTCACCATGTTTCAATAAATACCGTGGGTTCCTGGAAAAAAGCGGTCCGCCGCAGACTGCAGCCCTTGCGCTGCGCGCTGCACAACCACTGACTATTCATGAAGCAAGCACCGGAGATGAACTTCTCTTCTCGGTGTTTTTTATGCTATTTTATCAGTTCCAATTTTAACAAATTTGTCCATTCTCTAATCAGATGGAGTATGTAATACGGTTTTAAGTGGCGCGTAAAATAAGACCTTAAACGCAAAGATTCTTGAGGGGGAGAACTCGATTTTGGAGATCTCTCTCTTTTTTTATGCAGTATTTACTGAAGATTACATGTGGCGGAGGAAACTCCGCTTTTTTCTATGTCCGAATCGGGACCTAGTCCATTCGGCAGGGCGTGTTTTGTCAGAAAAAGTCGAATGGGTATGAACTGGAACAATTCCATGAATAATTTAGTTATTTTGCCGCATTTTTCCACTCGGAAAATTTAATATAATAGACACAAATGATGGGAACGGTCTTGTGAAAGGAGCGGTTGTCGATGGGATTTTCGGAAACACTGGATTCCGTTTTTCGTTCGATCTCGGGTAAATCAACTGCAGTTGAAGAGAAGATCACCCGGCTGAGGCGAGCGAAAAGCAAATTGCACAGCGAACAAGCAGCGGCGATGAATCAGCTCAAATTGCTTGCGGAACCCGATTTGGGTGCGGACTGGCAAGGGACACGTGCTCATCAATTTGACGCGGAACGGCAGAAGGCCAAGGATCGGATGAAATTTCACCTAACTGAGGATGTGGATCTCTATTTTCAGCAGATCGAGGCGAAAATCGGGCAGTTGAAAACGGAGCATGACACGCTGCAGGCGATCGGGTCCGCGGCTCGGGGAATCGAAGCGCTGGCGAAAGCGAGTACACATGAGACGAAGACACTTGAACATCAATTGGCGGCGCTGAAAGGGAGGATGTTCTGATGGTCGAAATCGAATTGCAGCACGCCAATGTTAGCGGCCGACTGGAGCAGGCCACTCAGGCCGTGGAACGCGTGACTCTGCCAGGAGTGCCGCATTCCGGCAATAATCAGCTGGCGTTTTCTGACTCCTGGAGTGAAAACGAAGGAATTCTGCAGCAGCTTTTGTCCGCCTATCAAGCCGCGGTTCGCAAGAACATCGCTGATACACAAGCCAATGTCGATCTGCTCAAACGGCAGGACGAGGTGATCCGATGAGGGCAGTCATGGGCAGCTCTGGCATGGCGGCGAATACGATCCGCTATGACGCGAAGTCGTTAATTCGAGCAGCGGAAGTTCGTGCCCAGCAGTATCAGACGCTTGGCGAAGAGATGCGGCAGTTGAAGCAGAGTTTCGCGCAGATTACTGCGCTTGGTCCTTCTTTCAAAGGGCGGGGGGCGGAAAAAATCAAGGCCTTTTACCAGGCGCAGGAAACGGTGGTGAACGCCTGGCTGCGGCTGATTGAGAAACAGGTTGCTTTCCTGAACGGGATTGCAGGTGAGATTGACGACCGGAATCTGGGCGGAGCAACGCGGGTCCAGATTCCTTTTTTGGAAAGCAATTTATCGATCGCTTATTGGCGCTCGCGTGATGTCGTCAATGATCAGAAGGAGTCGATCAATGAGGTCCTCGATAGTATTTCTGCTCTGATTCCAGTCGGAAAGTTAAACACAGAGGACGTGGAGCGTCAGCTCGATAAAGCGAATAAGGCACAGACGAAGATGAGTGAGGATGTCCGCGATCTGGATCGGACGCTGTTGAACGAATACCAGCAGGTGATTGGCGATGTGCCGCAAATTGTCTCACTTTACTCAGCGTTGGAGAACGCGACGCGGCAGGGGGCTGATGTCGAACCGCTCCATTTTAATGCCGGAGCCTTCTACCATAGCGACGCTTACAAAATCCAGAGTGATCTCGAAAAACAAAAGTCTGCCTATCTGAGTTTCAAGAAGCAGCAGGAAAAGGCGCGTCAAGTATCAATGGATAATGAGTCGGTGAAAATGGAAAAATTGGATCCAAAATCCAAACTTTATTTAAACAAGGCAAAGCTCGATTATAAAAATGGGAAAATTAGCAGGAAATTGTATCATTCGATAGAATCTGGAATCATGAATACCGGGACAGCGTTTATTCAGAATGCTGTCGAAAACAAGGTAACTGATAAAGTTGCCGAAAAGATATCGAAAGAAATAGTCACGTGGTTCCAGAATAATACCACCGATTTTATGGATCGGGGATTAGTTGCAGGAATGGTTAGTGGGGGGACCACTTCATTCAGCGAACCGCCTTCTTGGTTGACGGATACAATACGGACCGGAGCTATTCGTTCTGCTCCATTAGTTGGTTCAATTCTTGATTTTAGTCTTCAAGTGTCACGCGGAGAAAATCCAACTGATGCGTTAATAAAAACAGGCGGACACTTAGGAGCAGGTCTGGCAGGAGCGGCTATTGGAACAGCGATTGGCGGACCAGGTATTGGTACTTTAATTGGCTTCGCTATTGGTATTTTGGGTGGAATGGCCTTTGATTGGATTTATGACAATAAAGATAAAATTGCTAATCAAGCAAAAAAAATAGGAGCAGAAGTATGGGATCGGTCTAAGAAGGCGGGGAAAGAGATTATTAATCTAAGTAAAGATACTGCAAAACAAATAGACACAATTGAGAAAGATAAAGTCGAAATGAAAAAGCAAATACTCAATAAAGTGAGTGATATAAGCAAGCAAACGGTTAATCAAGCAGCCGTTGAAAGTAGAAAAGTAGGTAAGGCTGTATCGGGATTTTTTGGAAATTTAGGCTCAATAGTTAATTAATCGAACCAAGGAAGTGAAGAGATAAAGATGATTCGTCGCATGATTCCATTTTATCGTGAAGATCGCCATCAAGATAAAGGATACACCCTCTTTTTGGATCGAAAGACGGGCAGAGTGTATAAGGCTTACCATCGAAAAGTCAATCAAATGATCTATTGGACAGCAACTGTGTTGACCCTGGCATTTCTGCGAGAGTTGAATGGTCTTTATTTTGTCATTAAAGCACCATTTATTATGCTCGTATTAATTATTCTTGAAGTCATGATTAGTTTGTTGGCCGGCTATGCAATGTACAAAATGTATTTCCATAATCGAATGAAAGAAATATATATTACGCCGGAAATGCTAGAAGACTATGGCTATAAGGGGCGCCCTGTACTGAAGAAAGATACAATTATATTGATCATTCTTACCGCTGTTTTTATTTTTTTCATCTTGCTCTATATAATGACCTATTGGCTGATCTGGCTGATTGCTTCATTTGCGCTAGCAGTCCTCACCTCTTATTTACTATGTTTTTTTTCCAAAGCAGGATATGAAATTTGTGGGCATAAATAAATTGTTTACTTGCCTTCGTATGAAAATAAATCCACCATGAACGTCGAATTTTTGTGTTCAATAAAAATTCAAAAAGGAGAGATCAGATAATGAAACTACTCCCGATCGGAAGTGTTGTTCGTTTAGACAATGGCGATGTCAAACTGATGATCTTAAATCGAGCGCCTTTATATAACAAGAATGGGGTCATTGGTTATTTTGATTATTCCGCATGTATCTATCCAAGCGGGAAAGTGGAAGAACAGGTCTATTTTTTCAATCATGAGAATATAGCTGAAATTTATTTTGAGAGCTATCAAGATGAAGAGGAAGTTCTCTTTCAGGAACAGTATCGCTCAAAAATAAAAAACATTTCTTATCCTCATTTCACGATTGATGATCAGGAGAATGCAAAGGCAAAGTAATCAGAATTTGTGATGGTTAAGAGGATTTGAACATTTATGGTGGAGGAAACTCCGCCTTTTTCTATGCCCGAATCGGGGCAAGACCATTCGCCTCGGTGTGTCGAAAAAGGAAGAAGCGGCTGTCAACCGGCCGTGGTACGAGACCGCGGGCAATTGTATTGCGACTTTTGCTGGGGAGATGTCCGGCTATTATGATTTCATTCGAGCGACGGAAGGCATGGATCCAGAAACTGACCGAAAATTTTCGGTCAGTTTCCGGATCCATGTTCATTCCCTTTGTTGGTTGGGCCGGCCGCGCGGTAGTTGCCGGTGAACGCACCTCGGCGCAGACGCTGGTCAAAGGGACAAAAGAGCTTTATCGGAAAGGCAAGCAAAAGTTGAGTGACGTCCTTCCCAACAAGGATGCTTCACAGCTTGCGTTTGCTGGTGAAGCAGGAACCGCCGGAAAGGTCGAAGCAAGTTCTGCTGAGTCTGTACACGAAACCCACCAGATGGTAAAGACGGAGAGAGTGGATGGAGTCAGTGGTAATGGGGAGATCAAAGGCAAGGAAAACGTAAGGGCGCTGAAGAAAGATAAAAATTTACAGGTATTATTAAAAGATACAGAATGTTCATCAAAAAATTTAGTGAGCTACTTAAAAAATTTGGATGCCCAAAATGCAAAAAGAAATGTTACGAGCAATTACACGGATACATTTGCTGAAACTGGCAAATGGCCAGCTGCAGTGGAAGCTCAAATACCCAAAAATAATAAAGTTTTAAAGGCTGATGGTAGTGGAGAAATTGATTGGAATCAGGTACCTTGTGATGGACATACAACAAAAATAGTTAGAGATTATGATAAATTGACAGGTGAAATTGTAAACAGAAAGATTCCGATAAAAGATGAATATGCTCCACGAGTTGGTGAAGTTATCGATAGATATGGACCTAGCAACGGGAGATACACATCTCCTACAAAGTATGGAGTTATACTCTTATGAGCAGAGGTCGTTACCATATGTGAAAGATTCATCAAAGTATCATAAATATGAAGTAATAGGTGATTTGAATAGAATAGAAAAATATATAAATAACTGTAAAGACACAGGATTAAAAAAAGCAATTGATGCTCAAGTGTCTAAATATTATGGTGGAGACTATAAGAATCTAGTATCATACAGAGGAGAAATAGCACCCGGGTTTAATTCGGTAGGAGGGGGACTACAGTATGAGCTTCCACTACCAGTTAAATGGTTGGAAAAGCTAGGAATTTTAAAAGAAATAGGGTAGGTGATTTTTAATGACAATTGATGAGTGTGAAGCAATAATAAGGAGAGACGATCTGAGAAACTATAATATGTTTGGTGATCATACGCAGAAAAGTAATGAAGTTAGTATCAAAAAAGTCAAAGACCGGTAGGTTGTTTTTACAATGTCTGAAAGAAATGCTGTAATGTCTGAATCCATTAGAGAATTTAATGATGAGTCTCCAGCATTAGAAGAATTTATAAAAAGATTAGAAGCTGATAAAATTATCAGAGAATACGAACAAAATAATTAAACGGTTTTTGAAAGTGTTAGGTTTATCATTTCCGTCGATAAGAGTCACCTATGGATAAATGTGTTGCTTAAAAAATGGGAGAACATCTATTTGCTAGATTGCAATAATATATAACCTTTTCTCTTTCTCTTTTTTCATGGCCATATTTTTCCAATACGTTGGCTTGTTTAATTCCTTCCAGTTACTGTCTAGTGCCTGCAACTCAGACAGACATTACTATGGAGCGATTGAGGCGATGAAGCATCTTATTTCTGTTGTTTGTAGGAAAATAGCTCATTTCTATGGACCGCAATATGGTGCCACTGCCAAAGATAGGTTATTAGGTTTCAAAACAGCAATGAGAAATGCAGAGACTGCATCAGTTTATCAATGAACTTGAAAAATTCGATCCGATTCACGATAAGATACTGGGCAATTCGACAGTCAATATCGGATGAATTGATGGAGATATCGTCCCGAATGTGATTGCCGATTCCTTCCAGCTAACACTTGATTGCCGGACGGTTCCAGGTCTGGAAACGGGGGCTATCTACGCACGTGCTAGTCCATTCTAAAACCATGGACTGGAAATGGATTCACAGCATCTAGAAACAGTGAAGTTATTCCTGAATGGAGATTAAATGCACCTATAGATTTACAAAAAGGAGCAAAACAACGTCAAGTAGTCAGTGGGAAAGATGAAGTTATTGCAATCTTTGATGGTGAAGTGTTAAAAGTTGATGAGTAAGGGTGACAAGAAATGCGAAAATCAGAAAGGTATGGTAAATATAGAGGTATTGAGTACAAAATAATTAGAGATATGGATAATAATGTTGAAATTATGACTACAGATAAGGGAAAAACTGATGAGACCTTTGAGGATACATATAATAGTGGTCTTTACACCAAGAAGGTAAATCCTCATGATCTAGAAGATTGCATAAGGATAGTCCTCCATGGATTAATAGATGGAGAAAGAGTTCGAATATTAAAAGAGAAGCAAAGCCAATACCAAATAGAGACAAGGAATTTGTTTATTGGGAGTCACCTCAACATCCCTAGAATCGATAGAGATACATGGCTCGGTTGGGTATCAAAAGATGAAGTTAAATTAGTTGAAGAGAAAAGCTCGATTAATCCGGAAGATCTATGACTTTAAATCTTATGTTTTGAAATAGGGAGTAGGCCTTATTGATGTTAGGACTGTCTTACTGACACATTTAGTTAAACGAGATATTAACGGGGGATTTCCTCGCCTTTTTTTTGCCCAAATTCTACGACTAGGTCCTTCGTCTCGGTGTATTTTGTCAGAAGAAGTCGAATCGGTCTGAAATGGATATTTTTCTCTCGAAAATCTGATTATTTTGCCGCATGGAGAGACGTGAAAACTTTACTATAATAGAGATTGTCCATGCAGTTGCCAGATGAATGGGAAGTCGCTCTGCAGAGATCAACCTTCAATGTTCAGTTTTGAAAAACGGGAGGCAATTTTACCCGCCGACGTTGAGGAGTGAGGATGCGCGCTTTTATGGGAATTCTTCCCTTGATAAGTGTGAATCTTCACATATTGTGGAGAGGCAAACCGGATCGTGTTAATCTAAAAAGTTTGTTCTATAAAATGCAACCCCTTTCAGAACGGTTGAAGGGATGCATTGTGGATAAAGGGGTTGATGATCTAGCAACGGAATGTAACCGATAACATTTCAAATAAGGAGATGATAGCTAATCAGAAAAAATAAATGCTTTCAAGGACACATTGCGCGGAATCTTTCAATGGAGCATCTAACATTTTTATCAAATAAAAGCGATGGAATATCGACTGATGAGCGAGAGGAGACAATCAATGGATAAAGTTATCGAGTTGTCAAAAAAAGTGTTTATCGTTATGCTGTCGGCAATTGTTTGTTTGTCAATCGCGGGGATCAGTCCGCTCAAAGCATTGGCAGCTGCAGCACCGACCTATACCGCGCATAATTCCTGGCATGCGCTTACGACGTCGAACGGTCTGGGCGCGGCAATGTATTCAACAAGGGGCAATGATATTAATGATCCCAATGCTGGTCCGGATCATGCGCTGGTTCGTTTTCAGCCGCATATTTACAGTCATTATGATGCGAATACCACAACGAAAAATTATATGTGGGACGCTTACTTCGGCTATGCGGTTGACGGTAGAAATGCCCAGTGGTTGAATACGGCGGATGTGGATTCGGCAAAATATGTAAACGGTACCAATATCATTAACGTCGATCAATCCGACAAAAATAAAAATCTTCAATTCAGCGGCTATTATTTCACGCCATTTTCGGATTCCCAATCCGGAAAAGACGGCAATCAATCGAGAACGCTCGTTATGTTGATGAAGGTCACCAATACTGGTGATAAAAATCAGGATGTCTCTGTCCTTTCAATGCAGAATATGCACATGGGGGCTGGAGACTCCAACACGGATGACGAGGGCACAGCCTTTAACAAAGACGATAATTATTTAAAAGAATATAACCCGACAGGAAAGAGCAAAGCCATCGCGATCTATAAGAGTCTGAACCAAACAGATAAGGATTACTACCAGGCAGGTACTGGGGACAATAATCCATGGGTGATGGGCACGGATGGCAAGACGTTTGCCAATTACAGTCAGACCAAGGGGAATGATATGGCTGCAGGCTTTGAGAACAAGGGATCAAGTCTCGCACCCGGCGCATCTAAATGGTACGGCATCGTCATCGGTCTGGATGAGAGCGGTGATGAAGCCAGTCTTAGCAAAGACGTCGATACCCTGGCACAGAAGGGGATGAATGATCCGGAGAAATTGCTGACTCAGGAAGAAAACGATTGGTCGGACTGGCACAGCACGGAAAAGGTTCCGAGCGGTCTTTCCTATAATGAGCAGCAGATCTACAATCAGTCGACGGCTGTACTCAGAATGGCCCAAAATAGAGAGCAGGGTGATGGCTATGGTCAGATTCTTGCCAGCTTGATTCCCGGTGAATGGAGCATTGCCTGGGCACGTGACGGCAATTATTCGCTGCAGGCATTGATTGAATCCGGGCATTATAAGGAAGCCAAGGAAGGTCTTCAATTTCTTTTTAATGCCAAAATGAGACAGGCCGCCGATGGAGAAAACTTCTATCAGGAGAACTATATTGAGAATAAGGATACGTTAGACACAAATGATCCGACCTATGGTAAAGGATACGGACTAGGTCTTGGAAAACTAAGTGCTAATTATTTGATTTCTGTTTGCCGTTATTTCGGCGATGGACAAGAAGATTCGGATATAAATGGAAACGGATACAATGTCGAGCTTGATGGTTGGGGTCTCTCGCTCTGGACGGCAGATCAGTATGTGAAAGCCACCGGTGACAAACAATTTTTAAAGGATAACTGGGACAAGCTGAAGGATCGCGATGCCAATCTTCTGGTCGAGCTGATGGATCCGTCCACACATCTGATTGCACCGGATTCGTCGATTTGGGAGGAACACTGGACACCCTTTGATGTTCTCGGTACGGCCCCCTCCCGTCAGCATTTTGCCTATACCGATATCACGGCCTATCAGGGGCTGAAATCCGCGGCGCATTTGGCAGAACTGGCTGGGGACCACTCCTCAGCGACCACTTTCAGTTACAAAGCGGATCAGCTGCAAAAGGCGATTCTTAAGAATTTGGTGATTGATAACCAGGACATAAAGACGATCGCTTCTTCAACAGAGCGAAAGGAAAAAGGATACAATTTCAACGATGCGTCAACCGTTGAAGCGATCAATTTTGGCTTGATTGCTCCGCACGATTATCTGGCAACTGGAATGATAGATGCATTTAACGATAATCTACGCATTAAAACCGGCAGTACGCCTGGCTATGAGCGCGATCAGGATGGCGATACGTATGATTCCAGAGAATGGGGCTTCATCGATCAGCGGATTGCCGGGGCGCTGGCTAAGATGGGCAGAGACGACGAATCCAAGACCTTGATGGGTTGGATGACCAGCAATGCCACACATAATTATGATTTAATTCCGGAACTGTTGGACTATAACACGCAGGACTATGCGGGATCCGTACCGATGGCCGGATTTGGCTCCGGTTCCTATATTCTTGGCATGAATGATTATTATAATCAGAAGGAAAATGAGGCGGAGGGAGCAGCGGCTGATGCAGTCAGCACAGCGAATTCTAGCCGCTCGCAAAATGATGTGGACAAGGCGCGAAGTCTTGTTTCTCAGCTGCCAAGTAGTGACGTGAAGACTAATCTGACCTATCAACTCGATACGTTGCAAAAAGAAATCAATGACAGTAGTAACGAATCGCAGGCGGAAAAGGCGGCGTCTTCGGCGGTCGCCGTTGCTGTTGCTAGTCAAATGCAAAGTGATCTCGATGCAGCGCGCTCGCTCGTCAAACAGATCGCTGACAGCGCAGTCAAGGACAACCTCAACGGGCAATTAGATGCTCTGCAGAAGACCATTAATTCCGCAGCTGCAGAGCGGGCAGCTGTAGCAGCTGTTGCCAAAGCAGAAGCAAGCCTGTCACAGGCAGACGTTGACGCCGCTTCGTCTCTGGTTAACAAACTGCCGGCAAGCAATTTGAAATCACAATTGCTGAATTATCTCGTCAAGGTTCAGCAGGCGATCAATCAGAAAACGGAACCAACTCAGCCGGAACCAGTCAAAAATGTTCTGTTTAGCGGCTACATGACAAAGTCGCGTGCGATTCGTACCGCCGCTTCAACTCATGCGCCGATCATCGGTCATCTTGCTAAGGGTGCGGCGGTTCAGGTTCTGAGCACGGGAAAATGGGATCAGATTCGTTATAAAGGGAAAGATGTCTATGTCTATGGCGACGTCAGCAAGACGCGTCCTGTTCTCTTTACGGCTTATCTGACTCGCAAACACGCGGTTCGGACTGCCACTTCTCGTCGTGCACGTCCAGTGGCAACACTTGCGGCAGGATCCTCAGTCAAGGTACTTCATCAGGGACAATCATGGACGCTGATCAGCTATAAAGGATCAAACCGCTATGTCTGGGCCAAGAACCTAAAAAAAGCGCAATATACCGGAACGTTAACAAAGAAACAGGCCTTCCGTTCCGCCGATTCTAAAAAAGCGCACATCCTGAAATGGCTGAAGAAGGGCATTAAGGTCAAGGTATTGTCCAGGGGAGCTTCATGGGATCAGGTCATTTTTAAAGGAAAACTCGGCTATGTCTGGCACAGCGGAATACGAAAATAAATCGTTTAAGTCGGACGATTAATGGGCCGGCTTCTGGAAAGGAGTTTTTATTTAATGGTCACGAAATTCATCAAACGGTTCCTTACACTCACTTTGGCCGCTCTATTAGCAGTTTCTTTGATGATGTTTGCCCCTGTTCAGGTGCATGCCGACGCAGCATCCACTGCGGATCTGTCGCTAAATGCGCAGAAGCTGTTGACCGTTGACGGTGACAAAGGTCATACGTACACGCCGGTTCAGAACAGTCAGGGTAAAAATGATGGGATCAAAATCAGTCTGAGTAATGGTAATTATGAAGCTTATATTCGTATTCTTCAATCGAGCATGGTCAAGGTTTCGATTCTGAAAAAAGGACAATCGGAACAAAATTCACCAGCGATTGCTAAGACGGATTGGCAAGTACCGTCTTATGCGATCAGCGAAGATGCGGACACGATTACTATTGCTACAGACACGATTAATATTATTGTCAAGAAGGATCCGTTTGGCCTGAAATATACAGACAAACAGGGCCATGTCATCGATCAGGATGATACGAACAATGATGATGGGGGGTATGGTGCAGGCTACGATGCAAGTGGAAAGCCGTTTGTATACAAAAAGACGGATCCAAATGACAAAGAAGCCTATTACGGTTTTGGCGAACGTGGAGGTGATCTGAATAAGTATGGAGAAAACATGACCTTATGGAATAAGGATCAGTACGAATACAATAACACGTATGACAATCTCTACACCTCCATACCTTTTTTTATCGGGCTTAAAGATCAGAAAGCCTATGGTATCTATTTTGATAATACCTACAAAACTCATTTCAATATGAATGCAGATAGTAACGGGTATTATTATTTCTATGCGGATGGCGGGCCGCTGACCTATTATTTTATCTATGGACCCGGTGTTCAGGACGTGATCAACAGTTATACCGATTTGACCGGAAAAATGAATCGGCCGCCAATGTGGTCTCTCGGTTTCCAGCAGAGTAAATACGGCTATACGCCGGACGAATTGGTCGATGTCGCGAAAACGTATCGTAAGAAGAATATTCCGCTGGATACGATGGTATTCGATATTAACTATATGGATGATTACCGGGTATTCACTTGGGACAGCCAGTATAAAAACGCCCTGAAGACGCTGAAGAACATGGGGCTGCGGGCCGTGACCATTGTAGATCCCGGCGTCAAAAAAGATCCCGGTTATACCGTGTATGATGAAGGAGAGAAGAATAATTATTTTGCCAAGAATCCGGATGGAACGGACTATGTGGGGACAGTCTGGCCGGGGGATGCTGTGTTCCCGAATTTTTCCGATTCGGTTGTCCGTGATTGGTGGGGAAGCCATTTAAAGACTGCCCTGCTTGATAACGGCGTAGACGGGATCTGGAATGACATGAACGAGCCTTCTGTTTTCAATGGTCCGGACGGAACGGTACCGTTGGATGTTAGCTTCGGAAACATTAAGAGCGACGCGTTCCACAATATTTTTGCGCACGAAGAGGATCACGCAACCTATGATGGAGAGATTGCGGCGAAACCGAATCAGCGGCCCTTTGTTTTATCACGCGATATGTTTGCCGGCACGCAGCGGTATTCAGCGATATGGACTGGCGATAATGTCAGCGATTGGGAGCATCTTGCTGTAAGCTTGCCAATGAATGAAAATATCGGTCTGTCCGGACAGCCTTTTGTTGGCAATGATATTGGCGGATTTGCCGGGCCACATCCCTCGGACGAATTATTTGCCCGCTGGATCGAAGTGGGTTCGCTGCTTCCTTTTGCTCGTGATCATTATTCAAACGATAAGACGCAGGGGCAGGAACCTTGGCAATTCAGTACGGATGTCGAGACTATCAGCCGCAAATATATTGACTTTCGTTATCAACTGCTGCCATATCTGTATGACGCATTTGTCACAGCGTCCGAAACGGGCTCGCCGGTTCAGCAGCCGCTTGTCTATCAGTTCCAGAATGATCCGAATGTGTATAATCTCAATGATCAATACATGCTTGGCGATCGGTTGATGGTTGCGCCTGTTGTCACTCAGGGGCAGACCAGCCGCCAGGTCTACCTGCCCGAGGGAACAGATTGGGTTGACTATTGGACGGGGAAAAGCTATACAGGCGGACAAACAATCACCAAAAGCGCGGATTTGTCAACCCTGCCGATCTTTGTAAAAGCGGATTCGATAATACCAACCAGAGATGTCCAGCAAAGCACGGAAGAAAAGCCATTGACCAATCTGATTCTGGATTCCTATCTCTCGGATCATGCACAGAACGTTTTCTACGAGGATGACGGAGAGACTTTTAATTATCAAAAGGGCGAATATAATACCACCCAATTCAATTTGAATCGGAGCGGAAGAACGATCACTTTTACACAAAATAAAACAAAAACAGGCTATAATTCCAAACTCGCCACGTATACGCTGAAGCTGCATAATACGATCCGTCCATATGCGGTGACAGCGGGATCGAACAACTATGTTCAGGTTGGAAACCAGAGCGATCTTGATCAGCATGATCGTGCAACGTACTTTGATTCGGATACGAATACCTTGTACGTGAAAATTCCAGCCTCCGAAAGTCAAAAGGTGGAAATCACGGATCCTGCCTCTGATCGGGAAGCGGAGGCTGCGGTCGTCAAAGCGGAAACCAGCCAGTCCCAGGACGATGTCAATGCAGCGACAGTGCTTGTTAGTCAACTGTCAAGCGACAGTAATGCCAAGACCGATTTGATGGTGCGCCTGGTCAAAGTTCAGAAAGAAATTGACGAGAATCTTGATCAGAATGCTGCGGTAGATGCCGTCATCAAAGCAGAAACCAGCCTCTCTCAGAATGATGTAGATGCTGCCACAGGCCTGGTTAACAAACTGAGTTCAGGTGATCTAAAGGATCTGCTGCTTCAGCACCTGACGACGGTGCAGCAGGCGATCAATCAGAAAGCGGCACCCGCGCAATTGGCGCCGGATCAAAAGGTGCTATTTACCGGCTATCTGACGAAATCACATGCGATTCGGACGGCCGCTTCAGTCAGCGCGCCGATCATCGGTCATCTGGCTAAGAGTGCGGCGGTTCAGGTCCTGAATACTGGAAAATGGGATCAGATCCTATATAAAGGAAAAGCCGCGTATGTCTATGGCGACATCAGCAAGGCACGTCCTGTTCGCTATACTGCCTATTTGACCCACAAACATGCGATCCGAACGGGTGCGTCAAATCATGCACATGCAGTGGCAACGCTTGCGGCAGGTTCCTCAGTCAAAGTGCTTCAACAGGGCCAATTGTGGACGCTGATCAGCTATAAAGGATCGAACCGTTATGTCTGGGCCAAGGATCTCAAAAAGGCGCAATATACCGGTACAGTGACCAAAAAACAGGCCTTCCGCTCCGCAAAGTCTAAAAAAGCGCACATCCTAAGACGGCTGAAGAAGGGCACCAAGGTCAAGGTATTGTCGGACGGAAATCAATGGGACCAGACAGTGTACAAGGGAAAGTTAGGTTATGTCTGGCGCAGCGGAATACGAAAATAAATGATTTAGAATAGGGAATGAGTTAGAATAGCATATTCAATATAATATCATTTACCATTCGATCTGCTTGTTACCGGGCAGATCGTTTTTTTAATGAACCTTCCCGAAGCATAGGATTGATAGAAATAAATTCATCCATAAGTGCTCAATCAATCGGCTGGAGCATATCTGGCGATTTGGCGAGAGGAAAAGGGACTAATCTGATGGTTGAAATCGAGTTGCAGCAAGCCAATGTCAGCGGCCGACAGGAGCAATTCGCTCAGGGCCCTATAAGGGAAGTTTTACAGAATTAGAATGGAAATATTTACAGAATAAATACAATTATTTATATTTAAGAGAAGAGAAAGGTTTCGGTATGCAGAAAAATAATGCGAAGGATACTGCAAGAAAATTTATTGAAACGGCAAGAAGCTATTTTGGTAATAAGGCTCAAGAATTTTCACTATTTTCTGCTAATGATGAACCCTATAAAATGTTCAGTTTAAAGTTTCGTGCCTATAATTTCTATGTAGTTATTCTTAATTATGATAGAGGGCATTTTGGATGCTGTATCTCTTTTGGTTCTGATGCTATTACATTAGATAATGCTATTGAGTGGGAGGATAATGCTGACTTACATGATTTTTGGATTTCTATTGATGAACAGTTGCGATTGAGAATACCAGATAAATTTTTAGAAGCAAATAATTGGAAATAGATGACGATAGGTTAGATTAAACCGTAAAGGGAGAAAATCGAAACTAATATTAATAGTAGAAAAGCTCCAATGGATGCATTAGATCTCTATTGGAGTTTTATTATGTAAGCGCCCAATAAACCTCACCGGCTACTTTCTGACCTTTATAAAGCAGCAGGAACAAGCACGTATCATGTGATCGATATGGGTGACAAAATATTGCTATCAAGTGCTTCACAACATTTTTCCGTAGTTATTTAAAAAAATTCAAGCACACAATTATTTGTATACATATTTGTTCATATTTTTGCACATATTAAATAGTAAATAATACACTAATGGTGTAAAATATAATTGTCAAGGAGTCGTTGACTATGGAAGGGGAATTTAAAATGCCAACCAAATCACTTGAAAAAAAGGAAACTATTCCTGCAAAAGATCTACGTGTTCTATCACAAAAAAATTTATTGAAAAAATTAAGTCAAAACGAAAAATTGGCTATAATCATGAATGATGATATTAAGGCTGCTTTATTGAGTTGGGATAAATATGAAAGACTGATTGATCGTGTTGAATCTTTAAACGCACAAGTTGAAGAATTACAAAATGTTATAGAAGATCATCAACTTAATGAAGTATATGGAGAAGCAGCTGCCAAAGCAGAAAAAAACACAACTAGTTCTTATGGAATTGAAGATATAGATAACATGTTTTTTAAGGGTCCTAACAAAAGTAAAAAGGAATAATGACAATGAATTATACACAAAAGTTTGATCCTTTATTTGTTATTGATCTGAAATTCATTAAGGATAATGAATTGATTGCTCCACAAGATTGGGGCTTTTTTGATGAACAGTTTCATAACGAGTTGAAGGCACTAGACAGTAACTGGAAGGAATTAAGCAGGCCAACGAAATATGGATTATTGGAAAAGTACGGATATAGAAAAAGATATATGCATTCCATTCCTGAAAAAGAGAAAAAGAAAAGAAATTGGACCGGACAAAAAGCAAAATCAGATTTAAGAATTGTGTTCAAAGTATGGGAAAAAGAGAAGGTAATATATTATTTAGGGATTGGTAAAAGAATAAAGGGTTTGCCTAAAGATTCCCGAGACATATGGGCAAGAGTCAAGCATAGGACTCCTCCAGATAATGGAATTTGAAGATAGATCTTTTTGGCGGAGGAAACTTCGCCTTTTTCTATGTCTTCCACAACCGGTTAACTGGTTGGAAAAGCTAGGAATTTTAAAAGAAACAGGGTAGGTGATTGTTCTAATAAAAAGCGGATGCGGATGAAAAAATGGATTTATTCGCTGCGAGGAGGTAAAAGAGGTCTATTCGATAAAAACGTATGCTGATTATAAGAGATATAAATGTCAAGTTCTCAGGTCTGATAATCAAGAAACGCTTCAAAAGGAGAAAAAATATTATTGGCCAATGGACTATGGCAATGAGTTGATGGATTTTATGAACAAGGATAATTTACAATATTATATAAGATTCAAGCATCTAATGGTTTCAGCGGTTGAGTTAATACCGCTGATCCGCGCTTTTTCATGAATGTTACGATTGATTCTATACTGAATGCGGTGGTGAGGTTCATGGGTTCTCGCACAGGGTTAAGAATAAGAAGTGAAAAAGGTGTCCCTGCAAAGGTCAGAGAAGCCTGTATAAACTTTGCGGTGTGGCTACGCCTGAATCTGGAATTTTCCATTCGGGTCGTTGTCTATTTGAAAAAAAGTTATCAAATTAAAACGATTGCTACAAAAGAGTGGGTCAGTGCGTCCTTTTTTGCTCCGTACGATAAAAATAGCGAGCCGTATATCCGAGTCGCTACAGGAGACTATGCTGAATTAGTGAAGAGCAGAGGGGAAGAAGAAGCCGTTTACGCGATACTGAGGAGTTTAGCTCATGAACTTAATCATTACCAACAATGGGTTGACGATCGGGATCTCGATGAGAACGAAGCTGAACATGAGGGTGCAAGATTAGTTGACGATTTCTATGATTGCTGCGTCTTTTTTGAGGAAACTGTTCAACAGAAAATGGTCTGGACAATAGCGAATGAGGAAGGTTATTCAATAACCACCAATGAGCAGGGAGAATCAGTCGTCCCTTTGTGGTCTAGTCGAATGAAGGTAGAGAAAATAATAAATAGTGTCCCTGTTTATCGTGGCAATCATGCATTAGCGATTTCTCTAAAAGATTTTATTAACAACTGGATAGATGAGTTTAGAAAGGATAATCTCCTTATCGGCGCTAATTGGTGCGGGAAGGAATTAATGGGACGCGAATTTTTGCCCAGTGAAATTTTTGAACGAATTCAGGGTGAATTACAGAGAGATTAAAAGAAGGGGGTGCGTTTACGTTTTATTCATTCGAACTGAGAAGGAAAGAACTTTTAACCAGAATTGATTAAAATTGTATCCATTCAAACAATAGCAATTTTGTGTGAAAAGAGAGTAATTGATAGGTTAGATGTAATGAATGCTTATTTGAAAAAAATATGGGTAGTTGCAACGTCGCCAGTAAAAAATACTGGAAGATTTTCTAAAAAAAGAAGAATGCGATTTTTTGCTAGTACGCCGTTTTCAATTGAAGGAGGATAACGGAGAGATGATAAAAAATATTGTGATAGCAGGTGGCAGTGGATTTATCGGGAAGGAGCTGATCAAATCACTACATAAAGAAGGGCATCAGCTCTATATTTTGACTCGGCAGATGCCTGAGCGTTTCCCCGCTTTAAACGGCGTCCACTACATTCAGTGGATGCCGAAAAATGCGAATGACTTCGTTGCTGAGCTTCCGGATCCGATTAATAGCATCATCAATTTATCCGGTGCTTCGCTCAACGGCGGGCAGTGGACGCGCAAAAGAAAAGCACTTTTAATAGAGAGTCGTTTACAAACCACTGATGCACTAATCCGTCTAATTGCGAAGGTAAAAACGAAGCCGAGTCTATTGATCAATGCTTCAGCAGTCGGTATTTATGGAACATCTGAGACAGCGACTTATACCGAAACTTCGAGTGTAGGTAACAGTGATTTTCTCAGCGATCTGACCAGCTCTTGGGAAAAATCGGCTCTCCAAGCGGAACAGTTTGGGGTACGAACAGTCTGTGCCCGATTTGGTATCGTTCTTGGGAAAAAAGGGGGCGTGCTTCCTCTCCTCAATTTGCCTTATCGCTTTTTTATCGGCGGGAAAATTGCGTCCGGGCAGCAGTGGTTGTCATGGATTCATGTGGATGATCTGGTGCGTCTCATGAAATTCCTTATGGACCATCAAGAGATCCGCGGGCCTGTTAATTTTACAGCGCCCAATCCTGTGACGATGAAGACGTTTGGCAAAACGCAGGCCAAACTCTTGAAACGTCCTTATTGGCTGAACATTCCGGAATCTTTAATTAAACTCACACTAGGTGAGAGAAGTCTGATCGTGACGAAAGGGCAGCGTGTACTCCCTCAAAAGGCATTGAATGCCGGCTTTCATTTCCATTTCACCCAACTTGAGCAAGCCTTGTATGATTTGTCAAAGATCAGTAATTAGTAAATAATCCAGACAGCGGAATTGCTAAATGATCGGCAGATCGCGTTTGTAACAGAAAACGTTTACTTTGTTTTTAGATAAAAATTAATAATATAAATTGTAAAAATATATTGACAATGTTGCAATTGTCTATTAATTTAGAGATATAGTTTTTTTATGAGACATGTGAAACCGGTTTTAGAAAATCAAATATGTGTACAGCCTATTTTTTTAGATGATGTGAAACCGGTTTTAGAATTTTTTCTTGGGAGTAGAAAATTTGAACACAATCAGAGATGTCGCACGGAATGCAGGTGTTTCACCGGCAACCGTATCACGTGTGCTGAATAATAAGGGCTACGTGAGTGAAGAGAAAAAGGACCGAATTGAGAAGGTCATTCAAGAGATGGGTTTTGAGCCGAATCAGGTGGCGAGAGGGCTGGCTAAAAAAACCTCGAATACGTTGGCGTTGATCGTATCCGATATTACGAACCCTTTTTTCCCTGAATTGGCGAAAGGAGCCGAGCATGTGGCTCATTCGAAGGGCTACTCACTTCTACTTGGCAATACGAAAGGAGTGGATAATGAGGAAAATGATTATATCAATATCCTCATGAACAAGTATATTGATGGGGTCATTATTGCGACACACGATATTGACAGTCAATTGCTGGGACAGCATACAAAGATGCCAATGGTCATTCTTGAGATGGAGAATAACATTGAAAATGCCTGTACGATTAAGGTGGATAACCTGCAAGGATCAATCAGGGCTACTGAACATCTGATTTCCGTGGGCTGTAAACGGATTGCCCATATCTATGGTCCGCAATATGATCAGACGGCAAAGGAGCGCTTAGCGGGTTATCAAAAAGTTATTCACGAACATGCCGCGTTGGAAGAAATCATCGTCCCTGGCGATTTCACCATTGATGGAGGTATCGCTGCAGTTGGCCAATTATTGAGTGGGCATCCGCAGATCGATGGTCTATTTGTAGGCAACGATTTGATGGCTGTTGGTGTGATGAAAGAATTGAGTCGATTACATATTCGTGTACCAGAGGATATTGCAATTTGCGGTTTTGATGGAATCTATCTGACAAAGGTTGTAAGTCCGGAGATTACCACCATTGAGCAGCCAATTTATCAAATGGGTGAGCTGGCAGCCGAGAAATTGATAAACAGGATTAACAATCCCTATATGAATCATGAACGGATCGAATTGAAAACAAAGCTGGTGATCAGGGAGTCATCCATGAGGAAGAGATAATCCGTATAATCTTTTTACGGATTTAGTGATTGAATTATTATCTGAAAAAGCAAAATAAAAAGTTTCTATTTTAACTATAGATAACTGAAACTTTGAAAGAGAAATACTTTTTTAAAAAGGATGGAGATTTCTTGTGAAAGTATTATTTGTTGGTGAGTCTTGGGTCATTCACATGATTCATACCAAAGGTTTTGACAGCTTTACTTCGACGAAATATGAAGAAGGAGCAACTTTCCTTCTTCAATGCCTGAAAGAAGAAGGGATGGAGATAACCTATATTCCTTCACATGAAGTTCAGCTTCGCTTTCCGTCAACATCGGAGGAACTCGCTCAATTCGATGCGATTGTATTGAGCGATATTGGCAGCAATACCTTTCTGCTCAGGAATGCGACTTTTTACGAGATGAAGATCGGATCAAATCCACTGGAGTTGATGAAAGAATTTGTCGCGCGTGGTGGGGGATTGCTGATGATTGGCGGCTATCTGTCATTCACCGGCATCGAGGGAAAGGCAAATTACAAAAACACTGTACTTGCGGACGTTTTGCCAGTTGAGTTGTCCGAAACGGATGATCGGGTGGAATTGCCACAAGGGGTTCATCCGGAAACCAGTAAATCAAGCCCGGTTACAGAAAATCTCGGCGCGTGGCCAAGATTCCTTGGGTATAACCGCTTCGCTGCTAAGAAAGACGCGACTGTTTTGGCAACGATAGCAGGCGATCCCTTTATTGTCACTGGAAAATTTGGGGAGGGAAGCACCGCTTGCTTTGCCAGTGACTGCGCGCCGCATTGGGGTTCCGAAGAATTTGTT
The DNA here is from genome assembly GCA_048976585.1 of Sporolactobacillus sp. Classification (GTDB taxonomy): domain Bacteria; phylum Bacillota; class Bacilli; order Bacillales; family Sporolactobacillaceae; genus Sporolactobacillus. The sequence continues at coordinate 117,588 of JBHGUY010000021.1, read as the reverse complement.
TCCTGGACACATTATAAAATCTTTTGGTCACAACTTATTCAATCGATTGGAAAGAAGTGTTGAAAAGAATGGCAGATGTGATGGGGTGCAAAGATTTTCTTCATGAAAAGAAACAGGCGTTTATTGATTTTCTTTCTCAGATGATTCAGGCCGATACACAGGTGCTCGATCAAGGTATCGGGGGCGGCAATGAGAGGAACGGCCAGAAGCTTGTCCGGCAAAAACTCCAGGAACTTCACTTCACGATTGATGAATTTGAAGTCGACGATGAAAAAATAAAGAAGCTTCCGGGTGCTAATCTGGGACACAAGAATACGGGAAGGCCTAATGTGGTCGGCCGATTGAAAGGTTCGGGCGGCGGTAAAACACTGATCTTGAATGGGCATATCGATACAATGCCCGATGGCGACAGGAATCAGTGGAAGCATGATCCGCTCTCAGGTACCGTCATCGGTGACGAAATCTATGGCCTCGGTGCCACGGATATGAAGGGCTCTCTTACCGCCATGATTATGGCCGCTGAATTGATCGAGGAGCTCGGAATAAAACTCAAGGGCGATTTGATCATTGAATCGGTGGTTGATGAGGAAGGCGGCGGCAATGGGACAATGGCCTGCGTAGAGAGGGGATATACAGCCGATGGCGCAATTGTCGGGGAACCGACTCAGCTCCATTTGCAAACCGCACATATGGGCTTCCTCTTCCATGAAATTAAGGTAAAAGGCAAGAGTCTGCATTCCAGTCAATTATGGGAAGGGGTCAACGCCATTGATAAATCATTGAAAATCTATCACGCTCTGAAAGAATTGGAACGTATCTGGCTGATGACTCGGCGGCATCCGCTCTTACCGGGACCGACCATTAACCTCGGTGTTATTGAAGGAGGCGTGGCCGGATCGGTTGTCCCGAATCTGTGCACGATGAAGACTTGTCTGCATTATCATCCTGAAAAGAGTGAAACAAAGGAAGCGACAAGAAATCGCGTCATCGCTGAAGTAAATGGGGCGATCGCGTCTGTCGTAGCCAGCGATTCGTGGCTGCAAGCTAATCCGCCAGAAGTATCAATTTTCCAGGAAGGCTTTGCTTTTGAAACGCCGCTTGATCATCCGCTTGTTCAAGAAATGAAGCAAACCCTGGACACTATTCTTGATGAAACGGTAGTCGAAGGGATGCCGGCAGGCTGCGATGCCCGAACGCTTGCTTCTTTTGGTCACACGCCAACCATTATATTAGGCTGCGGCAACCCGCAGCATTGCCATTGTGTGGATGAATCCTTACCAATCGATCAATTTCTTTCACTGATTGAAATCTATGCGCAATTTATTATTTCCTGGTGTGGAAAAGACTCTAAAGCGTGCTAACACCCATTAAGGTAAAAACCATAGATGAGTTGGATTCATTTAATGAACAATTAGAGGCTATCATGCAATATCTGAGTTGAACAGGAATTTACTATCAAGCTTAAAATCTAATAAATACGAGAGGAAAGAAAAAATGAAAATTTTTGGCGGAAAAATGAAAGCTGTATTCATTCTCATGCTCGGTGCGTTACTTGTCTTGGGAGGTTGTGCATCAAATGGCAGTTCATCGGGTTCCAGCGGGACAAGCAAAAAGCTGACCATTGGATTTGTCACCATTAATCAGGAAGCTTATTTCTTTACCGAATCGATCAGAGGCGCTCAGGCTCAGGCGAAGAAAATGGGTGCAAAATTAGTAGTTCAGGATCCAAATAACGATCCAGTGAAACAGAACAATGAAATTGAAGATTTAGTTAATCAGAAGGTTGATGCGATTATTGTTGACTCGATAGACACTAAGGGTGTCGTTCCGGCTATGAAAGAGGCAGCGAAGGCCCATATCCCGGTCATTTCCATTGATGCAATTGTTAAAAGCAGCGCAGTCAGCACACAGATCGGTGTCGACAACGCGCAAAGCAGTCAAGAGCTTGGCAACTACGTAAATAAATATGTGAAAGCAAATATGAAAAAGCCAGCCAAATTAGGGGTCGTCGGTGCGCTGAACTCATTCATCCAGGTGATTCGCCAGAACGCATTCCTTGATACGGTGAAGAAAATACCGAAACTTAAAGTTGTGAATATCGTTGATGGAAAAAATGTTCAGCAGACGGCCATGACTGCCGCTGAGAACCTAATGACGGGTCATTCGGAAATGAATATTGCCTTTGCATCCGGTGAACCGGCTCTAATCGGTCTGGCCTCTGCGGTGAAATCCCAGCATGAGGAAAAGAAGCTGACTGTCTTTGGATGGGATTTGTCCAAGCAGGCGATTGAAGGCATTGATCAAGGCTGGGTAAAAGCAGTCGTTCAACAGCATCCGGAAAAATTCGGTTCTGAAGGTGTCAAAGCTGCCGTTAAACTAGCGAAAAAGCAAAAAGTAGCCAAGACTATCAACGTACCCGTCACAATTGTAACCAAAGATAATGTTAATCAATTCAAACACCTCTTTAAATAAACGGTGAGGGAAGAACAGAGGGAAAAGGTAAAGGGAAACGCTGAGGTGAAGGGCCAAAGTGAGAACCAAGTGAAGAACCAAAGTGAAGAACCAAGTGAAGAACCAAGTGAAAATTCAAATAAATAAATATTTTACCAATATGGGTATTTGTTCCACTCAAACACGGGAAAGTTTAACCTAAATTTGGGAGTTAGACCAAACCGAAGAAAAGTTGAACCGAAATTGTGAAAAGTTGAACCGGATCGAACAAAAGATGAACCGAAACGTGGAAAAGCTGAACCGAAATTCTAAAATTGAATCAGAACGCGACAGTTTTACCTAACCAAAGAGATTTGACCTATAGAACGGCAATAAAACGGGTGTTAGTCAATGATTAGCACTCTTTTATTTAAAACAACAAGGAGGATACAAATGGCTGCGACTCCAAGAATTGAAATGAAAGAGATTAAGAAATCCTTCGGAAAAATCCAATCGCTTCGAGGCGTTAATCTCGAACTTTACCCTGGCGAAGTGCTCGGACTAGTTGGCGATAACGGAGCTGGAAAATCAACGTTAATGAAGGTTTTGAGCGGCGTGCATCAACCAGACAGCGGATCGATGAAATTCGAAGGCCATCCCATTACTTTGCATAGTCCGAAAGAAGCGAAGCTCTATCAAATCGAGACAATTTTTCAAGATTTAGCGCTCTGTGATACTTTAGATGTTGCAAGCAACCTATTTTTAGGAAGAGAGCCGGTCCGTTTTTTTAATCGTCTCATTGATAAGAAAAACATGCATCTGCGTGCGCAAGAGGAGCTCGATCATCTTGGCGTACACATCCCTTCCACCTATGCGACCGTCGAGAATCTATCGGGTGGGCAAAGACAGTCAGTAGCGATTGCTCGAGCCGTTATTTATCACCCGAAAGTGTTGATTATGGATGAACCGACAGCTGCATTAGGGGTTAAGGAAGTCCGACTCGTTCTTGAGTTGATTAAAAAAGTGAAGCAAAGTGGAGTCAGTGTCATTCTGATTACACACCGACTGCGTGATCTATTCGAAGTCTGCGATAGAATCACCGTTCTCTATGAAGGGCGAATTATCGATAATCGGCCAATTGGCGATTTTAATATGGAGACGCTCGTCGAATCGATTACTGCCGAGAAGGAGGTTGCCCAGTCATGATTGAAGCCAAGGGCAAGATGTTTTCGCTGAACAAGAACCAAAATACGGAGATTAAGAGAAACCATGCGTTTTCTCAATGGATAGCGAAGAACAAGCAAATTGTCGGTATTTTTGCGGTGCTTGTTATTCTCTCGTTGTATTTTTCAATTTTTAGTAATTCCTTTGCGACGTCAGGAAATATGCTCAATATGCTGCAGCAATTGGCAGCGAATCTGATCGTCTGCGTTTTTATGACACTTGTCATCACAACGAGCGGCATCGATCTTTCGGTTGGCTCGATACTCTCTCTTGCCAGTGCCTTAATTGCTGTGCTCCTGAAAACAGGATTGGGCAGTTTCGAAGCCTTCCTAATCGTACTTATTGTTGGTGCTATAGCGGGATTAATTAATGGGGTCGTTATTGCTTACTTGTCGATTCCGCCATTCATCGTTACGCTGGCATCGATGATCTATATTCAGGGCCTAGCGCTGCTCGTCACCGGTGGGTATTCGATTGGCATCGATGGGAGTGGATGGTTGAATGCGATCGGTCAAGGTCGCTTGTTCAATATTCCGATTTCAGCGATTATTGCCATTATTGTTGTCATTCTAGGCTGGAGTGTTTTGACACAAACAAGATTCGGTACTTATGTCATCGGTATTGGATCCAATGAAGAATCTGTGCGGCGATCCGGTGTCAATGTCAAGAAAATTAAAATGCTGACGTATATGTTCAGCGGCATGGCAGCGTCTTTTGCCGGCATTGTTCTCGCCACGCGGCTCGGCTCGGGGTCATCTAATGTAGGAACTGGATTTGAAATGGAAGTTATTGCCGCAGTTGTTCTTGGCGGGACTTCCCTTTTCGGCGGTATTGGCACGATGCTCGGTTCTGTATTCGGCGTTTTTCTCATCGGCGTCATCGATAACGGCCTGACTTTAATGAATGTCTCGCCTTATATTATCCAGATTATTCAAGGATCCGTCTTACTCCTGGCTGTCATCGTCAATACGCACTTTTTCAGTGGTAAATCGTTTAAAAGAAGATAACGAAGGTGAACGTTTTGGAAGTCAACGAAATTTTAGATGCGATAGATCAGAATCGAGCCCTAGCTGTCCTTCAGAGGCTTGTCCGTATAAACAGTGTCAACCCTCCCGGACATGAACGGCTGCTGACGGACTATATTGCGGAAGTATTTGAAAAAAGTGGTTTGCTTACCAAAAAATATCCGCTCGATACTGAACGGGAAAATCTTACTTTAACCCTTCATGGCGCTGAATCCTCTCCTTCTGTTCCACGAAAAAGTCTGGTGTTTAGTGGGCATCTGGACACAGTACCGCTTGGCAATGTGCCATGGCAGGAGGATCCATGGGGAGCTCATGTGCTTGAAGGCAAGTTGTACGGGCGCGGCGCATCGGATATGAAGAGCGGTGTTGCGGCAATGATTATGGCTTTGGAGACGATTGCGCAATCGGGCATCCGGCTCAAAGGCGATCTCACCTTTCTCGGTACCGCAGGAGAAGAAGTAGACGGGCGCGGCGCCAAATGGGCCATTCATGAGGGGTCGGTTTCTGCGGCCACAGCCTTAGTGATTGGTGAGCCTACGAACAATCAACTATTGATTGCCCATAAGGGAGTGCTCTGGCTTGAAATCACCATCCAGGGGAAAACTGCGCATGCGGGATGGCCAGATAAAGGAGTCAATGCCATCTCAGCCATGCATCAGTTTATCAATGAACTAGGAAAATCCGATCCGATTCACGATAAAATACTCGGCAATTCGACAGTCAATCTCGGATTAATTGATGGAGGTATCGCCCCGAATATGGTTGCTGATTCCTGCCGCCTAGCGATCGATTGCCGGACAGTTCCGGGTCTGGAAGCGGAGGCTATCCATGCGCGGACTCAGGCCATTTTAACCGCTCTTTCTGGGAAAATGGAAATTTCGTACGATATAAAAGTGCTGAACGACATGCATTTTGTCAGCACATCGCAGGATGATCCCTTCATTCAATTATCCGCGGATGTCCTTCGAAAAACGCTTCATGCAGAAGCCACTTTCGGCGGGGCCAATTATTACTCGGATGGCTCCCAGTTCACGGTAGAAAACGAGCACTTGCCGATCCTCATCTTCGGACCCGGTCATCCTGACCAAGCCCACCAACCGGATGAATGGGTCGATCTCAATCATTTTTATGATGCCATTCGCTACTATGCGGCTCTCGCTATTCGCTACCTTGGCGTAGAGCAGGAGTCGGCAGGGAAATAAACTGGATAAAACATTCGAAAAGGATAAAATAAAACGAATAAACATGCGGAATAGACTGCTCTCCGGGTTTCAAAGGGGCAGTCTATTGTTCATTAATGGCGGTGGAAGCTCTACCTTTTTTTATGCCTGAATTTCAACCTATTCCGTTCGGTCGAATATATTTTGTAAAAAATTTCCATTCACAAATAGAAGTCATAATTTTAAGTGGGAAGTAAGCATGATCTGAGATCTTATCTCACTATAAAAAGAATTTGCCTTCTGCCCTCTTCTTCACAGTTAACGCTAAATAGCCCTCACCATTCTCGGTGTGGGTTAGTTGCTGTTTGCCAAATCCATGGAAGTGAAAAAAACATCTCTCATCAAGATATACATAGTTTACTGATTATTAGTAATATGTCTATTTATAACGAATAAATCTGAAATTTATTTATCGAAAAATATTGACAATAGCAAAAATATGAATATAATTATTCGTAAGCGATAGTTTATGAATGGATTCATTAACAGAAGCGTGGTGAGGCTTTTGAAAGAACTGACAGAAATTAAAAAGCTGGATGATCTGTGGGAAAAAATTGCTTTAGTTTCTCAAGGGTCGCCAACCTATGAGAAACTCGCTCAATACCTTGAGAAGAATTACATGCAAGTTATCTTTATGACGGCCTCGGAGGTGGCAGAAAAGGCGGCAATCAGTCAAGGAAGTGTCTCGCGATTCTGCATTCGGCTGGGTTACAAGGGATATAACGACTTCCTGCATAACCTACAGCATTTTGCGAGGAAGGAAATTACAGCGCCGCAGAGGCTCCAATATACGAGTAACTCTGATGAGAATATTGCCAACATTCTAAAGATGGAGCATGAAAACACGGATCAGCTGGCTAGTATTCTGCATCAATCGGATTATCAAAAATTGGTTGAGCGACTGGTCTCAGCGGAACAGGTGCTTCTGATTTCTGCGAGAATGTCGGCGACACTCCTATCTTATACCAGTTATATTTTGAATAAGATCAGAAATAACGTGGAGCAGGTAACGCCGCAGAGCCCGGAATGGGACACGATTGACCTGCTCGATCCAAACAGGGTTCAGATTTTAGCAATGGTTTTTCCCAGGTATCCGAATGCATTGCTAGAAAAATTGAATGAATTGGATCAGAAGGGTTTCCAGATTGCCGCCATTACAGACAGCATCACATCGCCGGTTTTCAGCTTGGCAGATCCTGTGTTGAGTGTCCCAATTACCACATCATCAATCTTTGATATATACAGCACACCGATACTTTTTCTCAACTTGCTCCTCAGGGATGTGGCCAGGGAGACCAAGGGGCTGGACAAGCGATTACAAGAAATTGAGCAAATGGACAAAGACCACAAAACCTATTACGAGATTCATAGAATCGGGCAAAAAGAAAAGTAAATCGAAGTTTGAGTGTCAAGAAACGAAGGTGTTGAATTTGGAGATTCACGAAAAAAGAGAGGCAATGGGCATTGAGATTAATGCAGACCGAATTAGCGAACGGCTGAATCAGCTGGCTGCATTCGGATTGAATACGGATGGAGGAATCGACCGTTCTTTTGGAAGCGAGCAGGACGTGCGGGCCAGAGCCTGGCTGAGCAATCTGTGGACAGACGCTTTTCAGGTACCGGTAAGAACCGATCCGATTGCCAATTTATGGACTCGGTACGACAGCGGACAAACGCTAAAACCGATTGTTCTCGGCTCACATCATGATGCAGTTGCTAATGGCGGAAAATTTGATGGAGCAGTGGGTGTGCTGCTGGCCACTGAGGTCATGCAGACACTGAAAGAAGCGGCTTATCCGTTGCGGCATCCGCTGATGATTGTTTCCTTTTCAGCAGAGGAGCCGAATCCCTATAATATTTCGACACTTGGCAGTCGTTCGATCACGGGTGTGTTAACCAAAGAAGATTTAGTGCCTGTTGTGCATGACAAAACGCATGAAAAAATCATAGAGGCGATTAAACGCCTCGGTGGAGATGTCGACCAACTGGCTGATCATTTGCTACAGCCCGGTGAATTAACAGCCTTTCTTGAATGTCATATTGAACAGGGACGTAATCTCTTTGACAGTGGGAAGTCGCTGGCTGTAGTCTCTGGAATCACAGGCATTTATCGTGAGAAAGTGCGAGTCATCGGAGAGGCAAATCATGCGGGAACGACCTTAATGGCTAATCGTCATGATGCACTTCTTACCGGTGCGGAGATCAGCCTTGCTCTGGAAAATATTGTACAGCGTATGAATCGTAAGGATGTCGTGGCGACGGTAGGTCATTTTGATGTTTTTCCGGATTCAGCGAATATCATTCCCGGTGAGGTCGAAATGATTGCTGAAATCAGGACATCGGATAAAGGGACGCTGCAGGGGATAATCCATAATTTTTCCGAAGCGATCGATTCCGTGGCCATGAAAAGAAGCGTGACCGTGCAGCGGGAAGTGATTTTGAACCAGGATGCGGTACCGATGAACGATAGGGTTCAGGAAGCATTGCGGCAGGCGGTGGATTCGCTTGGTGAGCCGTATCTCACACTGCCGAGCTTGGCTGGGCATGATTCGGTACATCTGGCGCCGATTACACCGACCGGTATGCTCTTTGTGCCAAGTATCAATGGCAAAAGCCATTGCCCCGATGAAGAGACGGCCATTGAGGATATTGCCAAAGCGGGCAATGCACTTGTTCAAGCGGTCATTGTTTTAGATAAGGAGTTGAATTGATGATGTTGAATTTGTATAAGCCGCGACTTCTGTATTGTGACGGCGAGTTTTTGGAAGCTCACGCGGTAGTTGTTGTAGAGGGACAGATAAAAGAGATCGGGTCATTTGTGAGTTTGGCTGAAAAGTATCCCAAGGCGACGGTCATTGACTGGCCGGATGAAGTACTGATTCCTGGAACGGTCAATGCTCATAATCATTCGTTTCAGAGTCTGCTTCGTGGGATTGCCGTAGATCGACCCTTTCTCGAATGGCGCGATCAGTCACTCTATAAGTTTTCTCCTTATCTGAATGCCAAAGATGTGTATACCGGTGCGGTCTTTGCCTTTGGGGAAATGATGAAGTACGGTGTGACCACTGTTTGCGATTATTTCTATGTTCACAATGAAGGCCTCGAAAGCGATGAAGCGATAATCCAGGCGGCAAAAGACGTGGGTATTCGTTTTGTACTCGCCCGAACAATGTATGACTGGGAAGGCGCGCCCGCCGGTTATGTGGAATCCGTTGCGGAGGCGCGGGACAATGTCCGGACACTGGCCAAGAAATATCAGGCGGATGGCATGACAACGATTGTTCCGGCACCGCACAGTTTGCACGCCGCTTCAATCGAAATGGTTCAGGCGGGACATCGTCTGGCGCAGGAGCTGGACACCTGTTTCCATATTCATGTGGCCGAAGAACCCTTCGAAGTCGAGCAGGTGAAAAAAGAGCAGGGCATCAGGCCGGTCGAATTGTTGAAAAAGATCGGCGTGATGGACGATCACCGGATGGTAGCGATTCACTGTGTATGGTTGAATGACGAGGAGAAAAAGCTGATGGGGGCGAACAAAGCCCAGCTCGTCTATTGCCCCTCCAGCAATATGTTCCTTACCGACGGTGTCACCGATATACCAGCGTTGATCGATGGTGGTGTCCGTATCGGCCTTGGGTCAGACGGCGCCTGCAGTAATAATCGAATCAGCGTTTTTGAGGAGATGCGCATGTGCGCAATGCTGCAGAAGGTGCATCAGCTCAATAGCCTCGCTGTCAATTATCAGCAGGTTTTTGATATGGGCACAAAGGGCGGCGCCGATTTGCTGCAGCTGCCAGTCGGCCGGATTGAGGCAGGCTGCCGAGCTGATTTTGTTAGTCTGAACCTGAACGATCTCTCGATGCAGCCGATTTCCAAGTCGAAGGAGCAGGTGTTGCCAAACATTGTGTACGCGATGCAACCGAATGCAATTGCTCACGTGGTCGTTGACGGTAAAGTAACGGTCGCAGACGGAAAAATACTGACGGTTCCGGAAGAACGAATTGTCAACAATGTCCAGACATTGATGAACCGATTAGAAGATCAATTATCCTAAAAAGAGGTGGCCGTAATGGAACTGACTCAAGAAGAGCAAGAAATGCTGGATGGGCAATTTGGCGAAGGCGCTAAAATAGCGATGAAAATTCAAGTGGCTCTTGGTGATGTATTTAATGCGAAACGAATGGTTCCGGTTAGCCGCACTCACGTGGCGCTCAGTAATCAGGATGCAGATATCTGGTTCGCAGAGAAAATGGTTGAGGCAGGAGCGAAATGCCGGGTGTCGCCGACGGTTAATCCGGGATTTAATCTGGAATATTTCCAATGCATCACGACGATTTCCAAAAAAGATGAGGAACAGATAAGACGTACAAGAAAGGCTTATAAAGAACTTGGCGCGACGCTCACTTTTGATTGCACACCTTATCTCGAGAAAAACGTGCCGCGTTTCGGCGAAATGACCGCATATTCGGAATCCAGCGCAACTCCGTTTATCAATTCCGTCTATGGCGCACGAACCAACCGCGAATCTGCACAAAGCGCGCTTTGTGCAGCGATCACCGGCCGAACTCCTCTTTACGGATTTCTCCTCGATGAGAATCGTAAAGGCGAAGTACTTGTTGATGTTCAGGCTAAAATTAAAAATGATTTCGATTATCAGTTGCTTGGGTATGCTCTGCCGAAAAAATTGAAATTCAAAACACCAGTTTTTGTCAATGTACCGACTAATCCTTCACCGGCAGCGCTGATGAATCTCGGTGCGCAGCTGAATACAGCAGGCAATGTGCCGATGTATCATATCGTCGGTGTCACGCCTGAAGCGCAGACGTTGGAAGCCGCCTTCCATGGTGAGGAGCCGCAGAAGATTATCACAATTACAGAAGAGGATCTGGAGAAAGTGCATGAAGAGATCACTGATCCAGGCGGAAAAATTGATTTTGCTTTGTTCGGCTGTCCGCATTTTAATATTGATCAGGTCAAATATGTGGCAAATCTCGTTAAAGGGAAACAGATGAAGGTGAAAATGTGGATCATGACTTCTGCGTTGACGAAAAATCTGGCAACGAAAATGGGATTGCTGGAGACGCTTCAGGCGGCTGGCGGCGATATTGTGGATGATACATGCATGGATCAGCCGTGCTGGGAATTTCTCTATGGGAAGAAAGGCGTCACTGACTCACCGAAATGTGCGTATTACACGAAAAGAAGAAAGATGGAATTTGTTATCCGTGAAGTGGATGAATGTATTGATGCTTGCATGAGAGGTGAGATCTGATGGCTGAAACATTTTCCTGCCACAAAGTATCCGAAGGTGTCATTGAAGGCGAAGTTCTTGTTTCAAGCGACGACCTGTGTTTCTATCTCGTCGATCCGGAATCGGGGAAGGTTATTGAGAAAAATCATGCGCTCGAAGGCCAGTCGGTTGCCGATAAGATCCTGATTTTTCCGAGCGGGAAGGGGAGCTCCGTCGTTCAGGCAGACGGCATGTATCAGTTGAAAATGGCTGGCAAAGGTCCAAAAGCGCTGATTATCCGTTATCCAGACACGGTGCTCGTAGCCAGCTCGATTATCATGGAGCTTCCGGTTGTTGACAAAGTCGATGAAGCTTTCTATGAAAAAATTAAAACAGGCGATAATGTGTTGCTCGATGCGGATACGGGAAAGCTGACAATCCAGTAATTGCAGGCATTTGTGGATGGGGGTAGAGAAGTGAAGCCGCTTATTTGGATTATTGATGAAGAATGGTCAGATTATAAGATTGAAACAACGCTCTTGAAGAAGGCGTTTCCGGACTGCGAGATTCGCCATTCCGGGAATGACTATTTGCAAGATTTGAAGGATTTCGGGAAGAATGCCGATGCTATTCTCTGCCAGGTTTATATAGAGATGCCGAGAGAAACAATTGAGCAACTGACAAGATGTCAAATCATAGCCGTTTATGGAGGTGGATACGATCGAATAGCGATTGAGGCAGCCAAGGAAAAAGGGATGATCGTTACCTTTGTTCCCGGTTACTGTATCGAGGATGTGTCTGATTATGTGATTGCCGCTATTTATTTTTTTAATAAGAATCTTGCTTATTACTTTGACGCAGCAGCTAAAGGGCCATGGGGTGCCCAAGCAGCTGGTAGGCTGAATCCACGCATTCAATCGTCAACCCTGCTGATTATCGGACTCGGCCGAATTGGTCGAACGGTTGCACAGAAGGCATTGCGTATAGGGATGAACGTGCTTGCCTGTGACCCGCGTATGGATGCAGAAGTTGAGGAAAAACAGGGTATTCATCAGGTTGAACTTGATGAAGGTCTGGCTCTCGCAGACTTTGTCACCATTCATACGAAATACGATGAAAGGGTTCATCATCTGATTGCCGCAGATCAATTCCGCAGGATGAAGCAAACGGCTTATCTTATCAATACATCGCGTGGCAAAGTCATTCATGAGTCAGACTTGATCGAAGCGGTGCGTGCGCGAACCATTTCTGGTGCGATGCTCGATGTGATCTCTGAGGAACCGCCAACGGGTAAAGAAGCGATTTTTCATGTACCGGGCATTCATGTTACTCCGCATGTATCCTATCTGTCCACTGAGTCACTGGAAACCTTAAAGATACGTGCTGCGGATAATGTCGTAAAAATTCTGCAAGGAGAAAAATCAGAAGATACTGTTTTCTGATTGACAGACTATAAATTATCGGATAATTGAGGAGAATTTTCAATGAAAAAAATCTTTGCGTGCCTGATGGCCGGTGTCTTGTCCTTAGCGTTACTTCTTTCTGGTTGTTCATCATCTTCTTCAAGCGGCTCGAGTTCAAAAAATACATTTAAGGGGACAGTTAAGCTCGGCATTTCTTCGTGGATTGGGTTCGCTCCGATGTACTTGGCTGAGAAGAAAGGATTGTTTAAGAAAAATGGTGTGAACGTCAAACTTCAGACGATCCAAAGTGCGTCAGATCGGCGAACAGCTATGGCAGCCAACCGTATACAAGGCTTTATGACGACGGTGGATACTCATGTGATGACATCTGCAGCCAAGATACCTGTCGATCAGGTTCTTGCGCTGGACACATCCAGTGGCGGTGATGGGATTGTCGCCAAAAAGACTATTAAAACCTTTCAGGATCTGAAGGGGAAGACAGTAGCGATTGATACAAGTGGCGGGGCGAGTTATTTCTGGTTTATGTATATGCTCGATCAAAAAGGGATGAAACTGAGCGATGTGAAGGTTGTTAATATGAGTGCCGGTGATGCAGGAGCAGCTTTTGTCGGCGGCAAAGTCGATGCGGCGGTCACTTGGCAGCCTTGGCTAACCAAAGCAGAAAAGACTTCTTTCGGCCATGTGCTTCTCTCAAGCGATAAGACTCCGGGTCTCATTGTTGATTCACTCGGCTTGCGTCAGGATTTCGTGAAACAAAATCCAAAATTGGTTCAGGGGATTGTCGATGCTTGGTTTGATGCCTTGGCTTATGCGAAGAAACATCCAGAAGAATCCAATAAAATTATGGCAAAGAGCATGGGTCAGACAGTCAGTGATTTTACTGCTGAAGAACCAGACGTGACCTTCTATGACAAGGCTGGTAACAAAAAGTACTTTGGGACCCAATCTAAACCTGGCTTGATCTATGACGTTACGGATAAAGCGGCATCGTTCTGGAAGAAAGTCGGCCTGATCAAGACACATCCTAAAGCTAAGAATTTGATTGACGGACAATTTGTGAATAAATAATCCATGACCGATTCGACGATAACGCTTCAGCTCGAATAGGCTTCCGCTATACAAAGCATTTTGTTATCATCATGTGACCTTTGTAATCCAGGGCAAAGGGATGCGGTGGACGAAAGCCCGCAATGGATATCTAGCGAATAGAGGTTTTATAGGAGGTAGAATAATGAGCGTCAATCAAAAGATATTGGATTCAATGGCAATTACGCTCGATGATGAATTACCAGAGATGCCTGCATTTGTTGAGGGGATTCGCCGGGCACCTGACCGAGGTTACTCTTTAGATGCAAAACAAACGGAAATCGCTCTTCGGAATGCGTTGCGCTACATTCCAGAGAAATACCATGAACAATTATTACCGGAATTCCGCAGCGAATTGGAAACACGCGGTCGGATCTACGGCTATCGTTTCCGTCCGGCTGGAAGGATCTATGGGAAACCGATTGATGACTATGAGGGCAAATGCACGGAAGGCAAAGCCTTTCAGGTGATGATTGATAATAATCTTGATTTTGATGTCGCGTTATATCCTTATGAACTGGTTACTTACGGGGAGACAGGCAGTGTCTGTCAGAACTGGATGCAGTATCGATTGATCAAGAAATATCTGAAGATTATGGAAGCTGACCAAACGCTTGTACTAGAATCGGGGCATCCGCTCGGGTTATTCCGGACAAAGAAAGAGGCACCGCGCGTGATCCTTACCAATGCCTTGATGGTCGGGATGTTTGATAATCTGGAGGATTGGGAAGTGGCCGAGCAGATGGGCGTTGCCAATTACGGCCAAATGACTGCTGGCGGCTGGATGTATATCGGACCGCAGGGGATTGTGCATGGCACATACAACACGTTGCTCAATGCCGGACGGCAAAGACTTGGTATTCCGAGTGAAGGCGATTTGTCTGGACATTTGTTCATCAGTTCCGGTCTGGGCGGTATGAGCGGTGCGCAGCCTAAAGCTGTTGAAATTGCCAACGGTGTCGGGATTATTGCTGAAGTTGATCCCTCTCGAATCGCGACGCGACTGGAGCAAGGCTGGGTTAACATGTCCTCGTCTGATCTCGCTGAGGTTTTCCAGGTTGCTGACGCGCATCTTAAAAGTCAAAAGACGATTTCGATTGCTTATGAAGGCAATATCGTTGATCTGCTTAGCTATGCTGTTGATCACAGGATCAAAATCGATCTTCTCTCTGACCAAACGTCCTGCCATGCGGTTTATGATGGTGGCTATTGTCCGCAAGGGATTAGTTTTGAGGGGCGGACAAAACTGCTCCATGAAGATCGCGAAGCATTCAAAAAACTGGTTAACAAGAGTCTGGTTCATCATTATGAACTGATTAAAGCACTCACTGAACAAGGAACCTACTTCTTTGATTACGGCAACTCCTTTCTCAAGGCGGTCTATGACGCAGGCGTTAAAGAGATCTCCAAAAACGGTAGGGATGAAAAAGACGGGTTTACCCTTCCTTCCTATGTTGAGGACATTATGGGCCCGCAATTATTCGATTATGGCTATGGACCCTTTCGCTGGGTTTGTCTGAGTGGCAGAAATGAAGATTTGCATCAAACCGATCAGGCGGCGATGAGCTGTATCGATCCGAAGCGCCGTTATCAAGACCGCGATAATTATAATTGGATTCGCGATGCAGAGAAGAACAAAATGGTTGTCGGCACAAAAGCGCGGATTCTCTATCAGGACGCAGAGGGCCGTATCGCGATTGCACTCAAGTTCAACGAGATGGTTCGAAATGGCGAAATTGGTCCGGTCATGATCGGACGTGATCATCATGATGTCAGTGGCACGGATTCACCGTTCCGCGAAACAGCGAATATCAAAGACGGCAGCAACGTCATGGCGGATATGGCGGTTCAATGCTTTGCCGGTAATGTTGCTCGCGGGATGAGTCTTGTATCCTTACACAATGGTGGAGGAGTTGGCATCGGCAAATCTATAAATGGTGGTTTCGGACTCGTTCTCGATGGGAGTTCGCGTGTCGATGAAATTATCAAAAAAAGCATTTTATGGGATGTCATGGGTGGTGTCGCCCGCCGCAGCTGGGCCCGCAATGAACATTCCATTGAGACCGCATTGGCGTTTAATCAGAATTACAAAGGGGAAAACCAACTGACAATTCCTTATCTTGTCGATGATCGGCTGTTTACCGAAAAGAAAAAGGATAAGGCGTGAGCATCATGACAAAATTGATGATCATTCACGCGGCTGAGATTGCCACACCGATTGGGAAAACAGCGGTATCCGGTTCGGCGATGAATCAACTGAAGGTGATTCATGATGGGGCGGTGGTGATTGAAGAAGGAATCATCCAAGCCGTTGGGACAACGGAAAGCATTCTTAAATCCTTTGATGCCAGTCTGTATTCGGTGATTAACGCGACGAATCAGAGCCTCGTTCCCGGATTCGTAGATTCGCATACCCATTTCGTTTTTGGGGGCTACCGTCCGGACGAATTTCTGAGACGGCTTTCAGGAAAAAGTTATATGGAAATTATGGAAGCCGGCGGTGGAATTGAAAACACCGTTCAGGCGACGCGAGCAAGTTCATTTGAGGATCTCTTTCAATCAGGGATGTCTCGTCTTAATGAAATGATGACTTACGGTGTCACAACGGTTGAAGGTAAGAGCGGCTATGGACTGGATGATGAGAACGAGATCAAACAGCTCGAAGTCATGAAGAAGCTGAACGCCGCGCATTCTGTCGATGTCGTGCCTACCTTTCTTGGTGCACACGCGGTACCGCGTGAATTTGCGGGCAGAAACAGCGCGTATATTGATTTTTTGATTGACAATGTGCTGCCTGAAGTTGCTCGCAAGAAACTGGCGGATTATTGCGATGCGTTTTGCGAGAAGGGCGTGATCTCGCTCGATGATTCACGCAGACTCTTAGAAAAGGCAAAGGAGCTTGGGCTGCATCTCAAGCTTCATGCCGACGAAATTGAGGCGCTTGGTGGAGCGGAGCTGGCCGCGGATCTAGGCGCGACCTCCGCTGACCATTTGCTAGAAGCTTCAGAAGATGGCATCGCACGTCTCGCGGAAGCCGGTGTTGTGGCCACTTTACTGCCGGCGACTGCATTCTGCCTGAACAAGCCCTATGCTCCGGCACGGAAAATGATTGATATGAACTGTGCTGTGGCTCTGGCAAGTGACTTGAATCCGGGGAGCTGTTTCACTGGATCAGTCCCGCTGATTTTCGCCCTCGCCTGCATCTATATGAAGATGAGCGGAGCAGAGGCATTAACGGCTTTTACGCTTAATGGTGCTGCGGCACTGAATCGTGCGGATCGGATTGGCAGTATTGAAGCAGGCAAAGAAGCCGATCTGCTTCTCTTAAAATATCCAAGCTACACCTATCTTGTTTACAATACGGCCACCAATTGTGTGGACCGTGTGATTAAAAAAGGAAAAGTGATTAAGAATTGAATCAATCTCGGAGGTTTGATTATGTCCCTCACCAATGAAAAACCAGAAAAGAACGGTTTTCGGGAAAAGCTTTCACAGGCGTTTATACCCAAAGCCGAGATTAGTCATACGTCTTATCTCTTGCTAGGCATCCTTGGTTTTCTACTGGTTCTAGCAGTCTGGAGCCTGTTGACCTATGGCAAACTCGTGGATAATTTTTTTCTGCCGACGCCTTCAGAAACGTTTCAAGCGGCTATTAATTTGTTTGCACAACTTGGTTTTACCAGTGATGTCGGGATAACGATCTACCGGGTAATGGCTGGGTTTGTACTCGCTGCGGTTATTGCGGTACCGCTGGGTATCATGCTCGGTGTGTACAAACCGATTGAAGGCTTCCTTGAGCCACTGATGTCCTTTGTCCGCTATTTGCCCGCGTCAGCATTTATTCCGCTTTTTATTCTCTGGATTGGCGTCAGTGAAACGCAGAAAATTGCTGTCATTTTCATGGGCAGTTTCCCGCAATTAATTCTGATGGTTGCCGCGGCGACCAAGAATGTTGCCGATGATTTGATTGATGTATCTTATACGCTGGGTACCTCCAGAAAAGCGGTACTCTGGCACATTATTCTTCCGGCCAGTATGCCGGCAATCATGAGCGCTCTGCGGATGATTCTCGGCTGGGCCTGGACCTATATCATTGTGGCTGAACTCGTCGGTGCCTCCTCTGGGATTGGTTTTATGATTATTCAATCCCAACGAATGCTCAATACCTCGAATATCTTTGTCGGTATTCTAACGATCGGTATTATTGGCCTAATTTTCGACTATATTTTCAAATGGTTATCTCGACTCCTGTTCCCTTGGAGTTAAAGGAGTGAAAAGACAATGACAGAGAACATAGCAAAAGAGAACCTGGTCATTTCCGGTGTGACTAAAATATTCGGCCATGGAGAAGAATCCGTACAGGCGTTAGATACAATTGACTTAGCTGTAAAGGACAAGGAATTTGTTTCCATTCTCGGTGCCTCCGGATGCGGGAAGTCTACACTTCTGCGTATTGTCGGCGGCCTGGAAAAACCAACGACTGGCAGGATCACACTCGGCGGCAAGAAGGTGACGGGTCCAGGCCCTGATCGCGGGATGGTTTTTCAATCGTACACCCTATTCCCCTGGTTGAGCGTCAAGAAAAATATTGAGTTTGGTTTAAAGGAAAAAGGGATTCCGGCTGATGAACGCGCTAAGGTCGCCAACCGTTATATTAAAATCGTTGGTTTGGAAGGATTTGAAAATGTTTATCCTAAAGCCTTGTCTGGCGGGATGAAACAACGAGTCGCCATTGCTCGGGCATTGGCTAATGATCCGGAAGTAATTCTGCTTGACGAACCGTTTGGCGCGCTCGATATGCAGACGCGCGGTCTGATGCAGGAACTTTTACTGCGGGTTTGGCAGCAGTCGCAGAAAACAGTTCTGCTTGTCACCCATGACATCGATGAAGCTATTTTCATGGCTGATCGAGTGGTAGTCATGAAATCTCGCCCGGGCAAAATCAAAGATATCATTGATGTAGATTTACCGCGCCCGCGTGATTACCATGTTCGTACTTCGACGAAATTTCTGGAATACAAAGCCCGTGCTGTAGAACTGATTCGCAACGAAAGCCTGCAGGAACTGGATATTGATAAGCTGAGTGTGCAATAAATCAGATCTAGTGAATCCCAGAAAAGACTCTCACGAAGGGAAGTTCTCTTTGTGAGAGCCTTTTTACTATTATTGCTGATTGTGGCGCTGAAATCGTATTTTATGTTAATGGGGGAAGAAGGTTCTGTCAAATCAAATAGAAAAAATTGCTGGCGTAAAGGTCGATGGACACAATAGCCAGCAATAATAGGATGATAATATAATTAGAACTTAGAAATGTCGAAGCTGATGCATTTTGAACTCATAAGCTTTGATATACTTTGAATCGTTTTTCGATCAATTCCTGTTTCGTTCGCAATCTCTCTTTGGGATCGCCCCTCTCTTAAGTACTTTAATAGAATGTCTTGTTTATGCTTTAAAATAATCGTCATCCCCATCCCCATCTCCCCACAGCCGACAATTCAATCACCTGTGGGCTTATTATATCTGAGTGAGGGATTTTTCAGTGATTCTGATGGGGTACTTTTAGATTACTATATACATAGAAAACCTTGTCACCGAATATGAAAAATTATTTTTGCCAGTGAGGTTTAAATCCTCTATATCATGAGTGCTCCAGTTTCCTTGCAGACAACCATTTAGAGCCAATATTTATATAGTTAATATATGGGTAATACGTGTTATAATTACCCTAAATATCAACTATAATTTTAGTGAACAATTTTAATATACAATATTCATTAAATTTAAGGAGATAATTATGCAGGATTTCGGAATGTCGATGTTATGGTTTTGGACTTGCTATTTTATAGTTACCATTGTGGGAATTTTACACACAGTATTTAATATTTATGTGTTAAAAATGAGTCCAATGGACGAAAAAGGTATGGGTGAGGGATATGAAAAAACAAAGCCTTGGCATCCGCTTTATAATATAATTCTTTTTTCTGTATTCGGTTGGATATATATGCGTGGTTTCTCTATACCAAGTATTGGAGAAGCTCTTATTACTGGTGTAATATGGGTAGGAGTATGTATTGTATCTGATGTTTTTGGTTGGGTGATAATTAAACATCCTTGGAGCCTTTCTTTTAAAGAATTCTATATTGATTATCAGCCATGGATTACACTTATCTATTTAGCCATTTTTATTGGTCCTATAATAGGATATTTTTTCGTATAATACCATCTTAAATAAAATGGGCATAATCTGTATTTTTATTATAGTGGTTCTTGTTACTTGGGCATTTTACATGAAATGTCGATCAAGGTTCGCAAGGAACTCAAATTCATTTCGGCACAAATCACGTACTATAAGGAGGGGAAAGTGATTGTAACTTTTCTCGATGGAACAGAAGTTGGGTGCCAAATGTATAGTCTAAAAAAAGTAACCATCAACTCAATTCTCTAGAAAGTTTATGGTATGACCTTCTTTTAATCTTTTTATGGAGTAAGAAATCCTTACAATGACCTCAATAATCATAGTTGGAATTGACATAGAACAAAAATGTTTAAAATCATAGCCTTCCTCATACACTCCTCTTGCTACTTCTGCAATTGTCAGTCCATCTTCTCCAATTGACGACCCGAATTGAAATAGGTTAAATAACGTCATCATTGGTACCGGGAGTCCCTTTGAAGTGTTGACATCGGATTTCATATGTCCGAATACTTGGCTAATTGCCTTAAATATGGTCATAGTGGAGTTTGGTACGAAATGGAGTTTGAGTGGAATAAAGCATCGAAAGAGATACTACTCAAAAAATTTCCGTTAGTATTGAAAGTGCCTATTCTAGTCATTCAATGCGACCGAATTTCTTTATAGTTGATATGAAATTAGCAACCAATTTCCAGTGATTTGTGAGATTGAATTAAATGAATTATACAATGAAACTGCACAACAGATTAATGATATGTACCGATTTTGCGGGATAAATTTAAGGATGGAGGAAGAGTCTTCTTCTTTTTTACGTCCAAAGGTGAGAAACGCCATGCTTTTTTACATTCTATTCCAAAATCATTTTTTGTAGACAAGAAGGTTTACAATAAAGAACTTCATAAATTATTGAATTAACTGTTGAACTTTATCACTCCTTACCCCATCCAGTAAAGAACATCATTGCTTGAACGGTAAGATTCAGGACTGCCGATACAGGGTATAACTTAGTATAAGAACCATTGCAAAGAGTCGACTGTCCGTGCTGCCTTGTATTCATCAGGGTTTTTGAAGAAAGCGACCGATGGGGGACGACATTGGTCCTTGCTTGTTCAGGCATCGGTGACTAGACTGATAGGTTAGGAGAATCAAAATGGAGACTGAAAAAAATTTAATTATTTGCTAATAAGTGGAGGGATGGCAGCTGATAAGGCTGCTGAAGGCATTCGAAGTGTGGACAAGACCGGACGATCGGTATTATCTCGGCTGATTCGGATGGACCATATTCCAGACCAGCATTGAGCAAGAAATTATGGACCGATCCCGATTTCAAGGATCAGATGATTGCCTTGGATACGGACCAGAAGTCAGGGGCAGAGCTCTTTTTGAATACCGTAATTACGACTCTATTTCCGCAGGAGCATTTTGTACAAACCGAAAACGGTAATCGGTTCACCTATGATAAATTATTATTGACCACCGGCAGTTCTCCGCGTACCATTCCGGGACCAAAAAGCGATCGGGCTATCGCATTTCGCAGCTGGGAAGACTACCGGAAATTAAGAAAAATCAGCGGGAATGGTCAACATATTCTTGTCGTTGGCGGCGGTTATCTGGGTAACGAATTGGCCGCTGCGTTAATTCAAAATAAGACCAAGGTGACCTTGGTTACACCGGACAGCGTACTGGAGCAGAAACGTTTTCCCGCTCAATTAGCGCAGGAATATGAACAATTATTTAGCGAGCAGGGGGTTGAAATCCGTCATCAAGCAAGAGCTTTATCCTATGAAATACATGATGGGACGGTAACGCTTAATTTGTCGACGGGTGATGAACTTCAGGGTGACGGTGTCGTTATTGGTATCGGAGCGGAATTGAATCTTGAAGCGGCAAAAGTGGCGGGATTGCGCATCGATGATTACGGACTGGTGGTCAATCAACAATTGCAAACTTCTGACCCGAATATCTGGGCAGCCGGAGATATCATTTCCTATAATGATAAGATTATGGGTCAGCATCAGGCGGGACATGTGGATCACGCGACGGCGACCGGCTATACGGCTGGCCAATCGATGGCTGGAAAGTCCATTGATTACGATCATACACCTTATTTTTATTCCCGCGTATTGGGCATATCCTGGCAGGCGATTGGTCAAACAAAGGCTTCTTTGGAAACCCTCATGCAAAAGCTTCCCAAGGGTAAGATCATTTATTATTTCCAGAATGACCATCTTTCCGGTGTGCTGTTATGGAATATTACTCTGGATTTGGACTTTGTGCGGAGCCTCTTGCAAAAAGCGCCAGAAAAACAAGTGATCGAACAATTGATTTCGGCCGCTCCCGTGCAGAGCAAATGATCGAATGAGAAATTGTAACCATTACTATTCAGACAGTTCAGAGATGAAGTGCATCTCAAATAATTAAGGCGAATATCTTTAGACAAGTGGCTGATACTTCGATTATTAGTTAGCTATTCTTAAACATGAAACAAACCTACAGCCACCTGTAGGTTTGTTTCATGTGGATCTTTTATCTCTATTGCGAATTACTCTCTGAACGCTTTAACCACATCCATAAATGTCTTTACACGTTTAATATCTACAGGATTTTCAAAAATGCCATCGACTTTAAAAGTTGTGGCACAGATGGCACCATCTGCGATGGATAATTGTCGTTCAATGTTATCTTTTGTGCAGCCTGTATTGCAAAAAATAGGTGTTTTGTTGACGGAGTTTTTGACTACTTCTAGTGTTTGCGTGTTTGTCTCACTGCCTGCTGTCAGGCCAGAAACACAAATGGCATCTGGTTTATTGTTAAATTCTGTAGTTTTGGCAATTTCAGCAATATCTCGATCGGCTAAATATTTAGCGGCTTCGGGAACAATATTGTAGAACATTTTAACGGATTGAGCGCCGAGACGTCGACGGTGCCGGGCTGTTTTACCGGGATCGGTATTCCAGAGTCCGAAATCACTGGCATAGACACCAGAGATGATTTCACGGATGAACTGTGCGTCTACAGCAACAGCAAGATCGAGTGAAGCGATTGGATCCCAAAGGCAGTTGACACCGTATGGAATTTTTATATCGGGCTGTAATTCACCGATCACGCGTGCCATGGCAGCAATCGTCACGGGCTCAATTTTTGTCAGGTAAGGGAGACTATATTCATTTGAGAACATAATTCCATCTACGCCGCCCTCTTGCAAAGCAAGAATATCTTTTCTTGCGGCATCAACAACTTTGTCCATTCCACCTTTTTCATCATAATCGGGATCCCCTGGCAGTGCTTGCAAGTGACACATCGCAATGATCGGTTTTTCTGTATTAAAAGTATTTTCTATCCAAGTCACAATTTTTTCCTCCGTTTTTAGCTGGCTTCTCTGACAAGACTTACAAGTTTTTGCATTTTTTCCGGATCTTTCTGCCCATCTGTTTCCGCTCCGGTACTTAAATCAATAGAGTAGGGTTGAAAATCTCGGACAGCCGTTTGTATGTTTAATAGATTAATACCGCCAGCAAGAAAGTAGGGGCGATTAATATCTTTTATCAAGCTCCAATCAAATGCGGTGCCTGTACAGCCGCCTGGTGCGTCAAGTAGGATAAAATCGGCGCAACTATTGCGAACTTTATCGATGTCTGTCGGCATCTTTACCCCTGTTGCGTTAATGACGGGTTTACCTGTTTCTTTCATCACTCTTGAAATATAGGCTTCGTCCTCATTACCGTGTAGTTGTGCGATATTGATTACGTCATCATTTAACAGTCGTATGACTTCATTCACGGGTGCGTTCACAAAAGCGCCAACTGCTTTTATCGTCGGAAGTAACAATTTCTTAAATGAACGGGCTTTTGCTTCGGTAATATAATGTCGATCAAAATCAGCAAAAATGAAACCAACAAAATCAGGATTTGCTTGATTAGCAGCCAGAATATCTTGCTCACGTTGCATACCGCAGATTTTTATCTTGGTCATTTAGATATCAGCCTCCTTCTATGATATAATGATATATCATATAACAAATTAAATTCTATCACGCTATAAATAGTGTGTCAATTTAAAAAAATAAGTAATTTTCATGATAAGGGAACAAAATATTTTTGAAAGGGTAAATAGAATTTGTTAAGATTTATAATAAACAAGGGGAATGTTCGAAGTGACAAAGGCATTATCTGTAATCATATCGTGTGAGTGAAGAGAGGAAGTCTCAAAATGAAAGCAACAAATGAATCGATCCAGACAGTGTTACCAAAATACTATATCGTTAAAAAAGCAGTACTTAATTTCATCCAATCAGGTCAATTGAAAAAAGATGACCTCATTCCAACTGAAAAATTGCTGCAGGAACAGTTTAATGTCAGCCGGATCACTGTAAAACGCGCATTGGATGAATTAACTAGTGAAGGTTATTTATATAGACTTCAGGGGCGAGGAACGTTTGTACGAAATACAAAGAGTGCCAATATGCCATTTTCGAGGAAGATGATCAGCTGCAGCGATGAAATCAGAAGGCAAGACATGGTACCTTCTCGTAAAGTGATCGCAAAGAAAATTGTTAAAGCCGATTATGAAATCGCTAAAAATTTAAGAATTGAAGTCGGTCAGCCGGTTTTGCACTTCTCAAGAATCTATTATGCGGATGGGGCACCCATTAATTTCTCCGACGGCTATTTATCACTTGATGATCTTCAAGGCCTTGGAGAGAGAAATCTTGAAGGCCAGTCTCTCACGCACATCCTTCAAAATGATTACAATTTGGATATAGAAATTACGGAAGGCCATATTGAGGCAGTGATGGCTCAAGGCCAGTTACCTGATTATTTACAGGTGGAAAAGAGTTTTCCGCTCCTAAAAATCCATGCTGTGTCTGGTTATATGAAAAAAGGTGAACAAAAATATTGTGAGACCGTAAATAGTTATTATCGAACGGACTCTTTTAAAATCACATTGCAGGATTAGTCCGTCTGCTGTGATATTAGTTTTTTCCTAATCGTGATGAGAGCATGTGTTATGTTTAAAATAATGGAAAATATTTAAAATGGCAATCAACCATTCATTAGAATGTCTCTGACAAACGCATGGAAGAGATGACTAAGAAAAACTTTAAGGTATGCCTCTTCTTAATTTTTTATTTCTTCGTAAACAAAAAGATCGAACCTCTGTATTAATTGTTAGAATCCCATAAAAAAGGTATTCGTCCTAACTAAATAAATAAAATTCAGAATAATTATTCAGGAAACTATTGATTTGGCATTTTTAAATGATATAATGTTATATCAATAGGGTGACGTTATAAAACATAACAGGAACGTATTCCCACTCCCTTTGAACGTAGATTGATGTAATTAATTCTAACATCTATTCTTTCGGGATGTTTCTGTAGAGGATAAATCCTCTACTTTACATAATTTAAAAATGAAAAGGGGAGTGAACAGACATGAAGAGAAAGCTATTAAGTGCTCTTTTAAGCGTCGTGATGCTGGTTTTTCTGTTCTCGTTGGCAGGGTGTGGATCGCAGACGGCGGCTGGAGGCAAAAGCAAGGCAAAAGACCTGAAAATTGGAATTATTACCAGCGATGCAGGCAGAAATGATAATGGGTACAATGCATCAGCGATTAAAGGAGCAATTAAGGCCAGTAAGAAATTGGGTGTTCAGTACAAGATTGTTGATTATACAAATGGTGGTACGGCTAAGTCGCTGACTGCATTGGCTCAGAATGGTTACAATTTAATCTTTACTTTGGAATATGATTTTAATGCTCTGATTAAAGGAGTTGGAAATAATCCACCAATTGCCAAACAATTTCCCCATACAACGTTCGTCGTTTTTAATGACAATCCTAATGTGAATAGTCATGGAAAGACGCTTTATAAGAATGTTATTTCAGTCATGTTTAATGTGCATCAGGCCTCATTTCTTGCGGGTGCTGCTAGTGTTTTGGTTAATGAGAATGCTAAAACGTTACTTGGCAAAGATTATAAACTTACTCCAACGTCTCAAGAACGTGCAGTTGGATTTATCGGTGGAACAAATTCAAATGGAATTACCGTATTTTCCGATGGTTATGTTGAAGGTGTCAATTATGTGGCACATCAACTCGGTGTTCATTACAATTATTTCACGAATTTCAACGCCGGCTTCACAGATCCGGCACTCGGTAGTTCACTTTCAGGAAGCTACTTTAACAAAGGCGCAAATGTTGTTTTTGCCAGTGCGGGTGTTGTTGGCGATGGTGTTACAGCCAAAGCAAAACAGGCGGGCAAGCTAGCGATTCAAGTTGATGCTAATAAGGACAGCCAGCAACCAGGCCACGTTCTGACAAGTACATTGAAAAATACACAAGTCCCTGTTTACAAGCTGACCGATGCACTAGTACACGGTTCACTCAAAAAGATGAATCGGGTTCAAAATTATTCATTGGCTTCTGGAGCAACAGGGATAACGGATATGTCAACCTTACATGCGCACATTGCGAAAACGGCAAAAGCACAAAAGAAATGGAAAGACGTTCAGTCAGAACTGACAGCTATTAAGAAAAAGATTAATAACGGACAGATAAAAATTACCAATGCACAAATCGGTGAAAAGTTCCATTCTTCATCATTGAAGAACGTAACATTTAAGTGATTTATTCATTGTGGATACAGTAGTATATCTATCTTGTATTCATTTTTTTAAAACAAATATGGCTAATTTATATTTGCTAATTCGCTAGGAAACGGGAGGTCAATCGGGAGGTCATTATGAATATTATTGAGACAGTCGACTTGACAAAAAAGTTCGGGACCTTTATTGCGAATAATGAAATAAATTTGTCTATAAAGGCAAATGAAATCAGATGCATTGTCGGTGAAAATGGTGCCGGAAAAACAACATTAATGAATATGCTGTATGGCATGCTTAAGCCAACCTCCGGGACCATCTTATACAAAGGAAAAAAAGTTGTTTATCGATCTCCTGCTGATGCAATCAGCGGAGGACTTGGAATGGTCCACCAGCATTTTAAATTAGTGCCCAGTCTAACGGTTTATGAGAATGTGCTTCTTGGCAAAGAGTTAGTGAAAAGAAAGCTTTTCATTGATAAAAAGAAAGAAATTCAGATGGTCAGCGACCTGATTCAGAAATATAAATTCAAATTGGATCCTCTAGCTAAAGTAGAAGATGTATCAGTAGGCGAGCAGCAAAGAATTGAAATCTTAAAAATGCTTGCTCGGAATGTCGAAGTGTTGATTTTTGATGAACCGACAGCGGTATTGACACCAAAAGAAGTAGACGAACTAATTGAAACCATAAAAGAATTGCGACGAAATGGAAAGACGATCATCATTATCACGCACAAATTGAGAGAAGTCATGGAAATGGCAGACAATATAACGGTCATTAGACATGGAAAAGTTATCGAAAATGTCAAAAAGGAAGAAACAACTGAAGCGGCACTCGCACAAATGATGGTTGGCCGCCATGTGGTGCTCCATGTCACCAATCACCATAAAAAAATAGAAGATCAGAAAGAGATATATAAAGTGAGTCATCTGTCGGCGACGAATAGTCAGGGAAGAAAAGTACTGGATGACATTTTTTTTTCAGTAAATAAGGGCGAAATTGTAGGGATTGCAGGGGTTGAAGGAAATGGTCAGTCTGAATTGATTGATGCATTGACCGGATTAAAAAGTATAAAGGAAGGACACGTCTTTTTGAATCAAAGGGAAGTGACCAACTGTTGGCCGGATCAATGCAGAAATAACGGAATCGGCATCATTCCGGAGGATAGATTTTCCCGAGGTTTATGTACAACGATGTCATTGTCAGATAACTGTATTGCTGGTTACCATCGTAAATCATCTATGAGTCATTGGTCACTTTTAAATTATCATGAGATTGATCGCCTGAGAGATCATTATATTGAACAATTCGATATCCGCGTTGGCGACAAAGAGGGGACTGTCGGCCAGCTTTCCGGAGGCAATGCTCAGAAATTGATTGTTGCCAGGGAACTGGAAAACCGTCCGCTAATGCTGGTTGCCTGTCAACCTACACGTGGTGTAGATATTGGATCCATTGAGTATATCCATAACAAATTGCTTGAGTATAGAAATAATGGAAATGGTATTTTGCTGATCTCAAGTGAATTATCGGAAATCTTGACTCTCGCGGATCGGATACTTGTTATGTTTAAGGGGAATATTGTCGGCTGCATGGCCTCACAGGAAGCGACACAAGAAAAAATTGGATTATTAATGGCCGGCATTTCTGATGAGCAGGGGGGGTGTAAAAAGTGTCAGGAAAACGTCTTGCCATAAGTATAATTAATTCGCTGCTGCCTGTTATTCTGGCTTTGTTTATCGGCGGAATTATTATTGCTTTAATTGGACAAAACCCTTTTACAACTTATCAAATACTCTTTGGTCAATCCCTTTTCACAGCTCAGGGTCTGGCTTATACGCTCCATGGCGCGGCACCACTGATTTTAACCGGACTTGCGATTGCAGTAACCTTCAAAGCAAATATTTTTAATATGGGAGTTGAGGGACAATTTGTATTAGGCGGATTTATCGCGGGAATTGTCGCTTTATATCTGAAACCTGTTCCGGGATTTTTGGCTCAATTGATTTGTCTGTTGACCGGTGTTGCCGGTGGGATGCTGTTTGCGCTTATACCGGCGCTATTAAAAAAATATTTCAAAGTCAACGAAATGGTCGTTACCTTAATGCTTAATTATGCAATGTCAACCGTTCTGGAATTTTTGACAACCAGCGTGTTTCGAGACAATGGCTCAGGATATGTAACCACTCCGATGATACCAAAAAGCGTCATGTTTCAGAGGCTTTGGGGAACTCGGCTGACCTTCTTCTTTTTTGTAGCATTGGCTGTGTTTTTGCTCATGTATCTGGTGATGAAAAAATCGGTCCTTGGCTATGAAATAACAGCTATAGGAAAAAATCCGAATTTTGCTGAAGCGTCGGGAATGCACGTGGGCAATAAAATTGTGACACTGATGATGATTAGTGGGGCTCTTGCTGGTTTGGGCGGTGCGGGATATATGCTCAGTGATCAATATAGTTATACGCTGAATTTTTCTGCTAATCCAGGAATGGGCTGGGATGGGATGTTGGTATCTTTACTAGGCGGTCATAATCCAGTGGGAGTTTTAATTGCGGCAGTTTTCTATAGTGCTCTAAAGAATGGTAGCCAAGATATAGATATTTTTACCGGTGTTCCCCAGGAAATTATTGCTGTAATCCAAAGCCTGTTAATCTTGTTTCTTGCAGTGAGATTTCTTAATTATCATACTGATTTGTCTGAACGGGTAAAATCTTTGTTTCATAAAAAGGCAGCATAGGGGGAAGACCTGTTGATTGAAAATATTTTATTTGACACCATTCTCTATAGCACGCCGATTATTCTCTGCGTGATTGGCGGTTGCTTTGCTTACAAGGCGAATGTGCTGAACATTGCTTTGGAAGGCATGATGCTATCCGGCGCTTTTGTTTCCATGTTGCTTGTTAAACTAACAGGCAGTATATCTCTCTCAATCACGGGTGCTCTATTAACGGGATTGGTTCTTGGGTTGCTCTTTTCGTTCCTTGGTATAACGCTCAAAGGGAATGTTATTGTCGTTGGTCTCGGCATCAATATGATTGTTTCCGGGATTGCAGCCTTTGTTTTACGACTAATGAATTCCTCGAATATTTATGAAAAATCGATTAGCGTATCTGTCTTTAAGGTGAATTTGCCTTTAATTGATAACATACCCGTGATTGGGAGGATAGTCAGTGGTCATACTTTTATTACCTACCTCTCCTTTCTGTTCATTCTTATCGTCTGGGTGATCATGTATCGGACGAAAACGGGTGTTTATGTGCGGACAGTGGGTGAAGATGAGGATGCGGCTAGAAGTGTTGGTATACACGCTGACTTCTATAAATATATAGCTGTTTTGATTGGTGCTGTACTTGCCGCTTTGGCCGGAATCAATCTATCTATGGAAAATTTGATGCTTTTTACTAATAATATGACAGCCGGACGCGGATTTATCGCCATTGCTGCTATCTATTGCGGACAAGGAAGACCCGGGACTTCCTCGTTATTTGCTATGGTGTTCGGACTCGCCTGGGCGCTTTCTGTTGACCTAAGCATCTATGCACACGCGGCTGCGGGTCTGTTTAATATCGCCCCTTATATAGGAATGGTTCTGGTTTTAACTCTGGTTTCTATTTTCAGAAATAAGAACAATCGAATGAGAGGTTACAAATTTGAGTAAAACTGCTTTATTGGTTGTCGATATGGTTTATGATTTTACGAATCCACATGGGCTGGTCTATTATCCGCAAAATCGAATGATTTTACCGAAAATTCAGCAAGCCATTAGTTGGTGCCGGCAGAAAGGTTATCTTATTGTATTTTTGCAGCATTGCTATCGAAAAGGAAAATATGACAAGAACCTTGAGACGATGCGACCCAACTGTATTGAAGGAAGTGGTGGAGAAAATATTGATCCAATGCTGGATGTCGATGAAGAGAAAGATTATATCATAAAGAAAAGGCGCTATAGCGGCTTCTTCGGGACGGATTTGGATTTAGTATTGCGGGAGCATGCTATTGAAAATACCGTGATTGTTGGAACAAAGACGAATTGTTGTATCCGAGCCACAGTTACGGACGCCTACTATCTGAATTATCATCCGGTTGTTATCCGGGAATGCGTTGCGACGAATTCTGATGTTGTCAATGAAGTCCATTTAACAGATATTGATAAGTATTTTGGCGAAGTTCTGACAATGAAGGAGTTCTCGTTCAGATTAGAAAAAGGTGATCTTTAATGAATTATGATGTTCTGACCACAGGTTATGTCAGTATGGATCGGATTATAAAGATTAATCGTTCTGCACAGGAAGGCTTTACTTCGCTTATTAACAATAAAAACCACACCAAAATTTATTACGGCGGATGCTCCGTGAATATTGCCGTCGCGTTGAGTATGTTGAAGAAAAAAGCTTTGCCCATTATCCGAGTCGGTGACGATTATGAATCAATCGGTTTTAAAGATTTTTTGCTGCAGCATGACATTTCGCTCGAAGGTTTGACAAAGATTGATGGGGAACTCACCTCTTCCTCTTATCTTATTGAGAACCCGCAAGGCAATCATGTGACTCTATTTCATCCTGGAGCAATGGATGAGAAATATAGCAGCTATTTAAATGATCATTTATTTGAAAATGCAAAACTAGCAGTAATGACGGTTGGTTCGATGCGTGATAATCAGATTTTCTTTGAAAAATGTAAAAAGCATCATATTCCTCTTGTTTTTGGTATGAAATTAGACACTAATGCTTTTCCAATAGCTTTTCTAATCGAAGTATTGAAGTATGCAACGATTGTTTTTTCTAATGACACGGAAAAAGATGAAATCGAGCAACAACTTGACTGTCGCATCACAGACTTATTTCAGAAAGGCTGTGCTCAAGTTATTGTGACCACTTGCGGAAGCAAGGGAAGCATTTGGTACCAGAAAAATGACAAGGGGTGGTCGAGTGGCAAACTCCCCGCTTACTCATGCCAAGATATTGTTGATACGACGGGTTCTGGTGATGCATATTTATCAGGCTTTATCTATGGCTATCTGAGTAACTATGATATAGCTACCTGTTCCGGTTTAGGCGCGACACTCGCATCGTTTGTTCTGGAGTCTGAGGGATGTTGTACGAATCTTCCGAGTCAAGAGGATCTGCTGGAAAGGTATAAGAACTACCTAACATCCTGTGATTTTTAATGGATATGAAAGTGGGAAAAACATGGAAACATTATATATGAAATTGAGGGAACAAGATATTGCAGCGAATGTCATTCTATCTGGTGATCCTTGGCGTGTTGAAATTCTTAAGAAATATCTGAAAAATCCGAAGAAGATTGGCTTCCACAGGGAGTTCAATACATATACCGGTCTCTATAAAGATGTTCCTGTAACGATCACCTCCACAGGGATTGGTGCACCATCGGCTGCAATTGCCATGGAAGAGTTGTACCAATCCGGAATGAAAGTTTCTGTGCGCATGGGAACAATCATGACCTTAGATAAAAATATGCTCGGTGATTTTATTATTCCCACTGCTTGTGTCAGAAATGAACGCACAAGTACAACCTATGTTGACAAGGCTTATCCTGCTGTAGCTAACTTTAATCTTGTTGATTCGCTGAATCATGCTGTGGCAGAAGCCCAAGCACATTATCACAATGGTGTGATTTGCTCTATGGACGGATTTTACTCGATGATGCATGAGTCAAAGCTTGGGAAAGAATTGGATTTTGACTATTATCGGACTTTTGAAAAGTTGAAAAAGAATCGCATTTTAGGTGTAGACATGGAGTCATCGTGCATTCTCACTTTGGGGCAATTAATGGGGATACAAACTAGTGTATTGACTTTGGCAACAGTGTCGTCAAATTTACAGCAACAAATGTCTGTAGATAATCGAACAGCGGCTGAGGATTTACTTTGCAGAATTGCACTAGAGGGAATCTATATTCATGATAGGAGATTACAAGATGATGCGTCCAATGAAATTGGCAGGAAATGAGTTATTATTCGGAGCAGGAGCTTTAGATTATATTAAAAAGATACCAGAGAAGAGGGTGTTCCTTGTCATCGGAGGATCAAGCATGAAACGTAATGGCGTTCTAGACAAAGTTACGAATCTCTTCTCAGATAACGGTGCTGCAGTTGGTCTCTTTGAGGGTGTTCCTTCTGATCCCTCTTTCTCTGTTGTTTGGAAAGGAACTGAGTATATAAAAGAGTTCAAACCCGATCTTATTGTCGGTCTTGGTGGTGGGTCTGTGATGGATGCTGCAAAAACAATGTGGGTTTATTATGAACATCCAGAATTAAAAACACTTTCCGACTTGTTAAGTGCAAAGTCTTTTCCTAAGTTGAGAGAAAAGTCCAGATTTATGTGCATCCCCACTACAAGTGGATCTGCGAGTGAAGTTTCTCGATCAATTGTCATTAGTGATGACGAGACAGGTCTAAAACACGGTTTGGGAAATATGGAAATGATGCCTGATATTGCAATTTGTGATCCAGAGGTAGCTCTTTCAATGCCTGCTCATATAACCTCTGAAACAGGGATGGACGCGCTTACGCATTCGATTGAATCACTTGTTTCTAATCGTGCAAATTATGTTTCCGATGTTCTCGCTACACAGGCGGCCTGCGATATTGTTAGATATTTGCCTCAGGCTTTTGCTGATGGAGAAAATTTAGATGCAAGAAATCACATGATGATTGCGGCGATGATGGCAGGCCTTGCTTTTACAAATGTGTCACTTGGTATTGTACATTCTTTGGCGCATACAATCGGTGGGTTCTATCATATTTCTCACGGCTTGGCTGATGCCATTATTCTTCCGTACATTATCCGGTATAATAGTCAAGCTCCGTATGCTGATCAGATCTATAAAGAACTCGGGAAGAAACTTGGGAATGAAGATTTAGCAGAACTCGTCGATGGACTTAATGAGCAATTGGGTATTAATAGGACATTAAAAGAAATTATTCCAAACGAACAAGATTTCAATAACCAAAAAGAAAAAATGGCGAGGATTGCAAAAGCAGATGGCTGTACAAAGACTAACCCGATCAACCCGGATGAAGCTGGTTTTGCTGAGCTGCTGCTAGATTGCTATTATGGGAGAGCGGTCAGATGAACTTAATTTGTTATTTATCAAACGGGTTCCCCACATTGGAACACAGTAAACAGATGGCTGAAAACTATGTTCAAGCGGGATGCGACGTTATTGAAATTGATTTTCCAAGCAGCAATCCCTTTTTGGAAAACGATTTTATTGCTGGTCGGATGAAAAAAGCATTAGAAGATTGTGATGATTATACCGTCTATATGAATGAGATGAAACAAGTCAAATCTAACCTGCCAGGTACTAAATTTATTGTATTAGTTTATGAAAATACAGTTCTGGACATTGGACTGACTGATTTTATTCATTTTTGTAAGACCAATGATTTTGGTGATGTCATCTTGGTTGGAATACAGAAACCAGATGTTAAAGATAAGATGATCCAAAGTGGTTTGAGAGTGAGCTGCTATATTCAATTTCATATGCCTGAGAATGAGATAGAGTCTGCTGTTTGTTCAAATGGATTTATTTATTTGCAGGCTAAACCTTCACATGGAGAGATTAATCCAAAGTTCCCGACACTTAAGGATTGTATTAGCAGGTTAAGAAATCTTGGTATTTCTCGGCCAATATATTGCGGTGTTGGTATTCGAACGGCAGATGATGTGCAATCTGTTAAAAAATCAGGTGCAGATGGTGTCTTTGTTGGAAGTACCATACTTAAGCTACATGATAACATTCCTGAAATGAAGAATTCAATTCGGAAGCTTAAGTTAGCCAGTCAATAAACAATCGTCACATTTTGAAGAAAGAAGGAGCGGTTGATATAATTTTTAAGAAGGGAATTCTTGTAATGGTCTATCAATTAATTGCCTGCGATTTGGATGAAACATTATTGAACGATGAGCATGTAATCTGTCAGAAAAATATTGAAAGCATAAGAAGAGCACGTGAAGATTATGGAATTAAATTCGTACCCGCGACAGGAAGAGGTTATTATTCCGTTAACGAAGAATTAAGTGCCTTGGATCTGATAAATCAATCGGAGGAATATGTCATCTCCAATAACGGCGGGACACTGACAGAAAATAAGAACAGCCGTCTCCTTCAGTTCAAAGAATTGGAATTTGATATTATGAAACAAATTTTTGAATTTGGTATGCTGCATGATGTTTGTATCCATGTGTATACAAGTGACAAGTTCTATGTTTTTCGAATAACCGATGATGAACAAAAGCGACTTAATAATCAACACTTAGAATTTACGTCCGTGAGTAAGAATACTGTTGATTTTTTGCAGCATGAGTCTCTAACAAAAATTGTTTTTCACCACCGTGATTTATCTTTTTTGATGTCTTTGCAACCGATCATGCAAGACTTAACAAGTGGACATTGTACTGTAAGCTACTCATCAAATCGCTATATGGAGTTTAATTCGATTGGTGTTGATAAAGGCAAAGGTTTATCGGATCTTGCCAAACTATTAAATATTGATCTGAAGAATACTATTGCTATCGGCGATAACTATAATGATATAGCGATGCTAAAAATTGCCGGCTTATCTGTTGCAGCAGGAAATGCGATCCAAGAGGTTAAAGCTATCTGTGATTATACGACAAATGCAGATAATAACGAAGGCGTTGTCGCCGAAGTTATTGAAAAATTTATTAAATAAATGAACATGGTGACTTCCGCCAGGAGAGGTTTGAAAATCTTTTATTGGGAAAAGTAAAAAATCGAAAGGTATCCAAGATCCAATATTGCGATACCTTTTTGTTTTGGACAAAAATATTTCTTCGGGAGACTTTCTTCGGACATTTCTTAAATTTTAGGCCCAGAAAAGATTCGAGCGTGAGTAGACAGAAGCACACCTCTAATAACATTGCAATAGTGATCGGGCAAAGTGGAATACGTTGGCATAAAAATATTATCTGGGATCGAATCCACAAACTGACTGATTTTAAACATCACGTGATTTTTTGACCATCTATTTCAAGTGGAATCTTAATGGAATTCGATGATTATTATAACGCTTATGTATAGAACTCGTTTCATTTTTCACATATTTCTTAGTCTCAAATAGCTTAACAGAGCGGCGGCTCTGTGCCTGCATAAAAATGGGTCAAAAATTCGATTCTTCGAATTTTCAACCCATTTTGTTCCAGCAGGCGTTTCGCCTCTCGCTTTTTGCTAGAAAACAACATTATTTTTAAACATCGCCAGCTTTATAAATCCTCACCGTTTGAAGCAATAACTTGTTTAAACCAATCAAATGAATCTTTCTTGATACGTTTCAGCGTTCCATTGCCATCATCATCTTGATCCACATAGATAAAGCCATAGCGTTTTGACATTTCAGATGTTGAAAAGCTAATCAGGTCGATCGGTCCCCACATGGTGTAACCCATTAGCTGAACACCATCTTTAATGGCTTCCTTCATCTGTTCAATATGTTTGCGCAGATAGTCAATGCGGTAATCATCATGCACTTTTCCATTGTCCAGCTTATCCAGCGCACCAAGTCCGTTTTCAACGACAAAAAGTGGTTTGCGGTAGCGATCCCACATTTCATTTAGCGTGATCCGCAACCCGATAGGGTCTATCTGCCAGCCCCAGTCGGATTCTTCTAAGTACGGATTTCGTCCCCCAGTCGCCAAATTGCCGTTGACTTCTTTTCCCTGATTGGCACTGGTGACCGTTGTCATATAATAACTGAAGCTGACAAAATCAACCGGATAATTAGCAAGGATCTGCTCATCCGTCGGTTCGATTTTCAATTCGATCCCATTTTCTGCAAAATAGCGATTCATAAATTCCGGATACTCGCCGCGCGTTTGAACATCCGTAAAGAAGAGATTCTTCTGATCCTCTAGCTGCGCTGCCCTGACATCTTCCGGCCTGCTGGTTGCTGGATAAGTCTGCATTCGTGCCAGCATACAGCCGATTTTGGCTGAAGGATCGATCTCATGCAGCTGCTTCGTCGCCAATGCGCTGGCAACTAATTGATGATGGAGCGCCTGATAGCGCACATTTTCCTTTTCTTTTTCACTCAGCTGATCATCGAGCACACCTGTTTCATGAAATCCCCAGGTTCCGGTATTGATCTCATTGAATGTCAGCCAGTAGCGGACACGCCCACGATAGCGTCTGAACACGACTTCCGTGTAGCGAGTAAAATTGCTGATCGTTTTGCGGCTTAACCAACCATTCTGCTTTTGCGTCAATGCTAATGGCATTTCATAATGTGACAGAGTGATCAGAGGCTCGATCTTATATTTTTCAAGCTCGTCAAGGATCTGATCATAGAACTCCAAGCCCTTTTCGTTGGTCTCGGCATCGTCACCATTAGGAAAAATCCGTGACCATGCAATTGAAAAGCGAAATACCTTAAATCCCATTTCCGCAAAAAGTTGGATATCTTCTTTATAGTGGTGATAAAAATCAATGCCACGGCGTTTCGGATAATGAGTAGTGGTATCATCTTTGATTGCTTCTTGAATGGATGCTTCATTAACCAGATTCATCGACATTTTCTTGCGATCATCGGCCTTGCGCACCACTTCAGCCGTTGTCAGGCCCTTGCCATCAACATTCCATGCACCTTCGATCTGATTGGCAGCAGTTGCCCCGCCCCACAGAAAATCCGAAGGAAATTGAGTTGGAAAATGATTTTTATACATCGTACCACTCCTCATTGCAGATTTTTAATCATTTAATAATTGCAGTCTTAATAACCAATTATGGTTAGCCAATGTCTGTTCAGTTGTCTCGACCTGGTATTGTTTGGTATTCGTCACAATCATCATCACCGTATTATCATAGCCGGCTTCTGCGATCTTGTCGGGATCAAAAGCAATCAATTTATCACCCAAGCTGACATGCTGATCTTTTTTAACTTTCGTCTCGAAATATTTTCCATTGAGTTTAACGGTATCGATCCCAATATGAATCAGTATCTCCGCACCCTGCTCGGAAATAATTCCAATCGCATGTCCTGTTGGATAAACAGCACTAACCGTTCCGTCTACGGGTGAAACGATTTCATTGTTTGCCGGTTTGACGGCGATTCCCTTACCCATTGCTTCAGAAGCAAAAACTTCGTCTGCAACACTAGTTAAAGGAATGACCGGTCCGTCGACAGGTGCGATGATTTCTTCACCTTTTTCAGCTTTTTCCTGCTCATCGGAAGTACGGATACCAAAGAAGTAGGTTAAGACTGCTCCCAAGATGAATGCTACCGCAATTCCGATCAAGACACCAATGAAACCCTTCCCTAAATAGGTTGGAATGGCCAATAAACTAGGCAATGTAATTGAGTTTGCTCTTGCCTGGAAACTTCCGATAATTGCTCCGCCGATGCCACCCGCGATAACAGCACAGATAAACGGGCGTTTTAATTTGAGAGTCAGTCCGTAAATAATTGGTTCAGTTATACCGAAAATACCCGTAATCACACCAGATCCTGCTAAAGCTTTTTGTTTTTTATTTTTGGTTTTCAAGAAGATACCTAAGGCAGCGCCGGCCTGTGACAAAACAGCGGCTCCCAGGATCGGGGACAGGTTATCATAACCCATTTTGCTGATATTGTTCATTATTACCGGGACAAATGTCCAGTGAACACCGAAGATAACAAAGACCTCCCAGAAGGCGCCCATGATGACACCGGCAACTACTGGTGCAAAATTATAAACGGATGAAACGGCTGTCGCCAAAATATTTCCGACCGAAGAGCCCAAAGGTCCCACGACAATCAGTGTCAACGGTACCATAATAACTAATGAAAAGAGCGGAGTAAAAATATTTCTGATGGCTTCAGAAAATATTTTATTCAATGCCGGTTCAAGATAGGACAGAACCCAAACGGCCAGAAGGATCGGGATAACCGACGAAGTATAGGTTGTCGGAATAACAGGTATTCCTAAAAAATGCAATACTTGCGATCTGCTGGCGACCGTTACTAAAGTTGGGTAAACCAGTGCCGAAGCTAGAGCAACAGCAACAAATTGGTTGATTTTTAGTCTCTTCGCAGCGGTGAAAGCTAGGAAAATCGGTAAAAAGTTGAATACACCATCACCGGCTGCATACCAAATTTCATACGTTCCGCTTGTCGTACTCAATACTTTAAGCGCGACGAATAAAGCCAGTAAACCTTTCAGAACACCTGCCCCAGCCAATGCCCCTAGGAATGGTGTAAAAGTTCCGGAAATAAAACCGATAAATCGATTAATAACGTTCTTCTCTTTTTCTTCAGGCTGGTCTTTCTTCTCTTCGCTCTCCAGCCCAGCCATTTGCGCTAATGCGTCAAAAACGTTAGCTACCGCGTTCCCAATGACGACTTGATACTGTCCCGCAGATTTGACCACCGTGATAACACCATCTAAATTTTCGATCTTAGCCGTATCGGCCTTTGATTGATCTTTTAGTCTGAAACGCAGGCGCGTCGCACAATGCCAGGCAGAATTGATGTTATCCTTTCCACCAATGTTTTCTAAGATGTCTGCTGCTAATTTTTCGTAATTCATTTGACTCACCTCTGCCACTTTTTTTGAAAATAAAAACCCAAGTCACTATCAGACGACGACTGCAAGGTCTTTGTCTCATAGTGACTTGGGTTTTGCCTAATTCAATAGTTACAATCCCACACTATTCATTTTTC
Organism: Sporolactobacillus sp.; assembly: GCA_048976585.1. Lineage (GTDB taxonomy): Bacteria > Bacillota > Bacilli > Bacillales > Sporolactobacillaceae > Sporolactobacillus. The sequence goes on along the minus strand of JBHGUY010000021.1, from coordinate 78,473 downwards.
TTATTAAGTTCATCTAAGATTCGTTGGATATGCAAGGTCAGATAAATTCGTTCATTAAGCGAAAGGTCAACTTTTAAATTTTTCTTAATAAAAACATCCACCTTTTTCGTACATTCAAATGAAGTCGGATATTTGTTGACTAAATGCTGAAACAGAAAACGATCGTCTGTATCATCGGATGTGCGCTTTTTCCGCATGATCCGCTCAGCTAGAAAACGCAGATGCACTAAAAAACGGCGATAGCTGATCGACTCTGGATCAAGCGTGGTATTCAACTGATATTGGACGATCTGCAAGATGTCGCCGATCAGTTTGGTCATCCTGATAGTACTGCTGCTCTCCGGATGCTCCAGACTGCTTTCAACAAATTTCATGGCAATAAAACCAGCTTCATCATCCGGCAGATTGACATTAAAACGTTCGTTGATCAGTGTCAGAGCTCTTTTTCCTGCCTGGTATTCATTCGGATAATAATTTTTTATCTCCCACAGGATTTCGTTGCGGATAATCATTTTCCTTTTATAGCGCGTAACTGCAAAACTAATATGATCCATCAGCGAGATCAATAAATAGTCATTGAATTTTGTGCCCAGCGTCTTAGCTGACATCTGGATTATTTGTGCCGCTAACTCCAAGTAAGCTGGGGAAAGATCGCTCATCAGATCATGAAACAACGAAAACCATTTGTCATCGATAGGAGCAAAAACCTGGCTGACCTCACTATTATCGACCAGCATCCCCGATTTTTTCTGAAAGCCGATACCTCGTCCAAGCAGTACGACTTCACGGTCCCCTTCAGACGCCAGAAGAACGTTATTATTAAAAACCTGCTTAACTTTCATATGTTTTTCTCCATTTTTGATATAAAAAAACCTGCCCGCGAAATAACAACAGCATCAGCTAACCACCAGCTCACACGCTATTATCTGCGACAGGTTTTGCCCACTTTTATGTTAGCGGTAACAATCCTTCGATAGTGATAATGCTACACCCTTAAGCTTGTTTTTGCAAGTGCTTTAATTAAATAATTGTTTGCGCTTTAAAATGAATATCGTTTCTAGGATGAGGGCAATGCTAAAGATTGCCGGTTTATCGGTACCAGCAGAGAATGCCATCCAAGATGTTAAAGATATCAATGATTATACGACAAATCCAGATAATAATTTTTTTGTTTGAGTTATTTTATTATCTGCCAGCTGGTTTCAGCACCCAGAAATAAGTGACACTGTGTTTGACGTTAAGCGAATAAAAAAATCCTAGAGACAAACAAATTTTGTCTCTAGGATTGGGCCATGAACGATAATGTCCGATGATCGGTTATTTATTTTATCTGGATGCCTTTTTTAAAAACCTGTTTTTCCCCTTGAACGGACTTTATATTTTCAAGTGGATTATCTGCCAACACGATGAAGTCGGCATATTTTCCTGCTTCTAGCGTACCGAAGTTGCTATCAATCTGTAATAAACAAGCGGCGTTGCTGGTGGCAGCCTGCATTGCTTGGAGCGGGGTGCATCCGGCTTCTACCATAAGTTCCAACTCAAATGCTGAATCATTTTTAAAATTATTATACGGTGTTCCAGCGTCTGTTCCCATGGCGAGAGGGAGCCCCGCTTGTGCGGCTCTGCCGATGCTTTCCGTATGAGCTTGCTGAACGCGTTCGGAGAGTTCGACCATTGAAGGCGGAAGCTCTTCTGAATGCTGGTTAATGGCATAAGGAGCCATCAATGTTGGAACGATGTACGTCCCGTGATCCAGAATCATTTGAATGGCTTCGTCGTCAAGAAAAATAGCATGTTCAATTGAATCGACGCCAGCGCGAACCGCATTTTTAATGCCTTCGGTTCCTTGGGCATGAGCATTTGCCGTTTTTCCTTTATGATGGGCCTCAACGACAGCTGCGCGCAATTCATCTTCAGTGAGCTGAATATCATTGGGAGTTTCGCCGCCAAATGAAACGCCGCCGGTTGCCATCAGTTTGATATTGTCTGCCCCATTCTTCAGTGCTTGGCGCGCGGCTTTGCGGGCTTCATCCGGACTGTCCACTTCATAGCTGACCGTACAAAAGTGGCCGCCGGTCATGGCCAGCGGACGACCCGAGGCAACGATGCCGGGACTGAGCAGATGACCGCTGCGTTCCAACTTCGCCAGTTGAATGTCGACGTCATCGTCTGCGCCGACATCACGAATGTAGGTTACGCCGTGTTCAAGCAAATCGCGCAGATTATCAATGGCGATTTTCGTCGCAACAATCGGTGTCAGATTCGGCGAGCCGAGTGGTTCCAGCTCGCCGGTGGGATCGGAGGTGATGTGCGTATGCGCGTTAATTAATCCCGGCATCACATATTTCCCTCCGAAGTCTACCGTTTCATCAGCTGCGCTTGCATTCTCGGGATTGACTTCGCTGATCTTGCCGGTCGCCTGATCAACGATGAACGAGGCATTCGTCAGAAAATGATCATCGGCACCGGAAAATAGGAACAAATTCTTATAGAGTGTTTGGGTCATTGTTCTCTCCTTAAGTGTATTTCAGAAAAAATGTACCGACTGACTGGTCAAGACAAGGAATGATTACTTTTATTTTACTTGGACGCCTTTTTTGAAGACTTGTTTTTCACCTTGAACGGCCTTGATACCCTCAAGTGGATTATGTTCGAGCACGATAAAGTCGGCATATTTTCCTGCCTCGAGCGTGCCATATGCGTTGTCGATCTGCAATAATTCAGCAGCGTTAACCGTAGCTGATTGCAAGGCCTGAAGTGGGGTGCAACCGGCTTCTACCATCAGTTCCAATTCGAACGCAGAATCATTTTTGAAGTCATTATTCGGCGTACCAGCATCTGTTCCCATGGCGAGCTTGATGCCTGCCTTTGCAGCTCTAGCGATACTGCGGACATGGTCCTCTTTAACTTTCTTGGCGATATCCAGCATGAAATCCGGTAGATCCATTCCGCGATCCGAGATGCCATAGACGGCGACGAGTGTTGGTACAATGTACGTCCCGCGCTCCAAAAACATCTGTATCGCTTCATCATCCAAGTAAAAAGCGTGTTCCACGGAGTCAACGCCAGCACGCAAAGCATTTTTAATGCCTTCCGTTCCTTGCGCATGGGCATTTGCTGTTTTTCCCTTATGATGGGCCTCAATGACAGCTGCCCGTAATTCGTCCTCAGTAAGCTGAACATCATTTGGCGTTTCGCCACCGAATGAGACACCGCCGGTCGCCATCAGTTTGATGTTGTCGGCTCCGTTTTTCAGCGCTTGGCGAGCGGCTTTGCGGGCTTCGTCCGGGCTGTCCACTTCATAGCTGACCGTACAAAAGTGGCCGCCGGTCATGGCCAGCGGACGACCCGAGGCAACAATACCGGGACTGAATAGATGGCCGCTGCGTTCCAGCTTTGACAATTGAATGTCGACATCATTGTCTGCACCAACGTCGCGGATGTAGGTCACGCCGTGTTCGAGCAGATCGCGCAGATTATCGATGGCGATTTTCGTCGCGACAATCGGCGTCAGATTCGGCGAGCCGAGTGGTTCCAGCTCCCCGGCGGGATCGGAGGTGATGTGCGTATGCGCGTTTATTAAACCAGGCATCACGAATTTTCCGCCGAGGTCGACGGTCTTATCAGCTGTGCTTGCATTCTCGGGAATGACTTCAGTAATTTTGCCGGTTGTCTGATCAACGATAAGTGAGGCATTAGCTAGGAAATGATCATCGGCACCGGTGAATAGCGACATGTTCTTATAGAGCGTTTTCGACATGAAAAGACCTTCCTTTTTTATAAGATTATTATGACGGGGAATTCTTTTGGATAATTATTTGAATTTTAAGACAATAATTCTTATAATAAAAGAGTGCAACATATACAGCCATGAAATCCGTTAATCTACCGGGAATTCGAAGGTGCAATTGACTGTTAAAGTGCAGCTGACTGGCCATACTTAAAAGTTTATCAAATCAGATAGATACAAATTTCTTGAATGGATTAGAATCTAGCAAAAATTGAGACGATTGAATAAATAATAACATTAATATTGAACAAGTTCAATACAGCATCACCGCACGAAACTATTTTTAAAACAGATAAATCTTTATCATGCGAAAAACGGAAAATAAGCGAGATGCCTGGCAAAAAACGGCGCCTCGCTTGTGATAAATGTAGAGGAAATTTTGAGCAAATTAAGAAGTAGAGGAGGTTGCTGTTGTTAGGATTACGATAACAGCAATAAATATAATGACAATCGCGTATAAAGACACACTGATAATACCTGTGACGAGGCCAGCGGTCGCCATTCCTTTGCCATTTTGATCACTAGATGCAATTTCTTTGCTTGCTTTCCGTGAATACACAATGGCAATAATACCCAGTATAAATCCTAGATAAGGAATGGTCAGCGAGAGTATTCCTAAGACCATCGATGCGATGGATTTACCATTTGTCACTTGTATTTCCAAAGTAATCACCCTAACCTATTTCGTTTTCGCGCGAACTGTCGACGACAGCGATTGCGTGCGCAACAGCCATCTACTCCACGGCAGCTCAACTTAATTTCCTTTAAAATACATACTAATAAGTATAGATAATATGTATCTTCAAGTAAATTCTAAATATGTAATTTTCTTATTGTTGTGATAGTAAACGGGATTCATTGCCTGAGGGCTGGTTTTTGGCCCAATAGGCAATGAATCCCGCAGAAGAGGAAGCGTTATCCGCAGAAGAGGAAGCGTTACCCGTCAAAAGCCTCATTGCTCCGCTTGCATCAGGAAGGTTCATTTTGCACGTTGAATGGATGTATCAAGAGCCATCGTCTCTAAAATATTGCGAACAATCTCCATCGGTTCTTTATGATCGGTGTTAATTTTAATTGTTGCCGATTGCCGATAGGCATTTTCTCGTTCCTGGTGCAGGTGAATCAGTTTCTTTTTGTCTAGTGATTGAAAGAGCGGTCGGCTTTGATCGCCTTGCAACCGGTCAATAATCACTTCCGGAGAGGTTTTTAAATAGATGACTGGGACGCCAGCTTGTATCAATAATTGTCGATTGTTGGGACGAATTGGCGTGCCCCCGCCGGTGGATAGAATGCCGTCCTGGTCTAAAGCCGTGGCAAGTATTTCTGACTCCAGCGAACGAAAGTAATCTTCACCCTGGTCAGCAAAAATTTGATTAATGGATTTTTCTTCATGGGCGACAATGAGAGCGTCCAGATCGAGATGAGGACAACCTAAGTGTTTTGCCAGGAGCTGCCCGATTGTTGTTTTTCCGCTTCCCATAAAACCGACTAATATGCTATTGATCATGACTTATTCACCTCGTACCACGGACAGACCATGCTGTTGGAGCGTGATCCTTGCCTCCGCGAGATCGTTTGGATTGGAAAAGGATAATTGCAGCACACCATTGATTTCTTCTCTGATTTCTAAAATATGAATATTGATTAAGCTGATTTTAGCTTCTGCCAAAATTTTTGTTACTTCGGCAATTGAACCGGATCGGTCGGGAATGTTGACGAGTAAATCATAGAAATTGGGTGCGAATTTTGCAGCCTGGGCATTGATACTGTCCCGAGTGATCTTGGCACGTCGAAAGTAGCTTCGAATGGCCTGACGATCTGACTGGAGAAGAGCTTCCTTGACGTGCTGCAGCTGTTCGCTGAATTGATTAATTTTCTGAATAAGTGTCTGCCGATTGCTGTCGAGGATGTCTGTCCACATCTCGGGATCAGAGGAGGCAATCCTTGTGAGACTTCGGAAACCTCCGGCAGCAAGTTTCAAGGATAAAGGCGAGCCGCTGAATTCATCTTGTGTCATATTGACTAATCCGGACGCAAGAATATGCGGGAGATGGCTAATCTGAGCAACAATTTGGTCATGCTGCACAGCCGAAATCAACTGCCATTTGACATTCAGGCCGGATAACAAAGTCTGCAGGTCATCTGCTGCTTTTTGCGTGCGCTGATTCGTGAGCGTATCGGAAATCAAGAAATAATAGGCACTCTGAAAGAGGTCAGCTCGTGATGCAGTAATCGTTGTCTTATGTGAACCGGCCATGGGATGACCGCCAATAAAAGTAATCTCCTGATCGGCAAAAAGGGAGGCTTTAGCCAGAATTTGTTTTTTGGTACTGCCGACATCAGTAATGATCGTTCCTGATTTCAACTGCAGATGGGCCAGTTGTGCCATATGCGCCAAGATAATTGAGACGGGAGCAGCTAGAAAGATGACATCCGCTTTTTCGGCACAGGCTGACAGTTGGGTAAAGCCGTCAGTAATGATCCCTCTTTCTTTGGCGTACGCCAGTGACTGCTGATTAATGTCGACGCCGATGATCTTGTGCTCCGGCCACTTCTGACGGATGGCCAAAGCAATGGAGCCTCCGATTAGTCCCAGACCGTCAATGACAATTGTTTTTCTCATTGGGCAATCCTTCTGGTGGGAAGAAGCTGACTTAAATCGGCGAAGAAGTCGGGATAGGAGACATTGATGGCTGATTCGTTCATCAATCCCAGGTTCCCTTTAACCAATAAGCCGGCTACCGCGAGCATCATTCCGATGCGATGATCCCCATGCGAGTCGACACGATTGCTGCTCGGAGAAGTGAACGATGTCTTTCCTTTAATGATCATCCCGTCTGGCAGTTCCGTGATTGCTGCACCAAGTTTTCGTAATTCGGCAGTCACGACGGTGATTCGATCCGTTTCTTTGACCCGCAGCTCCTCAGCCCCGGTAATTCTCGTAGTTCCTTCAGCTTGTGTTGCTAAGAGCGCAACCAGTGGCAGTTCATCAATGACGCTGGGAATGTCGCCCGCTGTCAGTTCAATCGCGTGCAGGGGCGCAGTGCGGATGAAAAGATCCCCCGAGCACTCCTCGTGATTGGATTGCTCTTGAATGGTGATGTCGGCTCCCATCCGTTTTAAGATGCGCAGAAAGCCGGTACGGGTGGGGTTCAATCCGACATTGTGGAGCGTAATTGCGCTGCAGGGCACAAGGGTGGTAGCGGCGATAAAAAAAGCAGCTGATGAGAGATCACCGGGGACCGTGACCGATTGACCGGTCAGTTGCGGCCGCCCGCTCACCTTAAGCGTTAGACCCTGCTTTTCAATTTTTCCGCCGAATGCCCGCAGCATGAGTTCCGTATGATCCCGGGTTTGCTGCTTCTCAATGATCGTTGACACCTCGCTCGCGAGCAGTCCTGCTAATATCAACGCACTTTTCACTTGAGCGCTGGCAATCGGCAGGCGGTAGTTAATGGCGTGACGCATCGGACGTCCATAGACGGTGATCGGCAGTTTCCCATAGCCGGTCATTTTAAACCGCGCGCTTGACTGACTGAGCGGATCGGTGACGCGTTTCATTGGCCGCCTGCTGAGCGATTGATCGCCGAATAGTTCAGTGGTGAAGGGCTGCCCGCTGAGCAATCCAAGCAAGAGCCGAGTGGTTGTCCCTGAATTCCCCATGTTTATGGGCTGTTTCGGTTGACGCAGGCCGTCTAATCCGACACCGTGCACGAGGACATGATCGCGTGTCCGCTCAATCGAAACCCCCATTGCCTGAAAAGCGTGTATTGTCGTTAAGCAATCCTCTGATGGAAGAAAATGAGTAATTTCGCTGTCGCCGGTACTGATTGCACCGAAAATGATGCTTCGATGGGAGATACTTTTATCTCCGGGTACATGGAGTTCACCGCGCAACCCTTGCTGCTGATTTGTTTCTAAATTTCTCATCGCAATCACCTGGTTTTATTTGAAATTTGATAGAGACACGAGACCACGTCCGCGGCTCAGCAGCATTCGTTGGGTCTTATCGCGTCCCATTGGTCATGTTTCAATTCATAATCACGTTGAGCTTTTGCTGTTTTGCAGGAACCTTCGAATCCAGAAGTCGATGAGTCTATAAGTCTATGAAATTGATTTAACTGCGCTCTGCCTGATAATTGGCGTTCTCGCTGGAAAGCGACAATAATCGCTGACCGATGATCCAAAGAACTAGCGATAAACCGGCAATGACAAGGTCGCTGCGTAAAGTGTATGCTGTGCCGATAGTGTACAGCATGCCGGTAAAAAGAGGCACTGTGAATGAAGCCACGCTGCCGAATGAGAAAAAGATACCGGTTACGCGTCCCTTAGCCTGAGGGAATAGCGCACTGAAGATGTTCAATCCAACCTGCATCACGCCACCGGCGGCTGTGGCACCGAAGATAAAGGATGCAGCACTGACCACGAAAGCATTTGTTGCAAAACAAACAATGGCAAGAAAAACGAATGAAAGACCGTTCAGGATGACAATTAATGTCCCGTCACTGATCAGTGCACGCTGTAAAATAGTAAAAATGAGCAGAACACCAACAATTGATCCGATACTGTAGAGTGAGAGCAGGAAGTGAGCCTGCAAATTGCTCATATGCAGCACGTCAATTCCGTAAAGCGTGATCCACTGGGTAAAGAGAATCATCAAGGCCATCGATGTGTACCCGTAGATAGACAGAATCACAATGAGGCCGATCTTTGATTTTGAAAGTTTATGAGGAGAGACCACATGCGGATCGCTTGGCATCTCAGACTCTGACTGCACGGGAAACGGCACGCTGCTGATCATGAAAAAATTGATTAGTAAAACTGCAGCGGCAACGACAAAGCTAATCCCATACCAGCCGCCTAGATTTTCATTGAGTCCGATGAAAATCGGAAGCACAAATTCACCAAGCGACATCGCGGCTTTAATCAAAATATTTGCGGCGCCATTATTGCGGTTTATTTCCAGGAAGGTTGGATAGGTTCCTGAGTCAAGTGCCGAATTCGCCACACCGGCCAGGATCGCGAGCAGGTAAGCCACTCTGAGATCTTTAGTCAAAATAATACCGACGAAAAAGATTAAATAACTGATCATGCCGAAGTAAATGATCTTTTTACGACCATATTTGTCTGACAGACTGCCAAGGAAATAGTAAGCGAGGAGCCGTCCAATTCCGATTCCGGAAATAACGTAGGAGACGGTTGCGATTGATGTTCCCCAATCTCTGCTTAGGGCCCTCATATTTTGAGTCAGAATTAATAGTCCGATGCCATGCACAAAGTAATTTAAATATAAAGCGAAGCTTAATCTCATTTTGTGTGATCGTGTCATGTGTCCATGCTCCTTTTTCTAAAATAAAGTGTAAAAAAAGTAACCCGTCAGATGAAGTATCTAACGGGTTACGTGTTTTACAGTAGGAAAATAAGACGATTCCGAGTGTAATGACAGCCAATTAGATTTCATCTTAACATCTAGTTGGTCAGACCATTATAGCTTCCCAACTCTAGATACTTACGCGCGTTTGCGTTCGCATCCAGAGCGGATACGAACTTACCTATAGTAATAGAAGTTATAATTGTTTAACTGAGTCATTTGCCACTTTTTCATTACATTGCATCCTCTCGGAATGGATTACGTCTTATTTAATCACGGTCGTTCTCTTTTGTCAAACTTTACTTATCTGCAGCGATAAATGGTGTTAGAGACAGGATCAGCTCATTAAATAATTTGTCGATTCATGTCGATAACAGGAGTACCATGTTGCTTTTAGGAGGCATCTATTGAAAATAGAAGAGAAAAAAGGCAGACGGCTCGTCAGCCTGAACACATTAGTTGTTTTTTTTATAGTCGCGATTATCGTTCTTCCTTATTTCGGACTCGGATCATTCGTCTTTTCCAAAATATCTGCTGCGATGCAGACGCAGCTTGATAATGATGCGAGCAACAATTTAAAGATCTTAGACAAAAATCTCACACAGGTCATCAATGCAAAACTCAATATTGTAGCAACGCTAAGTAGTGATTTGAACAAGCGATCCTCGATTGAGACGATTGAGACGCGACTCGAAACGATTCAAAGCTCGGACAAAGATGAATCCGCTCTTTACTTTGCCAGTAGAAAAGGGAAACTCACCTTTCTGCCTGCTGATGTAAAAATTCCGAAGAGTCTTGATCCACGCACGCGTCCTTGGTATAAGGACGCCATGAGACATCCTGGACAGCCGATTATTACAGCGCCTTATCTGTCAGCAGACGGCTCTCAAGAAATGACTGTCACAATTGCCGAATCAAATGCAGATCAATCCGGCGTCATCGGAATGGACATCGATCTTGCGGATGTTAATGCGATCGTCAAGCAGGTGAAATTCGGACAGTCGGGTTATGCTTTCTTACTGGATAAGTCAAATTCATGGATAGTGAATGCAAAAGCAAAAGTCGGGAAGAAAGCACCGGCAGGACTAATTGAAAGGATAAAAGAGCAGAAAAGGGGAGACTTTGCTGAAAATGGGGAGCATGATTACTTTGTCACCAACAAATTGACGGGGTGGAAAATTGGCGGTGTGATGAGCTCAGAAGAAATACATCGAACGGTCAATCCTATTGCTCTATCTTTGGGGATAGCCGCATTAATCGTCGTCTTGGTTGTGATTGCCGTCACGTTGTTACTCTTGCGGGCCTATCTCTTCCAACCAATAAAACAAATGATCGGGATCGTTGATCGAATCAGTGAAAATGATCTTACCCGAAAGGTTAAGGTTGCACACTCAAGTAAAGAATTTAATCGGCTAACAGTACAAACGAACAAAATGATTGATTCGCTTCGAAAGATTATTGATACACTGAAATTAAAATCGGATACGCTCGCGGCCTCGTCACAGGAGTTAACGGCATCAACTGAAGAGAATAAAGCGACATCTGATGAGGTTGCAAATTCGATACAAAGAATTGCTGAGGCTGCCGATAAACAGGTTTCCGGAATCCGGGATGTCGCAGAAAAAGCAACACAAATTAATGATGTACTTGTCCATGTATCGGATATCACGCATGACTTGAATCAATCGTCGCAACAATCCGGCCAAGTCATCAATCAAGGCCAGAAAACGGTGAATCTGACTGAAAAGGAAATGCAAACGATTAAGCAGGGAGTTGCAGAGTTCTCAAAAGTTATTCAAAATCTGGCCCGACAATCAGAGAATATCAGCCAGATCACTCAGGCCATTAACGAAATCTCGGCACAGACGAATTTATTATCATTAAATGCGTCGATAGAAGCAGCACGTGCCGGAGAGAATGGAAAAGGTTTTGCTGTCGTTGCGGAAGAGATTCGAAAGCTAGCGACTCAGTCTGCCGATTCCTCAAGTCAGATCGGCCAAATTATTGAGGAAATACAGACGGATTCGCGATCCGCGGTAGAAGCAATGGATCGGCAGATAAAGAATGTTGATGACGGGATTCATGTCACCCAGAAAAGTGCGGACTCCTTTAATCATATTGAGAAATTTATCGCCACGATGAGTCAGAAAATTGATCAGGTCGCAAGTTCTATCCATCAGGTGTCAAAGACGTTCAGCGAGTCCACCACATCCTATCTTCCAATTGAGAAGATGGCTGAGGAAACCTCTTCACATACGGAGAACGTCTCCGCAGCGACAGAGGAACAGTCCGCATCAATGGAAGAAATCGCCAGTCATGCGACGCATTTATCCGAAATAGCTGAAGAACTGAATCAACTGGTCAGCTCATTCAAATTACCCACTAAAAAGTAATGAAGTGACAAAGAAACGAAGCGCATTGGTTTCTGTTTTTCATAATGGAACGACTAAAACAGGCTCCGGAAAATCAATTTTTTTCCGGGCCTGTTCCTTTTTTTGGAGGTCAGAGATAGTGAATTCTATCTTTATATTCTTCAAATATTTTAGCATTGAAGGCATCGCCGCCATCGACGTTCGAACTGTGGAAGACGGGCGGCTGAATGCCTTCGCCCAGCAGATTCTCTACGGTTTGTAATACAATCGAGTTGGCGATGAGCGATCCAATTGCGGTGGAGGTCGGTGCGATCTTTTGTTCCATTCCTTTCAGCTGCATTGAGGAATCCTCAAAATCACCACAATTGTCGATGACCACATCACAAACTTCAAAGAGTCGTTTACCGGATGGATGCCTGGAGCTGACTTTTTCTGAATAGGTCAAATTTGTTAAAGCAATGGTTTTTAGTCCGGCATCATGTGCGGCGAATGCCATCTCGACAGCCACCGGATTGCGCCCGGACACTGAGTGAATCAGCAGGGCATCACCCTCTTCGGCGGGAATCGATTGAAAAATCGTTTCCCCGAATCCGATCAACCTCTCCATTTTCGAGGTCTGCGTGACTGGCCGTGTATTCAGCATTAGTGGTGATACCAATATCGGATTAATTAATGCGAGACCGCCTGTACGATAGAAGAGTTCTTCCGTGATAATTCCGGCATGTGAGGCGCCGAAAGTATAGATCGTTTTGCCCTGCTCGATTGTCTGAGAGAAAATGTCTGCCGCGGAACGGATGGTTGGTAACTGTGTTTCCCGTACGGTGTCTGCAATTTTTCGAATATGCTCAAAATATAAGGTGATTAAATCTTTCATAAACGTGCCTCCTAGAAAAGTTTTCCAAGTGTGCCGGCTATAATCGACCAGAGCGAGAAATCGTTGCCGCCGAAGACCATGATCCAGTCGGAAACGGTGTGTTCCAGAAACGGAATGGAAAAGCCGACGAGCAGAATCATCAGTACACCGGCAACGCCCGAACCGATAATTGCACCACGCAAGCCGCCTGTCCCATTGCCAATGACGGCCGCCGTGCCAATTTCAAAGAAACAGGTGATCGTCAGCGGGACCACTGCATAAGGGAATAATCCGGTTGCTCCAATGATGAACAATGTAATAGATGATGTGACCATTGATGTGATGAAACCAATCAGAACGGCATTCGGCGCGAATGGGAAGATAATCGGACAGTCAAGAGCTGGGATGGCATTGGGAATGACTTTATCCGAGATGCCTTTGAATGCCGGAATGATTTCAGCCAGCATCATGCGTACACCAAGTAAGAGAATCGTCAGCCCGGCTCCAAAGGTGATTCCTTGCATCAATGAGAAAGTTACCAGACTTTGCGTCTTGTCGAAGACCTCTTTCGAGCGATCAACACCGACGATCAGGCCGATGACGATATAAACGATAAACATAACAATCGAAGAAGTAATGGTAATTTCTCTCAGAAATTCGAGCTGTTTTGGAAATTTAAGATCTTCGGTTGATTTGCTTTTATTCCCGAGCCACATGCCGAGAAGACCGGATAATAGCGACAGGCCAATCGTTGGGTGACCAAGTGTAAAAGAATCGGATCCGGTTACTTTTTTTACAAAAGGCTTAATGAGAGCGGGAGCAACGATCATATAGACAGAGGTGAAAATTGTTGCGAAAACGACAATGGAAACGCCTTTCATTCCGCTTTCGATCGCTGCAGCGATGAAAATGAATGGGAACCAGAATAGCATATGCCCAGTGAGAAAGATATTCTTAAGTGGCGTCAGTCGAGCGACAATTAAGTTGATAGCAAAGGCAAAGAGCATTGTCAGCCCGATCTGCGAGCCATATTCTTTAATAAAATTGGCGGAACCCATCGGATGCAGCGCTTGAGCGTGCGGAATTTTATACATTAGATTGAATGCTCCGGAGAGCGGCGTAATCGAATTAACAAGAATGGCCGTTCCTTGCGTCAAGATGACGACGCCAATAATTGTCTTGGCCGTACCGCTGATGGTATCTGACAAACTTTTACGCTGGATAATCAGACCAACCGCTGCGATGATTCCGAGGAATAACGCAGGCTGTCTGAGAATTTGATTGACAATGAAATCGATGACGACCATGCTGTGCTCACGCTCCTATGAGTTCTTTAATTTTTTCTAGGCCTGCTTCTTTTATTTCATTCTTATCGATGAAGTTTGAGACACTGATGACCGGGACAACTACCGTACTTGTCAACTTTTCACTCAGCTCTTTGGAGGTAAAAATGATATCGCAGGGTGTGGAGGAGGCAGAACCGACATCTGCTGTTTCCACATGAGCGTCAATACCTTCTTCTTTTAATAATTCATCGAGTTTCATCTTCAGGACAAGAGATGAACCGACGCCAAATCCGCAAACCGTTAATATTTTTAATCTTTGCATCACGTATCCTCCTAACGATTGATAATGTTCAAGACTTCATCCAAGTCATTGCTATTGCGCAGGGTTCTCAGAGCTGGTGCATCATCAAACAATAGACCGAGTCGTTGCAGAAATTGCAGATGTCCACTGTTTTCTAGGGCACAGAAAGCGAAAACGATGCTGACTGGATCGTTTGCTTCATTTCCGAAACGAACAGGAGTTTGCAGAGTAAGCAGGCTCATATCGTTTTTCAGAACGTGCCGGCTAGGCCGGGCATGGCCCAGTGCAATATGCGGCACAATCACGATATAAGGTCCAAGCTGAATCACAGCTTGAATCATCTCCTCGATGTATACCGGATCGATGCTGCGGTTATTGAGTAAGAGTTGACCGGACTGTTTGATCGCATCTTGCCAGTTACGTGCTTGTTGCTGCAGTTTTATATTCTTTTTTATAATTAAGGTCACAAGGAATCAACACCTAACTGTTTCGGTTATTCAAATGTAAAACATCCGATAATTGCGTAGCCTTTTTGAGAACTGCCAGATTTTCCGGATTGTCGAGAATTTTAACCAATTTAATAAAATGATCAGAATTCGCTTGAGTTGAACACATTACAAAGATGATTTTCGCCTGAACATCAGTCTTATCTCCGAATGGGATCGGTTCTTTGAGCGTCAGTAAGCTCAACCCGTCTTTACGGACGCCGTCTTTATAAGAAGCGTGAACCATGGCTACAGAAGGAATAAATACCATATATGGTCCCAACTCTTCGACAGCCTTGATCATCGCGTCAATATAACGCTGTGAGATATTTTCATTAACCAGAAGCGGACGACTGGCTTCGCGAATAGATTCTCTCCAGTCTCGAATCGGCTGATTGAGCTGAATAAACTCCTCCGGAATAAGTAAACCGAGTGCTGTTCTTGGCTGATTGATTTGCATCAAATCATTCATTTGTTTCTCATAAGTCCGCTTAAAAAGTAACTTCTGCAGACGATTTAGATCGTCCGATTCAAGCAGCGGGTTAACGACAATGACTTGCATCTTGGGAAAATCAATCGGCACGGTTGAGATGATAAAATCAATTTCGGAAACATCCAAAGTCTGTAACTGCGACACATTGACCGGTCCGACGATCTTGATCTCCGGCATCATGACTTTCAGCCGACTGGCTAGCAGCGAAGAAGTGGCGAGTCCTGATCCACAGACAATCAAAGCGGAGGGCATAAAACCCGTGGCTGAATGGCGTTCATAGCTTGCGCCGAGATGCATGGCTAAAAAAGCAATTTCCTCTTCGGGGAAAGCGATGCCCAGGCTTTTTTCCAGCTTTATCACGATCTTCCGGGTGATTTCATAGATGAAACGAAATTTATATTTGATTTGTTCAGTCAGCGTATTTTGAATAGGCAGATGATGGCGAATTCGATTCAGCGAGACTTGCAGATGATAAGTCAGACCGTGAATAAGTTCATCGTCTTTTGTAAAATCAATGCCAATCGATTTGCCGGCTTCTTCAGCAAAAAACAAACTAATCGAGTACGCTTCTCCGTCTTCAATTAAAGCCGCTTTTCCGACCGGAGCAGCAGTAAGTTTGGATACTTTAAACTGTCTGAGTGAAAAAGCCACCTCATCCTGCGGAATGTCTGAATCAGTTAACTGGTTCATCAATTTCTTAATGACCTGGAATTCCGGTGTCTTCAATGCGTCTTTGATCGCGATAAAGGGATAGCTGACCAAATGCTTCTTTACCAATTGATGAAATTGAAAGCATAGGGTTAAGAGTAAATCCCAATGAGCGCCGTCACTGAACCTTACCTGCATCTCACTCTCGAATTGTTCGATCAGGGATCGAGCACGACTTGCGCAGCTTTCAGAGAACAGTGGGATGAAGTACTTTTTATCCACCTGACTGTTCTCCATTAACTCATTAATCAATTGCATGAAGGCATAGCGGCAGTCAATTTCATTTCCTGAGAGTGAAATACCCTTTGATCGCTTTCTTTCAAGAGTCAGACCAAACTTTTTGAAGAGGTCTTCGATTGCGGACATGCAATGGAAGATTCTTGATTTGCTCGTTCCATAGATTTCCCCCAGTCTGTCGAGTGTGGTTTCCCTGTCCATGAGGATGCGGATGGCGAGGGCATAAGTGAGATTCTGACTCGTGAGAATTAGTGCGTTCAATTGATGAAGTGCGCCGTCAATCGTCTGCTTTTGCCGAGGGTGCAACTGCAACCGGATACCCATGCTTTGCTTGCGCACGAGCTGGACACCGAGTTCCTCAAGAAAACTCGAAATAAGATCCAGATCGTAACGAATTGTCCGCTCACTGACATGGAAGGCATCGGAGAGGTGCTTCACCGTCAGAAACCCATCGGTACTTTTCAGTTCTCCGAGTATGCTCACCTGTCGCTCCGTTAAAGAAATCATTTCATCACTTCCCCATGAGAACAGTATAGTTTAATAAGTCTGATAAATTAATATTCAAATCATTCCATCTTAGCGGCAAAATTTAAAACAATGAGAATTGAATGGATACTCTGAAACATAAATGACTAATAGAAAATCAACGGACTAAAGCCATTAAAGAAGGGAAAATAATAAATAAATGCTGCGTGATAGGATGTGCGAGGAATAACTTAATAGCAGAAATATAACTTATTTATATTAAATGATCCAATAAAGATGGTTATTGTTGGTGATAGAGTAGTGAAGTGTTTTGAAAAATTTATTTAGGATGGAATCAATAAAAAGCTCTCGGAACAGGCAAAATCAGCTTCAATTCCAAAGAAAGTATACTGAATGATCCTACCGATTTAACGGCTATCTAGTTAAATTGGACACCTTTTTTAAAAATTACTTTCATTTGAACAGCTTTGATACTCTTCAATGGATTATGCTTTTGTCCGATGAAATCGGCATTTTTCCCAGTATCAAGACGTAATTGCGCAGAAGAGGGGGGGAATCTGGCACAAGTGGAGATATTAGCCTTGATACGAAGATGTTTTTAGATAGGCTGAATTCATGTCATGGGTTAATTGTATTCAGAATATAACGAAATCAAGCATCATTCACTTAAACGGATGATGCTAGGGTTCATCTTAAATAGAAATTACTGTGATCGTTTGTCATTAGGGTGCGGCAGAATTGGAGAGATTGATCCTTCAAATAGGAGCCGATCTTAGCGGATTGTTCATGGAGCGTTGCGTCGATCGCTTTGCCAGTTTCACCTTTGAAGTCGGAATGGACGCATTTTCGGATGCTGTGGATATGTTCACTGATTTCGTCATATTTTTCCTGATGCTGGTTCAGTTCCTCTATACCGGCCTGAACAATTTGTTCGGCATCAACGAGAAGCTCTTGGCGCAGCATGGCTCGTTGATATTGTTTCTCAAGGCTTTTCTTCTGATTTTTAAAAAGAGAGAGCATCTCATCACTGATGTCATCCGCCGCATGTTCGATTTGATGATTGATTCTTTCAATCTCATGAATCAGATTGTTCATGCTCATTCAATCAACTCCTTAATGGTGGCAGCTGCACCTCGGTCGCGATTCGCAATTTCTTTGACGGCATAATCGATACGCCCAGCCAGTTCATCAACTTTTATCTGTTCGGAGTTCAGATGCGTTAATAAATTTGTATAGGCAGCCGGATCGTGGAAAGCGAGCGCACCGTGGCTTCGGTAAGGCGCAATTTCTCGCAGAATATCCATCACATCACCACTATCGAGTAAAGAAAAACGTCCACCGGCTTCTGTTTCGCGGATATATTTATTTTTCAAACGGCGTATGCGTTCTTCTTCATGATCGGCATAATGCACCAGTGAACTTTTCAAAGCCTTGAGCTCTTCTGCTGCTGCTCTTAGCCGGTTTGTTTGCTGATGGACAGCGTCCGGATCGAGCAATAATTCCGCTGAGCCATCTTTATTGAAACCATTAGCAAAGGTTCCCAGATAATGTCCGCCGATGACTTGGTTGGAAATAATATGGAGTAAATTTAGCGCAGGTATTGCGTGATCAGCAGCAGATAAAAGAGTCTTTTTGGCATCGGACCAAAAGTTTCCTTGAGGTTCCACCTCTTTAACAAATAACTGCCTGCCAATCTGGGGATCGCCAAATTCACTGAATGTCCCAACGACATCATTATGATGGGTATAGTCAACAATCTGACTTTTTGTTTCACCATTTCTAACGCGTTCCTTGCCTTTTTTGCTCAATAGCTGATACACATTCGGAGCTGCAAAGGTTACCGCATGAAATTTCTTTTCAACGGCGACTGCCTGAGCCATTCCCGCGCCGAGACTATGCCCGGTAGTAGTAATTTTGGCATCCGGGTATTTCTTCTGAATTTGATCGGCAAATTTCAATGCGGTAGTGAACTGCGAATCTACCTTTTTTGTAATGGGCAGGGTGGTAATGCTGCCGTCAAAGCTTATTATTTTATCTGACACCGACTTCGTGTATTGTTTCTTGCCTTCAACAATTTGTTCAAGATCAGTCCGCACATCATCTTCATTGAAGATACTTTGCGTTCCCCGATAAGCGATGACAATTTGATCGGTATCCACTTTGCCATCTCTAACAGGCGCGACCGCGAAACCCTGCGCACCATTAGAAGGATCATCAAGTTTACGCATAATCTTATAACGAATAAGTTGGTTATTTACAGGAACTCTAATTTGTCGGTGTGAATTATTATATGCACTTGAAGATATGTTGAAATATTCAATATCTGTTATTTTTATGCTATCTTTAATATGTCCCATTAATAATCATCTCCTTAAATTTAAAGGATGCGTACTCATTGAAGTAAAATAGGGTTAAAAATATTATAATACTTTATGCAAGCCTTGTCATAATATGGGTCATCGGAGGCTTTTATTTGGATGAAATACGATGAAAAGAACTTTCATTCAGTAGATAGAATAATAGTATTTTTAAACCCCTTCTTGGCATAGCTTTTGCTACCGTCGAAACTATATTGTTAACCTCTTAGAGAA
The DNA here is from genome assembly GCA_048976585.1 of Sporolactobacillus sp. Classification (GTDB taxonomy): domain Bacteria; phylum Bacillota; class Bacilli; order Bacillales; family Sporolactobacillaceae; genus Sporolactobacillus. The sequence goes on along the minus strand of JBHGUY010000021.1, from coordinate 59,500 downwards.
ATTCGAACTGAAAAACTCTGTTTAGTCTGATTTTCCTCGATAACAGTTCAGGCAATCATCGAGGATGATCAAAAGTAAGAGAATACGACATGAAATAAACGAGTGTGATTGTCCTACATCTTCCCATTCTAATAAAACAAATTTTTCTTGTTGACGTTTTCAATCTAGAATTCTGTCTTCTTGAAAAATCAGGAAAAGTGGATTACGATCTTTTTCAATACAATGCATGCAATTTTTATTATGAAAAATCCAACGAATTCAAAGGATGCGGGATCATTGAATAGAACTAAAACCAATATTATTATTGTACTGTCTGCTATAGCTGTCACTATATTGCTAATTGGAGGTTATTTTTGGATGAAACACGAAGAGAAAGAAACTTTCCTCAATAAACAAGAACAAAGAATAACGGAATTTTTTAAGTATAATGTACCTGCATATAAGAATATTACTTTTACTTCCAGTAAAACGGTTCCTACCGGTGATGTATTTATTGATGGCTATATAAACGGAGATAAAAAATTGGCATTTTCTGCACAGATTTCATTGGGAAGCGGAGAGAGTAATTTTGAAGGTGGGGGCAGTTATTCCGAACGGCTGGATAAAATGTTCAAGCATGAAAAAACCGTCTCGACGATTGAGAAGATAAAGAAAGAACAAAAAGCAAAGAAGGCACCAAATAAGTAGGTAATGTTCCATGAAAAAATCGAGTCTGATTGTATTACATGAATCAGAATACATAATTCTATCCTTTTAAGCAATGGTTACACTCATTTAATTTTCAACAGCCTGACCAAATAATCAAGCAAAAGCAAAACGATAAATACGCCAAAAAAATGACAACTAAGGTCTATATCTTACTTGTCCTATACGCCCATCTTCAGCAAGAAGACAGTTTATGCTCGTTCTCAACTTCTGTTTTGGATGACAAGCTAAAAGAGGTTATTGGCTTGTCATCCATCAGCGCTAAAAGGAATATTTATGAGATGCTGTTGTTGATCATTGAACAATTGGCAGAAACGTAAAGAGATTATTGAGTGTAAACTATATGGCAATAAAATAAAAAAATCATGCAAACAAATTGTCAGTGAAATATAAATGCTGACTGGGGATTTAATAAGAGGACTCTTATTTTAATGACCAATATGGATGGGGGGTAGATGTTTAGCTGCTCAATTTTAGGCACAGTTTTTTTATGTCTATGTGTGAATTCGATTTTCAAATTTGAGAGAAACTTTTTTGAAAACGCTTTACATAAATTCACGGGGATGATATTATGAATGTGTTGAGAAAACGATTACTCAAAAATATGGAGGTGAATAGGCATCAATGGTAAGGCAATATTTTTTTACATCTTGAGTAAACGATTACTCAGAGAAGGAGGCCTGTTATATGAAAAAGTTTTATCCGTCAATGATGTGCGCTGATTTCACTTGCTTGGCTGAAGAAACGAAGAAACTTTCGCAGACAGGCATTGATGGGCTGCATATCGACATTATGGATGGCGATTTTGTTCCTAATTTCGGAATGAGCCCTGAGGATGTTAAAGCCATTTCATTAAACACGAACAAACTTTTGGACATTCATTTGATGATTAATCATCCAGAGAAATATGTTAAATTATTTGCTGAGCTTGGGGCAGGAAGAATGTATATTCATCCAGAAACAACTTCTCAGCCAGCACGGGTTCTTATTCAAATTAAGGATATGGGAATTGAAACAGGTATTGCAATTAGTCCAGGGACCTCTATATCAACTATTTCTGAGCTGTTGCGGATAACTGACTATGTTTTAATTATGACGGTTAATCCTGGATTTGCTGGTCAACAATATCTGGATTTTGTTGATGAGAAAGTGAAAATGCTTAATCATTTTCAAAAAGAAAATAAATTTGAAATGGTGGTAGATGGTGCTATTTCACCCACTAGAATTAAAAAATTAAGTGAGATTGGCGTAACTGGATTTGTATTAGGTACTTCATCTTTGTTTGGCAAAAAAGAAAGTTATGGGGAAATCATTCAATCCCTGCATGAAATCTAAGGAGGTCCACAATAGTGAAAATAGCAATTGGCTGTGATCACGTCGGGTATCTCTTAAAACCGACGATCATTGAATATGTGAAAGAATTAGGATACGAGGTAATCGATGTAGGAACCAACGGCACTACAAGAACTGATTATCCTATATATGGAAAGCTAGTTGCAGAAGCAGTAGCTTCCGGTAAGTGTAATTTAGGAATAGCAATATGTGGAACGGGCGTTGGCATATCATTGGCAGCCAATAAAGTTAAGGGAATACGAGCAGTAGTATGCAGTGATCCTTACTCCGCAGAATTATCTAGGCGACATAACAATACGAATGTATTATCTTTTGGATCTCGAGTGGTTGGTAGCGAATTAGCAAAAATGATAGTGAAAACTTGGTTGGACGCAGAATTTGAAGGAGGAAGGCATCAACGAAGGATCAACGAAATTGATGATATTGAAACAAATAACGATAATGACTTCAAGAAAAATATTGAAGAAGGCAAGAAAGAGTACGAGAATTAACATCTATGAATATTTTGTCTTAATTGGTACCTAAATAAGCAAAATTTTAATGGGAAGTCGCTATCTTGGGCTATTAGGAATGATAAAGAATTCTAAGTGAAAGGGATGATAATGATGGATAAAAGTCTTGGCAAGAAGGTTCTTGAACTTGTTGGTGGTGAGCAGAATATTAATACAATTACGCACTGTGCAACACGGCTAAGAATGACGCTTGCCGATAACAATAAACCGCAAAGAAATGCACTAAAAGATTGTCCGGGGATTCTGAGTATTGTAGAAAAAGGAGGACAATTTCAAGTCGTCATTGGGCCTAATGTTGCTAGTGTTTATGAAGATTTGATTTCAGGGACACATCTCGGTGAGTCAGCACAGCATGTGAGTTCAAAAGATGGAAATATCTTAAATAAAGTATTTGATACCATTGCTGGTATTTTTACGCCTTTGCTCCCCTTGCTGGCAGGATCTGGAGTATTGCGAGGAATCGTTTTATTGTGTGTTCAGTTAGGATGGTTGTCTGATAAGTCCGGAACATATCATCTATTGACTGCAGCCTCCACAGCTGTGTTCTACTTTCTACCTGTGCTATTGGCTTTCACTACTGCAAAAAGATTCGGTTCCAATCTTTATGTTTCGGTAGCCATTATGGGTGCTTTGATTATGCCTGAATTTACAAATATTATGGGCACACATGGGAATGGTGTAATTACTCATTTCATGGGGATCCCAATAGTCACCATGACTTACACATCGACGGTTATCCCAGCTATCTTGGCCATTTGGTGTCAGTCATATCTTGAAAAATTTCTAAGGAAACATATAGCAGAAAGTTTGCAGCTATTATTTATACCGCTAATTTCATTGTTTTTAATGGTACCGATTACAGCTGGCCTATTTGGACCATTTGGTGTTTATACGGGAGAAGGAATTGCTTCGGTAATAAACTGGTTGATTCAATCGAATGGATGGATTGCCGGCGCATTAATTGGTGGCATTTGGAATGTCTTTGTTATCTTTGGCCTGCAATGGGCTGTAAATCCAATTATGATTACAGATATTAGTACACTTGGATTTGATAAGATTGTTCCTCTAACGGGAGCGGCCAATTTTGGTATGGCTGGGGCCACTTTTGGCACATTCTTAAAGACTAAAAATAAAAAGACTAAATCCTATACTTTATCAGCTCTACTCTCCATTTTTTTTGCTGGAATAACTGAGCCTGCTATTTACGGTGTTGCCGTCCGCTTTAAAAGACCTCTTATAGGCGCGATAATCGGTGGAGCAGTGGGTGGTGCATTTATGGGCGGAATGCAAACCAAAGCCTTTGCGTTTGTGTTTGGCGGTTTAACAACGCTCCCGGCTTTTGTCGGATCAACATTTGTTTATTACGTAATTGGTTTGGCAATATGCTTTGTTGTTGGAGCAATAGCAACTATGTTGTTGGGGATTGACGAGACGGCAGATGAAACAGAAAGAAATAGTCAGTTAAAGCCGATGACTGTACAACAACAGTTTATCGGGACACCGATCAGCGGTGAAGTAAAAGATTTGTCAAAAAGTACGGATCCGGCATTTGCAGATGGAAGTATGGGCTCAGGTTTCCTAGTAGATCCTGATAAAGGAGAAGTCTATGCACCATTTGATGGAGTTGTTAAAATGATTTTTCCAACCCGCCATGCCATTGGATTAGAATCGGATAACGGCACGGAAGTGATGATTCACATTGGAATAAACACGATAGAGTTGAAGGGAAAGTATTTTACAAGTCAGGTTACGAAGGGTGAACGGGTAAAGCAGGGGCAACTTCTCATAACTTTTGATGCCGAATCGATTAAGAAGGCAGGTTATAGTGTTGAGACACCTGTAATCGTCACAAATACACAAGAATATAAAGATGTGCAGCTTTTGAAAAAAGGGCATCAGGATCATGGTATTGTAGTGATGGAAGCTCTCACAGAATAAGGTACATCTATAGATTAATTAATGATTGAAAATTAGTACCCATTTTTAGAAGGTGACAGGAGAAATGCGTGAATCTGTAAATGAAATTTTATGGGGAAGCTCAACGAACGCACAGCAATTTGAAGGTGGATGGAATAAAGGCGGTAAAGGGCCATCCATAGCAGATGTTCGAAATATACAGGATATGCCCATTGATAGCAGTTTCGATGAATTCAAGATTGCTTCGGATCACTATGCACATTATAAAGAGGATATTGCCTATTTTGGTAGAATGGGTTTTTCAATCTATCGTTTCACTATGGCTTGGTCAAGGATATTTCCGAATGGTGATGATCAATACCCAAATGAACAAGGACTGGAATTTTACTCAAATATATTGTCTGAACTTGAGAAATATAAGATTCAACCTGTTGTGACATTGTATGCTTATGATTTACCTCTTGCTCTCTTGAAAAAAAATGAGGGTTGGATGGATCGGAAATGTATTGATGCCTATTTGAAATATGTAAGAACAGTTGTCTCTCGATTTAAAGGAAGAGTCAAGTATTGGGTGCCTTTTAATGAACAAAACTTCTTAGCAATGGATTCGGAATACATGACTGGGTATAAAGCGAAGAATAGTGGAGAAATTTTCAGACTCGAACATCACTTTAACTTAGCCTATGCACAGGCAACAAAGTTGATTCATCAAATTGATCCTGACGCTAAGACAGGTGGAAATATCGGTAATATGTGCGTCTATCCCAAAACATGTAATCCTGAGGATGTTGAGGCTGCCGATACTTTTATGAAGAGATTGGGCTATGCTTTTGGCGATATTTACTGTAAAGGCGTCTATCCCCAATATTACCTTAATAATTTCAATGAAGAAGAGATAGAAAGTACGATACAGGAGGGTGATTTGAAGATCATATCAGAGAGCGAACCTGATTTCTTATCGCTTACCTATTATATGTCTTCAGCCATTGAAAAAAGCAAAGACATGAACATTTTCAATATGAGCGGCATTAAGTCCCCGAACCCCTATGTGAAGCAAACGGAGTGGGGATGGAATATTGATCCTTATGGCTTTAAACATTATCTTGAAGATTTCTATTCTCGGTATCAAAAACCGATTCTTATACTGGAGAATGGTATCGGACATCGTGATTCAGTTGAGGATGGACAAATTAACGATGACTATCGTATCGATTATCTGTCTCAGCATATTGAGCGGATGAAGGAAGCCATATTTGATGGGGTAGAGATTATTGGTTACCTGACTTGGTCAGCAATTGATCTCTATTCAACGCGCGAAGGTTTCGATAAACGATATGGTTTTGTGTATGTTGATAAAAAAACTTTGAAGCGTATTCCTAAAAAAAGCTTTTATTGGTACAAACAGGTGATCCATTCCAATGGCGATGACTTGTCGTTGAAATTGAAGAATGATGAATTGAAAACAGATCATTCCAAATGAGTTAATTTAAACACATGGATTTAAAAATATTGGTGAGCGCAGATGTGCCTGCACTCACCAATTTGATTTTTATTAGCTTAATTTAGTTGAAGCGTGCGATGGGCAAAACATAAAACACCCCGCTATCAAACTGTTCCCTGAAGAGGGACAATTAAAATCCAATTCATGAAGGGCGTTATAATTTGGTATTTCAAGTCGGATTATATATACTAATATGGGAAACTGTTTAAGCAATAAAGCAGAGATTTAGGCATTATTCTTAATTTATAATAAGGGGATTTCATTGTTAAAATGAAATATTGGGTAATATGAAAATGAAAAAAATTTCCATTAAAAAAATAGCAGAATTAAGCGGTGTATCTGTTGCGACGGTTTCTCGAGTGATAAATAACAATGGCAGATTTTCGGAAGAGACCAGGCAGCATGTATTAAATGTGATTAAGGAAAATAATTATGGAATGAATTATATTGCTAAAGGTTTGAGAATGAATAAGTCTTATACAATCGGCATTCTTGTTCCTGATATCAGCAATGCTTTTTTTTCAAGCGTTGTTAAAAGAATTGAAGAATATTTATACTTAAAAAGTTACTCAGTAATTATTTGTAATACGGACCGCGATAGAGAAAAAGAACTATCTTATCTAAGAATTCTTGAAGGAAAGATGGTAGACGGACTGTTTATTATCTCAGGGGATCAAGAATTTGATACAAAAATCATTCAAACCAAAGTTCCGGTTGTTTGTATTGATAGAAGACCCAAGGATGTAGGAAAAGTTGCTTTTATAAGTTCTGACCATTATCAAGGAGGGTTCCTCGCAACTGAATGTTTAATACAGCGGGGATGCAAGAAAATTGGAATTTTGGTTAGTAGTGAGAATTTGTACTCTTCACGTGAACGATTAAGGGGTTATAAAGACGCGTTAATAAAACATCATCTTATTTTTAATGAAAATGATGTTGTGATCATTGCAAATAAAGCGGCTAAAACGGAAGAATCGAGAAAGCAGATCTTAGAACGGCTAAATAATGGAGACGCTTTCGACGGTGTGTTCGCTATCAATGATCGACTGGCTATCGGGGCAATTAAGGCAGCTATGGAATTTGGCATAAATGTTCCAAGGGATATGAAGATTATAGGATTTGATAATGACCCGGTTTCTTCCTATTGTTCACCACAACTCACGTCAGTGAAGCAGGATATTGAGCATTTAGCTGAAAAATCTTGTGAGACATTGTTACAACTAATGAACAATCAGGAAACTACCCAGTCGGATATCTATAAACTTCTTCCTGTATCCATTATTTATCGAGGGACAACCTAAACGTTAAAGCTCATGTGTGTCTTTATTCCTTAAGACAATTTTTGCTCAGTCTAATCCGTTAAAGAATTGTTTCTTTTCATCTGCTTTCTTTCACGTTGCGGTGTATCCTCTTCAAGTTTTCTACTATTATTCCTTCTTTTAACTGTCGATTCAGGTTAGCGGAATGGTGATCTTAAAAATTTTATCCTATAATTTGCATGAGAGAAGCTTCATTAGTGATTGATAGAAATCGCATGCCTTATTATGATGATGTGCAAAGTCTTACAGGAGGTTCTTTTCATGGATCAGACAAAGAAAAATGTAACGATGGCGAGTGTAACTTCTGCTGATGGGACGACCATCGGTTATCGGCAGCTTGGGCACGGCCCCGGATTGATTATCGTGCATGGCGGGATGAGGACTTCCCAATATTACCTGCGTTTAGCTGAAGCCCTCTCCGAAACATTCACGGTTTCTATTCCAGATCGACGCGGCAGAGGGTTAAGCGGTGCGTTTGGAGTAGGTTACAGTTTGGCAAAAGAATGTGCTGATCTTGAAGTACTCGTCAAGAAAACGGATGCAAAATTCGTATTTGGTCATAGTTCCGGCGGGTTGATTACGCTTCAAGCCGCGTTGGAGCTGCCATTGACTAAGATTGCTGTCTATGAACCGCCGCTTTCTACCAATGGCTCAGTTCCCTCAGATTGGTATCCGGCATATGAAAAAGCGATCAACGAAAATAAGCTGAGTGAAGCCTTTTCCATTGTGATCAAAGGCTTGCAAATGGTCGATAAGGGATCAAAATTTAAACCGATTGACCAAGCGATTGTCCGGCGGAGACCAGACCTGCAAGAACTGCTAGAACTTGTTCCTACATTTGAACAAGATACACTTTTAGTCAATGAACTGGAATCGAAAAAAGATCGTTTCCGAAAGATCGAGGCGGAGACACTGCTGCTCGGTGGCAGCAAAAGCCCGGGATTTCTTCGCAGCGCGCTTCGGGAGCTTGAGGAAACGATTCCGCGTGTCTTGCGGATTGAATTCCTTGGCCTGGATCACAATGGACCGGATCGAAAAGCACCTTTGCGGATCGCCGAAGAACTTAGACGTTTCTTCCTATGATCGCGGGGGTAATCGAGCGTGCGGCATACATTAAGCTTAGTATGTTTTCACTCTCCAGCCGTACAGTACCACATTAAGAAAATGAAGTTATTGGCGTGAGTAAATCAGTGTCCATGGTAATTCCAAGACCAGGTTTATCGGATACTATAATTGATCCATTGTCAAGGATCAATCCCTTCGCGGGATCATCCTCAGGACGAACACGCCGAAAGCAACAAACTTCAAAATGATTTGTCGCTGCAGAAGCGGCTATTTGAACGATCGCTGCAGTTGCTAGGCGGCCTTCATCCATTTGTCCAAGCATGTATGGAAGATGGGCAGAGTCAGCGATTGCAATCATTTTTTTTAATCGCTCAATAGTTCCTGCCTTAATATATTTTAAATGTACAGCATCGGCTAGTGACATTCCTGCAATCTGCATAACATCCTCAGGTGATTTGCAGCTTTCATCAGCGACGATTGTGACGGAAGTTTGCTCAGCTATTTTTTTTAGTCCCATCAAATCACTTGCCTTAACAGGTTGTTCAAACCAGTCGACTCTGAAAGGTTCGAATGTCTTGAGCCGAGAAAGCGCTTCTTTTGTTGTCCATGATTGATTAGCATCAATACAGAATTGAATCATATCGTTTAAATCCATCTCATTGATCACCTTTCGAACCACCTTAACTCTGTCGCGATCTAGCGAGAGATTCATACCTACACGCAATTTTAATGTTCTAAAACCCTCGTTTAAGTAATTTATTGCTTCCTTCTCTGCCTCATCGACGGTACCGAAAGCAATCGTCGCGTCACTAGGTAATTTAGAATGTTGTTTACCTCCAAGCAGTATATGACCGGGCTGATTCATAAGTTGCCCTGACAGATCAAATAACGCCATATCGATAAGTGCACGTGCTGCTGAATTTCCGGCAATCTGCTTATTAAGTAACCCATTGATTTGGTTACGATTCAGGGCGGGTTGCCCAATGAGTAGCGGACAGAGTCTATGTACAAGTACGGCAATAATCCGTTCCGGAGTATCACCGGTAACATACTCACAATTTCCTCTTACTTCTCCCCACCCAAATTGTCCGTTCTCTGCCGTTATTTTCAAGTAAACTTCTTTAAGATGAGTGACTGTACCTGCTGACGCATGTGTAAAGGGCGGGAACAGAGGTAAATCGCCTCGGAATAATTCAACTTTTTTGATTTTCATAATTTGCCGCCTTTTTAAACTAATTTCATTTATCAAAAACCTATCGGAAGTATATAACGTAAATTATTGATTTGCAAATGTAAATATACAATATTTGATTAATTTCCACAAAATATTTAAAAACTATGTCAGATTATGTAACAAATTGAGAGAATATTGTTGACAAGTCTTAATATTGCTAATAAAATAAACTCAATCATTGATATTTGATCAAATATCATATTTCGGGGGGCTCGCGATGGAAAACGTATCCGCACCAAAGACTTCAGCAGAATATGCCTATCAAAATATTAAACAATGGATTATTACTGGAGAATTGCCACCCGATCAGAAGATTGATCAGGATAGGCTGGCACAAAAATTGGGCGTTAGCAGAATGCCGGTTCGTGGTGCACTGGATAAACTGGCTGCGCAAGGATTTGTTATTTTAAACTCATATCGTGGGGTTACTGTTCGGGGACTTTCGGCAAAACATCTTGATGATATTTACTTGACTCGTTGTACGCTTGAATCTCTAGCAGTGAAACAGGCGATTCACAATCTAACTCCTAAGGCGATTTTGAAACTTAAAGAATTACTCAATATGCAGTATCAATTATCTAAACATCCAGATACGAATTTGGATAAAATTCTGCCAGTGAATCGCAAATTTCATATGTATATATACACTCTAGCTGACAATCCGGTTATGTTTGATATTATTAATAATTTGTGGGATCAGAGCGAACGTTATAGGAGAATACTGTTGAATACGCCAGGTATGATGGATGGCTCAACAAAGGAACATAATCATCTGGTTCAACTTATGATTGAAGGACAGGAAGATGAGGCAGCTGAGTTTTTGACCATTCATAATCGAAAAACACAAAAAGTTGTTCTGGAGACAATGGAAAAAAATAAGAGAAATGAGGAATTGGAAAAATGAGAATATCATTAAAAAAAGCACTATTGTCCGGTTTGATAAGTTTGCTGATTTTAATGGTGATAGCAGGATGCTCATCTGGAGGTAATTCGTCGGCAGCCAATGCATCAGTAAAAGCACCTAATTCTATTGTGACAAAAGGCACATTGACTTATGGGACAGCTGCGACCTTTCCTCCATTTGAGTATTCCGAGAATAATAACTATACAGGCTTTGACATTGATATGGGTAAAGCAATTGCCAAAAAGATGGGTTTGAAAGTAAAACCAGTCTCAATGGACTTTGATGGTTTGATCCCCGCTTTAAATGGTAATCGTGTTGATATTATTAACTCAGCAATGTACATTAAGCCGGAACGACAGAAGCAAGTAGATTTTGTTCCGTACATGAAACTTGGAAATGCGATTGTCACACAAAAAGGAAAAACTAGAGATATTAAAAAGCTATCTGATCTATCAATGAAGACAGTAGCTGTGACACGAGGTGCAGTTGAGGCAATTTATGTTCAAGATGAAAATAAAGCTTTGAAAAAAGAAGGGAAACAGCTAATTAAATTACTTACCTTGCCAACAGCAAACGATACGTACCTGGCTGTAAAAAACGGACGGGCAGATGCCTTTCTTGATTCATCACCAGGTGTGGCATATTTGATGAAAAAACAGTCAGGTACTTATGAAATTGCAGCAACCTTTGCACAGGATACAACGATTGGTATGGCTGTGAATAAGAAAAATCCACAAATGAAAAAAGCTATTCAGAAGGCCTTGAATGAGATTGTTAAAGACGGAACTTATAGTAAACTGATGAAAAAATATGATCTACCGAAGACACTGAGTTATTTCAAATAAATATCGGGAGGTTCATCCCATGGATTTTCTGCACCATTTGCTGTCTTACATTTTCTCAACCAGCTTTTTACTGGGAGCAGTAAATACGCTTTGGTTAACAATTGCCGCGCAGGTTCTTGCTGTTGCACTTGGGTTCTTGCTTGAACTCATCCGAAGAACTAACAAGAAACCGTTAATTAGATTGGAAGGTTTATATATTTGGTTATTTAGAGGAGTTCCTGTACTTGTCCAATTAATCTTTGTATATAGCGCTCTTCCGCAACTTGGTATTCGATTCACCAGTTTTCAATCTGCATTGATTGCTCTGACCCTAAATGAAGCGGCATATATGGCTGAAATCATTCGTTCGGGACTGTCATCTGTGGATCATGGACAACAGCGTGCAGCACGACTTTTGGGAATGAAGGCTCCTCAAATCATGAGATATATCATTCTTCCCCAGGCGATGCGTGTGATTATCCCACCGACAGCCAATCAATTTAATGGAATGTTAAAAACATCTGCTTTAGCTTCCGTTGTTGGTTACTCAGATCTGCTATTGACTGCCCAACAAACCGCGAGTGCAAATTTCACGTATATGAGTACACTCACGGCAGCCGTCGTCTATTATATGGTTTTTACTACAGGTTTCACAATGATCCAAAACAATCTAGAAAAGAAATTAGATTATGATCAACGTCCACTAGTTTTAAATGAAGAACCTGCACAATAATGGGGAGGTGATTGGAATGCTTGAGATAAAAAATATTTCAAAGTCTTATCAAATAGGTCAGCCTATTCTCAAAGATGTTTCTTTAAACATTCACGAGGGCGAACGTCTGGTTATTATCGGTCCTTCAGGATCTGGCAAATCAACGATGCTTAATTGTATTTCTGGAATTGAAACCATTGAAACCGGAGAAATATTATATAAAGGGCAGAGTGTTTATGAAAAGAACACAATACAACATGAAATTGGAATGGTTTTTCAATCATTCGATTTATTTCCTCACTTAACAGCTATTGAAAATATTATTCTTGCTCCAAAAATTGTTCTTGGCATAAAAGAACAGGAAGCGCGAGTAAAAGCTGAACATTTATTAAGCAGGGTAAACTTATACAATAAGGCAAACAATTATCCTTCTCAATTGTCGGGAGGACAGAAGCAACGTGTAGCCATTGCCCGGGCAATGGCAATGAATCCTAAATTAATGCTTTTTGATGAACCAACATCTGCCCTTGATCCGGAAATGACTGCTGGTGTTCTCGAGGTTATAAATAATCTCGCAAAAGAGGGCATGACTGTTATTATTGTGACTCACGAAATGGAATTTGCCCGTAAGATCGGCACACGTATAATCTTTATGGAGAATGGGATAATCGCTGATGATATTCCGACCTCTAAACTGGAATCGGCAACAAACCCGCGGATGAGACAGTTTCTTGAAAAATTAACTCCTCATTATAACGAGATCCATTAAAAGAGGGAGCAATCATTTATGAAAATAGCCCTTGTTCAATTTCATGCCAAGGTTATGGATATTGAATTAAATTGTAGGCGTGCGTTTCACTTTATTGATCAGGCTGCGCATCAACAAGCAGATTTAATTGCTTTTCCTGAACTTTTTTATTGCGGATATCACTTTGATTCCATCAAAAAGAATATAAAACAGATTAGTGAAACACTAGATGGTGCGCTTGTTCAGAGATTCTGCCGGAAAGCAAAAGAACAGCAGATCAACCTAATCTTACCTTTGATTATTGAACAAGATGGGATGTTTTATAATAGCGCCATTCTTATTGATCGCAGTGGGAGTATTTGTGGTATTCACCATAAAGTTCAATTATGGGGTAAAGAAAAGGAATGTTTTCAGCAGGGGAATACACTCACTACTTTTGAGGTTGATGAAAGAAAGATTGGTATTTTGATTTGCTATGATTCCGGTTTTCCAGAGACAGCAAGAATGTTGGGCCTACAGGGTGCTGAACTCATTGTCGTTCCTTCTGCTTTTGAATTACCAGATAAATATCGGTGGGATATTTATTTTCAGGCACGTGCTCTGGAGAACGGAGCATTTGTTGCTGCACTGAATCATGCAGGAGAAGAAGACGGTATTAGTTATTTCGGAAATAATAGAATGGTGAATCCGGATGGACAACTGTTATCTGAGGGGGCAATTGGTCAGGAAGAAATGCAGATTATATCTATCGATCTCGATGATGTAAAGCGAGCGCGAGAAAAGGTCCCTTATCTGACTGATTTATCAACTAGTGAATTTTTCTATTACAAATAATGAAGGGATCCTGATCATGACACATCAAGCATTAGTTTTCTCACAAGAAGAATTTAATTATCGCTATTCTCAATTACAAAAACTTCTGGCTGAGCAAGGATTGCAAGCCATGCTCATCCACACCCCTGAAAATATCTTCTATCTAACAGGATACCAAAGCCCTGGTTATTATATGTATCAGTGCTTAATTGTTCCCCAGTTTGGGAAGCCCATTCTTGTTCCCCGTGCAGGTGAAATTTCCAATGTTCAAACATATAGTTGGTTATCTAATGACCAAATTAATCCTTACGATGATACAAACGATCCAGTTAAGGTCACTGTTGATTCATTTATAAAATTAAATATTTCTAAAGGACGTATTGGTGTTGAATTAGGTTCGTGGTTTTTGCCGGTGATAAATTATCAAAAATTTGTGAATCAATTATCTGATTACTCCCTGGTCAATGCGCAGGGAACTGTCGAAAAGCTACGCTTAATTAAGTCGGAAGCTGAAATAAACTATATTCGAGAAGCTTGCAAGGTAGCGGATCAATCGATGAAAGCAGGACTCGACGCGATTCAAGTAGGTGTCAATGAAGATGATGCAGCTGCTGCGATGTTTACCGGCATGATGAAAGCAGGCGGCGAATATTTAGGAATGGAACCCTTCATCTCCTCTGGTTATCGTTCTGGCAATATGCACGCTGCATGGGGGCATAAAATCATATGCAAAGACGAAACGCTTTTGTTAGAACTGGCGGGTGCACGTAATCGGTATCATGGGGCAATTATGCGTTCTGCCTATACTGGGAAACCAACAGATGAGATCAAGAGAATCACTGATGTTTGTATTCGTTCCTTGCAGGCTGCAATTGAGACAATTAAGCCCGGCGTTACTTCCGGTGAAGTTGATGAAGCTTGTCGTGGTGTCATTGAAAAAGCTGGACTATTCGACTTGTTCAGAAAACGGACGGGTTATTCAATTGGCATTGCCTTCGCTCCGGATTGGGGAGAAGGGCATATTATGAGCCTACAACGAGATGATCCGAAAACTCTTCAGGAAGGCATGGTTTTTCACATGCCACCTGCTATTCGACTGCCAAATCATTACGGTATTGGTTTTAGTCATACGGTGCTGGTAACAAAGACAGGATGCGAGCCCTTAACGAGTTTGCCATGTGAACTGAGAATTATTGATTAATGCGTATTATTTTTACTTTTTTAATGACTCTTTGTTAAAAGAAGGAATCTTATGACAGACTTATTGGATAAAATCATGAATGGATTCAAAAAAGGTCGGGCGTTAGAATTATTGAAAGACATGGTCCGAATTCCGTCATACAACCCTCCTGGAAACGAACGATTGTTAGCTGAATATATTCGTACAATTATGACAGAATCAGGTTGCGAAACAATTATTCAAGAGACGGAAGGCGGAAGGCCGAATGTGATTGCAAGATTACGAGGAAATGGACATCGTGGAACCATTCTTTTTAATACTCATATGGATGTTGTTCCTGCTGGGAAAGGATGGAAAACTGATCCTCTGAAATTGACAATTAAAGACAATAAAGCATTCGGACGAGGTGTTATGGACGCTAAAGGTCCTCTGGCCTCAATGATGGCGGCTTTTGAAGCACTCGCTAAAAGTGGGGAAAAGCTCGATCATGATATCGTTCTGGTTGCTGTTTCCGATGAAGAAGGAGCAAGTATAGGAGCACACCATCTTCCCCCATCACTTACAGGTGAATTTGCGATTGTTGGTGAATCAACGAATGGAAATCTGGCGCTTTCACATCGAGGTAGTTTGCGCCCAGTGCTTGTTGCAGAAGGCGTCACCGCACACTCTGCACGCCCTGAACTTGGTGTGAATGCTATTAATATCATGGCCAGAGTGCTTACCGCACTCGAAGACTATGCGAAAAATATTGTTGAAAAAAGGATACATCCA
Organism: Sporolactobacillus sp.; assembly: GCA_048976585.1. Lineage (GTDB taxonomy): Bacteria > Bacillota > Bacilli > Bacillales > Sporolactobacillaceae > Sporolactobacillus. The sequence goes on along the minus strand of JBHGUY010000021.1, from coordinate 43,942 downwards.
TATTCTGGACAAGCAACATTGACAACGACTGTTATTCAGGGTGGACTAAAAGAATCGATGGTACCGGATCGCTGCGAAGCCGTGATTGATCGACGGTTAATACCTGGAGAGAGCAAAGAGGCAGCTATGGAAGAGATGATGGGAGTCATTGATCAAATTCCAGAGGTGAAAGGCAAAGTGCATATTGAACGATTTCTTCCGACAACTGGAGATGCTTCTGAAATCAGCGCTGATCATCCGGCAGTTTCGATAGTTAAGCAAGCAATCACACGTGTTTATGGTAAAGAGCCGAAATATTCCGGATTAACTTGTAATTGTGATATGTCGCATTTTATGGATTCGGGTATTCCGACAATCATTTATGGACCTGGTGATTTTATTGCTGCCCATATTGCAAATGAATGGATTGATCTCTCTGAACTAGAGAAAGCGACATGGACATATGCATCAATTATTCTTCAAGCAGAGAACAAGCTAGAGAAAACAGAAGGGAATTGAACTTATTGGTAATTCATGAACAGCAATTAGCTGACTGGGTGGGAAAAATCTCGACATCATCAACAGCGCAGTTGGAGGCTAAAGTTGAACAGTTGCAGCGACAAGGCATTAAAATTTACAGATTTGGCTTAGGCCAGCCAGACTTTAATACCCCAGATCGTGCGAAACAGGCAGCAATTGATGCAATTGAGCACAATCAAACAACCTATACAGAAACGGGTGGAATACTTCCTTTACGTGAAGCAATAAGCAAACAATTTGATCGGGAGATCGGCGTTCATTATAGTTCAGAAGAGATAGTTGTTAGCGTTGGCGGAAAGCAGGCACTTTTTAATGCAGTCTGTACACTTTGTTCATCTGGGGATGAGGTTCTTATACCTGTTCCTTATTGGGTTTCCTATGAGGCACAAGTTAAATTTTCAGGTGCAAAGCCTGTCCTTATCCAGACAACCGAAAAGACAAGATTTAAAATAAACACTGTTCTCTTGGAAAAGTATGTGACCCCATATACGAAACTTCTTATATTGAACAGTCCAAACAATCCAACTGGTGCTGTCTATTCGAAAGAAGAGTTAGCTGAATTAGCAAGCTTTTGCATTGCCCATCGTCTATGGGTGATTAGCGATGAAGTCTATTCATCTTATATTTACAGCAATACTCCGTGTACAAGTATCGCTTCTTTTAATGGGATGAAAGACAGGACGATCGTTATTAATGCAGTCTCAAAGACTTTTAGTATGACTGGCTGGCGTATTGGATATTCTGCAGCACCCAAGGTGATTGCGCAGGCAATGGTTCGGCTACAATCTCATACAACAAGTAATCCAACTTCAATTTCTCAATGGGCAGCTGTGGCTGCGATTAATGGACCAAAAGACGACTTTGATGAAATTTTACAAGAGTACAAGAACAAGAGAGATGTCATGATTCAGCGTATACAGCGGATCAAGGGATTAAAATGTTATCCTTCTGAAGGAGCTTTTTACCTGTGGGTAGACATCTCTGAATGGCTAGGGGAAACACTAGCTGGACACATCATTCAGTCAGCTGATGACTTAGCAGAAGTTTTACTAAAAGAGATTCATGTTGCGGTAATGCCGGGAAATGGATTTGGTAGTTCTAACAATCTACGGTTTTCTTTCTCATTACCCTTGGATGAAATAGAAGGGGGATTAAAGGCAATAGAAACGTTTCTGGGATTGGATGAAGAATAATCATAAAAGGGAGATTAATCGAATGATGCCAATTGATTTACAAGATAAACTACGAGGTGTTTTCGTCCTCGCAATTACACCGATGACTGAAAATAAGGAGTTGGACCTTGTTTCTTTAAAAAGAAATATTGATCATTTTATTCAGGCTGGTGCGGATGGAATTGTGGTTGGCGGAACCTATGCTGAATATCCGAGTATGAGCTTTTTGGAAAGAAAATCATTATTTCGTGCTGCGGTAGGAGCGGTCCAAGGCCGTGTGCCCCTAATCTGCTGCACGGCCGCAAGTGGAACACACGAAGCAATCGAATTGACAAAAATTGCTGAACAGGCTGGTGCAGATGGTGTCATGGTTACAGCACCTTACGTTGCTGAAGTTGAGCCAAAAGACATTTATTATCATTTCAAAAAATTAAATGATGCTGTTTCTCTGCCAATCTTTATTTACAATAGTGCCAGTATCGGTGTTCAACTCTCTCCAGAATTAATTAGTGAGCTGGCTGATCTGCCAAACGTTGTCGGAGTCAAGCATGGATCAACAAACATGCGCGAACTTATTCGTACACAGATGCTTGCAGGTGATCGAATTTCAGTTATGGCTGCTTCGGACAGTATCATGCTTGGTGCGTTGACTCTTGGCCTTCCAGGATGCACCTCAACAAATGCTAACTTTATGATTGAAGAATTCGTTGCGCTTAAGCAAGAAATTAATAAAGGCGAACTTAAGAAGGCTCAGAAACGCTTCTATCGCTGGCAGCCGATCTGGGAATTGGCACATAAATATGGTCAACCAGCAATGGTTAAAGCAGCACTTGATTTGACTGGACTGCCTTCCGGACCGGTTCGTGCCCCTTTCCAGTCTCTGGATAAAGAGGCACGCCTGGATATTCAAAAAACTCTGAAAAAAATAGGCGTTATTAAGGAGTTTTAAAAAATGAAATTAGGTTTGGAAAATAAAGTGGCACTTGTGCTAGCATCTAGTCAGGGTCTGGGGGAAGCTGTTGCAGAAGCACTTGTCCGTGAGGGAACTTCTGTTATGATCACAAGTCGAAGCACAGAAAAGTTGAGAAAAGTTGCTGAGAAAATAGGAAAAATTGGGAAGGGTAGAATTCATTTTTATCCAGCGGATATTACTGATTATGTGCAAATTAAAGAATTGGTTCAGCGGACACATGAGAAATTTGGTAAAATAGACATTCTTGTAAACAATGCCGGGGGACCGCCAAGTGGTAATTTTGAAGATTTTTCAGATGAAGAATGGGAAAAATCCTTTCATCTTAATTTGCTTAGTTATATTCGAGCCATTCACGAAGTTCTGCCAGATTTAAAAAAAGAAGGTGGACGAATAATTAATATAGCTTCATCATCTATTAAGCAGCCCATTCCAGGTTTAATATTATCAAATACTTTTAGAATGGGCATTGTCGGTTTATCGAAAACATTAGCCAATGAATTGGCAGCAGATCGAATTCTAGTCAATACGATCGCTCCAGGCCGAATCGCAACAGAGCGTGTTCATTATCTGGATAAAATAAAGGCGCAAAAGCAAGGAGCGACAGTGGCTAATATTGAGAGCCAATCCAGGAGATCGATTCCGTTAAAACGATATGGAACACCACAAGAGTTTGCCAATGCAGTTGTTTTTTTGGCTTCCGATGCGAGCAGTTATATCACAGGGAGCTCTATTCTAGTAGATGGTGGTAAAATTAGTGCTATATGATGACTCTTAAAGATACATATTAAAAAACGAGAGATTTTCTGTCTCTCGTTTTTTAATATGACTTAGTCCGTTGAGCATATGTAACAGCCTTATGCTAGAGCTTGTTCCTAGGACCGGATCGAAAAGCACCTTTGCGGATCGCCGAAGAACTTAGACGTTTCTTCCTATGATCGCGGGGGTAATCGAGCGTGCGGCATAAATAACAGTTTATAGGAAGATTAACCATATATTTCTATAATTGATTGATGGTTTCTTGTTCTGGTTCAGATATCATTTACAAATGTAATAGAGTGCGGCTTATCGTGTTCGATTTGTAAAGCGGATACAAAGGTTTTGTGACATTCGCCTCCTATAATAGACAGTGTTGTGAGGGGATGATGCAGGAGCATCGTCGTCAGCACTGAGGAGGTTAACTACATGCAACTAAAAAGAATGAGCAAAGCAGCTTCAATTTTATTTGCAGCTGGTCTAGTGATGCCACTCGCGAGTGGATCCACATGGGTTCATGCGCAGTCATTAAAAGGAACAAGTATGCAGCAGTCAGAACAGAAAATTAAGGCACAATCCGTGGATAAAGCGATTAATGATCTTCAGAAGAAAAAGTTAGCGGTTCGCTCTGAACAATTAAACCATCTGAAAGCGGAACAAGAGAATAGGCAAAAGGCGAAGGTGAAGCAGCCAGCCCCGAAGGCAGCTGTTCAAAAGGTTACAACACCGAAAAAAGCAATCGTCCAATCAGCTAAACCGGTGGTGAAACAACCAACTGTAAAGAAGACAGCGGAGCCATCAGCCGTGCAGCATCCGGTTAAATCTCAGACAGTCGCCGATCAAACGAAGCAAATACCCGTGAAAAAAGCAGCGGTACAGAAACCTGTCGTTAAACAATCGGCACAACAATCGTCTGCGGCAAATCAAACGGATAGTACAAAACCGGTTGTAAAAACAGTTCAACCGGCGGAGCAAACCAAGGCACTGGTTGTTCATTCGTCAGAATCAACAACTCAAACCTCGACGGTTCAAAATCAGAAACCGGCTGAATCTGCAGCACAACCGGCACAAAAAGAACAAACGACTAACGGAACGAATCAAAACCGATCATCCTCTTCGAAATTGTTTGTTGTCACTGCATATTCCTTAGAGGGTACAACCGCGACAGGTGTTGATTTGAAGTCCAATCCAAATACGAAAGTGATCGCCGTTGACCCGTCCGTTATTCCACTTGGATCAAAAGTGACAATCAACGGTCTCGGTACTTTTACAGCAGCTGATACGGGAGGCGCGATTCGAGGCAAACGAATTGATGTACACGTGGGCTCGAATGCACAAGCCATGAATTTTGGACGCCAGACTTTGAACGTTACCGTCAATAATTAATCAGCCATTAGGATAGGGCAGGGAAATGAAACTCTGCTCTTTTTGTGTGCCCGATTAACTGGAACGAGAAAGCAGAAATTGATTAGAAAGCAGATGACTGTTATTGTCGATCCTAATAATTGGGTAGAGTGCAGACACTTTTGACCAGCTGACCAATGACGTTACGGTTTGCTTGACGCTCTGTTTTAGATCACAATGGACTCCTGTCAAAAACGGGAGCCCATTCATCTTGAACGCATACATAACATAACGATTAAGGATTATTCTTATTTTGTCATTTTCGCGAGATTGGAATTACCCTCAAATACGCTTTACCGATTACCGTTGGAAGTGTCAGTGAATATTCACGGTTTCATTAGACAACGTATAGATCTTTTCATCTTTACCAAAAACAGTTTCCCAGTCAGCTGTAAAGTCTGTAACTGCCTTTCCAATTGCCGGCATGCTAAGGGCATTGGCAAGAATATCCGGGCTCATTGTGGTTGCATGAGCGCCAGCTTCAAAGGCTGTATTGACCTGACCCACATTTTTGAAGCTGGCAGCTAGGATCCTGGTGTGGCTGTGATTCCGCTCAATGGCTTTGGCAAATTCAGAGATCACACTTCTGGCATCAATGTTCATGTTTTCCATTCGATTAAAATAGGGGGCAATATAATCTGCGCCTGCTTGTATAGCTAGGTAGCCCTGAAATTTCGTGTAAATAGCTGTGGCGGTAACGTTTACATTTTCGCTCTTCAAAATTTTAATGGCAGTCAAACCAGCCTCCGTGACAGGAACTTTAATATAGACCTGACGATCCACATTATCCAAGACAGCATGCGCATCTTTAACAATACCCTCTGGATCACTTGCAACTGCCTGAACATGCAAGGATGCTTGATCGCCGATTACTGATCGAATCTCTCGTAAATGCTTGAACAAATCGACTTTTCCTTCTTTTTTCACGATTGAAGGATTGGAAGTGACCCCTGCCAGCGGAATGATATTAACATATTTTTTAATCGAAGCCAGATGAATCGTATCCAAAATAAATTCCATTTGAATCGCTCTCCTTTTATTGTGCAATGCACAATTGTGATTCGTGGGCTTTTATCTGCCTGTAGCTAAATAATAGCAGCATTTGTGCATATATCACATCGTCTAATACAAGATAATTATCGGTTTTAATGATAATCCTTGTTATTAGGGGATTCCTATCTGAAAAACCAACTGCATTATTGCACATATGTGTAAGACCATGCACTCGGTTTCGAGGATCAACCATATCTATTTTTTAATTCTTGAGTATGGCTCGAGCTGTTTCATCATCCGTAATTAAGGTATTCATATAATTGGTCTTCAGCAAGGCATGGATGGAAGGGGCTTTAAAAACTGAACGTGCCACGCCGATTGAATGCGGTACACTGGATAAAGTCTCCAGATCGATACCGATTGTACGGTTATACAGGCCTTCTTTTAACAACTTTCCATCGACATCAAAGAATCTGCAGCAGCAATCGCCAATTGCATGATGATTGATCAGGTTGGTATTATCGGCATTTGTCAAATAATCGCGCCAACTGCTCCTTCTGCTGTTCATTGGCCCTCCGATACCGAATACGGCGATATCCAGCTTACACCAATATAATTTGAATTCCTGAAAATCGTGGGATTTCATGATCCCATCTCGCAAAAACTTGGATTCCTGAATGACTCCAGCATTGATAAAAATGCTTTCACCCCCGAAATGTCTGGCTAGATCGTAAATGATTGCATTGACATGATAGCGAGAGTGTACATGACTCGGCCCACCGACAATCGGAACAAATGTAGCATTCGTTTTTTTAATCCCTTTTAATTTACCAATCATACCTGCCAGCGAAGAACCCCAGCTTAATCCAACGACTTCATCACCCTTAATCAATTGTTTTAAAAAGTAGGCGGCTTCTTGCGCTAACCTATCATCTTTTTCTTCTTCTGTATCGCTGCGATTTGTTGCGATAACCACAACCTCCTTCATATTAAATCGCTTCTTCAGAGCATCTTCCAATTCAAAAATTTCGGGGTCAAAATCATTAATCTGAATATCGACTATTCCCTGTGTGCGAGCTTGACTCAGCATACGGCTGATGGTCGTTCTGTAAATACCCATGTCCTTGGATATTTCGCTTTGTGTTCTTCCTTTTACGTAGTAAAGATAGGCAACTTTAGTTAAGAGCCTTTTTTTGTCCATTTCCATTGTTTAACCCCCATAACTATAAAAAAATTAAATAAGGCAAATACGTCTAATTGAATTTTACAGTGTGAGCACATGTGTGCAGTAATTTAAAGACTTAAAATCAAATATACACCTATATTAAGCCATATTTAATGATTTCAAGCAAATAAATCGATCACAAATGTCTTTTTGGGACGAAGAAGATGCTATACTGTACTTGTTTCCTGAAGGTTCGAATTATTTGTAAGCGATTACTATGCGTGGAAACTATTAATTTAGGAGGTTTTCTTATGAATGAAGTTATCAGTGAACAATTAATTGATCTGAACATCGTTGCTCATTCAAAAAAAGAAGTGTTTGAAAAACTGAGTTTACTACTAGTAAAGGATGGTAGACTCAAAGATTATGATGCTTATATCGCACAGGTGTTGGAAAGAGAGAAAGTTGCGACAACGGGAGTAGGTTTCGGGATAGCAATACCACATGGAAAGACGGATGCTGTGAAAGATGTGTCAGTTGCTATTGGGAAACTCGCTGCACCAATGGAATGGGATTCGTTAGATGGGAAAAAAGTTCAAATGATTTTCCTATTAGCTGTACCGGAAAAAAGCAAAGGTGATGAACATTTAAGGATCCTTTCAGAGCTATCCAGAAAATTAATTCACCAGGATTTTCGTAATCGTTTGTTTGAATCAACGGATGGACGTGAAGTTGTTGAACTGATTGGTGATACTTTGAACAAAAAATTGGAGGCGTCAGTATGAAAATTGTTGGAGTTACAGCATGCCCATCTGGAGTGGCCCATACTTATATGGCAGCAGAAAGTTTACAAGAGGCCTGCAAGGAAAACAACGTCACAATACAAGTCGAGACACAAGGATCAATTGGTATTGAAAATGAATTGACTAACGAAACAATTAAGAATGCAGATGTAGTTATTCTGACCAATGATATCGGAATAAAGGATGAGGAACGCTTCAAAGGGAAAATGGTCTTAAGAGTTAGTACAGGAGATTGTATTAAGAAGTCATCTATCATTATTAAAAAATTAAAAGAGAAACTATCCAAACAAGTAGAAAACTAACCAATATTTGAAACGGAGGAGAATGACAATGAATGATTTCAAGAACCTAATGTCAGGTATGCGTAAACATTTAATGACAGGTGTTTCCTATATGATTCCCTTTGTTGTGGCAGGAGGAATTCTGCTTGCGTTAAGCGTCTTGTTTTCTGGTAAATCAGCTGTTCCATCATCCGGAGCCTTAGGTCAGCTGGCTTCGGTTGGTAGAGCTGGCCTTTCTCTAATGGTTCCGATCCTATCGGGATATATTGCTTTCTCAATGGCTGATCGACCAGGAATTGCCCCAGGTGTTATTGGAGGCCTTCTGGCCAATCAAATTGGTGCGGGATTCATTGGTGGTTTGATTTCTGGAATTGTCGCTGGCATTATTGTCTTCTATTTAAAGAAAATTAAGGTTCCCGCGGCTTTAAAATCAATTATGCCAATTTTGATCATTCCGCTTGTTGGAACTTTTATTGTTGGCGGATTGATGGTTTTTGCACTTGGTCATCCCATTGCTGAACTAATGAATATCATGACGTCTTGGCTGCAAGGGATGGGAACAGGCAACATAGCAATCCTTGGCCTGATTCTTGGTGCAATGATCGCTTTTGATATGGGTGGCCCGGTCAATAAAGTGGCTTTTAGTTTTGGTGCTGCTCTTGTCGGTACAATTAATCCTTCTACTGGTTTACCTAGTGCTACGGCTATGACAATTATGGCTGGAATAGGTGTAGCAATTTGTGTCCCACCGCTCTCAATGGGTTTGGCCACGCTCATTGCACCAGGAAAATTCACTGTTGAGGAACGAGAATCGGGGAAACCCGCCTTGATAATGGGTATCGTGGGTATTACAGAAGGCGCCATTCCGTTTGCTGCGGCCGATCCACTGAGAGTCATTCCTAGTAATATGGTTGGAGCAGCAATTGGCGCAAGTCTGGCGATGATCTTTGGAGCGGGAAATCCGGCTCCCTGGGGTGGCTGGATAGTTGCACTCGTCTCTCAAAAGCCACTGTTCTACATTTTGGCTTCACTAATTGGTGCGGCGGCGACCACATTGATGATTATTCTTTTGAAGAAACCGATAATCGAGAAATCCGAAGAAAGTTCGTCTAATTCTGACGATATGGACTTTGAACTGGATAATCTGAAGATAATGTAAGATAATCGAACGATTTCTAATAATATGCAAATTTAACGAGTCTCATTTAGAGTCCTATTCATTTTTTATTTGTTCGACTGTCTATGATTAAATTGAAAATAATAAGGGTGGTAAGACCAATGGCTGAAATGGATGCGATTGCAGGAGGAAAAACTACTTTTCCAAATGTCCGTAAAAAGAGTAGGATTAGTGAAATGAAAGCTTATCTTTTCGACCAAAAACGTCGAATCTCGTTAGAGAGAGCTCTGCTTTTTACTGAAAGTCATAAAGAGACGGAAACGTTTCCGCAGATTATTCGTCGTGCCAAAGCAACTGCCTATATTCTTGACCATGTGAAAATCAGTATCCGTCCATGGGAACTGTTAGTTGGAAACCGGACTGTTTCTCCTAGAAATGGTATCTTATCTCCTGAGATGGATCCTTATTGGATTATGCAAGAAATAGATACGATTCAGGAACGACCGCAGGATGCTTTTGATTTCACAGAATCTGATAAAAAAATTTATCGTGAACAACTGCTTCCGTATTGGTCGGGCCGTTCGATGAAAGACTTTATCAATGGGAAAATTTCAGGAGATGCCAAACAGGCATTAGATGATCTTGTAATCAAACTTAATCAAACAGATAAAGGTCAAGGTCATATTATTATGGATTTCCCGCTAATCTTAAAGCATGGGATAGGCTATTATATTGATCTGCTGAGTAAAAAAATTAACAAGTCTCCATCTAATCACTTTTTTATAGCGGGTAAACTGATTTATGAGGCGATGTCACGACATTTCTTGCGTTATCACGATGTCGCACTTCGCATGATCGATGGAAGTCATGAAAATAAAGAAAGAGAAATCGAGTTAGGTGAAATAGCTGAAATGTGCGAACGATTGAGCACTGAGGCACCTAGAAGCTTTTATGAAGCGTTGCAGCTGCTGTGGATGACTAGCATCGTGGGTCAATATGAATCTAATGCCTCATCTTTATCGCTTGGACGTATGGACCAATATCTTTATCCGTTTTACAAAAGGTCATTAGATGAAGGTGTTCCGGAATTCTTTATGCATGAAGTGCTTGGCGATTTTTACATCAAAACAAATGATGTCGTTCTGCTTAGAAGCCGTGAAAGTGCGAAATGTTTTGCTGGGTTTCCAACAGGTTATACCGTTGTACTGGGTGGTTTAGACAAATATGGTCAATCTTCGGTAAACGCACTTTCATATAAGATGCTTGATTTATACCATGAAATTCGTTTACCTCAGCCCAATCTATCGGTTCGAATCAATGAATTGATCCCAAGGCGCTTTTTAAATAAAACATGCGAAACGATAAGATTGGGTACGGGCATTCCGCAGATTTTCAATGATGAAGTCATCATTCCTGGATTCCTGAGCAAGGGTGTTTCTCTGGATGATGCCCGCGATTATGCAGTTGTGGGATGCGTGGAGACGACTATTCCAGGTAGAACCTATGGACTACATGATATTGCTTTATTTAATCTCTTGCGTGTTATGGAGATCAGTCTACATGAGTTGAAAAATCAAAAGGGTCTGACCTATGATCAACTCGTAAAAAATATAGTAGACCGAATCGATTTTTATGTAAACGCTGTGACAACGGGTTCAGATATCGTTGATTTAGCACATCGTCAGTTTGCACCTATTCCTTTTCTCTCTACATTAATTGAAGATTGTATTGAAAATGGTCAAGATATCACAGAAGGCGGGGCTCGTTACAATTTTTCTGGGGTCCAAGGTATTGGTGAAGCGAATCTAAGTGACTCCTTATATGTCATAAAAAAAATGGTCTTTGAAAATCATGAGATCTCGTTCAATGAATTAGTTACTGCATTAGAGTCTGATTTCAAGGGAAAATATGAGAAATTAAGGAACCATGTAATCAATGATTTTGATAAATATGGCAATGACAATCCAGAGCTTGACATGATTGCAGCCAAGATATTCAGACATTTTGCTTTGGAACTGGGCAAGTATCGGAACATTCGTGGTGGTGAATTTAACGCTGGTGCGTATACAGTCTCTGCCCATATTCCCTTAGGTGAAGATGTTGGAGCTACACCTGATGGGAGAAACGCTCAGGATCAATTAGCAGATGGTGGCCTCTCGCCAATGGTCGGTCGGGATAAACTTGGTCCTACTGCGGTTCTCAAATCCGTCAGCAAAATTGATAACGTACTTAGTGTTAACGGAAGCCTTCTGAATCTCAAATTTCAGCCGAATACGCTTAAGGGAACATCAGGAATTAAAAAATTTGCCGATTTCTTGATGGCTTTTACTAAACTGAAAATCAGACATGTTCAATTCAATGTACAGTCTCGTGAAACACTGATCGAAGCTCAGAAACATCCTGAAAATTATGCGGGATTGATTGTACGTGTGGCCGGGTATTCAGCATTCTTCGTTGATTTGAACAAAAAGATACAGGATGATATTATTGCTCGCTGTGAGCATGTACTTTAATGCAACAGTAAGGAAGGAAATGTAAAATGACCCAGGGCCTTGTTTTTAACATCCAGCGTTATTCCATTCATGACGGGAGCGGTATACGGACGATCATTTTTCTTAAAGGATGTCCATTGAGATGTCCATGGTGTTCGAATCCCGAATCGCAAGGAGCCGTACGTCCTACTTCTTGGGAGAAGCATGGTGAAACTGTGACAATAGGACATTGGATGTCTGTGGAGGAGGTCCTGCAAGAGGTAGAAAAAGATGAGGTGTTTTACAGAACATCGAATGGCGGTGTGACCTTGTCGGGTGGGGAGGTATTGATGCAAGCCGATTTTGCTGCTGAATTGCTTGAAGCGGTTAAAACATTGGGTATCAATACTGCAATTGAAACGACAGGTGCACTTCCATTGAAACAAATGATGAAAGTTCTCCCTTATTCTGACCAAGTTCTTTTCGATCTTAAAATCATGGATCCATTTCAGGCGAGGCAGACCATTGGCGAAAACCTGTCATTGATTCAAAGAAATTTAGAAGAAGCGTTGAAGATACCCACGTTGCGTGTGATTCCCAGGGTGCCTCTCATACCTGGATACACGACCAAATATGAAAATTTATTGGCTATCAGAGACTATTGTTTGGAATTGGGTATTAAAGAGATTCATATTCTACCCTTTCATCAATTTGGAAGCGGTAAATACGAACGCCTTAAAAGGGACTACCTTCTTAAAGATGTACCTCTGTTAACACAAAAGGAAGTAGATGATATAAAAGGAATATTTATAGCTGGAGGGATCAAAACAGTTATCAGCGGTCTGGAATAAGAAGAGTCTCTTAATCATACAAAAGTAAAAAAAGAAAAATCTTGAATTGTCCTTCGAAGTTGAGCAAATGAAAATTTCAACTTTGAGGGGTTTTTAGATCTTATGCTGCTTTTAGCATCAATCCAAACTCTACAGTACACCAATGAAGGGTGACGAGACTGATTACACTAATTTCTACAATTTTAGGACGGCTCTCCAGTCATGTTGTCGGTAAGAGACTGATTCAAATGTTCACCAATCAGACATCTGATATTGAAAACGTATTTCAAATGTGTTTAAGATTGATCAATGAAAAGCAGGGAAGAGGAACAAGTGATTTAAGAAAATATTGATATTTGTTCATTAAAAATACATGAGAACACATGAATAACGAAACAAACGCATACTGGGACGGTGCTTATATTTTAGATTTTTCAGATCAAATGTCTTCTGATCAGTTAGTTCAATTTAACTGCGATCCCTGCTTTCTCCAACGTGCATTTATATTCTTGCAGATCCTCAGCATGCAGCTGGGCAACATCTTTCATGGCATAGTCACGACCCAGCTGTTCATATTTCTTTAAACCAAATTGATGGAAAGGAAGGATTTCGACTTTCTTTACTCCCATTCTTTGAAATAAAAGGCCGAACTGTCTGGCATCTTCTAACGAATCATTAAATTGAGGGATAACCGGAATCCTTATCAGGAATTCCAGGCCTGTGCTCAGTACAGTTTGAAGATTCTGTAAAATTAATTCATTCCCAATACCAGTCCCTTGTTTATGCTGGCCACTATTCCAGTGCTTAATATCAAAAAAAATAAAATCAATTGTGTCGATAAATGGCTTAAAAATCTCTGGCTTTGCATATCCGGTCGTTTCGCAGGCTAAGGATAGACCTTCTTGTTTGATGATCTTGGCCAGCTCAATTGCGAAGGGTGCCTGATTCAATACTTCTCCGCCTGAGAACGTGACCCCGCCTCCAGATTCTTCATAAAAGTCACGATCTTGAAGAATGACAGCCATCACTTCTGAAATCGTCTTGTATTCCCCCACTCTTGTTTGTTCGTTGGAATTCGCTTGACGCATCGTTTCAGGGCAAGCTCTCTGCGATTCCGGATTCGCGCACCAGGCGCATCTTAATGGACAGCCCTTGAAAAAGACCACTGTGCGTATTCCGGGGCCATCATTGATGCTGAATTTTTGAATATTAAAAATCAATCCTTTTTTGTTTTGAAGGTGAGTATCTGCTTTAGATAACGTTCTCATTATTATTTTTTCCTCCTTACGGGTCCTTTAAATAAATTATAACATGATCTTCGTAGGAAATTATTGTTAGTTGTGAACGAAAGTTTAATCTTAAAATTGTTTATCAAAATATGGTAAAATAAGGCTAGTATTTTGGAGGAGGATAACGCTATTGGGTCTAGAATTAACGACACGAGAAAATAATTTATTAAACATTGTAAATGAGCGAAAGAAAATAGATGTGAACAGGCTTGCTGAAATGCTTCAGGTTTCGAAAGTAACCATTCGAAAAGATTTGATCCGTTTGGAGTCGAAAGGACTACTGCAAAGAAAACATGGCTATGCGATCATGAATAATGTTGATGATATTAATTATCGTTTGGCAAAGAAATATGATATTAAAAAAAAGATTGCTCAGCTTGCGGCACAGTCCATTCATGATGATGAAACCATTATGATCGAGTCTGGTTCTACTTGCGCGCTGCTCGCTGAAGAGGTTGCTCTCACCAAGCATAATGTAACAATTATCACGAACTCTTTTTTTATCGCTTCATACATCAGTAAGTATGAAAATGTTCACCTTATTCTCCTTGGCGGCACCTACCAAAGCAATGCGCAAGTCACGGTCGGACCCCTTGCGAAGCGTGATCTTGCTGGATTTTTCGTCGATAAGCTTTTTGTCGGAACGGACGGGTTCGATCCCCAAACGGGTTTCTTTGGCAACGACATCATGAGAGCAGAAATGGTTCAAAATATGTCTAGCTCGAGTCATAAAACGATCATCTTGACGGACTCAAGCAAATTCTATGCAAAAAGTCTTGTGAAACAATTCAGTTTGAATGAAATTGGGGAAATCTATACCGACAAAGATTTAGATGAGAAGCTTGTAAAATTTATTGCTAATAGCGGGACCATTTTACATTTGGCATAAAAAATAATTGAAATTGCACAAATGATCAACTTTTCTCCCAATTGATGTTCATGGCCCATTTGCCGTTGACTACGCTTACATCCAATGCTACGATTGTGTCGAACGAAAGTATAAATCATTTCATAAGAAATATCAGAAGGGATGATCATCGTGACACAATCGCTCGTGAAGAGGACATCAGGGAATTCGTCTCATTTTGGCCATCTGACGACAAAAATGCAACGTTTTCGCGATTCTATATTGGAGGCTAAACCTTATATTGATGCTGAGCGTGCAGTTCTAGTCACAGAGAGTTATCAGGAACACAGCGACGAGCAAATCGATTTAAAACGTGCGTTTATGTTTGAGAATATTTTAGATCATATGACGATTTATATCGAAAAGGACACATTGATTGCTGGAAATCAAGCGCGATCGAATCGATGGGCACCGATTTATCCGGAATATTCAATGAACTGGGTGATTGATGAACTGGATCGTTTCGAAAAACGTCCGGGAGACGTATTCTATATTACAGAAGAAACCAAACAAACACTCAGGGACATTGCTCCATATTGGCAGCATAACACGCTTGAGGATCGCGGATTAGCTGCATTTCCACCGCAAAGCAAACTTTTCTATGATTTAGGAATTATCGGAGCTGATGGGAATATTACTTCTGGTGATGGTCATATTGCGCTCGATTATGGGGAAATCATTGGCTATGGTCTTAAGGCCTATGAGCAACGGGTGCAGACAGCCATAAAAAAACTTGATCTGACGGTTATTGGGGATCAGAAGAAGCTCTATTTCTATGAAGCGTGTTTAAAAGTCATCCAGGCAATGAAACGTTTTGCCAAACGCTATTGTGTTCTGGCAGCGGAAATGGCGGAGAAAGAAACGGATGAAGAGCGGAAGGCAGAACTATTTGAGATGTCCCGGATCTTAAACAAAGTACCTTACGAGCCAGCAGATTCTTTTTATGAAGCGATTCAGTCGATTTGGCTCGTTCACCTGAGTCTTCAGCTCGAATCCAACGGTCATTCGGTTTCTTACGGCCGGATGGATCAATATCTGTATCCTTTCTATCTAAAGGATCTGGAGAAAAATCATATCACTGCTGAGAAGGCAACAGAATTATTGACCAATCTCTGGATGAAGACCTTGACGATTAATAAAATTCGTTCCTGGGCACACACAGAATTCAGTGCTGGGAGCCCGCTTTATCAGAATGTGACAATTGGCGGGCAGACTGTTGCCAAACAAGATGCCGTTAACTCGCTTTCTTTCTTGATCCTTCGTAGCATTGCAGAGGCCCATTTACCGCAACCTAATCTAACCGTGCGCTATTATCATGGATTAAGTGATGATTTTATGCGTGAATGTATTGAAGTGATCAAGCTTGGAATGGGGATGCCGGCTTTTAATAATGATGAAATTATTATTCCATCGTTTATCAAACGCGGCATTAAAGCGAAGGATGCTTATAATTATAGCGCGATTGGCTGCGTCGAGACAGCCGTTCCCGGAAAGTGGGGCTATCGTTGTACCGGGATGAGCTTTATTAATTTTCCGCGGACATTGTTAATCGTTATGAATCAAGGGATTGATCCGGAATCGGGGAAACAGCTGTTGTCCATCGGCAAACATTTTGTCGCCATGGATTCTTTTGAAGAACTTCAAGAGGCATGGGACAAAGGGCTGCGTGAAATCACGCGTCAAAGCGTCATTATTGAAAATAGTTGCGATCTTGTACTCGAACAGGATGCCCCGGATATTCTTTGCTCGGTATTGACCGATGACTGTATTGGCCGCGGCAAGACGATTAAAGAGGGGGGCGCGGTCTACGACTTTATCAGCGGTCTCCAGGTGGGCATTGCCAACTTGGCAGATTCCCTGGCAGCCATAAAAAAACTCGTCTATGAAGAAAAGAAAATCAGCAGGCAGGAGCTCTGGCAGGCACTGGTCAGTGATTTTGCCGGAGAAAAGGGCGAAAAGATCCGTCAAACCTTGCTCAATGATGCACCCAAATACGGTAATGATGAAGATTATGTTGATGGGTTGATCGGATCCGCCTACCAGCCCTATATCGATGAGATTGCCAAATATAAAAATACACGGTTTGGTCGAGGGCCAATCGGCGGCCTCCGTTACGCAGGCACATCATCGATTTCCGCAAATGTTGGTCAGGGGCACAGTACACTGGCGACTCCTGATGGTCGTCATGCACGGACCCCTCTGGCTGAAGGATGCTCTCCGGAACATTCGATGGATAAAGAAGGACCAACTGCTGTATTTAAATCCGTTTCAAAACTGCCTACCGGTGATATTACCGGAGGTGTCCTGTTAAACCAAAAAATGTCACCGCAGATTCTAAAAAATGAAGAGAACTGTACGAAGCTTGTCGCCTTGCTGAGAACCTTTTTCAATCGATTGCACGGCTATCATGTGCAGTATAATATCGTTTCCCGGAAAACGCTGATCGATGCACAGCATCATCCGGAGAATTATCGTGATTTAATTGTTCGGGTAGCTGGCTATTCCGCATTTTTCACTGTGCTGTCCAAGGAAACTCAGGACGATATTATTGCCAGGACGGAGCAAGAGTTATAATTTACGGAGCGATTAAATGTAAAGAATAAAAAGAGGAAGAGTAAACATTTAGCAAAGTTAAATAGTATGAAAAAGCAGAGCGTCAGTTAATTTTTTAGCTGATGCTTTTTTATTCGCACTGCTCTAGATAATGTAAATGCAATTAAAACAAAAGTATTTACATTTATATTGAAAGGGTTTACAATAAATGTGTTGAAGGAAAGGATCCTAATCTTTCGGTTCAAGCAGAGAGGAGAATTCAACATGGATGGTTCGACAGAGAAAGTGTCATTATTAGACAGGTTCACAATGTTCACTCAGAAATTGGGAGCACAGGTCCATTTAAGATCTTTACGCGATGCTTTTGCAATACCTTTGGGTTAATGGGCGGGTCAGGAAGTACAATCGCTCTCCTCATTGCCATCTTGATCTTTGGCAAGTCAAGAGTCAATAAGGATATCGGTAAATTAGCAATAGCACCAGGGCTGTTCAATATTAATGAGCCAGTAATCTTTGGTATCCCAAGTGTTTTCAACGTCTCTCTCATGATTCCGTTTATTCTAGCTCCAGTAATCAGTTAACGAAATGGTAGGCCATAGAGCAGGTTTGCACCGATAAAAGCGGATGCCTGCTCTAACTTCTAATAAAAAGGGCAAAGATTGGGTGATTAATAATGTCAACTTTTAAACCGGATTTTTTATGGGGAAATTCCGTTTCTTCGATGCAAACAGAAGGTGCCGTAAACGAAGGTGGCAAAGGACCGTCCATCTACAACGATCCAAAATTGTGTGTCCGGGGGAAAGCTTCGGACTGGGAAGTCGCAACAGACGACTATCATCGTTACGATCAGGATATTGCGATGATGGAAGGCATGCATATGAATTGTTATCGTTTCTCTATTTCATGGTCCCGGGTTTTTCCTGATGGGGATGGTGAAGTGAATCCCGAAGGCTTGGCGTTTTACGATAGTCTGATTGATCGGCTGCTTGCCCATCACATCGAACCGATGATCTGCCTGTATCATTTCGACATGCCGGCTCACTTAGCAAGAGAATATAATGGATTTGCTTCTCGTCGTGTGGTCGATGCATTCGTCCGTTACGGCCAGACAATTGTCGATCGCTATAAAGATAAGGTTAAATATTGGTTGACGTTTAATGAACAAAACTTATTTGGTGCTGATGTCTCCGTGGGCGGCAATTATTTACCAGTCAATGAAAGAAACCTGTATCAAACGAATCATAACGCCTTAATTGCGCACGCGCGTGTTGTCCGTTATCTGCATGAACACGCGAGGAATGCCGTTATCGGTGGTATGATTGCCTATCAATTAGTTTATCCGGCATCGACTTCACCAAAGGATCAACTATTGGCGCAGGAAATTGATGAGCGGCTCAATCAGTTTTATCTTGAAGTGTACAGTAAAGGAAAGTATCCAAAATATATGCTCACTTATCTCGAAAATCATAACTGCCTGCCAAAGTTCGAAGCGCAGGACGAGGCAGATCTGATGAGTGGGAAAGTTGATTTTCTGGCCTTCAGTTATTATAGCAGTACAACGATCAGCGCCAATAAGGTTCCTGGAAACGTACCTTTTTTCCAATATAAAAAATTTGGTATTGTCGATAATCCCTTGATTGGGACTTCAGAATGGAATTGGCAGATTGATCCGGTGGGTTTCCGGCTTATCCTGGATCGCTTGGCGACACGCTATGGGCTTCCAATTTTTCCAATTGAGAATGGCCTCGGCGTAGATGAACATCCTGAAAATGGCGAGGAAATCAATGATGATTACCGCATCGATTACCACCGCCAACATCTTATTCAGTTGCAGAAGGCGATTGAATGCGATGGTGTAGATTGTATGGGCTACCTTTCATGGGCGGCGATTGACATCCTCAGTTCATCTGGCGAAATGAGAAAAAGGTATGGGTTTGTCTATGTTAACCGAGATGATCAGCAGATAAAAGATCTTAAGCGAATTCCGAAAAAGAGTTATTATTGGTTTAGAAAGGTTGTTGCCTCAAATGGAGAGGATCTGAGGTGACCTTTAGATTTTAATAAAATTACCATTTATAAATAGAAGCCAAATGGAGGGCAATGTATATGGTACAGCATTCAATGATATCCAAAATAATCGAAGAAAGGATAAAAGACCATATATATCCTCCTTTGGATCAAATCCCGACTCAGCAACAATTGGCTGATGAGTTTCACACCAGCCGTGTCACGATCAAAAAGGCGATTGATTCACTGATCCAATCGGGTTTTCTCGTCAGTATCCGGGGTTCAGGAACTTATGTCATGTCGAATCCGATTGCCAGTGAGATGGATTTCAGCGGTGAGTCCTATCCTGGATTATCGGCAACCATGCGAGGTCAGGAGAAAGAACTGATTAGCCAAGTGATTCAGTTTGAAAATGAATTTCCGGACGTATTTATCCAGAAGGTTTTATTGCTCAAAGAAACACAACCTGTCTATAAAATCATTCGTTTACGTCTCCTTGACGGGGAGCCCTATACATTGGAATACACCTATATGCCGATCCATGTTATTCCTGAATTAAGTACAGACGTATTGGAACACTCTATCTACTCTTTTATTAGAAAAGATCTGGGATTGAAAATTGGCAGCAGCTATCGTGTGATTCGGGCTTTTAAACCGGATGAGAATGACAAAAAGTGGTTGAATTGTTCTGACAATGATCCGGTGATGGAAATTGAACAGGTTGTCTATCTGGATAATGGAACGCCTTTCGAATATTCACGTTCACGACATCGCTATGATAAAGGCGGTATTGCGATTAATAATCAAGCGATAAGAAGAGAGAATTTTTGATTAGGAAAAAAACAATTCGCTGCTCTCGCCGGCGTCTCGCCTATCGCTTTTTGCTAAAAACCGCTTAATATTTAAATATAACCTTTTTTTAAACGATTAGAATTATCAATCTTGAATAGGGGAGTATCAGGCTAAACTCTGATACTCTCCTTTGCTTTCATCGCGATCGATCCTTTTTCACAAAGATCCCGTCTACTAAGATGGTTTCTGGTTCTAGAGGAGCTTCGAACATGCGATAGAGTTTGTCGACGGCGATTTTGGCGATTTGCTGTTCATCCTGCTGAATATGGGTAAATCGAGCGCCCGGCAGATAGATGGAATGCGGTTCATCAAAACAGACGATTTCAATCGCATTCAGATCTTCATCTGATAATTCCTGACGTGCCCGCTCAATCAACAGCGCGATATGATATTCAATGGCAAAAATTGCGTCCAATTTCCCTTTGTTTTTTTGTAAATACTGTTTGATTTTCTGCAAATCGCTGGTTATGTTTTCCTCCGTATCCTGATGAGGGATTGTGCTGCTGATATTGGTTAACATGAATCGCTTGTCAATGGTCAACCCATTTTTTTGCAGAGCTGTTTCGTAACCGTTCAGGCGTCCTTCAATGGATGAGGTACCTTGAATTTTAGAAGAGACAAGACCGATTCTTTTTTTTTCGTCCTGAATTAAGGAGCCGATAAGCTCCTCACTAGCCTTCGTATTGTTGGTACTGATGGTGACAGTGGGGATTCCTTTAAGTATCCGATCAATCAACACAAAGGGTATTTTCTCCACGACCAGCTTCAAAATCTCTTCATTGAAGAATTGATTTTGTGTCGGGAGAATGATGAAGCCGTCCACTTTGGAAATGAGTTGACGAATGTATTTTTTCTCCAATAGGCTGTTTCCCTGTGTCGTTTTTAGGATGAGATGATCACCTCTTCGACTAACGCTCTGTTCAATCGTATGAAGAATAATATTTGAAAAAGAATAGAATTCGGTCACAATATAGGCAATCGTCCGCTCCGGACGCGTTGGATTATCAAGAACAAGCGGAGTTGCTCGGACAAAAGAACCCTTGCCGCGTTGCTTGTCGATAAACCCGTTGTTTGAAAGCAACTCCAAGGCCTTTTTGATGGTGATACGACTGACCGCATAGTGAACGCAGAGCTCCGTCTCGGTCGGCAATTGATCACCAGGCAGATAAACGTGATCGGCTAATTTTTTTGCCAGATCGTCATAAATTTTTTTATACATCGGTTGATTGGCCATTATTCCTCCGTGAAAACCTGTTTCCTTTTATGCTGTTACAGAATTTGATCCAGCCGAATAGCTGATCAAAAAGGATTTGTTTTCTCGCCAATAGGGCGCGAAGATGCAATCATTCATAGATTATATTAGTTATATGCTTGACATATTAACATAATAATTGGCGATTATAATAATAAATGATGTGCGTGCAGCGTAGAATTAAATGTAAGCGCTTTAATTCGGGAGAGGGGGATACGGAATCGAGCAAAAATTGATAAAGATCAGGTTCCTTGTCAATTCGTGATCAATAAAAAAAGGGCTTGGGGGAGGCTTCACAATGAAAAAAAGACTGGTGTTACGCACAATTGTTGTCTGCATGGCCCTATTTTCACTGCTTTTTGCCACTGCCTGTTCACAAACAAAGGGATCATCAAACGGGAAAACGGAAGTCAGGATAACCTGGAGAGATCAGGGAGAACATGACAACTTGAAAAAATTTCTCCAGAAAGAGTTTATTCCTGAATTTGAAAAGAAAAACCCAAAGATTAAAATTGTTCTCAGCCCGATTCAGGCGAGTGAAGGAGATTATTTTTCTAAAGTCGCCCTTTCGATGAAATCGTCCAGTACAGCACCGGATGTCGTTGCTGAAGACTCTTTCATGTTGAATTCAGACGCTGATGCGGGTTACCTGTTAAATCTGGATAAATATGTGCAATCGTGGAATCAGTGGAAAGATTATATCGACAATCTAAAAGTGGGATCGAAGGCAGGAGATGGACATTTCTATGCGATTCCCGGAACCTCTGATTCGCGAGGCTTATGGTACAACAAGAAAGTTTTTAAGAAAGCCGGATTGCCGGAGAATTGGCAGCCGAAAAACTGGAAGGATATCCTCTCTGCTGCGGAACAAATCAAGCAAAAGGTTCCGGGTGCAATTCCATTGTCGATGGGCGTGGCTAAGGCAAACGGTGAGTCGGTGTCGATGCAGACCTTTGAAATGCTGTTGTACGGAACAAAGGATACTTTATATGATGCGTCCAGCAAAAAGTGGATCGTCTCCAGCAAAGGAATGAATGATTCTTTAAACCTGATCAACACAATTTTTAATAAGAAAAGGTTGGGGCCGTCATTGTCTGTCGCGATGAACAGCAATTATGGATCGGTCCTCTTTCAGGATAAACTGCCTAAGGGTAAGGCGGGAATTATTCTGGATGGCTATTGGAACCTAGGCAATTACCAGGCAGGCGGTGCCTATCCGATTAAAAATGTCACGAAGGTTTTGGGCTTTGCGGCCATGCCGACTCAGTACGGGCAGAATCCTGGCACGACGACGATGGTTGGGGGCTGGACTTGGGCCATTCCGGCAAAATCCACGCACCATGATGCTGCCTGGAAAGTCATCAAAGCACTCGGAAGTAAAGAAAATCAGGCGGATCGGGCGATTTCTGAAGGAAACTTAACGGTTCGCGCCGATTCAGCGAAGCTTTCGAAGTATATTAACCGTGCCTTTATTCCTGAAGCCACTAAATATTTGAAGAATGGCCATTATCGCCCGGCGAACGATAAGTATCCGAATGTCTCGACTGAGATTCAAAGTATGGTTGAATCGGTTGCCAGCGGTTCGGCAACACCAACGCAGGCGGCAAATACCTATAAACAAAATGTGACTCGAATCGTCGGATCAAAGCATACGGAACAGAAGTAAAAAACGGTTGATGCTGATAGGGAGTAACCGGTTGAAGGGTTACTTCTTATTGATATCCAGCGATCGCGGATTGGAGGCGGCTGCATGCAAGCGCATGATCAAGGGAAGAAAAAATGGAGTGACAATTTTAAATCGATTCTTTTTCTGACGCCCTCCTGGATTTTACTATTGATCTTTTTCATTTCACCGATGATCTTAACCCTTTTTTTCTCATTGACCAACCTTTCGCTGACGGGAACAGCAGCCAGTCATTTACAGTTTGTCGGGTTTGATAATTTTACAAATATGTTTAAGGATCCCCAGTTTCGAAACAGTATCTATAAAACGATCATCTTTCTATTCTTCTCAGCAATTGTCGGGCAATGCTGCCTTGGTTTTCTGATCGCTTTCTTGATGAAAGAGAAGAATAAACATTTTCGAAGAATCGTCGGACTGATCGTCATTGCGGCCTGGGTCACGCCTGAAATTGTTGCGTCTTTCTGCTGGGTTGCATTTCTTGGCGATTCAGGGACTGTGAATCAGATTCTCGGATTCTTTCACATCAAACCGGTGGCCTGGCTGTTCTCGTTTCCGATGATTAGTGTCATCGTTGCCAATATATGGCGTGGCACTGCCTTTTCGATGATGGTTTTTCAGGCTGCATTGGACGATATTCCGAAAGATGTTGAAGAAGCGGCCGTCGTGGATGGTGCATCTAGGTGGCGGATTGTCTCCAGAATCACGATCCCGATGGTCAAGGGGACCATCGGAACGAATATGATGCTCGTAACTCTGCAGACATTGGGCGTCTTCACGTTGATTTTTACGATGACAGGCGGCGGTCCCGGAATCAAGACGATGACACTTCCAGTCTTCATGTATAAACAGGCCTTTGTCAGTTATCAGTTGGGGTACGGAACAGCCATTTCGTTAACCTTGCTCGTGATTGGCATAATCGCTAGTTTGCTTTATATGAAAGCTTTGAAAATGAAAGTGTAGGTGAGAGACATGCATGGTCCCAGCGAAAAAATTGAACGGATGATTCATTATCTGATTCTATCTGTACTTGCCCTGCTTTTTCTGCTGCCTTTGCTGTGGATGCTTTTTGCTTCCGTTGATCCGCAGGCAATTCAGGCGCTCAAAATGCCAAAACAATTGACGATGCAGAATTTTGTCTCCATTTTAACTGACAAAGATCTCATCCGATCCTTTCTGATTGGTTTCCTCATCTCCGGCACCCAGGCCCTGTTGGTTGTTGTACTATGCATTATTGCTGCGTATCCTCTTTCCCGTTATCAATTGAAGTATAAGAAATCGTTTATGATGACCGTTTTATTTTTAACGTCTCTGCCGATAACCGCCGTGATGGTTCCGGTCTATCAACTCTTTCTCTATTTACAATTTAATGATTCACTGACTGCACTGACTCTTTTTCTGACCTCGTCTTCTCTGCCTTATGGAATATGGATGATGAAAAATTTTATGGATGCCGTGCCGATTGAGCTGGAGGAATCCGCATGGATAGACGGCGCTTCTGTATGGCGGGGGATACGGTCTGTCGTCACACCGCTGATGCTCCCAGGCGTTTTTACCGTCGCTATCTTTACCTTTGCCGGAAGCTGGGGAAACTTCTTCGTTCCCTATATTTTAATTCAGACACCGGAAAAAATGCCGGCATCGGTGACAATTTTCCAATTTTTCGGCAATTTCGGGATGATTAACTATGGACGGTTGGCTGCTTTTTCGGTGCTCTATACGCTTCCGGTTGTCGTCTTCTATGCGCTGTCGCAAGGATTTATGTCGAAGGGCTTCAGTCTGGGCGGAGCAACAAAAGGGTAAAGGCATTGTTGAGGATTAAGTTCTCTTCTGATTTCATTGAAAAAGTAATCCCAGAAAAAATAAAGATAGGATGTGACGCGGATGTTCTTTACCGAGGAAAAGATTAAGGCAAGAATCCATGAACTCGAACCTTTTCGCTATATGAAACGGCGACCAATCATCGCTTGGCAAAAGAAAGAGGATCAAACGAAGGCATTGAATTATCCGCCGCCATTGGATGAGTCTTGGGAGAAACTCGTGATCGGGACGACTTGGCAGGGCAGAGATACGTACCTTTGGCTACGAACAACATTTATGATTCCCGTGATCCCCGCGGAAGAGGATGCCGTCCTGCTTTTTGATTTCGGGAAAACGGGCGACGGATATAACTCCGGTTTTGAATCGCTGTTGTTTCTTGACGGGGAACCTTATCAGGGTGTTGATTCGAATCACAAGGAGGTTTTTCTGGACAAAGCGTATTCAGGGAAGACAATTGAGCTCGCCTTAAAGCTGTGGAGTGGTCTGGAAGGGGGCGGCCCGCGGAAGATCATGACTCATCTTCTTCGCTATGCAGATTACGCTTTTCTCAATTCCACTGTTGACGATTTGTATTACACATCAAAAAATCTCTTGAGTACGGTTATGATTTTGGATGCCAACCATCCGGAGCGCGCAGAAATGCTCAATAATCTTGATCGTGCCTTTCAAAAAATTGACTGGACAGATCCGGGATCACTGGCTTTCTATGACACGTGCACCGAAGCGCAGCGACTCTTAAGTCATCAGTTATCCGTGATGAAAAAGCATACACCGGTGACGGTGACGGCCATCGGGCATACCCATATCGACGTGGCCTGGTTATGGCGTCTGAAACATACTCGGGAAAAAGCCGTACGTTCTTTCTCGACTGTCTTGCGATTAATGGAACGCTATTCGGAATATATTTTCCTGCAAACACAGCCGCAGCTCTATCAGTTTATTAAAGAAGATTATCCGGAGATCTATCAGCAGATCAAGAAGAAAGTGAAGGAAGGAAAATGGGAAATTGACGGAGCGATGTGGCTCGAAGCAGATTGCAATATGCCATCCGGCGAATCGCTTGTGCGGCAAATTCTTTATGGGTCGCGTTTCATTAAGAAGGAGTTTGATCAGGAGGTTCATTATTTATGGTTGCCGGATGTGTTCGGTTATTCCTGGGCGCTACCGCAAATTCTGAAAAAATCCGGCATTGACACGTTTATGACGACGAAGATTAGCTGGAACGAGTACAATAGGATGCCGCACGATACCTTTATCTGGCGCGGCATTGATGGCAGTGAGGTCCTGACGCATTTTATCACCACGCCTGAACCGCGAACTCTGGGGACGGATTCCTGGTTTTATACGTATAACGGGATGATGGAACCGGGCATCATTCAGGGACTTTATGACGGGTATCGCGATAAGGCTGTGAATCAGGATCTGCTGCTGTCCTATGGCTATGGGGATGGCGGAGGCGGTGTGACGCGTGATATGCTCGAAAATCGTCGGCGGATGGATCGGATTCCCGCTCTGCCTCATGTGCAGACAGGGAAGGCCAAGGACTATTTTGAACAGCTCCATCAAACGATTGATCAGACGGATCGTTATGTCCACACCTGGGACGGGGAGCTCTATCTTGAGTATCATCGCGGGACGTACACTTCTCAGGCTGATGTGAAAAAAATGAACCGGAGACTGGAGCTAGCCTATCGCGAAATGGAATTTTTGCAGTTGCTGGCCGTGAAGTGGATTCCGGATTGGAGCTATCCGGCAGAAGCTCTGCATGCTGGTTGGACGATTATTCTGCGGAATCAATTCCATGACATTATTCCTGGTTCGGCTATCCATGAAGTCTATCAAGATAATAAGAAGGATTATGCCAAGGCGTTTTCTATTATCGAGGAATTGATGCAGGCATTTAAAGACAAACTCTTCGATTCAAACAGAAGAGTTTGGACTTTGATGAACAGTGCAGGATGGGAAAGACAAGAACTCGTCTCGCTGCCGGTTCATGAGGAGGGCTATTTCATCGATGAAGCGCAAAATAAATTGCCAACTGTCAAAACCCGCAGCGGTTATTTTGTCGATGCACCGGCTATTCCTGCTTTGGGGAGCCAAAAGATTGAATTTGTTCCCAGCTCGGGGGATGCTGGAAGTCATCCCGTGACCGAGGAGAACTCGATAGAAAAGAGAACGGTTCAGAAGAGGTGCCTTGTCATTGGAGAAAATCAGATAGAGACGCGCTATTATACGATTAAGTGGAATACTGATGGACAATTGACCAAAATCTATGATAAACAATTCCAACGATCGGTGCTTGCTGAAAATGCGCGCGGCAATATCCTGCAGCTCTTTGAAGACAAACCGATTGATTTTGATAACTGGAATATCGATATTTTTTATAGTCAGAAAAAGAGGGAATTGAAGGCTGAGAAAATAGAAGTGTTGGAGGATAATGGGCAATTTGCTGTTGTGCAATTTACCTATGTGTTCGGGCAATCCCGATTGAGCCAGAAAATGAAAGTTTATCAAAATCGGCGCCGGATTGATTTTCAGACAGCGGTTGATTGGCAGGAACGCCAGCAATTATTGAAAGCTGCCTTCGAGGTTGATGTTCGGGCGACTGAGGCAACCTATCAAATTCAATATGGCAATGTTCGGCGTCCCGCGCACTGGAATACAAGCTGGGATATGGCAAAATTCGAATCCGTTGCCCATCAATGGATTGATTTCTCCGAGCGAGACTATGGCGTCAGCCTGCTCAATGACAGTAAATATGGCCATGACGTGAAGGATCATACGATGCGGCTTTCCTTGCTGAAGGGCGGTATCTATCCGGATACGGAAGCCGACATTGGCCACCATGAATTTACCTATTGTTTGCTGCCTCACCGCGGAGATTACGTCGAAGGAAAAGTCGAACAGGAAGCGTGGAGTCTGAATAATCCACTGCTTATTGCTCCAGGGTCGTCCATGCTGAATGACGCGCCACTTTTTAAGATTG
Source organism: Sporolactobacillus sp. (assembly GCA_048976585.1). GTDB lineage: Bacteria > Bacillota > Bacilli > Bacillales > Sporolactobacillaceae > Sporolactobacillus. Next base: position 16,113 of record JBHGUY010000021.1, on the reverse strand, counting down.
AAAATGAGGAACCTTTGGCGATTGACGCGGTCAAACAGCAGGAGGATGGTCATGGATTCATCCTGAGATTGCATGATCACACCGGCTCCCGAAGAAAAATCAAATTGATTCCCACCTTTGATTACGAGCGATGGTCAGAAACCGATTTGATGGAAAGAGAGCTTCCTGCAGCCGCGGCACAGCCTGTAAAGGAAGTTGAGTTCACACTCAAACCGTACGAGATTAAGACGCTGCTTTTTAAATAGAGCGGGGGATCGGAACCAGAGCTGGAGAGAGAAATTACTTCGTTTGCGGGCGAGAACTGCAGAACCCAGAGCGTGTAAAATCTCGGGCATAAGCAGTGAGACTCGTTGCACAGATAGGCAGGTCATTTACAATTCTAGGCGTGTTCAGAAAGGCCGGCAGAGGATCCATGATGGGTCACTCGCGAACAGACCCAAGCCTTTAAGTATATAAATCAAGAAGTAAAGGACCTGGGACTTCCCCAAAAATGATTGATTAAGAGGGCGGAAAATATCAAAAACAAAGGACTGTCGTTATTAATCGGGCAGTCCTTTGTTTTATATTTCTCTATTCAAAATATGTTATTAGGAGACATTTTTGTAGGGGAGTAATGGCAGAGTGGGTACTTATTTTGAATGCATATTCTACAAAATTAGTGAGCAAGCATTCGATTATTTTCACTTAACTTTTTTAAGGAATAGACTAGCAAATCGGGATTGCCAAATGCACCAGCTTTTGTAATGGCCTTAACATTATTAAATTCACCACCAATAATTCGCATCATTGGAACACCTATAGCAACTTCATCGATGATCTCGACACCATCCGCTTTAATTACATCAAAAAGTCCTTTGGCAGTGTCACCACCTGTAATGAAAAGTCCTGAAACTTTTTGCTTGCTTAAAACGCGACGGCAGATTCCTCCTAATACGGATTGTACAGCAGCACTGGTTTGATCCACCGATAAATTGGAGTATTTTCTTAGAAGGCTTCTTGTTTTGTCTAGTTCTGCTCGGTCATAAGACGCTGATGACATAATTACTGTATCATTACCCTTACGTAACGCATCAATGGCCTGATTGACATATAGTGAGTAGGATTCTTTTTCATAAGCATCATAAATAGGTACATTGATTAACGTTGTTCCATTATCTTCAGCGAAATGCAATTGTTCTCTTGTGACTTCACTGACACTTCCAATTAAACCTAATGATGGAAAATTATTGTGCTTTATAGCCACAAGATTATCCATAACGCCTGCCGATCCGATCCATAAAATATGTTTTCCATGTTGCATCATCTGCTCGATGACGATTTGAATATCTTTATTTGTGACTGCATCAGAAGAGTAAACTCTTACATTTGGATGGAATATGATTTGTTTTGATCTGATCTCGTCAAGGCGAATATGACCGATCTTTTCGGCAGGGAATGTATTCTGTAGGATGCTATAGATATTATCATCCAAAATAGGTTTAATCGGATCCCTCGCAAAATCAGTGTTCAAAGCACGAATTCCATTAACATATAATATCTTATCTCGAACGGTGCGCGACAAAGCGGGTAACGATGGGCAGAATACGATTAAATCGGGTTGATAGGCATGGTCAATCGCACGAATTTCGCTAATTAAATTTCCTCGTAATGTCGAATCTACCTTTTTAACCACAGAATAAAAGTCACCAAAATCTATTCCATTCATCATTGTGCTGACTTTTTTATAGGCTTCGTCTGCTGATAGATTTCGAGATTCGGTATCAAGCACATAGGACCCACCCTGTTGAAAATTACCTGTAAATTGTAATCTGACAGGAATTCCACGTTTCGTTAATTGAACACCTGTATCGTTTGAACCCGTAAAGTCATCAGCGATGATCAAATAGTTTTCCATAATTTACACCTCATTACCTGCTGTTACTTGCTCGTCATTCCTGTGTATCTTTTTTTTCTCTTCATGTTTGACTAGAAGGCTTACAAGTAAAGGGCAAAGAATAGCTGTAATAATAACGGAAGCGGCAACCTGAGCAGTAGCAATTGCTGCTGTGGCGCTAAAGGATGATGAAACAGCCGCAATCGCTGCCGGTGTTGCTGCAGCATTACCGGCGGTTGTACCAATTGCTGCTCCGACTGCCGGATGTTTAGAACGTACGAGGTATTTCATGATCAGATACCCACCTGTTCCTGCAATAGCTGTGACAGCGATCCCCAGAATAATACCTGGAATTCCGGCTTTCAGAATCTGGCTGAAGTTTAGAGCTGCACCGAGTGAGAAGGCAAAGAAAGGAATGGGCATTACTGTCCCTGCTTTCAAAAAATCCTTCATGTCTGGATCGACATTTCCCAAAATAAAACCAATTAAGATGGGTACCAGCGCGGCTATGAACAGCATCAACGGTAATTGTGCTGTTCCTGACAGTCCCAATGCAATCATTGTAAAGAATGGGCCATCCATTAAGGTAGTAATCGATATTGCGCCAACATCACTTGCATCACCATATTCACCGGCCAAAGCGCCATATAAACCGCCGTTTGCGTTTGTCAGAGCAGCGATCAAAGCCAGCGGCAAAATTCCAAAAATGCCATCGGCCCCAAAAAATCTACCGACAATCCAGCCAATAAGAATTCCGAGTATTAAGCGAAACCCGGTCAGACTCGCACCTTTGACCAAAGGCAAGCCTGCCTGTTTTAGTGAAATTTGTGCACCATTGCATAAGCAGAAAAGTGCGAGTAGCGTAACTGTTCCTGTTTTAAACAATCCGCTTGTAAATCCGCCAATCATTAACGCACTCGGGAAGAAGGTGTTGATTGCGGTTCCCAACAATAGAGGAACAACCATTAAGCCGCCCGGAACCTTTTGAATGCCTTGTAAAATTTTCATTTAGAAAATTCTCCTTATGAATGGATTGCGAGACGTATCGCATAATCAATTGCATTAGATAGACTGATTTCATTGGCGGTCCCCTTTAGCGATTGATCATATGCTGTTCCATGATCAACTGATGTCCGAATAATCGGGAGACCAAGAGTGATATTGACTCCTGAAACGTTATCCCATTTCTGGGTTTTCTCGTTAAATTTAAATCCAACTAGCTTCAAAGGAATGTGTCCTTGATCGTGATACATAGCAACCACAATGTCGTACCAGCCGCCTAATGCTTTAGGAAAAATCGTATCCGGTGGCACAGGGCCTGTGACATTAATCCCCTGCTGACGTGCCTCATTGATTGCAGGAATGATTTCTTCTTCTTCTTCTGTTCCAAAAAGTCCATTCTCACTACTATGAGGATTTAAACCGGCGACTCCAATTTTGGGTTCGATGATCCCAAGCTGTTTCATCGCTGAATTTGCGATATTGATGACTTCAAGAACTCTTTCTTTTGTTACTAATTCAGTTGCCCGGCGAAGCGAGACATGCGTGGAAATGTGAACGACGCGCAAATGATTGTGAGCAAGCATCATTGTATAATTTTTTGTATTTGTGTAATGGGCATAGATTTCGGTATGACCAGCAAAGTGGTGCCCGGCGAGATTCATGGCTTCCTTGTTTAAGGCATTAGTAACTGTGGCATCAACTTCTTTATTCATTGCAAGATCAATGACTTTTCTGACGTATTGAAAAGCCGCTTCTCCGCTCATTTTACTGACTTGACCGAATTTTAATTGATTAGTATCTATCAATCCCATATCCAAAACATCCATTGTTCCATACTTGAATTGGGCTTCCGTAGCATTGTTTATCGCGTTAATACTTAGCTTTAGATGAGGTAGGACAGAGATTACTTTCTCTAGGACATTCTTATCCCCGACCAATAATGGACGACATTTTTCATAAAGTTTTCTATCATGAAAAACCTTAAGCGAAATCTCAGGGCCAATGCTCGCTGGATCCCCCATAGTAATGGCGATAATCGGTAAATTCATTTAATTTCCCTCCATTCATTGTTAACGCTTTCATTTTAAGACAGAAAGACAATATGCACGAGGAAAGGAAGTTCATAAATGGAACATTTTTTATTTATTTTATTTGCATTTATAATATAATGAATCATGAAGTTAATAATGTTTCAAATTTGAACTGTTGGAGGCGCTATGTATGCTGTTCCATGTATTATGCATCTTGCCTTATCCGGGTCTAAAATATGCAATCGATCAATTGTCAAAAGAATTCAAAGGGATTCACTTTAATTCTATAGTAGGGGATTTGGCAGATGGGGAAAAGGTAGCAAGTGATGCTCTATCTGTTCACAATTACGATCTCATTATTTCACGAGGGGGTACGGCAGAACTGCTAAAGAGGAAGTTCCATCTTCCTGTCATTGATATTGGAGTTTCTCAATATGATATTCTGAAAACATTGCAGGCTGCGTCAAAATTGAATAAGGTTGCAGTGATTGGCTTTGATTCAATTACAAGTGGTACACATACAGTCATCAAGGATTTTCAACTGGACATTCCCATCTTTACAATAAAGGATGATACGGAACTGCCGTTTTTGCTTAAACAATTAAAAAACCAGCAATTTGATGCAATTCTTTGTGATGCTGTAACAAGCCGAATGGGTAATGCAATTGGTTTGAATACTTTATTGATTACTTCTAGTGATGAATCAATTCGCGGGGCTATCAATGTTGCAAGACAGCTTCTCGATGCCCAGTTCAATACAGTTCGTGAGAAAAAAACTCTATTGAATCTACTGGAATATGAGAAACAAGCATTAATTATTCTTGATCAGAAAGGTAAAATCGCGCGAACATACAACATCCATGTGAATTCTGAACTCTATGAGGCTTCAATTATTCAGGCAAAGCATTTAATAAATACGAAACAAAAGAGTGTGGATTTTAAAAGTGGCGGATCAAAATACCGAATAATGCGTTTGGCAACAGAAAAAGAAAGACATTGTTTAATGTTAAGCAGAATTAAATATCCAAGTATCGTTTATAGTGCCAGAGATAAGGTGAAAGAAGGCCTATTCAATCAGGAAGAAAATTTTTTGGAATTCTTTGCTGATTCTGATCAAGACGTGCTTTTACAATCTGCTAAAACATTAGCAATGAATCAGAAACCAACCTTTATCCTGGGGGAGGAGGGAACAGGGAAATCTTTTCTAGCCCGCTATATTTTCTCAAAATCGGCTCTTGCCCAGACAAACTCATTTACTGTAGATATGAATCGAATACGGTCAGAAGTTTTTAATCAACTGTTTGACGATATAGACTCACCATTGTTTGAATCCAATACCTGCATATTCTTTAAAAATGTTGAACACTTAACCTATGAACAACAAAAACGCTTACTTAAATTTATCGATGAATCTGCGATGCCTAAGCGTAATCAAGTGATTGTAACTTTTGAAACCGATAAAAATGCTGTCCTTTCAGATACGGCCTTTCAACTGATATCTGAAGTCTTTAGTATTCTAAGCCTTCCAACCTTGAGGTCGATGTTTAGTCAATCACTCATACAATTAGTGACATCGAGCTTGAATCGATTCAGCAGTTTGTACAATAAGCGTGTAATAGGCGTTACCGATTTAGTACTGGATCAAATCATTAGTCTAGATTGGCCGAGAAATTACAGACAATTTATCAAGGTGCTCTATACCAGCTATACATCTACTGAAGAGTCCTACATTGATAATGAACAATTTCAATTTGGACTCGTGCAAGAAAGAGAACAATTTAAACTTTTGACACAGGGAAACATCTATAAAAAGACACTTGTAGATGTGGATAACTATATAGCTATTGCCTACAAAGAGAATCTGAATCAAAGTATTAAAAAAATAGCAGAACATAATTTGAAGAAAAATAATGGCAATCGGAAAAAGACTGCTGAAGAACTGGGTATCAGCAGAACGACTCTCTGGCGTTACCTAAATGAGTAGTCAGCTACTGGAGAATTACCGGTTAGAATGAAATCTTAAATTCGTAAGACATTTCTGACACGCTGTATGGCCTTTTCGGCGAACAGCCGGCGATATTTAAATCGTAATTGTAAAATCCGACTGTATTCCGGCGACTGTATTTGATGCTCATTAAATATACGAGGAGTGACCCTATGTTTTTGGATATTTCGGGATCAGGCAATTGGGAAAGGATTGAATCTCTTAATAAAGGTTGGTCCGGGGATCAGAAATTTTATATCGAATCTGCAGGTCATGAGCAATTCCTGCTTCGCCTTTCCAGCATTTACCGTTTGGAGAGGAGACGGAATGAGTACGATCTCTTAAATAAGTGTTATTGCGATAATATTGTCATGCCGAGACCTGTTGATTTTGGTATTTGCAATGAGGGGCAGAATGTTTATACATTGCTGACCTGGATTGACGGAGAAGATGCCAGTGGATTTTTGCCGCAGCTCTCAGAGAAAGAACAGTACCGGCTTGGCTATTCGGCGGGACAGATGCTGAAACTCATTCATCACGATCCGGCGCCCAGTGAACTTTCACCTTGGTCAGGCACTTATAATCGAAAAATTGACCAAAAAATAAAAGCGTACAAAGAATGCGGCATTCAACTGAAGCATGCTGATAAATTCATCGATTATATTGATTCGAATCGCTATTTGCTGAATAAGAGACCACAATCGATTCAGCATGGCGATTATCATTGTGGGAATATGGTGATCAGCAGGGATCATAAAATCGGCATCATTGACTTTGATCGGCTCGACTATGGCGATCCATGGGAGGAATTCAATCGGATGACATGGAACGCAGATGCTAGCGAGGCTTTTGCATCCGGGCAAATTAATGGCTATTTTGAAGATCAGGTGCCCCAAACATTTTTCCGATTAATGGCACTTTACATTGCGGTGAATCAGCTGAGCTCGTTGCCTTGGGCCATTCCCTTTGGACAATCCCAGGTTCACGTGATGCTGGATCAGACGAGAAAGGTTTTAGATGCCTATGATCAGTATCAGAGCCGCATTCCTAAATGGTATCGTGCAGGAAAATATTACGCCTCTATAAAAAGATGATCCCTCCAGATTCGGCGAGATCATCTTTTTTGCGCCTCTGATTAATTCTTTTGCAAGGTCGGTCGAATGATCACTTCATTGATAGCGACATCGCTCGGCTGGTTGATGGCATAGAGGACTGCGCCAGCGATCGCTTCCGGTTGAATGCCGCGATTTTGTTCTTTTTCCTCGACTTGTTTCTTTATTGCTTCATCGGTTATTGTACTCGGAAGCTCAGTCAGAACCGCTCCGGGAGAAATATTGGTGACGCGGATATTGCTGTAAGGAGATTCTTCTAAGCGGAGGCCTTCAGCAATGGCCCGGACTGCGTACTTTGTGCCGCTATAGACAGCGACATTCGGGTTAACGGCGTGTCCGGCAACCGAATCCGTATTGATAATATGTCCAGATTGCTGTTTGCGCATAATCGGCAGAACGGCAGCAATGCCATAAAGAACACCCTTAATATTGACGTCAATCATTCGCTCCCACTCATCGACTTTCAGTGCGCGAAGCGGGGAGAGAGGCATCAGACCGGCATTATTAAAAATCACGTCCACACGTTCAAATTTCTCCACGGCCAGATTGACGAGTGCCTGCACATCCTCTTTTTTTGCAACATCCGTTTTTTTATAAAAGGCTGTGCCGCCATTCTTGTTAATTTCAGCAGCCAAATCCGCCAATTTTTCTTCTCTGCGTGCGCCAAGAATCACTTTTGCGCCCTCACCTGCTAAAAGCTTGGCCGTGGCACTACCTATGCCGCTGGAAGCGCCGGTAATCACGACAACTTTTCCTTGAACGAGATCCATCAATCCTCAGCTCCGATTCTTTCAACTTTATAAACAATTATAAGGCGTTGAACCGTATCTTTCAAACATTACCTGACAGTTCAAATTTCTCAAAAAAATAAAAAATGATAGCCCTTTAATGGAATTTTATGGTATTCTCTTATCTGCTAAGAAAAGAGAGGAGAAAATCGCCAAGGGTTATCGTCTTTCAGTTTACCCTGTTTGCCCGCGATTGACCCTCGACAACATTTTTCGGACAATGAAGCAGACCTTGGGAGATTTCACCTATCATTTTGGGAACCGATCCCTGACGAAACTGAAGCGCCATTCCAAAAAGAGGAGTCCATTCATTAGATCAGGTAAGTGATCCAGATGACCGGGGGCGAATCCTGCAAATCGTGAAAGCGATGGAAGGTTATATGGTGTGTAGCTGTATCGCTATTGATCTTTACTGACTTACTTGGACTGCCGAGTTCATTTTGTGTAGAAACTGAAAAAAAGCGAAAAAATCAGAGCTATATCTATGTATCTTCCCACGTCCAAAATGGTCAATATAATAGGACATAACGATGTCTTATTAACAATGATATATTGGAATCAAATGAAAATGGGGAGCGAGAAAATAGTGAATACATGTCTATGGGCCCAAAGTAGCCAGATTATGCAAGCGTATCATGATAAGGAATGGTGCGTTCCAGCGTACGATGATCGGTATATCTTTGAAATGCTCACGCTGGAAGGTGCGCAGTCAGGATTATCATGGAGTACAGTATTATCAAAACGAAGCAGCTATAAGGAAGCCTTTCATAACTTTGACATTGCTTATTGTTCTGAACTTACTGATGGAGATTTAGACGCTATTAAGAAGCAATATCATGTGATTAAGTATCCTGCTAAGCTGCGTTCAGTTAAAAGTAACGCAAGAGCCCTATTAAAAATACAGGAAGAATCGGGAAGCTTTTCAAAATTTTTGTGGGCATATGTTGATTTTAAGCCAATTATTAATCATTGGGAAACAGATGCACAAATTCCTGCTCAGACTGATTTGTCCAAACAGATGAGTATCGATTTAAAAAAACGACACTTCAAATTTATCGGTCCGGTTACAATGTATTCATTCATGCAAGCGATTGGCCTAGTGAATGACCATATTAAAACCTGTGTTTTTCATCCTGCAAATAAGCTGTGACTAGGACCCTGGTGGGGGATTCCTAAAGAGTCGCCGTAAAGCTTGGGAAGGGAGATTAGGGCTCATGTCTATAAATAGGCATTTTGAGATAATTTATAGATTATTAAACCGAAAGATCGTGACTGCGAAGGAGTTGGCGGAGCATTTTGAGGTGTCTACTCGAACCATTTATAGAGATGTTGACGCATTAAGCAGTGCGGGAATTCCGATCTATGCCAGCAAGGGAAAGGGTGGCGGAATCTCTCTGCTGGAAGGTTATTCACTTAATACCTCGTTAATCACGAGTAAGGAGCAGGACGACATTTTAATTGGTCTGCAAACTCTGATGGCAACTGATATACTCAACACCGGCGATATACTAAAAAAGTTGACCCTGCTTTTTAAAAAACAAGCAACGAATTGGATCGAAGTGGATTTCTCCGCATGGGGAAGCGGACCAGAAAAAAAGCAAATGTTTTCTCAGCTGCGCAAGGCGATTTTATCGCGTCATACCATCCGCTTCATTTACTTTAATAGTGAAGGGGAAAAAAGTGAGCGGGGCGTCCAACCCTATCGGCTACTCTTCAAGAAGAATGCCTGGTATCTGTCAGGTTTTTGCTTGTTGAAAAATGATTCTCGAATTTTTAAAATCAACCGTATGCAGAATGTGATAGTGACGGATGAGGTGTTTGATTCCAAACCATTTCCTCAGGCCGCCGGCCATAACGCTGAGCAGCAAGTTGCGCAAAATAACGTAACGGTGACTTTGCGGATATCTTCTAAGGGAGCATACAGAGTATACGACGAGTTTGAGGATGACATGATTACCGAAAATGAGAACGGTTCTTTTACAATTCATGCTCAATTCCCAATGGGTTCGTGGCTGGATAACTACCTCCTTTCATTTGGAACATTATTGGAAGGTATTCACCCTGATCATCTGCGCGTGAGAATAGTAAAAAAGCTGGAAGAACTTAAACATACACTCGATCCCGTGTGAATTTCATACTTTTTATAATTGCTCCCTCTTATAGTGTTTTATTTTGAATAGGACACTATGTCGTCTTATTCAATTGTGTATGATGAAGAAAGATGGGAGGAATATATTATGGAATTACGTGAAACAGTGGAACGTTCTGTACAAATACGGAAACTCTATCATAGATTAGCGGAGCCATATCATGGAACGAAATGGCCGGTCGAAGAGATGCATTGGCCATTTTAACAGATGCTGGTCTCGTTGGCCGATTAACGATGTCTCAAGAAACATTCTTAAAGCTGGTACTTTGGCCTTATAGGTGGGAATGTCGCAGAAGCAGGGTCGTTCTCCGCAGAAGAGAGCCCATTATATCTAACTAGTATTTGGATAAGTGCTCAGATCAACGTTTATATTTACTTTTTGATATAATGAGAAGAAGTCAGCGTTAAGAGGCGTTGTCGAGCTGCTTTTTCGACATTTTATCTGCAAACTGTCCGGCGATTCTATCCACTCCAATCCGAAGGGGGAACTGCATTGGTCACGATACGAAACGCTTATTATTATATTCAAAATAATCCTAACCTCTTCGGGCAGGCGCTGGGCATTCATCTTGCATTAAGCGCGTTGGCTTTGCTGATTGGCCTGTGTATCAGCGTGCCGCTCGGCATTTTGTCTGCAAAAAATGAACGCCTGTCCGGTTTGATCATGAGCTCGATTAACGGACTTCGCGTGGTACCAAGTCTAGCCATTTTGGCGATCATCATGCCGATTCTCGGAACCGGGTTCTTTCCGTCTCTCATTGCTTTGACGATTTTGGCTTGCCCGCCGATTCTAATTAATACATTTCTCGGGATTAGAAAGGTGGATCGCCAGGTTATCGAGGCGGCATTCGGCATGGGCATGGACAGCCGGATGGTGCTGCGGCGAATTGAAATTCCACAGGCCGTGCCGCTGATGCTTACAGGGATTCGGACGGCTGCCGTCGAAGTGATCTCCAGTGCAACATTGGCCGCTTTTATTGGCGGCGGGGGCTTGGGGACTTTTATTATTAATGGACTCGGCATGTATGATTTTTCACTTTTGCTTGTCGGAGCCGTTCCAGTCGCACTGCTGGCGATTTGTTCCGAACTGATTTTCGGAGCGATCGAGCGATGGGTCACGAAATATAATCGAATCTAAGGTGATGGGAGTATCCTGTACATGACTAAGTCAAGATTGACCGTTATCACTGTATTTATTGTTATTGTTGCAATTATTATTGTCCTAAGCTTCTCGCTTTTAGGAAAAGGAAATGGAAGTCATTCGAATCGCGCGGCAGGAAGAGTCGGGACGATTACTGTCGGTTCCAAAAATTTTACGGAAAGTCTTATCTTAGGTGAAATGTATTCGGACGCGCTGGAAAATGCCGGCTATAAAGTCAATCGTAAACTCAATCTTGGGGGAACGCTTGTTGCCCAAGAAGCGCTTAAAAGCGGTCAGATCGATATGTACCCTGAATATACAGGTACCGGCTTGATGGATATTTTGAAACACGGAAAAATGACGAATGCCAAACAGGTCTATGATTATGTGGCGCAGGCCTATAAAAAGAAATGGAATTTGATTTGGCTGCAACCGACGAAAGCCAATGATTCTCAAGGCCTGGCGGTCACAAAAGCTATCTCGGATAAATATGATATTCACACATTTTCTGATCTGTCTAAAAAAGCGCCAAATATTCGATTTGCCGCGACGCCTGAGTTTAATGAGCGTGCCGATGGGTTAAAAGGTCTGCAGAAGTTCTACGGCGGTTTTAAATTCAAAACGAATCAGCTTTTTGATTATGGCATTAAATATAACGTCCTGCTGCAAGGCAAACAGGACGCGACGGTTGCGTTTACGACAGATGGTCAGTTAAGCAATAAGAAATTGGTGCCGCTTAAAGATGATATGCACTTTTATCCACCGTATTACGTTTGCCCGATCATTCGGGGGGACGTGATTAAAAAAGATCCGAAAGTCGCCAAAACTTTGAATGAAGTCTCCTCCAAATTGAACAGTCAAGTTATGCAGAAGCTGAATGCCAAAGTCGATATTCAGAAACAGAAGTATCAGGATGTAGCCAGAGACTTCCTTATTCAAGAAAAACTAATCAAAAAATGATTTTTTCTAATTGCAGGAGGTCAGAAGCGTGCCGCAAAAAGCGTATGCCATCGAGCTTGAAGAGATTAGCAAACGATTCAGAGGGGCAAAGGAATCAGCCGTTCACCGGACCGATTTAAAAATTGAGGCTGGTCAGTTTATCACGATTGTCGGTACATCCGGATGCGGGAAAACGACACTGCTTAAAATGGTGAATCGTCTCTATCAGCCATCCACAGGCACAATCTGGATTAATGGTGAAGACGTGACTAAGCAATCACCGGTACTCTTGCGCAGAAAAATGGGCTATGTGATTCAACAAACCGGTCTTTTTAATCATATGACAATTGAACAAAATGTCGCGACGGTGCCGAGAATTCTGGGATGGGATAAGAAGCGGATTAGCCAGAGAGTCGACGAGCTTTTGCGGTTGGTCAAATTGGAGCCGGAGAAATTCAGAAAACGTTATCCGCGCCAATTGTCCGGTGGCCAGCAACAGAGGGTCGGCATTGCCCGGGCAATGGCGGCTGATCCGTCGATCATGCTGATGGATGAACCATTCGGCGCGATTGACGCGATTAATCGAGCAGCACTCCAAGATGAACTCCTTCGTATTCAGAAGCAATTGCATAAAACAGTTCTGTTTGTGACGCATGATATTGCCGAAGCGTTCAAATTGGGTGATAAAGTGGTAATCATGAATAATGGACAAATTGAGCAATTTGATAACCCCTTGACCATTTTGCGTCATCCAGCGAGTGACTTTGTCCGTTTTCTGGTGAAATCAGATGATATTCTGCAGCGCATGGAATTTATTAAAGCTCAGGATATTATGGACACAGACTTGACGGAGATTGAGGACGATGACCTTCCAATATTTCATCCGGAGGACAGTTTGCGGGATATTTTAGCCGCGCTGCTTCATGAAAAGGTGACGGATGTTCTGATAAAAGGTCAACAAGAACAGATCGTTGGAAAAATATCTTATCAGGATTTGAAAAAAATTTAATCAATTAATGTGTGGTGCGTGCGATGTTGGACTATATCCGTGACAACGGTCAGGAAATGCTGCTGCTTTTTTGGCAACATATCGAAATCACTTTTCTGACGCTGGCCATTGCAATGATGATTTCGCTGCCCCTCGGTGTCCTTTTGTCGAAAAACAAAAAAGTTTCTTCTATTATATTACCGGTGTTAAGCATCATTTACACTATTCCCAGCTTGGCTTTTTTTGCTCTGCTGATTCCGGTCGCCGGTCTCGGCCTAAAGCCGGCAATTCTTGCGCTCGTTGCTTATAGTTTGCTGATTCTTGTTCGGAACGTCATGGCCGGATTCCAGTCGATTGATCCGGTGATTATCGAAGCAGGGAGGGGAATGGGCCTTAATCGATGGGAAATGTTCCTTGATATCGAGTTTGTACTCGCCTTGCCGGTGATTCTGAGCGGTTTGCGAATCGCCGCCGTCTCCGTCATTGGCATGGCAACCATTGCCTCCTGGATCAACGCCGGTGGATTGGGGGTCATGCTATTTCAGGGGCTAAGTCAGAACAATATTCCTGAAATCATTTGCGGAACGATCTTGGTCGCTCTACTCGCCATTCTTGTCAATTATATCCTGGCTGCTCTTGAAAAATGGGCCTTGGCAAGATCGCGCGGCGAATTGCCGATAAAATAAAATTGGACATTGATACGCTTTACGTCCGTTCTGTGCTTTCAGCCGGAACGGATTATTTTAATTGTCAGGACTCAAACTTTCTCCGAATGACTCAATGAAAAATTCATTAGCCCAATCTGCGTTTTTCCTCTTTTTCCTGTCCATTTTTTTTAGTGTTTCGATCCATTATCTCCGACGATTATGCCCAATGGATAAATCCTGGGAAAAACGGCACGGTGTATTTTGTTGTTTCTTGTCGAAATTGGTCTAACTGATTAAGCTTTCATGAAAAAATCAGTACTTTTGTTATGTTCAACTATTTGTCACATATAGGTACAATATATTAGAGGTAATTTCTTGTTTTAATTGATACATAGTGAAGCTATAAAATCGCTCCGGAGAGGGGGAAATCCATTGAAAAAAGTTCTCATGCTTTGTTTAAGTTTATCCTTACTCCTAGGGGGGTGTTCGCTGATGAATGGCAGCACAGACGCAAAACATAAACAAACCTCAGACAGCGACGGCTGGATCAGTGTTCAAAAATACACAGGTCAAGGTTATTCTCTGGATGGCGGCGAAGAAACAGGTAAAATCGCCAAAGCACATAAACAAGAAATTGATCAAGCGGTGCAAAAATTCTTTCTGAAAAAATATAAGACGAAGGTCATCGTACACAATTTGGTCGGAAATAAAGACGGAGCAACTGCTTTCGTGGAATCCGTCGGTGAACTGCATTTCTTCACTTACTGTATCGTGCCGATTAATGTGGCGACAAAGAAGATTGCGGCTGATCATATCTTTACGGAAGAAGGACAAGTGGATGGCGCAATTCGAGCTGGTATTTATGCGATGATCTATCAAAAAGAATTTGAAAATCTAGATAATTATTTTAAAAGCATGACAAAAAAATATCCAATAGTGGGACTAAATAAGAAAGCCGTTGCCAATGTTGGCGGAGATGGATACAGTACTCCTTATTACACAATGCTTATTCCAAAAGAAGGATTTGGTGATGACCTATATCATCAATATATTAACGAACCGAATAGAAATCCACAGCAATGGAGAGAAAAAACAAAAGATACAAATGCCTATCCAAAAATGATTTTTATTGCAATTGAATGTTATATGAAAAAACCTGATCAAAAGCCGAGTAAGAAAAATTTTCAGCAAATGATATCTGATTTGAAAAAGATGCCCAATATTCCTTCGGCAAACTATCGAATAACCCTGAATAACAACGAGGTTGATGAATCCTCCGGAGGTAGCGATACTACGTATTCATTAGAGACTGGCACAAAATATGGCTTTATAAAATATTAAGAGAGGAATGATGTCTTATGAGGCTTCAACACTCCTCTAGTGACACACACAATAATTTTAATACTAGTGTAAGTGTAGAACTGAATAAGAATTTAATTAAACTAGCTGGTTACTATTCGTATAAAAGGATAAAACAATATATTAAAATAGGAAATTATAAATATATTGTTGTTGATTCTATTGATAAAAGATCTACCGGTCTTGATGCGATGACGGTTCAAAATGTAGAGATGGGTGAATATACCATCGTCTTCCAGGGCGCAGTCCGATAAGCAGCATGGTCCAATGGATTTGGTGACGGACGAGGAGTTGATGGGTAATGAGGAACCGGCCCAGTTGAAAGATGCACGGCATTATTTTGATCGGATGAACGCGAGGTATGGTGTTCGTTCGGTTTGTGGCAATTCGCTCGGCGGGGCGCTCGCTAATGCGGTGGGTATGCGTCATCCGAAGGTAAAGACAGTCACACTCGATCCGGCGGTTATGCCGGGAGACGAGGTGGATCAAAAAAATAATTATCCAAACATCACCAATTTTTTTACAAAGTACGATGGTTTGACACTTGGTGAAGAGGGGGTTGGCTACAAGGATCGATTTCCAGGGAAGATTATACGGATTAACAGTGGCGTCCCTTTGTTCGCCAATGCTTTTGCCACAAACCATTTGGGTTATGATGGTAATGAAAATGAAAATGCTCAATACATTACAGTCGGGCGTAAAGGGCAACCGAGCTACGGAAGGATTGATATCGGTGCAGATGATCATCTCGTCACCGATATTTGGACAGGACAACCGATCGATGAAAACACACATTCCAGCCATATCGTCATTAATCGTGCTCGATTGGATCAATTGTCAGACGCGATTGAGATTCAGGTGCTGTCACGGTTAAGTAAAGCCGGTGAATATACCCAAAATGCGAATAAAATTGTCAATAAAGTGTTACAGGAACGAGCCAAACGCTTATCACTTCTGGCGTAAGCGTCAAATAGCCCACACCTAGTCAAAGATGTGGGCATGATTTATGATGGTTGGGGAGAGAGTTTGCTGTAATCCGGAAGACTTGAGGACCAAGGCAGTAGCTCATCGAGCGCCTCGTTGGTCTGGCCTTCAAGATT
>JBHGUY010000020.1:0-17200 GCA_048976585.1 Sporolactobacillus sp. | reverse complement strand
CCACATGATACTGGATATCATAAACGGTGTGGCTTCCGTAGTGGATATATCCCATTTTGCTCACCTTATCTTATTATAGCAAAAAACTTTCAGAGGCCACTAAAGTGCCATCAAGTCCTGAAAGGATCTACTGGCTGAAAGCCAGTGGGTTTAGACCAAGAGTTCGTTGACTAAATCATTAAAACAGTGATTTCTCTCGGCAATTATTGTCGAGTTTTTTATTATCATATTTGGTCTGCTATATTTGCTCAACAGAAACAGCCAACAAAGGATTGAGAAAGAGCTTAATAATGAGGATGAAAAAGATTAATATTGACAATGCTCTGACTTTTGTGGGGTGATGATATATTTAATGAGAATTGCCTGACGACGAATAAAAAAAGCCGTCATTTGGCAGGCGACGCCTTGTGTTCAAGTGGGAAAATACGGTCAAGCTTTGCCGTCAATAACGGGGCAACGTTCTATGTTATGATACACAACATAAAAAATCCCACGCAAATGCGTGGGTTGGAGAATAGGGAAGATAAGGTTGGTATACCAGTAGTATTAACCAATAGATTAGATATCATTCAAATTGGGACTCTTAATTTTTGTCGCTGTTTGCCAATTAGGTTTTCCAATTCGTCAAGATCATCTGTTGTTGCTTTATTTCGTATGAATGAGCGGGCGGAGCATCGTGAAACTATTTGAAAAGGCAAAACGATCACCTCGATATTGATTTCAATATAACATTATCCGAACGTGCACGGAGCACTGGTTCTAGCGATTTTTCACCATTGAAACCGGCCCGATCACTTCGAGCCTGCAGATCGGTTTCTTCTTTCAGAGGGCCGGACGCAAAAAAAACAAGTCGCCCACATCATAGCGGCAGCTCGTTTTTTGGCTTGAACAAGATTTATTGCCGAATAAAGTGACGATAAAGTGAAGCTACGTCAATGGTCCCAAGACCGGTGCTCTGATTATAAATCGTGCCCGGAGTTCCTGAGTAATACAGGTTGTCGTTTCCAGCGCCCGTTTCGTTTAGCGAATGGAAAGGCGATTGGCTTCCCTTGGCAAAGCGGTAAATTTGATCATTCCAGAAGCCGATCCGCGATTTCTGTCCGCTATTCATCAATGCCGTTAACCCGGTCAGCTGCGGAGAGACGATACTCGTTCCGCCATAAGTTTCGAAGCCGGAATTAGTGCCGGGTTCACCCGGGTCGGATAGATAGACTTTATAACCGGTGTAAGGATCGGCGTCGAGAGACACATCCGGCATATTTCTTCCTGTACCGGTTCCCTTCACAATTTCTGGGTTTGCGAGTCTAGTTACAGATGTGAAATCAGCGTTAGGCTGCCAGAGTTTTACAGCGGTGAACTGATTGACACCGGATATCCCTTTTTGATAGTCAGGAGTTGCGAAGATTGAGCTGAAACCTCCGCCTCCGCCAACGAAATAATTGGACAGATCGACTTCACCGGTTGTGGGATCGGGCTGATTCAGACCGAGTGAATCAAAGAAGGGGTAGAGGTAATCCCAAGACCAGGCACGCTCGGATGGTACCTTGACTTTGACTCCGGTCCGGGTTGTATAGGACCATGGCAAGGTTGTGCCACCTGCAGCGGTGATATACGGACTATCTGCCGGATTGTCGACAGCCAGATTATAGGTGCCAGCATCGCGGGCCGCGTCATAAGCACCACCGTCGCCAGCTGAGGCAAACATTGAAATACCTTGAGCGGCTGCCTGTTCGAATAATTGGTTAAAGACGAGTGCATAGGCCGGGTCCTCAGTTTTATCAGCAACGGAATCGCTAATGGCTGTTTCGCTCAGGCCCCAGCTGACTGATAATTGCGAGGCTTTGTTTTCGTTAATAGCTGCCGCGAAGGCATCAGCAAAACCGGCATCGGTATTCGGCCCGATGTAAACATTAATATTTGATTGAGGAGCGAGTGCTCCCGATTGTTCAACATCAAGAGTTGTTTCTTCGTAACCGTCATAATCCGATCCGCCGTCCACGTTATTCACATCGATCCGATTCGGCGTCGTCGCAATTCCTTCCTGTTTCCAGAAATCATAGGCATCATCGGGATTAAAATTGGCTAGCGTGACAATGCCGATCGTTTGTCCCTTGCCGGTCAGACCTTTATCATAGAGTGGTCCGACATTGTATTGTTTAATTAAATCGGCAGGGTCAAGATTAAGCGGACCCGTTTCATCCTCGCTCTTGATCTTGACCGGACGTTTAACCATCTGCGGAGTGAGCTTTGAATAGTCGCTGAGGCCAAGAATGGCAAGAATATTTCTGGCAATATAGTTTGGTGCTTTGGGATTCTTTTTTGAAGCATGGAAGGATCTTCCTTTAAATTTGGCTCTTTGCAGATTAACGCTAAACGCCTTGTTAAAATCTCCGACCGTCCCCGTTGCGGTGATCACGAGATTGTCAGGATAGACCTTCGTTGAAATATGATGAAGCTTTAAGTAGCTGGTGAGTGCTGTCACTGCCAGGGGTGAGGCGCCAAATGCAGTCCGGAAGTTATTGACACTCAAGTATTTATGATACAAGAAACTGTGTGGATCAACGCTCTGATCAATATAATGATGAAGCAGGTTCTCATTTCTTGCCTTCATAATAATGTCGACCGTGATCTTCGTCGAATCTGGGAGATCACCAAAATAACTGGCATTATCCAGAACCGTTTTCCCGGTTCCCTGATCAATGGAAGTCGGCGTTTGATCTTCCTTTGTTCCGGATGAAGCGGCAAATGCTGGTAGTGAGGCAAAAACCAAAAAAAATGATAAAACAAATGCGGCAAAAATCTTGAGCTGTTTTTGCATCGTTGTTTGTTCCCCTCTCTCCTCTGAATATAAGATTCTATCTGAAAATTTAATAAAAAATTAAATTTTCATTAATCATACTGCGAGAAAAAGAGAGAAGAAAGGAAAAAACATTGGAGAAAAGCAGCGAAAAAAAGAGAAGACAGGTATTATTTCCCAATAACACCTGTCTAAAGTCGCATAGCCGCCAAAAAAAAGCAAAAATTGAGCAGGAAAACTGTCGAATCGATCAATACTCTGTCGAAAAGATCCTTCCAAAGTCACCCCAGTAAAAGTGTATTGAAAAAATAGTAGAAAAGTAGTTTTTTTTGTTGGTTAGAGATTTGTCTGAATTTCAGCTATGAATCTTGCGGACAAAACGCTGCGAATGGGTCCGTTCCCAGGGGCGCGAATGCCAGCGGAGCAGAGCAAATATTCCTCGGAACCATTCATCTGCACCTTGAGCAGCCCAAATGCCGATCAATCCCAGAAAAAAATGAAAGCTCAATAAATAACTGAACCCGACGGCAAGGGTCCACATCGAAATCACCCCGATGATGACGGGAAAACGGACATCACCTGCTGATTTCAGAGAACCCATCAGTACAATATTGATCGCTCTTCCCGGTTCGGTCAGGACATTCATCCATAGAACGGGAATACCAACGGATAAAATGGTTGTAGAGGTCGTAAAACAACTTAAAATGAATGATCCGGACAAAGCAATACTCAGAGAGACAGTAAACGAAGCAAAAACGGCAATCCCCACGGTTTTTAGACCTCGTTTGTATGCTTTTTCCGTATGGCCACCCCCGATATAGCGGGCGATGAGCAGCTGGGTGCCTTGCGCGATCGCTGCAGTGAATAGAAAGCAGAACATGGTAATATTAAGAATATAGACACGTGCAGACAGACTAGACGTGCCGATGAAGACGACGATTGCTGTAATCATTAATTGCGCCAGTTGATAGGACAAACCTTCACCTGCAGAGGGGATACCAATGTTCAACAAGTCGTGAATATAGTGCTGATGAAAATTTCTCAGATCGTTCAGCGAAAATTTAATCGCCAGGCGCTTCCAGACGAAGTAAAACAGAGCTGATAGTGCAAAGAAGCGGGCTAAGACCATCCCCCAGGAGACACCGACGACACCGGTCACCGGCAAATCGAAAGGGCCAGTTGTTGCCAGCCAATTGACAGTGGCACTGATCGCGTCCATACAAATCGTGACAACCATCGCTTCTTTTGTGAATCCATGACTTCTGAGTATCGCACTTAGGGCAAGAGACAGCGATTCGAGGAATAAAGAAGCTCCGCAAATATTAATAAAAGTTAAGGCAAAATGCAGCACATCACCGTGCACACCGAAAGCACGCACAAAAAAAGAGCCGAAGAAGACTAAAATAAGTGATACCCCGACCCCAAACCAGAAATTCATGAAGAAAACGGTATGGGCAATTTTGTTTGCTTTCTGAAGCTGCCCGGAACCGAGCTTCTGTCCGATTAAGATCGTACCGCCGATTGATGTTACATTGAAGACAAGAATAAAGAGTGATAAGAGCTGATTGGCTATCCCGACACCTGCAGCTGCATCATCTGAAAAACGTCCCAGCATCAGCGTTGCGATGATTCCCATTGACATATGCAGGCTGAGTTCGATAAAAATCGGCCATGTGATGCTGAAAAGTGATTGATTTTGATAATTTAAGGTTTGATTTTCCAATAAGGATCAGCGGCAAAGAGTAGTAGGCTGGAAAGGTTGTCGGAGCAATTGACAGATTCTCAGATTTTGCCGCGGATTATTCACCTCACATTTGAGAACGGTTACAGTCGAATTTTACTCTCAATAATGAACGGATGCAAGAGACCGAAACGGGATAAGAATAAAATATTTTGGAAATGTTTTCAAAGGCAAATGCTATAATTATTGGTGAGATGCTATAAATATCAACAAGAATGGGGTCAGGCAAATGGCGACTCTTTCAGATGTGGCAAAGCGTGCAGTCGTGTCGAAAATGACGGTTTCACGGGTGCTTAACCATCCGGATAAAGTTTCTCCGGAATTGCGTGATCTCGTCTACCGCGCGATGAAAGAATTAAATTATATTCCGAATATGGCCGCACGCGCTTTGGCACAGAAAAGAACACAGGTTATTAAGATGTTAATCCTTGAAGAAATGGATACGACGGAACCCTACTATATGAATCTATTGTCCGGCATTGCGATTGAATTGGATCGGCATCATTATGCCTTGCAGCTGGTGACTCGAAATTCGCACGAAGTCGGGACCTGTGATGGCGTGATTGTGACCGGCATGCGCGCGGAGGATTATCCAATGATTATCGATCAGATTGAACAGCCAGTCGTTCTTTTCGGACAGAACGATAAGGGCTATGATTTTATCGATGTGGATAATGAACAAGGTACGCGTTTAGCCACACGTCATTTGATTGATCTAGGCTATCAGCGAATTCTCTTCTTCGGCATCGATTTGGATGAACCGTTTATGCAGACCCGTTTCCAAGGTTATCTGAAAATGATCAGCGGTTCCGGTCTCGTTCCCGAAGTCTTTAAAATGAAAAATAGTTCACATTGTGCGCAGGCACAGGCCAACGAAACAATAAAATCGGCAGAGAACGGTCATCGCATGGCCTTTGTCTGTGCCTCAGATAGACTTGCAGTCGGTGTAGTTCGCTCGGCTCAGCAGAATGACCTGCTGATTCCGGAACAGATAGCGGTTACCGGCTTCGATGGGGTCTTCCTTGATCGGATCTCCAGTCCGAAACTGACCACTCTTCGTCAACCTGTGATCGAGATGGGAGAGGCCTGTGCCCAAATGCTGCTGCAGAAGATAGAAATCAATGGCGGCCGAGTGGGCAGTCGCATCTTTCAGCCGGAATTGATTGTTCGCGGGTCGACAGTCAAGAGCAGATAATCCGTATCTGAAAATCAATAAAGGAAATTGCGCTCTGGTTTCCCGATGAAAAATGTCTAAGAAATCCGGGCACTTCTTAACGTCCGTGATTTGTTTTCAGAATCACCCTCTATTTTGTTAGCGCTAACATTGGCTGCAACGATTGAGCTCTTGCGTCAGCCATGCTACGTTAGATATCGAAAGGAGGGCGGTTCATGAAACGACCATGGTGGCATGAAGCCATTGTCTATCAGATTTATCCGAAAAGTTTTAAAGACACCAATGGCGACGGAATCGGTGATTTGAAGGGAATTATTGAACAATTGGATTACATAAAAGCACTAGGCGTGACGGTGCTCTGGCTCAATCCAATTTTCAAGTCTCCTCAGGTTGATAACGGGTATGATGTCAGCGATTATTACGCCTTGGATCCGCAATTTGGCACAATGGAGGACCTGGAGTATTTGATTGATCAGGCGAAACAACGTGATTTAAAAATCATTCTCGATTTGGTAGTCAACCATACATCCGACATGCATCCCTGGTTTAGGGAAGCAAGGAGAAGCAAAGACAGTCCTTATCGGGACTACTATATCTGGCGTGATGGAACGAATCATCACGAACCGACGAATTGGGCTTCTTTTTTTGGTGGCAGCGTTTGGTCGTATGATCCTTTGACCAAGCAATATTATTTTCACCTCTTTGATCAGCAGATGCCGGATCTGAATTGGGAAAATCCACAGGTTCGAGCGGAGATCAATCACATTGCAGGATTCTGGGCATTGAAAGGGATTGACGGTTTTCGGTTAGATGCCATTATTCATTTAGCAAAGGATTTGAATTTCAAATCGATACCGCCGCTTCCAGGGCGAAAATACCAACTTGCGGAATCCTGTTATGCCAACTTGCCCCGTGTTCACGAACTGATTCATCAATTTAATGGCGCACTCAAGAAAAAATTTCCGAATTTGCTGCTCATCGGTGAAACCGCTTCAGCAGATGCAGAAATGGCTGAGAAATATACCGATCCGAGCCGTGAGGAATGCGATTGCGCCATCTCTTTCCGTCATCTTGACACGGAAGTGACCGATCCAGATCCGCGCATCCCTGAAGCCTGGCAGGAAGAACGATTGAATTTCGCTGCCTTTAAAAAAACAATGCACGAATGGCAGAGCCTGAATAAGGGCTGGATGGCTCTTTATTGGAATAATCATGATATGCCGCGGCTACTCTCACGATTTGGCGATGAGGGAAAATACCGGATGAAAAATGCGAAGATGCTGGCGACTTTGATGTATCTGCAGCGCGGTATGCCGTTCATTCTTCAGGGAGAAGAAATTGGGATGGTTAATCTGAAATTGCCGAAGATTAAGGACTATGCCGATCCCGGCCTGAATGAATTTGTTCGCAGCGCGCATGCAGCCGGCTACTCGGAGAAGCAGATTCTGCGGATGATTCAAAAGCGATCCAAGATCACTTCCCGGGGTTCGATGCAATGGAATGACTCAGCTTTTGCTGGTTTTTCAAGCACTTCGCCTTGGCTCGGAGTTAACGAAGACTATAAAACGGTTAATACAAGGGTAGAAGATAATGATCCCGACTCTTTATTGCACTATTATCGAAAACTACTGCAATTGCGGGGCGATAATTCGTTATTCTGTGAAGGATCCTGCAAGCTGCTTCGTCCGGAAAGCCAGTCGCTTTATATCTATTTGCGCCGTTATCAGTATCGATCAGCGCTTGTTATCTGCAATTTTACGGGAGAGAATGAGGTTTTTCATTATCCGAGACTTGAACGATGGAATTGTGTGCTGGCTAATTGCCGCGTGCATCCGGCCGTCCATGGGGCGATCACACTTTCAGCCTATGAATGCCGGGTCTACCTGCTAGAAATAAAAGAAGGGGGTCATTGAATGGAAAAAGCAGCGGTTTATCATCAACCGTGCAGTGCCTACGCATACGCCTATGATTCGGACACACTGCATCTCAAAATAAGGACAAAAAGAGGAGAAATGGATTCGGCCACGCTCATCTACGGGGATCCCTTTGAAAACGTGAAAGTTGGTAAAAAGGCATATGAACCTGTGCTTAAAAAAATCAAAATGAAGCGCATTGCTCAAACCGAATGGCACGATTATTGGTTTTCCTCCGTCAAACCGCCATTTCATCGGCTGCAATATGGATTTGTTTTAGCGACTGATGATCGGGAGACGGCTTTTTATGGTGATCGTGGATTTTCCGGCGCTGATGAAACCGAGGTCACTCTTCAGGACTTTTTTAAATTCCCGTATCTTCATGAGATCGATCGCTTCAAAGCGCCGGACTGGGTTAAATCGACTATTTGGTATCAAATCTTTCCAGAGCGCTTTGCCAATGGTGATCCCTCACTTTCCCCCAAAAATGCGCTGCCTTGGGGAAGCAAGGATCCGGATCGCGACGATTACTTCGGAGGCGATCTCCAAGGAATTCTCGATCATTTGGATTATTTGGAGGAGCTGGGGATCAATGGCCTTTACCTGAATCCTATTTTTACAGCACCGACCAATCATAAATACGATACGACGGACTATTTTTCAATTGATCCGCATTTTGGTGATCAGAAAACTTTCCGCAAGCTGGTTAATGAAGCCCATCGGCGCGGAATTCGGATCATGCTGGACGCCGTTTTCAATCACATTGGCAGTACATCAGAACAATGGCGGGATGTTGTGAAAAATGGCGAAAACTCCCGCTATAAAGACTGGTTTCATATTCGTTCTTTTCCAGTTGCAGAAGGAGAAAACGGGAATATTGAAGGTCAAACGACGCTTTCTTATGACACGTTTGCCTTTACGCCAAAGATGCCGAAATTAAACACGGCGAATCCTGAGGTCTGTCAGTATCTTCTCGCTATTGCCACCTACTGGATCCGGGAATTCGATATTGATGGGTGGCGGCTCGATGTGGCCAACGAAGTCGATCACGCTTTCTGGAAAAAATTCCATCAGGCGGTGACTGCTGAAAAAAAGGATATCTATATTGTTGGCGAAGTCTGGCATAATGCCTGGAACTGGCTGCAGGGCGATCAATTTCACAGCGTGATGAATTACCCGCTGACGCAATCGATCATTGATTTCTTTTTGAAAGATAAAATTAATGCGGCGGACATGATAACGACAATAAATGACCATTATATGAGTTATATGCAAACGACGAATGAAGTAGCTTTCAATCTGCTCGACAGCCATGATACGGCCAGAATACTGTCCGAAGCGGGCGGAGATAAAGAGAAAGTGAAACAAGCGCTTGTTTTCCTGTTTTCGCAAACGGGATCGATCAGTCTCTATTACGGGACGGAAATCGGTATGGATGGGTCTGGCGATCCACTCTGCCGTAAATGCATGATTTGGGATAAAGACCAACAAGATCTGGATATGCTTGCATTTATGAAAAAATTGATTCGATTCAGAAAGACCCACCAGCAGTTGATGACATTCGGATCACTCGTATGGATCGAAGAAAACGAGAAAACGGACTTACTTCACTTTAAACGATCGCTGGGGTCTGAGACACTGGTTTTTCTGTTCAATAGAGGGGATCGGTTGCAGTCGCTGGAGATGAATCGTCCGACCTTAGACGTTTGGTCTGGAAAAACAAACGCAGCAGGATACCTTAACGTTGGACCCCGTCAATTCTGTATTTTGCAAAGCAAAAATTAAGCAGCGATCTTGTTATCGGTAACATAAGAATTTTTATTGAAAACGCTTGCAAAATCTGACTATAATTGTTCTGCAAGATAAAAGGGAGGGAACAGAAATGAAGCTTATAAAAAAAATAGTATCCGTATTGGCGGCATCTGGCCTGGTCTTGACGCTGGCTGCCTGCGGATCGAGCGGGTCGTCAAGCGGGACGACGGGTGGGAAAAAAGTCTTAACGGTTTCCGTTGACTCATCGAACCCTGCTTACGAAAAATTTGTTAAGGATGTCAGCAGTAAATTTGAAAAGGATAATCATGCAACAATTAAAATTGTAAAGAAGCCAATGTTTGATCAGTTGACCGCTTTAAATCTAGATGGGCCAGCAGGGAAGGCACCTGATGTCATGCTTTCGCCTTATGATCGAGTGGGTTCACTGGGTCAGCAAGGTCAGCTGCTAGCTGTTGATAAAAGCGACTTGGGCAGCCTCGATCAGAAAGCACAGCAGCAGGTCAAAGTTGGAAAAAAATTCTATGGTGTACCTGAAACAGTGGAAGCACTTGTGTTGTATTACAATAAGGATTTGATTAAAAAAGTACCAACATCATTTAAAGACTTGGAAAAATTAGCTAAAGACAAGCGCTTTGCTTTTCGCAGCGAAGCTGGTAAAAATACTGGCTTTCTCGTTAAATGGACCGATTTTTATTACGCGTATGGCTTATATGCCGGTTATGGTGGGTATGTTTTCGCAAAAAATGGAACCGATTCCAAAAATATCGGTTTGAATCATGCAGGTTCTGTTCAGGCGGTAACCTATGCCACTCATTGGTTTAAAGATGTATGGCCGAAAGGGATGCAGGATGTAAAGGCCTCAGGTAATTTTGTCACCAATGAATTTGTCAAAGGGAAAGCAGCCGTTGTCATCGATGGTCCATGGCAGGCAGCCACCTATAAAAAATCAAAAATTAATTATGGTGTGGCCAAAATTCCAACCTTGCCGAATGGAAAAGAATACAAACCATTCGCTGGCGGAAAAGCATGGGTCGCTTCATCCTATACAAAAAATCCGAGTCTGGCAAAGAAATTTCTGGCCTATGTAACGAATGCGACAAACGCCTATAAATTCTATAAATTTTCCAATGAAATTCCGATCAATTCCAGTGCCCAGGCAAAAATCAACCGTTCGGACGATCAGCTATCCAAGGCCGTCATCTCTCAATATGACTCATCGACCCCGATGCCGAATATTCCGGAGATGGCAGAGATCTGGACAACAATGGAACCAGCGATGTTTAACGCGGCATCTGGAAAGAAGACACCCAAACAGACGCTCGATGATGCTGTTTCTTCTCTCCATAAGACCATTGCACAGAAGTATAAAGATAAATAATGAAGGAATGCAAGAAATGAGGGGACGATAATGAACCATCAAAAAGATGGAATGAAAAGTGTAAGAAAAGCAGGTTTGTTTTCCCTCATTCCTGGATGCGGACAAATTTATAATGGACAATTGTTAAAAGGATTGCTGTTTCTCCTGATCACAATTGCCTTCCTAATTGAATTATTCGTCATCGGGATACCTGCTTTTCAAGGATTTATCACATTGGGGACGGTTCCGATCAGGGACCATTCTCTTTTTTTACTTGTAAAAGGGACCTTGCAAATTATTCTGACCTTTATTTTTATTATGGTGATCTTATTCAGTATTTATGATGCTCGCCGAGTGGCAGAGGAATGGAATTTGCTTGGCACAATCAACAGCAGCGCTTCATCGATGCTGAAAAATGTCTGGGAAAAGGGTTTTCCCTATCTCTTAACGCTTCCTGCTTATTTTGTCATGCTATTTGTCATTGTTTTTCCAGTACTGGTCACCTTATTTATGGCCTTTACTAATTATGATTTTTATCATATTCCGCCCGCGAAGTTGATTGACTGGGTCGGGCTGCAAAACTTTTTCAATATGTTTTTTCTCAGTTCTTACCGATCAACCTTTGTCACTGTGCTTGGTTGGACGGTTATCTGGACCTTGCTGGCAACGACCTGCCAGATTGCGCTTGGAATTATTGCAGCCGTTATTTCCAATCAAAAATTCATTGTCGGTAAGCGAATCTTCCGGATCATTTTTTTGCTTCCATGGGCCATTCCTTCCTTTGTCACGATCATGAGCTTTTCGAATATGTTTAATGACAGTATCGGGGCGATCAATCAGCAAGTACTAGCGTTTCTGAATTATCTCCCGTTTCTCCATATCTCTGACATTCCATGGAAAACCGATCCCTTTTGGACAAAAACCGCTTTAATAATGATTCAGACATGGCTTGGCTTTCCTTATATTTTTGTTATGGTCACCGGAGTACTGCAATCGATTCCAGGTGATCTCTATGAAGCAGCGAATATGGACGGAGCCAATTTTATTCAAAAATTCAGTAAGATCACCCTACCGATGATTTTTTTCGCGACAGCGCCCGTATTTATTACTCAGTATACGTTCAATTTCAATAACTTCTCGATTATCTATCTCTTCAACTCCGGTGGGCCGGGAGATGTGGGTGGCGGTGCGGGATCGACAGATATTCTGATTTCATGGATTTATAAGCTGACGACAGGGACATCGCCTGAATATTCGCTGGCTTCGGCGATCACGATCATCATTTCGATCATTGTTATCGGTGTCTCGCTTATTGCCTTTAAGCGGACCCATTCATTCAGCAACGAGGAGATGATGTGAGATGAAGCAGCTATTGGCAAATCGCAAATTCAATAAATTCTGTAGTCGTTTTTTCACCTATTTGTTTCTCATCGTACTCAGTGTGATCATTATTTATCCCTTGTTGATAACGGCACAAACCGCTTTCAATGCGAGTAATCTGACTGCTTTCGCTCTGGATTTTCACATGCACTGGACCTTTTCGAATTTCCATCAGTTGTTTATCCAGACCCTGTATCTGACCTGGTTTAAGAACACATTAATCATTGCCATCCTGACGACCATTCTGCAGGTTACCATTGTGACTCTGGCCGGGTATACCTATAGCCGTTACAGATTTATCGGACGCAAAAATGGTTTGATCTTCTTCCTGATCATCCAGATGGTTCCAACGATGGCAGCACTGACCGCCTTCTTTGTGCTTGGCCTGATTATTAATGGGCTGGATCATTATTGGTTTCTGACGTTGATCTATGTCGGTGGCGGTATTCCGATGAATACTTGGCTGATGAAGGGTTATTTTGATACCATTCCGCGTGATTTGGATGAATCGGCACGAATTGACGGGGCGGGCCATCTCCGGATTCTCTGCCAGATTAATCTGCCACTGGCCATGCCAATGATAGCTGTTCAGGCATTATGGGCATTCATGGGACCGTTCGGGGATTTTCTGCTGGCTGCGTTTTTACTCCGTACCCCGCAGAATCTGACAGTTGCCGTAGGTCTTCAGCAGTTTATTTCTAATCCGACGAGTCAGAACGTTGCTTTATTTGCCGCTGGTTCGGTTTTGATCTCAATTCCGATTGTCATTCTCTTCTTCTTCCTGCAGCGTTTCTTCCAGAGCGGTCTGACAGCGGGCGGGACAAAAGGATAATCATAGAGTAGAATTGGTGGATTCCCGCTCTTTCTTGGGTCAGCCATTCATCAGTAAATTAGCAGAGCAGGGTGTGATGAACAAATGGGCGAATTGAAAAAGACAATCCTACGATTCCCGGTAAACTTTTTTATGATGGCAGTGAGTCCCACACAGATTTTCCGGCAACGATCGCTTTTAAAAAAGTGGCAAATTTTTTTCGCTTTTATTTTTCTCAATGGTTGTCTAATGGTTCCGGTAATGCTCCAGCTCGCTAAAACGGATTCTGTACCGATGGAACTCTTGGCACCGGGAGTTGCTCAAGAACTGCCTCAGCCGTTTCTGAATCATTTACAGAAAAGTGCGATTCAGAATGGATTATTGCGTGAGAGCAGCCCTTATCATCTGATTAAGAAACAGACATTATATGCCATTGATCCGAACGGGGATTATCAAGCTCATGGCAAAATCTATCATTCGATGGTCAAGGGATTTCGCCGGGCGCTCATTTTTCAGCAGAACCGATTGATTTTGACGGATACGAAGGGATTTGGTTTTATTGTTCCTTATATGGGAAATAATCTGCACTTCAACAATCATTCCGTCGATTTAGAGACGGCTATCAGTAGGATGTGGTTGGCGGCAAATCGACCGCTCTATCTAGAAGTTCTTGCTGCATTCTGTTTTATAGGGCTGCTTCTTTCCAATATTCTGCTCTTAGGTGCCTTGTCTATTATTCTCTGGATGACCAAATGGACGAAAATTTCCGATATTCATTCTTTGAAAGAAGCTGGTTCTGTGGTCAGCGTGTCCGCCGGAATCCCGACGTTTGTTTCTCTCTTTGTCTCCCTGCTTTCCTTTAATTACGGGACGATGATGCTGACCCAATCAGCCGGCCTGGTTTTGATGATTGCCCTTGTTTTTTTGAAAACCCGTTTTCAGGATGCATCAGTAATAAGAAATCATGTCATTGGATGTTCTGGAGGATGATTGAGGATGAAGCATACACGTCTGTTTGAAATTGATGGTTGGAAGCTGGTAACCCGCACGCTGCCGAAGGAGCATATCCGTTTGCTGGAAAGCCTGACCTCGCTCGGCAATGGCTATATGGGGATGCGCGGTAATTTTGAGGAAGATTATTCCGGTGATCACCATCAAGGCACTTATCTGGCGGGTGTCTGGTTTCCGGATAAGACGAGGGTTGGTTGGTGGAAGAATGGTTACCCTGAATATTTTGGAAAAGTGATTAATGCGATGAATTTGATCGGTCTGCATATCTTTGTGAATGGGGAAGCAGTTGATCTCTATGTAGACCCTTTGCAGCAGTTCGAATTGTCGCTTGATATGCAGCGAGGTTTATTAAAACACAGCTATCAGATCACCAAGAAAGGAGGAACAGTAAAAATTGAATTAGAACGTTTTCTCAATCTTGTGAATAAAGAGATCTGCTCGGTCCGTTGCCGGGTAACGAGTCTATCCGATCAGGTCGCTATTCGCTTAGTCCCCTTTCTCGATGGTGACGTTCGAAATGAAGATGCCAACTACGATCAGCAATTCTGGGTGGAGGAGGGGCATCTCCTGCGCGATCAGCGCTCCTGTTTGTCGGTCAAAACGCGGGATAATCCATTTGGCACCCCTGTTTTTTCCGTCTCGGCCGCAATGGGCGTGTCGTCAAGTATACCGGTTGAACCGCAGATGCTTGACGAGCCCTTTAAGCTCTCGCAAAAATATGATTATACGCTTGGTCGCGATCAGCAGCTGACTCTGGATAAATTTTCCGCGGTCACAACCAGCAGAGATGATGAGCCTGATCGACTCCCTGGCAAATCTTTCGAATTATTGGATCAAGCCATAATCAGCGGCTATGATGAGCTCAAAGCCGAGCATGTCGGGGCATGGGCACGGCGCTGGGAGAAAGCCGATATTACGATTGAAGGCGATAAAGAGGCACAGCAGGGCATTCGCTTCAATCTCTTTCAGCTTTTTTCGACCTATTATGGAGAAGATGCGCGGCTGAATATCGGGCCGAAAGGTTTCACCGGAGAAAAATATGGGGGTGCCACTTATTGGGATACCGAAGCCTATGCAGTTCCGCTCTATCTGGCTTTGACCGATTCAGAGGTTACGAAGCAGTTGCTTCTTTACCGCTACAAACAGCTTCCCGGTGCTTTCCATAATGCTCGGCAGCAAGGGCTGCAGGGTGCACTATTCCCGATGGTCACCTTCACCGGTGTGGAATGCCATAATGAATGGGAAATTACGTTTGAAGAAATACACCGTAACGGGGCAATTGCCTACGCGATTTATAATTATGTGAATTATACAGGCGATACGATGTATCTTGAACAATATGGGATTGATGTACTGGTTGCGATTTGCCGTTTCTGGGCTGACCGGGTCCATTTTTCCAGGCGCAGGCAGCAATATATGATTCATGGCGTTACGGGTCCCAACGAATATGAAAACAATGTGAATAATAATTGGTACACCAATACAATGGCTGCCTGGACCCTAGACTACACGCTGCGCTCCCTTCCCCGGATCAATGATCAGAAACTGGCAATCCTGCAAGTGACGGGGCAGGAGACGGAGCATTGGCGGGATATTGTTCAGCGCATGTATTATCCGAAAGATGAGAAATTAGGCATTTTTGTTCAGCAGGATACGTTTTTGGATAAGGAGATCCGGCCTGCCTCGGAGATTCCGGCTGAAGAGCGGCCGATCAATCAGCATTGGTCTTGGGATAAGGTTCTGCGCTCCTGTTATATTAAACAGGCAGATGTCCTGCAAGGCCTGTATTTTCTTAGTGAAAAATTCACGAAAGCCGAGAAAACACGTAATTTTGATTTTTATGAACCGCTGACCGTCCATGAATCCAGTCTCTCGGCCTGCGTTCACTCGATCCTAGCTTCTGAATTAGGAAAAAAAGATAAGGCTTTGGCTCTCTATAAACAAACCGCCCGCCTGGATCTCGATGATTACAATCAGGATACGGATGATGGTTTGCATATCACGTCGATGACCGGCAGTTGGCTGGCGATTGTCCAGGGATTTGCCGGAATGCGAACCTTTCATGAAACACTTGCTTTTTCCCCTTATCTACCAACAGGCTGGACCGGTTACTCCTTCAAAGTGAATTACCGCGGCAGGCTGCTCAAAATACAGATCGAGCGGAGGAATCTGGTCATACAATTAATTAAGGGTCAGCCCCTGTCCTTCAAATTGTATGGAGAAAGGGTTGTACTTGAAAAATCGATCGCCAGAGAATTACCGAAAGAGAAGGAGGAGCGGGCGAAATGATTGAGGCTGTTGTTTTTGATATGGACGGGGTGCTTACCGATACGGCCCGTTATCATTTTCTAGCCTGGAAACAGCTGGCCGCTTCAATCGGCATTCGGATCGACGAGGCCTTTAATGAACAGCTGAAGGGAATTTCCCGGCTAGATTCTCTGGAGCGCATTCTCGCGTATGGCGGACGTTCTGCTGATTTTACTGAAAAAGAAAAAATGGAGCTAGCCAGCAACAAAAATGCGAATTATCGTCACCTGATCGCAGCCATCACTTCGGACGATCTGCTGCCAGGAATCGCTGAATTTCTTCATGAATTAAAAGAAGCAGGGATCAAGACAGGTCTTGCGTCAGCGAGCAGAAATGGTCCTTATCTATTGGAGAAATTGGCGATAGCGAACCGCTTCGACACACTCGTCGATCCTGAAAAATTAAAAAAAGGCAAACCGGATCCGGAGATTTTTGCCACCGCTGTTCGTCAGCTGAAAGCCGCACCTTCAAAGAGCGTCGGGATTGAAGATGCTGTGGCCGGTGTTCAATCGATTCGATCCGCCGGCTTATTTGCAGTCGGTGTCGGAGTTCCTGTCGAAGCCGGTGCGAATTGGTTAGTGTCATCCACGGCGAATTTGACTTTAGATGAATTAAAACGGCGGTTCGATCAGGAAAGAAATCATCAGCAATAAAAAAGTTGTAGAGAGGCAGATTCGATGAGCATGGCTCGTACCGAATTTGTTTTTTTTACAGGCTTGAATTTACACTTTAAGTGCAACACCTAGAAAATAATAGGACCCATTGCTGAGCCTTCCCTGTACAATAGGATTTGCGGAAACTATTGAAAGCAGGTGAACAGCAATGAGTCACTATCACCATCTTAATCCATTTGAACGGGAAAGCATACTGAGAAATGTCACATTGGGCAAGTCTATACGCGCAATAGCGATCCTGCTGGGACGCTCCCCAGCCACC
>JBHGUY010000019.1:0-31986 GCA_048976585.1 Sporolactobacillus sp. | reverse complement strand
AAGAGGAGCAGAGCTCATTATCAAGGCGGTCGAAGCCGCAGATTCCCCATCATTGCTCGTATTAGGGAGCGATGCCGTTCAGGTGGTCAGCGATGCGCTCGAAGCGGATTTGTCGCAGGTTGAAGCTTGGAAAAAAGAAAGTGCGAGTACAGATTTTCCAAAGAATTAAGCAGATACAGTTATCATTATTAATCATAAGGGATCATCCACGCTCGATTAAGGTTCATGCGAGGATGTATATCTTTTGATTTTTATCTTCACCATGAAATCTGTGAATTTTTCGGCCTGCTTACTAGAGCCAGGGTTGAGACGCGCAAACAGTAACAGGTGAAGAATAAAACCGGTTAAAATGATATTAGGAGATTTTTTTTTGAAAAAACATTTTCAATCAGAGCCTTTATGGACAGGAAATTTCATTTTACTTCTGGCAACTGCTGTTTTTATGTACATCTCAACCTTCATGTTTACTCCGACCTTACCATTGTATGCAAGGAGCATCGGCATTACTGACCCTTCTGTTGGTGGTTTCATCATCTTGATTTATACCGTTGGTTCTTTCGTGCCCCGAGTTATTTGGGGGAATCTGGCAGATCGCTGGAAACGTAAACCAGTCTATCTAATTGGCGTCATCATAATAGTCGTCGCTGCACCTTTTTTTGGCTTATTCGCATCAATATCCGGAATTTTAGCCATACGCCTGATTCAAGGCGTTGGTTTCAGTGCTTCTTCTACTGTAGGCAGCACGATTGCGGCTGACTTGGTACCCACTTCACGATTGACAGAAGGCATTGGATATTACACATTGGCCAATACGATCGGAATGGCCCTGGGGCCTGTCCTAGGTCTTACGATGTTGAGACAATATGGAGCATGGTCGCTATTTGGAACCTGCGTAGTCGCCGGAATAGTCAGTCTAGGAATCGGTATGTTTATGAATTATGAGAAGAAACGCCGCTTGGATCGATCAACTTCTCGTTCGACACATGAAATCACCCCCAACACCACTGCATCTGCTGAACCGGTCAATTCCTCTTCGAAAAAAGGTGCTTTTTTCGAAAAAAGTGTTTTGACGACCTGCTTGGTACTCCTCTTCACTGTAATGCCATATGGAGCAATCATGGGTTATATCGCTAGTTATGGCATCGATCGTGGTGTAGACAACATCGGTTTGTATTTCTCTGTATATGCCCTATCACTGTTTGTGGTACGGATCATGGTCGGCCGATTGTCAGATCGCTATGGCATAGCAGTGGTTATCCTTCCCGGTATTGCATTGATGTTTGGTGGCTTGGTCATACTGAATTGGGCGGTTAACTTAACAGTTTTCATGTTGTCGGCCGTTCTGTTCGGTTTTGGATTTGGTGTCGTATTCCCCTTATTACAGGCGATTGCCTACATGTTTTGTCCGGTCAGCAAGCATGGAATTGCCAGTGCGACACTTTTCTCGACTGCCGACTTGGCCTATGGATTCGGTGCCGTGGTTCTAGGCCTGGGCATCAAATACTTAGGAGATGCTACAGCGTTCGCTGGGCTGGCTCTATTTGTGGTCGTTGCATTTATCCTATTTATGATCCTGATCTATCCAAGGCTTAAATTTTACCGAAACAAGCAAGAAAAAGCCGACTAAAATATATTTCAATTTGATCGAATTTATGAAAATGCAATTCCGGTGCTAATGGTTCTTGAGCCGGCCTGAGTCAAGTGCTTAGATAGTCCAGATTTCAGAAACTCAAAAAATTGCTTGAGAAGTTTGGAAAGTACGGCCGTTGATCCGACCGTTAAAAGTGCTTACATGGATCAAAGAAGTGCCGTTGATTTGAATTGAGGAAATGGAGGAAATGGTTTGATTAAAGAGAAAATCTGGACAAAAAATTTCATTACTGTATGTCTAAGCAGTTTTTTCCTATATTTTAACTTCTATATTCTTGCGACAGTATTTCCACTGTATGTGAAAAGCAACTTAAATGGAAATGAGCAACAGATGGGATTAGCGATTACTGCCTATGTGATAGGGACTGTATTAATTAGACCGATCTCCGGACCATGGGTCGATCGCTTGGGAAAAAAGAAAATGGCCGTGATTGGTATGGCTGTTTTTTTAATTGCAACACTTTCCTATTTCGGTCCCGAAGGAATTTTGCTGTTTTTACTCATACGCTTTATTCACGGAATGGGCTATGCTGTAGGTTCAACAGCTGAGAACACGATTGCTTCCGCACTTGTTCCTGACTCACGTCAAGGTGAGGGAATTGGTTATTTCAGTATGTTTATGAGTCTTGCCATGGTTATTGGTCCTGCCTGTGGACTGTTTTTTTGGCAAAATAATAACATTAATCTCGTACTGATCTTTGTCAGTGTGATAACGGCGCTTTCTTTCCTACTGGTACTTTTTATCCGTGTCCCTGAGCAGAAACGGAAAAAGGCTGCAGAGGTTCGAAAAGAAGAACCAGAGCAAAAGAAACGGGTTCATTGGAGAGATCTTATTGAACCGAGCGCGATTCCCATTTCGCTGGTTGGTTTTATT
The DNA here is from genome assembly GCA_048976585.1 of Sporolactobacillus sp. Taxonomy (GTDB): domain Bacteria; phylum Bacillota; class Bacilli; order Bacillales; family Sporolactobacillaceae; genus Sporolactobacillus. Next base: position 29,462 of record JBHGUY010000019.1, on the reverse strand, counting down.
CTTTCTTTTTCTTATGGAACATTATCCAGCTTCTTTCCAGCTTTCACAGCCGAGATTCATCAGTCTCAGATTGCCGGCACTTTCTTTATTGTTTTTGCGATCATGATTGTATTATTTCGACCGGTTGTGGGTAAAGTATTTGATAAATATAGCGAACACTATTTGTTCTATCCAGGTATCGTGATGTTTGCTCTTGGTATGATTTTATTAAGTCAAGCGCACTCTTGGGTGATGATTCTGATCGCTGGACTGCTGCTTGGTATCAGCTTCGGTGCCCTTTTTCCTTGCTTCCAGGCACTTGCTGTGATGAAATCTTCGAAAGAACGTAAGGGCAGTGCCACGGCAACGTTCTTCTTATTATACGAAACAGGTTATGGTATTGGTTCTTTCTTAATGGGAATGGTCGCCTCTTCTTTTGATTATCGCACAATGTATGTTGTTGCAGGTATTGTTCCCTTATTTTCGATTATCATTTATTATCTGTTCTATCATCGCCCCCAAATGAGAATGCGGAAGTTGAGTGAATAAAATCAAAAAGCATTTGGCTTAGAATCCTGCTCCAAATTTTATAATGAACAGGTAGTTAAGGCTTGCCGCATCATCTCAATTATCTGTCGTAAAAGCACCTATGAGAAGATTGGGCAATCATTTGGGATAAATGAGATAACGCTCGCTTTTTGATTTGTTTCATAATAAGAGTATCGAATGAGGCAGTCAATCGATGATAAGATTGAAGCAAATAAAATAAGAGCAAGAGTTCAGGTGCGGATTTCACAAAATTACAGAAAAAAGAGAGGAAGAGAAGAATGAAAACAGTAAAATTGAACAACGGTGTAGAGATGCCGATTTTAGGCTTTGGGGTATTCCAAATTCCCGAAGCTGACACCGAACAAGCTGTAGTAGATGCTGTTGCGGCCGGCTACCGCCACATTGATACTGCACAATCTTATATGAACGAAACGCAAGTCGGTAAGGGTTTGAAGAGGGTGACGGTCCCGCGTGAGGAATTATTTGTCACAACCAAAATTTGGGTAGAAAATGCCGGCTATGAAAAGACACTTGCGAGTGTTGAGCGTTCACTTACTCGCTTGCAATTGGATTATGTTGACTTGCTCCTGATTCACCAACCCTTTGGCGATATATATGGCTCGTGGCGTGCAATGGAAGAATTGTACAAAGCAGGAAAAATTCGTGCAATCGGGATTAGTAATTTCACCATTGATCGCGTAACGGATCTCTTCTCATTCAATAAAATCAAACCGGCAGTGAACCAAATTGAATTAAATCCTTTCCAGCAACAATCAACAGCCGTCGATTTTCTTCAGGGCGAAGGCATTCAACCGGAAGCGTGGGCACCATTTGCTGAAGGGAAAAATGGTATTTTCCAAAATGAAGTGCTCACAAAAATTGGTGCGAAATATGGCAAATCAGTTGCTCAAGTGATCATACGCTGGCTCGTTCAACGAGATGTAGTAGTCTTAGCGAAGAGCGTGAAGTTAGAACGTATGAAAGAAAACCTTAATGTTTTTGATTTCGAGTTGAACGATGAAGAAATGGCAGCGATCAAAACATTAGATTCGGAAACAAGCCAATTCTTTAGTCATCAGGATCCGGAACGCGTGAAGTGGTTTGCTGGCAGAAAGCTCAATGTGTAAATCGTATTGAAAATAGCCTGCTAAAATCGGAAGTGTATATAAAATGATATTTATCAATGCAAGTGAGAATCGCGATGGCAATACGGCCGTACTGGGACGCAAAATTTTTGCCGGTCAGACCTATGAACAAATCAATTTACGGGATTTCCAGATTCACCAGCTCGGTCAAGAGCATGCAAATGATGATCAATTCGATCAAGTTTTAGCTAAAATCAAGGCAGCTGATGTTGTTGTCTTTGGCACACCCATTTATTGGTCAGACATGTCGGGTTATATGAAAACGTTGATCGATCGCCTCGGCCAATCGATGGGTGAACCGGGTTTCAGTAACAAACGTTCGGCACTGGTGATTACGGGTTCAGCGCCGTCTGACGCGGTCGCCCCAGTCACTCATGTCTTTGATCATTTCACCCAGCGCATGGGGTGGCATTTTGCTGGTTCAGGTGTCCGTGATGGGCAGATTCGTCAGCTGCACGACCAACTTTTTGGAAAATAATCACAAATGGTGGAATGAGTTGAACGTCTTTCCACCAGCCGAGATTCATCAGCCTCATTTATAACTACTATGAGAGAAGGAATGAATTTGGAATATGTTACTTTAAACAATGGAGTCAAAATGCCAATCCTTGGCTATGGCGTTTTTCAGGCAAGCGATGATGAAACATTCAATGGTGTTCAGCTTGCTCTGAAACATGGCTATCGACTGATTGATACAGCGGCTGCCTATATGAACGAAGCTGCCGTAGGACGTGCTGTGAAAGTGAGCAATGTCCCTCGTGAAGAATTGTTCATTACGACGAAATTGTGGACATCAGACGCGGGATATGATAATACGATGCGCGCGTTTGAACGCTCACTTAAGCTATTGCAATTAGATTATTTAGATTTGCTGCTGATTCATCAACCCTATGGGGATGTATATGGCTCTTGGCGCGCTATGGAAGAGTTGTACAAGGCCGGTAAAATTCGGGCCATTGGTCTTTCTAATTTTGAGGACGATCGACTGATTGATTTGATTGCTCACAATGAAGTTGTACCGGCAATTAATCAGGTTGAAACGAATCCATTTATGCAGGAAATCAAACAACAGCAATTCATGATTGATAAGGGTGTTCAAATTGAATCATGGGGACCATTTGCTGAAGGCAAAAACGGTGTGTTTACAAATGAATTATTGGTAAAGATTGCTGAAAAATATAATAAAGGTGTCGGACAGGTTATTTTGCGCTGGTTGATTCAAAGAGGCATTGTGGCTATTCCAAAGTCCGTTCACGAGGAAAGAATCGCCCAAAATATCGATGTGTTTGACTTTGAATTAACGTCAGACGATATGAAACAGATTGCGACAATGGATCAGAATGTTAGCCAGTTCTTTGATCATCGCGATCCGGTACAAGTTGAACGTTTAGGCACGCTTCAATTAAAGCTCTAATTAATAAGGTTCTCAACCGGCACGAAGGTGTTGGTCATTGAAATTTAAAATTAGATAGAAAAAGGAAAATCCTTCTATTCTTTTTAAGCTTATAAAAAGAATAGAAGGACTCTTTTTTTTACTGTTAGCTATATGACACTGAACTCATGCAATGACGCAATGATTATGCATTAATTTCTTTGCTCCATCTATTTCTAATCCGTTTTATATCTTCGATTGGGGGTAAACCGAACATTCGCGAATATTCACGACTGAATTGTGATGGGCTTTCATAGCCGACCCGGAATGCAACGTCACCAGCGTCCAGCGAAGTCGATAATAACATGGATCTGGCATTCCGCAGTCGCAACTGTTTTTGAAACTGAATAGGACTCATGGCCGTTACATCATTAAAGCGTCTGTAAAGTGATGAAACACTGATATTGGCAATCTTTGCAAGTTCTTCAATCCGAAAGGGTTTGTCATAATGGCTCATAATATGTTTAATAACATCTTTTATTTGACAGGAACGACTTCCCTCTATTGCAATTTGCTCTAGCGTATCGCCATGTGGACCTTGAAGAACGCGATAAAGAATTTCTTTGATAAACAGGGGAGCAAGTACAGGGATATCATGAGGACTGTCCAACAGATTTGCCAGTCTGGTTACGGCATCCAGCAGAGGAAGCTCAAGATGGCTGACAAACATCGCTCGTTTTGAAGAGTCTGTTGCGGAAATTTTCATTCGAGTATCACGCAAGACTTCTGCAATTTGACTTGGCGTGAATTCAAGCTTGAGCGCTAAGTAGGGAATGCCGGAAGTGGCCTCTGTGACTTGCCCTGTTGCTGGCAGGTCAACAGTTGTGACGAGATAATCCGTAGGACTGTACGTAAAACGTTCCTTGGCCAGCAAGACCTCTTTTTCACCCTGAACAATAATGCACAAGGCGGGATTGAAAATTCTATAACTGGGCTCGCTGATCTCCGATTGCCGAAGAAAAACCAGTGAAGGAATAGCCGTTTTTTGAATACCGTCACCCTCTGTGTGTTGGTTGATGAATTGGGCCAGTTCATGCTGCCGGATAGAGATTTGCTGTTTCATCATTTTCTCCTTTCCTTGTTCGCTTTTGTTTCTATTATAATGCATTTTTATCTGTTACATAAGTGGTCATGATAAAATCAGGCAAACATTTGGGATAAATGAGATAACGGTTGGTCTCCATTTAGGTGGATAATGAAAAGCATAGAATGATTTTATGAGCACTTCGTTGCAAAAAGCTTAAAAGTGGATAGAGGAGTAGATGTACAAAATGAGCAATACCTGGAAAATTTACATGCTGACGATCATTAGTTTTGTGGTTGGCACGTCGCAATTGGTTATCGTAGGAATTCTAAATAAAGTCGCTGCATCCGTTGGTGTATCGGTGTCAACAGCCGGACAGCTTATTTCTGTTTTTGCACTAGCTAATGCGGTTGGGACTCCCATTGTCATGGTTACATTGGCGAAATGGAATCAACGCAAGCAGCTGTTACTGGCGCTTGTGATCATATTGCTGGGTATCGTCTCGACGATTGCTCTCCCGGGTTTCGGTTTTTTAATGGTCGCTCGCATCATACTTGGTGTTGGTACAGGCGTCTTTGTCGTTAACTCCTATTCCATAGCTGCGAAGCTGGCCGCTCCGGGACATCGGGCTGCGGCAATGTCAAATGTTTCCATTGGTTTCAGCGCTTCAACGGTTTTTGGTATTCCGATTGGCGTTATCGTTACCACTGCATTTGACTGGAAGATGAACTTCTGGATTCTGGGTGTTTTAAGCCTAGTTGCCCTGTATCTTGTTTTTCGGATCATCCCTTCTACAGAAGCCGAAACTCCTGTACCTCTTCGCCAGCAGCTTGCTCTTCTGAAGAACCGGAAAATCGCTATTGCACTGTGCGTGAGTTTCGTCATGTTTACAAGCTATTCGGCCGTGAATACGTTTATCACCCCCATACTCTTGGCTATTACGCCGATGGGTGCTCAGGAACTCAGTATTATTCTTTTCATCTTGGGGTTAGCCAGTCTGGTCGGGGCCAAATCTGGCGGGATTCTGGCAGACCGGATCGGCACGGCACGTACTCTGGTCGGCTGCATGACTCTCCAGGCAATCACACTTGTTCTTGTATCACTCATTTTTGGATCGGTATCCATAGTTTCGCTCCTGTTGCTGTTATTTTGGACAATCGGCGTGTGGATATTCGGACCAACCCAGAACTTTAATCTTCTTTCGATTGCTCCGGATGCCTCTGGTATCATGCTGAGTCTGAACAGTTCTTTCACCCAGTTCGGTTTCGCTGCGGGTGCCGCAGTTGGAGGAATTACGATGAGCAGTTGGTCGACAATGGGGATCACTTGGGTTGGCGCTGCTGCAGTCGCTCTTGGCGCCATAATTGCAGCTGTTGCTTTTGACTTTTCACGAACATCATCAGTTACGCAGGATTAAGGCACAAAAAGAGGATTGAAGATGAAGCATCGGAAAAGGAAAAGGTTAGGTGCCGGCTATTTAAAGTTTTGAACTTTGAGAAAAAAGGGTAAACTCAAAAGAATTTCTTAAAAACTGTCAATGAGGGGAAGATAAACGATGTCAACGTGTAAATTTCAAACAAATGAACATGTCGTTTCTGCAAGAAGAAGCGCTTTGACTAGGCTCCTGCCCCGCCGTTCATTGCCTGTCTTGATCCGTTTCCCTATCCGGTGGCAAATATGAGCAGAAACAACGATAAAATTCATGCAGCAGAGAACAGTGCCGACAGTTCCACGTTCGCGCTTGAGGCTATTGGAACCCAATGGAAGATAGACACTCGTGAGTCGTTGAACCAGGGGCAGAGGCAGCGCATTCTCAAGAGAATTGAGCGGTTTGATACCACCTACTCCCGGTTCCGTCCCGATTCCCTTGTGTCTCGGATTGCCGCAGCACCAAACGGAGGACAATTTGACTTCCCAGACGATTCGATCCCTCTTTTTGATTTCTATGATCGACTTGGCAAGGTTACCGAGGGTGCTGTCGATCCGCTGGTTGGTCGCGATCTTGAACTTCTTGGTTATGACCGGGAGTATTCGCTTATTCCTGCTTCCGAACTTACCAGGGCCAAGGAGCGCAAACGCGGGAGAAAAATCTGGTCAAAAGATGTTGCTCGACACGGAACAACACTCACGACACAGTCCCCACTCGTCATTGATGTCGGTGCTGCGGGGAAAGGATACCTTGTCGACATCGTTTCTGAAATTCTTCGGCAAGAAGGCATGACCAAATTTATTGTTGATGGTAGTGGAGACATTTACCATTCGGGAGAATTTGACATTCGCATCGGCCTTGAACATCCCTTCGATTCTAAGTCGGTGATTGGTGTGGCTAACCTGAAGAATCAGGGTTTGTGTGCGTCGGCAATCAACAGACGTGCCTGGGGGAACGGTCTGAATCATGTCGTTGATGCACGAACCGGAATCCCGGTACATGATGTCGTTGCAACATGGGTTGTTGCCGATGAGGCGATGATCGCTGATGGACTGGCAACATCGCTCTTCTTCACAAGTGGGAGCCGTCTGGCTGAGACATTCCATTTCTCTTATGTACGTATGTTTGCCGACGGACGCGCTGAAATGTCACAGAATTTCGATGGTGAACTCTTCACGTAAGCACCGATAAATTAAAGGATATTGAGAAAAAATGTGATGAGGATCCATAAAAAAATAAGGAAGAAGTGATTAGGATAATGGCTTTAAGCAAAAAAGTGATTTTTACGACAATAGCGGGAATTTCAGTTTCGTTTGTTCTAACTTCATGTTCAACCGCAGATAATAATACGAGTTCTCAGTCCTCTCAGCCGCAGTCATCAATCAGCCAAAGCAGCAGTAGTAGCAGCATTAGTAGTAGCCAAAGCTCAGATGTGAGCGACGTGTCTAAGTACAAGAATGGTGTCTATCGCGCAATTGGCAAATACGGGAGTCTTCCTTCGTCTATTACTGTGAACGTTACTCTGGTTGACGGGGTCATCAAAAATGTCAGAGTCACTCCTCATGCGACAAATGCGACCTCACTTGATTTTCAGCGCCGATTCGCTTCTGCCGTTCCTAAAGCCGTTGTTGGTAAGCGGATCGATCAGGTCAGGGTGGGCAAACTTGCTGGTTCAAGCGGTACTCCTGATGGATTCAACGCCGCAATTCAAAGGATAAAGAGCGATGCTCAAACAGGACAATCCAGCTCGAAGTAAAAATGTCGCCAATGAACAAATCTGGATTGAGCAAAAAAAATAACGATTATTTGAAAATAAGGCCTTGACTTTGAGTCGACTCCAAGAATTACAATGAATGCATTAAGAAGAAATGAGGGATTATAGATGGCAGATACAGAAAACAAAGTTGTGGTTATTACGGGAGCTTCCAGTGGTATTGGTGAGGCAACGGCTAAGTTCTTAGCGAAACGCGGAGATAAGATTGTGCTTGGAGCCCGCCGTGAGGAACGGTTGCAAAAGTTAGTGGACGAAATCAAAACGGCAGGCGGATCGGCGGTTTATCATGTAACGGATGTAACTTCTCGATCTGATGTTGAGGCTTTGGCCCAGACGGCCATAAAAGAATATGGCCGAATTGATGTCTGGATGAACAATGCCGGAGTCATGCCGTTCTCAACATTTGACAAGCTCAAAGTGGATGAATGGGAACAAACGATTGATGTGAATATTAAAGGTGTGTTGTACGGCATCGCAGCTGCATTGCCGGTCATGAGGAAGCAAAGCAGCGGACAGTTTATCAATTTGTCTTCAGTTGCCGGTCATACCGTTCACTCGGCTGGCGGTATCTATAGCGCCACCAAGTATGCGGTTCGTGCCATCAGCGAAGCCTTGCGTACTGAGGAAGCAACAGCGAAGAGCAACATTCGTGTGACCGTCGTTTCACCGGGGGCCGTGGCTACTGAGTTGCCAAACACGATCACGGATGAGACTTTGAAAACGGGCGTTGATCAATTATACGATGCGCTTGCAATCAGCCCGGATCGGATTGCCAAGACTGTTGCGTTTGCTATTGATGCCCCTGCGGATACATCAATGAACGAAATCCTTGTTCGCCCGACCAGTCAGCAGGGTTGATTTTTAAGACAGTTATGAATGCAGAGATTTTCTTTTTGTCAAAAAGCATGTCCTTCATTCAGGAGGAGAAAGGAGTAAACAATAAATGATTAATTCAAAAGATACCAAGCCCAGCATTTATCAGGCTTATTTGTCCGGTGAATGGAAGGAAAGTGCATCAGGGGATAAGATCGCGATCAATTCGCCTTATCTTCGGGAGACCATCGGATATGTTCAATCGGTAACGCAAGATGAGGTGGATCAGGCAATCCTTTCTGCACGTGAAGCGCAGAAGTCATGGAGCAAACTATCCTTGTCCGAACGTGGTGCTTATCTGAATGCCTGGGCTGATGAACTTGTTGCAAACCATGATGAAATCGCCCAGTCGATCATGCATGAAGTTGGGAAAGGTTATAAAGATTCGGCCAAAGAAGTAGTGCGCACAGCCGATCTCATTCGTTATACGGTTGAGGAAGCTTTGCATATGCACGGTGAAAGCCTCAGAGGCGACGGATTTCCCGGAGGACCGCAGAAAAAATTGGGAATTGTAGAACGCATGCCACTAGGCGTTGTGCTGGCAATCAGCCCATTCAATTATCCGGTCAACCTTTCAGCTTCTAAAATTGCACCGGCATTGATGGCCGGCAATGCGGTCATTTTCAAACCGGCAACACAGGGCTCCATTAGCGGCATCAAAATGATTCAGGCACTGGTGAAAACGGGACTGCCAAAAGGAATTCTTAGTCTTGTCACCGGGCGGGGGTCGGTCATTGGCGATTACCTTGTTGAGCATAAGGGAATTGACATGATCAGTTTTACCGGTGGTTCAAATACTGGACGTCATTTGTCCAAACAGTCATCGATGATTCCGCTTGTTCTAGAACTTGGCGGTAAGGATCCGGCCATTGTCTGCGATGATGCCGATTTGGATGTAGCAGTGAGCAGCATTATGAATGGCGCTTTCTCTTATTCGGCTCAACGCTGCACGGCAATTAAACGGGTACTGGTCAATGAAAAAGTTGCTGACGAGCTGGTTTCCAGGCTGAAAGCCGAGGTTGAGAAATTGAAGGTTGGTTCCCCGGAAGAGGATAGTGCGATTGTTCCTTTGATCAGCAATAAGGCTGCCGATTTCGTCCAGAGTTTGATCAACGATGCTCTGAAAAAAAATGCTACTCTGGTTATCGGTAATAAAAAAGAGGATAATCTGATTTATCCGACCTTATTGGATCACGTGACGAAAGATATGGATGTCGCTTGGCTGGAGCCATTCGGCCCGGTTCTTCCAATTATCCGCGTTTCTTCCGATGAAGAAGCCATCGCCATTGCTAACCAATCGGAGTTTGGCCTTCAGGCAAGTGTCTTCTCACAGGATATTGATCGTGCTTTTTCTGTTGCTGAGGAAGTTGAGGCAGGAACTGTTCAGATTAACGGACGGACGGAACGTGGTCCGGATCATTTCCCATTCCTTGGTGTCAAATCTTCTGGAATGGGCGTACAAGGTATTCATAATAGCTTGCTGTCCATGTCCCGGCAGCGTGTAACTGTGATGAATCTGAAATAAAAGAGAAAATCCAATAATATATCCCTGTCTGAGTCGACAGACAAGATTCTAAAGTCGACTCAGACAGGGATTTTTTTGCCTTCAAAATGTTTGATTTTCGTGAAAAAATTAAGCGTTATGCCAGTGTTCTCCTGATGACTCTATCTCTGATGTACCCGTGCTGGTCATTAGGTTGAAATAAAAAAACATCGAGAGAAAAGGAATATATTCCTTTTCTCTCGATGCTATTGTACATTTCATGGATGATGTTTTGTGGGTTACTTATCGACTCTTTTTTCGAGCTCATCCGGATAACGGTTTCCTGAAATCTCAATTTTCGCGAGTGCATTATTCAGATCACGAAGTTCTTCTTTTGTCAGTTCGACATCGGCAGCACCGAGATTTTCTTCCAGACGGCTCAGCTTTCTCGTACCAGGAATGGGAACGATCCACGGTTTTTGAGTAAGCACCCAAGCAAGGGCAATCTGAGCGGGTGTCGCGTTTTTGCCAGAGGCGACTTTTTCTATTAATTGAACCAAAACTTGATTGGCTTCAATATTCTTTGGACTAAACCGGGGGATAAGATTGCGGAAGTCGGAATTGCCAAATGTAGAATTCTGATTAATGCTTCCGGAAAGAAAACCTTTGCCTAATGGACTGAACGGAACAAATCCAATACCGAGTTCTTCAAGTGCAGGAAGCAATTCTTTTTCCGGCTGCCGCCACATCATTGAGTATTCGCTTTGAACGGCAGCAAGCGGTTGTACGGCATGTGCACGTCGAATGTTCCGAACACCGGCCTCAGAAAGGCCCCAATGGCGAACTTTTCCCTCTTTGATCAGATCCTGTACGACTCCGGCTACTTCTTCAATCGGTACGTCAGGATCCACACGATGCTGATAGAGCAGATCAATGGTTTCAACTCTGAGGCGTTTGAGCGAGGCTTCGACAGATTGCCTGATGTGATCCGGTTGACTGTCAAGTACCTGTTTGCCATCAACCATTTTAATTCCGAATTTCGTTGCAATGGTCACTTTTCCCTTGTAGGGTTCAAGGGCCTCGCCCACTAACTCCTCATTTATAAATGGACCGTAAACTTGTGCTGTGTCAAAAAAAGTAACGCCACGCTCTACAGCGGAATGTATGAGCGAGATCATCTCTTTCTTATCTGATACCGGACCGTAGCCAAAGCTCATGCCCATACAGCCCAGCCCAATCGCAGAAACCTCAAGCCCGCTGTTTCCTAACTTACGTGTTTTCATTTTTAAATCCTCCCATCGGGTTTACCTAATCAGGTTATCACTTGAAGTGAACTCAAAGTCAAGAATAAGGTCTAAGAAAAAGTGGACAGGATTATCTTTTAATTCTCGACAAATTGCTAGGTCACTTTTTCTTGCTTCTTCGCTCTCGATATTTTCAAATTTTACTACACAGTATGAACGATAAAATCAGTCAATAAACCCATAGTGTTGAGCAAAAGACTCTTTCCTTTTGCACGTCATCAACAGGACATTTTTCTATTGGATTGCTTCCAAGGTATACATCGTCTGTCCGTTAAAATAACTGATTTATCGAAATAGAAGGTATTACAGCTTGACTTGGAGTCCACTCAAAGAGTTATGATATTATGGAAAGATTTTGTTAAATCTGCGATTGGAGTATGAAAAAAATTGGCGTCGGGTATCGAATTGGAGGAAAATGATTTGTATAGCTGCTTTAATCTGTCAACCATTGAATTTGGTAAGGGCTAGTTTATTCTTGCAATTTAAGTTACATAATTTTTCTGAAGGATTAGATAGGATAAGACAAGAAATTGGAGGTTCTTCGCATGAAAAGAATAACAGTGTTGGTACTAGCGTTCTTCATGATCTTTTCTCTCACCGCCTGCGGGAATGGGTCGAGGCAGCAAGGATCAGACAACGGAAACAATCATTCTGCTGGATCCTCCACGGTGAAAAAAGTTTCGCCAAACAAGAAAATACTGATTGCTTATTTTTCGCATACCGGGAATACCCGCGAAATTGCTCAACAGATTCATAATAAGGTCGGAGGTGATCTATTTCAAATAAAGACAGTAAAACCATACGCGAAAGATTATGATGTCACTGTGGATCGGGCGAAAAAGGAACAGGATGAGAATGCCCGGCCGAAATTGACAGCCAAAGTCAAGAATATGAAGGATTACGATGTTGTCTTTCTTGGCTACCCCGATTGGTGGGGAACCATGCCAATGGCGGTTTTCACTTTTCTTGGGCAGTACAATTTTTCGGGTAAAACCATTATTCCTTTTGTGACCCATGAAGGAAGTGAGTTTGGCAGGAGTCTATCGGATATTCGTAAAACTGCGCCAAAAGCGAAACTCGCACGGGGTATTGCTGTAAGGGGATCGGAAGTGCAAAGCGCCCAAGGCGATGTCTCCAAATGGCTGCGCAAACTTGGTATGATTGATTAAGGACAACGATCCTGCATATTCTAATTGAAGCAATGAAGTAATGAAGTAATGAATTTTTTATAAGGGACAGGCAATGGCAAATGGCACCAAGCATTTCAGCGTCTAAGCTGAAATTAGGATAAATATGTTTAAAGGGAGGAAATTTGTCGTGATTCAATATCGAACGGTTGGCCGTACAGGTATTAAAGTTTCTAATCTTTGTTTTGGGGCAATGTCCTTTGGCGGAGATGCTGATGAGGAGAAATCAAAAGAGTTATTTGAAAGATGCCTGGATGTAGGAATTAATTTTTTTGATACGGCGGATCTGTATTCACATGGTCGAGCTGAAGAAATATTGGGTAAGCTCATGAAAGGAAAACGTGAAGATCTGGTAGTCACCAGTAAGGTATTCTTTCCTATTACCGAGCATTCTGGTATTAATGAGCACGGTTTATCACGCAAGCACATGGAGACTGCCGTGAATGCCAGCCTGCGAAGATTACAGACCGACTACATTGATTTTTATATTCTGCATTATTTTGATGATGAAACCGCGATTGAAGAGACATTACGAACACTTGATGATTTACAGAAACAGGGAAAAATTCTGCATCCTGGTGTCAGTAATTGGGCCGCTTGGCAAATTGTTGACGCACTTGGTATTTCAAAACGAGAATTACTGGCTCGTTTTGAAATTATTGAACCCCTTTACAATTTAGCCAAAAGGCAAGTTGAGGCTGAGATTCTGCCAATGGCACAGGCGAAGAAATTAGGCGTCATTCCGTACAGTCCGCTGGGCGGTGGCCTGTTAACCGGTAAATATGGTGTCAATAAACGCCCGGAATCCGGCCGCTTGACGGAAAACAACGTGAATAAATTCCGATATGAAGATAGTCTTGCTTTGGCAGACCGTTTCACCCAATTTGCGGCGGAACATGACGTAAAGCCTGCTACATTGGCGGTTGCTTGGGTGATGTCTCATCCTGCTGTTACCGCTCCGATTATTGGTGCACGTAATGTCGCTCAATTAGAGGATTCATTGGCTGCCGCAGATTTTCAGATGACGGCTGAGATGCGCTCTGAAATCAATTCTTTGGCCCCCGCTCCTGACCCGGCGACAGGACGGACGGAAGAGAATAAACTGGGCCATTATGGAAATAATGGATCAAAATTACGGTGAAAATTTTCGGAGCTGAATGATTCCAGTAATGAAAGTGACTGAAGTGTCATTCTAAGGCGGAGCTTAGAGCGAATTTTTGGACGCTGCTAAAAATAAAAAGCATAAAAAATAAACGGGCACTGTCCCTCACACAAAGTGAGGAGCTGGTGTCCGTTGTTCATATTCGAATTTATATCTATTTATAAAAGAGACTCCGAATTAAAACATTATATGTGAAGAAAGATGCAGTTCGCTTGAATGTCATTAATCGGATTCTCCGAATCAATAAAGGCCGTCAACCGTATCCTTTGTGTTGATGAAGATGTTCTTTGTCTGTGAATAGGCATCAAGAATGCTTTTATAAGTTTCGCGGCCGATGCCGGATTTCTTGTAACCGCCAAATGGAGCACTTGCAGGAAGTTGATTATAGGTATTGACCCACATACCGTCCGGTGCGTACACCTTGAGCCACTTTCAGAGCCGTATTCAGATTGCTGGTCCAAACGGCACCGCCAAGGCCATAATCTGACTGGTTGGCCAGTCTGATCACTTCATCGGTATCCTTGAATTTAATCACAGTAGCAACAGGTCCGAAGATTTCCTCCTGAGCAATCCGCATGTCGTTCTTTGCGTCGGCAAGAATCGTTGGTACCAAGAACTCACCCTTATCAAGTTTACTGGAGGAAAGTCTCTTTCCGCCAGTAAACTAGTTTTGCTCCTTCATCCTGACCAATCTTGACGTAATCAAGAATATTCTTCAACTGACGGTTGTTGACCTGAGCACCCATCTGAATACCGTCTTCCCATGGAAGCCCAACCTTGACGTTTTCAAATGCGTCCTTCAAAGCGGCGACAAATTTGTCGTAGATGCCTTCCTGAACAAAAGAGAGAGAGGTCGTTTCATGACTTTTAGTCATTTATTCGGCCTCTTTTTTGGTGGGAAGAAATGAGCAGTGTCAAATAAATAGGATTAGGCAAGAATTTAGGAGAAATGTGATAGTGGTGTTTTTTTATTTATGGCATAATAGAAATATATTTATTGCAAGGTCAAGAATTGTAGAATGACTGCTCACCCAAAGAATGTGTCGAAGAGTCCCTTGAACGACTAAAAGTCGAAGTCCTATCGGTATGAGCAGCAACGGCTGCCTGCACGGTATTGATATGGGGGTGTTAAAATGTCGTGTCTGCCAAGGCCTGAGAGCATTAGTAAAAATGTGTTCGGAGATTAATCAGAGCCTCGTTATGTTTTTCCTCTATCACGGATTGTTTTCCTGCTGTGAAATTGTTTATCTGGGATACAGATCAATGTATGGATATAAATCAGAAAAATTAGAAAACATGAATAGCTATTTACGGCTGACTGGAGAATGTCAGGCAATTCGTTAAAAAATTACTCAAATGGCTTGTGGCTGAAAAAACCAGGTTTTTCCGAGAGTGACTGCTCTGCGGAACGGTTCGGGCTATACAGTCAGATCGGATTACTGGGTCATGTCTTTTCCGCAGAAAGGCTTTAGCCGGTTTTAGTATGGTAAATCAAAGTTCGTATACAATAAAACAGATGAAATCCACAGATGAAACCCATGGAGAAGAAAATCAGCTCTCTGCAAACGGATTATAAAGAGCATTCAGAAAGGATGGACGGGCATGTACCATTATTTTTCAATGATTAAGCGCTGGGATATCATCATCATCTGCCTGCTCGTCCTTCTGTCCTTTCTGCCCCTAGGCGTTTTCAGTTACGTGCAAGCAAAACATTCCGCTAATTCTGACGCCAGGGTTGCAGTTATTTCCGTGGATAGTAAGAAAGTCAGACAAGTGATGTTGTCTGGAAATACTCAGATAGAGAAATTTGATATCCGAGGTGAGAATGGTGATCTTAATACGATAGAGGTTAGGAAGGATCGAATACGGATAAAAAGCGCGAATTGCCCCGATCAGATCTGCGTGCGAACTGGTTTCATTTCCAAGCCAGGGGAGACCATTGTGTGTCTTCCTCACAGACTGGTCATAGAGATACAAAGTGAAAACAACCCTCCGGAGCCGGTCATTATCAGCTCATAAGCCGACCGTGAGAAGGAGATGTTCTTGGTGACAAAAAATCAGTTGTTCGCCTATATTGCCCTCTTGGCTGCCCAGGCTGTGATCATTAGCCTCTTTGAGTCGGCTATTCCTTTCCCTTTTGCCTTCGCTCCGGGAGCAAAGCTGGGGCTGGCCAATATTATTACATGTATGGCTCTCTATACTTTGCCCGAAAAAGAAGTACTGAAAGTGGTCGCAATCCGGCTAATTCTGGCGACGCTACTGAGCGGGACGATTTCCACTTTTATGTATAGTGCTGCCGGATTGATCTTAAGCTTTGTCGGCATGTGGGCAGTGAAGCGGCTCGGTCAACAGCGTGTCAGTCTGATTGGTGTCAGCGCGACAGGTGCGATTCTGCATAACGTCGGACAGTTGATTATCGCGAGTTGGGTTGCACAGACTTGGACCGTTCTCCTCTATCTGCCAGTACTATCTTTTATTGGTATCCTCGCAGGCATTGCGACCGGTATTATGGCTAATTACCTGCTGACCCACGTGGAGAAGCTTCAGTATTACAAATTTTTACAAAGCCGATCATCGGGTATCGTAGAAGACCAATGAGGAACATAAACACCTTAGAAAGGCTGGAACACATGAAAAAAGTTTGTGCTTTATTTCTTATCATTCTTTTGGCGCTTACCACAGGATGCCAGCAGCAGGAAAGAAGCAAGGCTGCGGAGAGCCCCGATAATCCGGCGAGTAAAACCCAATTCCTGATGGGTACGGTCGTGACCGTCAGGATCTACGACAAGGGAAAAGGGAAAGTGCTTAAACCTGTTTTCCAGCGCATTAGGGAGCTGGCCAACGCGACGACCGTGGAGGACAAAGCCAGGCATTCGCAAATCGATAAAATAAATCAAAATGCGGGTATAAAACCTGTCAGAGTGTCTAAAAACATCTATCAAATGCTCAAAGTAGGCGCTTCCTACAGCAGCGATTCGAATGGAACATTTGATCTGACGATCGGCCCGCTTTCACGCCTTTGGCACATCGGTTTCCCCGATGCGCGAAAACCGGCTCAGAGTGAGATCGATAAAGTACTTCCGCTAATCGATTATCAGAAAATGGTACTGAATGACAGCAGGCAGACCGTATTTTTAAAGGAAAAAGGGATGCGGCTTGATCTAGGTGCAATTGCGAAAGGTTTCATTACCGACGAAGCCGTTGCTGTCCTGAAAGCACATGGTGTTCATTCGGCAATCGTTGATCTCGGCGGTAATATTTTTGTTGTCGGGAAAGGTCCTTCAGGAAACAGATGGAATGTTGGGATTCAGAATCCGTTTTCGCCGCATGGGGAAATTGCCGGAAAGATCGCCGAATCGAACAAGACGATCGTGACTTCAGGAATCTATGAGCGTTTTATCAAAGTTGGCGGAAAAACCTACCATCATTTGCTGAATCCAGACAACGGCTACCCATTTAATAATGACATTGCCAGCGTCTCGGTGGTCACGGATCGCTCAATTGATGGAGATTGTCTGTCAACCACGTTATTTGCGGAAGGTGTCAAAGCCGGTTTCGAAAAAGCCGAAAAACTAAAGGGTGTGGAAGCGATCTTTATCACACGTGATAAAAAAATATATCTCACATCCGGCCTGAAAAAGAATTTTGTACTTATGGATAAGTCGTTTGAAGTTGTCAACTGACGATGATCCATTTTAGATGAAAAGGTGAAACAAATGGTCATTACGTACCTTTCTGAAACTGGTGGGGATAGAGGCGAGGTCTACGGGCTTGTTTCTGCACATTGCCGACCGCTTGTCTTACAGCAAATTGCGCTGTTTAACTGTCTGATGGCGCTGCCGTTTTGACTTGTGGTGATCATATAAAAGGAGCTTGCGATAGATGTCAATCCTGGAAGTCAGAAACATTTCTTTTAAATACGACAGGCGAGAAGAAGAGAACACGCTCTCTTCCGTTTCCTTTGACGTACAAAAAGGGGAGTGGCTCTCTGTGATTGGAAAAAATGGTGCGGGGAAATCGACGTTGGCCCGGCTCCTGATCGGGTTGATTAAACCTATAGAGGGAACGATTCGGATCAATGGGACACTTCTAAATGAAGAGACAAAATGGGAGATCAGAAAGCACGCAGGTATCGTTTTCCAGAACCCGGATAATCAGTTTATCGGGGCCACGGTTCAGGACGATGTCGCTTTCGGACTGGAAAATATCAATATGCCCATTGATCAAATGAAAGTCAGGGTGGAGGAAGCTCTGGAAATGGTCGGCATGACCGCGTTGCGGGAAGCGGATCCGTCCCGATTGTCAGGGGGACAGAAACAGCGTGTCGCGATTGCGGGCGTACTTACTCTGCGTCCGGAGATCCTGATTTTGGACGAGGCCTTTGTCATGCTCGATCCGAGCAGTAGGCAGGAATTACTTGAGACGCTGCGGAATCTGCGAATGGGGAAGCAGTTGACGATTCTTTCGATTACTCATGATATGGATGAAGCCGCGGCAAGCGACCGGATCCTGGTATTGAAAAATGGGCGCCTCGTAAACGACGGATCGCCGCGACAGATTTTCAGCACAGAAACAGATTTAGAAGCACCTTTCAGTGAAAAGTTAAGACGCCTTCTGTTGAGAAGGGGACGCCGGGCACCCGCAGCTTATGTGACGGAAACTGAAATGGTTCAATGGCTATGGAAATAAAACTGGAACATATCACCGCTGACTATGTACTCGGCCCGATCCGCAGCCCACTCATTCTGAAGGACGTAAATCTTTCTATACCATCTGGTTCTTTTACGGCAATCGTCGGTTCTACCGGAGCCGGAAAATCAAGCCTGCTGAAGGTTTTGAATGGATTGATCCTCCCCAGGTCGGGGCAGGTGACCATCGGCGATATCACTTTTCACAGCGGTAAGGACAAGCAGGCGCTTAGAGCTATCCGGAAGCGTGTGGGTATGGTCTTCCAATTTCCGGAATCCCAGCTTTTTGCCGAGACCGTCGAAAAAGACATCTGTTTCGGACCCCTGAATTTCGGGGCGACACGTGACCAGGCGAAGCTCATCGCCGAGCGAGCGATTCGACAGGTGAAACTGGATCCCGCGCTTTTGAAGAAATCCCCGTTTTCATTGTCTGGCGGGCAGAAAAGGCGGGTGGCTATCGCCGGTGTTCTGGCGGCGGAGCCGGAGGTCCTGTTGCTGGATGAGCCTTGTGCGGGGCTCGATCCGGCCGGGCAGAAGGAGCTCCTTTCTTTGCTCTCTCAATGGAACCAGGGGCGCGGATTGACGATCATCCTAGTCACTCATGACATGGAGAGCGTGGCGCATTTTGCGAATTCCGTCGTTGTTATGGAAAAAGGAAAGATTGTCTTTCATGATGACCTGCATACGTTGTTTTCGGACACGGAACAACTGACAAAGTGGCATCTTGGCCTCCCTGAGGCAAGGCGATTCCAACTTGAACTTGAGAGACGCTCGGGCATTAAACTGCCGCATGTCTGCCTGACTGTTGATGAACTGACAGACGCGCTGATCGAGGTGGGGCTCGTATGAATAAGCTAATCCTCGGACGCTATTTTAGAGGCAATTCATGGATCCATCGCCTTGATCCGCGCGCAAAATTGATCGCCGGAATCGCTTTTATCTTTATTTCCTTTCTGGCGAAGAACGGACAAGGTCTGGCTTTGTTATGGGCGTTCACTTTTCTTGCCATGTTTTCATCGGGGGTGAGTCTTGCTACTTATCTTCGCGGCGTTCGCCCGCTCATTTGGTTGATTCTGTTCACTACTCTGCTACAGATCCTTTTTACTTCCGGAGGAGACATTTATATCGACTGGGGGCCGGTCACCATTTCCGAATTCGGCATCATGAATGCCCTATTCATTTTTTCACGCTTCGTGACAATTATCTTTGTGACAACCATTGTGACCTTGACAACCCAATTAATGGACTTGACCGATGGGCTGAATTTCCTGATGCGGCCGCTGCGTTACCTCCATGTCCCTGTAAATGAATTGTCGATGATGCTGGCGATCGCGCTGCGTTTCATCCCTGATCTGTTGGATGAAACGCAGAAAATCATGGACGCTCAGCGGGCGAGGGGCATTGTATTCGGCGAAGGATCAATCGTTCATCAGATGAAGGCTCTGGTTCCAATTTTCTTGCCACTCTTTTCCAATTCCCTGAACCGTGGGGAGGAATTAGCCAATGTCATGGAAGTGAGGGGCTATCGGTCTGAGAGAAAAAGGTCGTCTTTTCGCACATTGGAATGGAAGAAAAAAGATACGTTCTGCCTGCTCGTTATGTCGTTTCTTGCCGCAGGTTTCATGTCGCTGAATCTGATCTATGGATGAAAGCGTACAGCAGAATGCTTTCCACTGAATTGAAAAACCTCCACTTAAAGAAGTGGGCCACTGATCATGCGGGGAGAGAATGATGCCGAGGATACGACCGGAGCAAGGGAACTGAAGTTCCAGATGTCTGAGTCAAAATATTAACTTTTAGACCGTTTCATGAACCTAAATATAAAAATGGAGTGTGATAATAATGAAAAAGATTTTAGAAGCAATTCTTTCTGTTTTGATGATTCTCACTTTAGCGGCCTGTGGCAGTAACGGCAACGGAAACGGCAATGGCAATGATACCGCTACCTCACAGCCCAAGACGTCCAATAATACTAAAGTTCAGGCGAAAGGTAAAATTCTGATTGCCTATTTTACAATGCCAGAAAGAGATGGTGTGGATACGGTGGCATCGGCAAGCCGTCTGGTGGTTGATCGCAAGGTGGTAGGAAATACGCAGTTCGTTGCCCAAAATATTCAAAAAGCAGCAGGAGGCGATCTGTTTGCGATTAAAACGGTGCAGAGGTATCCGGCGAAGCATGGTCCGTTAGTGGATCAGGCTGACAATGAACAGGCAGACAATGCAAGGCCTAAACTTTCTACTCATATTGATAACCTGGATGATTATAATGTGATTTTTATTGGCTATCCGAATTGGTGGGGCGATCTACCGATGCCTCTCTATTCATTCCTCGATGAATACAATTTTAGTGGAAAGACGATCATCCCCTTCTCTACACATGGCGGCAGCGGTTTCGCGGGCACAATAAATACCATTGCGAAAATGGAGCCGAAGGCAAGGGTCATAAAAGATGGATTTACAGTTTCCAGAGATGATGTTGCGGATGCTAAAGATGATGTGAATCAATGGGTTAAGGGCCTTAATTTGGCAAAGTAAGCGGAGTGCGACACGAAAAAGCCTGCCTTGCGATTCAAAGAACCTGCCGGATTGATCCATGGCAGGCTCTTTAATATCCGGTATTATTTTAATAAATAAAGGAGAAACATAAAAACAAATGAATAAAAAAACAGCCTTCAAAATGATCATTAGTCTGCTTATGACGATTACGCTCCTGATTCTCATGACACGTCAATTAACTGGGGATGTGGCTCACGAATGGTTTGGTGTCGGCATATTTGTGCTGTTTTTCATCCATCAATATTTAAACTGGAGATGGTACCCCAATTTGTTAAAAGGCAAGTACTCATCCTTTCGTACATTTCAGACAATCATTAATTTTCTTGTGCTTTTATCAATTATAGGGCTGATGGTCAGCGGTATCATTCTATCTCGTTATGTCTTTGATTTTCTGTCCATTAGCGGTGGCAGGGAATTCGCAAGAAAGCTGCATATGCTTGCTGCGTTTTGGGGCTTCGCACTCATGTCCGTGCATCTCGGCGTTCATTGGAACATGATTATGGGAATGATCCGCAAATCAGCTAAGGTAAAGCCTTCCGTTTCCCGAACACTCGTGCTTCGGACGGCGGCGATTTTGATCGCTGGATATGGATTGTATGCCTTTTTAAAAAATAATATTGCTTCCTATATGTTCTCTACAACTTCTTACGTATTTGTAGATTATACGCGATCGGGTGTTGCGGTTTTTGCTGAATATTTGGCGATCATGAGCCTATTTGTATTGCTTGCTTATTACGTGACAAAGCTATTCAAAAGCATTGGACGGCGAAAAAGAAATGCGGCGAGAAGGCAAAAGTAACGGGATAAATGGGGGAAAAGGTCCAGATTAGATTTTTTTGGAGAACAATCAAATGCGTAATTAGTAACCCATCTTCTTCGAGACAACTAACCCATCCAATCTGAGACACATACACTATCCCGATCACAAATACTGAGAGAGGCAGCGTTCAGTATTTAAAATACGAGGAGGCATTCAATTGTATAAAAATGAATTCACAGATATTCCTTATTACGGATATCATTCTTTCTATGATCCCTATGCTGATATTGGATTAAGGACTCAGCCTTATTACAATCCTCTTTCTAACTCCGAATTAACGGCCGGACAGTCGTATAGATATCCCTATTTTCCCCCAGCCTTGCCTGAATCCACCACTGTACAACCTACAAATGGCAGGCCGGAACCGCTGATTATTCAAGAGCAAGGCAGTTTCGCGGTTGGTGGAACAATAATAAGAAATCCCGGCACTTTTGATCCCTTTAAAATGACTCCTGCCGGACAGACCTATCATGGTGACCATGCTTCTGTATTCTATCAGGTCCCAATGAAAGCCCGCAGACTTCCTCTCGTGTTCTTGCCTGGCGCCTGGGAGTCCGCGAGATCTTGGGAAAGCACGCCTGATGGACGTGAAGGTTTTCAGAACATCTTCTTGCGACGTGGATTTAGGGTCCTCTTAGTCGATCAGCCACGCCGAGGGCAGGCAGGACGCAGCACGGTGCAAGCCACAATTACGCCTACGCCAGAGGAACAACAATTATTCAATCAGTTTCGCATCGGCAATTGGCCCCGCTTTTTTCCGGGAGTGCAGTTTTCGAGCGACCCGGAAGCCTTAAACCAATTCTTTCGCCAGATGACACCGGACACCGGTCCTTTCGATGTCAATGTCATCTCGGACGCCATTTCTGAGCTATTTAACAAAATCGGATCAGCCATTCTCGTCACCCACTCACAGGGCGGGGGGCCAGGCTGGATCACGGCAATTAAGAACCCAAATGTTCGCGCCATCGTTTCCTTCGAGCCGGGAAGTGGCTTTGTTTTCCCAGAAGGTGAAGTGCCGCCTCCAATGCCAAGCGCTTCTGGTGAGCTTCAGGCCGATGCTGTGCCCCTGTCCGATTTTATGCGGCTCACAAAGATTCCGATTCTCCTCTTTTATGGAGACAATATTCCAGAGGAACCTACTGCATATCCAGGACAGGATGGATGGCGTGTCCGTCTGGCAATGGCAAGGCTTTGGGCGAACGCCGTGAATCGTCATGGTGGTGATGTAACCCTCGTCCATCTTCCTGAACTTGGCATTCGTGGCAATACTCACTTTGCGTTCTCAGATATGAACAACCTTGAGATTGCCAATCTTCTTTACCAATTTCTTGAAGCAAAAAAATTAGACATGTGGTAAAAATAAAGCTACGTTTTATCAATCTGATCAGTGAGCGTTCCTTAATATGATCCGTAAGTTTTGAGAAAACAAAAGAATATCCCGCGGGGTTAATAAGCTGAACCATGATATCGTTCCAATTCATTTGAAACAGATATCTGGTGATCCTTTTTCCTTCAAACGGGCCAGCGCATTTTCTAGGAGATATTCAGGCTAGGATCGGCTGGCTAGTTTGTCGTGATTTCGAGCAGAAAATCAGAAATTATTTGATGAAAAGTCTCAAAAATTAAAAAAGACAATTGATTCAGCAAACTCTTATTATGATAGAATAAAAGAGGGATATGTCGATTTAAATTCAATAGAAGGGTGGAGACAGATAGATGAGAAAATATGCAATTATTGGTTTGGGTCACGTCGGAGCAGCCGTTGCATTCTCCTTGGTCTCAAGGGGAATCGCGGATGAGCTGGTATTGATCGATACAAATGAGGGACTGGCCAGAGCCGAGCAGTTGGATTTACAGGACATGCAGGGCCGGATTGAAACGCGGACATTGATTAAAATCAATGATTACAGCGAGCTTGCCGATGCAGATATTTTATTTATCACTGCCGGCAATATTCTTGCGTATAAGGAGAAACAGGCGGAAGGCGATCGGTGGGCTGAGTTCAAGTACACGAAGAATATTGTGCAAGACATTGCGCCTAAGGTTAAAGCCTCCGGTTTCCATGGTGTAGCCATTGATACGATGAACCCATGCGATGCCATTACTCAATATTTTCAGGAGAATACCGGTCTTAGCCGGCAGCAAGTTTTTGCCACGGGTACATTTCTTGACACGGCTCGGATGCAAAAAGTGGTCTCGGATCAATTTAATTGTGATCCCAAAAATGTTTCCGGTTACGTTTACGGTGAACATGGCGAATCCCAATTCACCGCCTGGTCAACGGTACGCGTGAATGGATTGGATATCACCGCTCTTGCGAAACAACGGAACTTAAATCTCACTGATCTGGAGGAGGGTGCTCGGCACGGCGGCTGGGAAGTTTATTCCGGCAAGGGTTATACCAGTTGGGGTATTGCGACCTGTGCTGTCAAGCTTAGCCAAGCGGTTCTTTCGGATGCCCATGCCGCATACATCTGTTCCTGCTATAGTGATAAATATGATACCTATGTGGGTCAGCCGGCAATTATCGGCAAGAATGGGGTAGAAGAAGTCACCATTCTGCCGTTAACCACCGAAGAAGAAGCGAGATTTAAACATTCTGCGGATACAATTAAGGAAAAATTTCAAACCTTTTACAAACAGCCCAACGGATGAGTAGATCTTGACGGGAAAATACTTTAGGGGCTGGACAAGCAATAGTTTAGCTATTGGATCAGGATTGAAGTCTGATACATAATCGGATTTTGACCACTGCTTTTTAAAAAATTTTTTTCAAATACATGATGATACTTAATTTATCCACGTCATTTTTCTTCATGCTTCACCTCTGAATATCTGAACAGGAAAGAGAGGATACCCTTTCAATTCGGTATCCTCTCTTTGACTGTGCCTATCAATCACTTTGTGAAACCTGAATACATTTCGCAAATTTCTTAGCACTTTTTCTCGCTCAAATTGAAGGGACGAACACGATTCTTTTTCGATTATCGGATGGGGCGATCCAACTTTCCTCCACTTTGGAAAGGGGGAGAGCTTCCGCATTCACTTTTAGCTTGCCAGCCGAAAGGGTATCGACGAGCGCTGGGAGTTCGCCAATATAGCGAGCAGCCGAAACGGAGCCTTGGCCGCTGCCGAGTATCTGAAAATTGGCGGAACGAAGGGAAACAGACGGAACAGCGGCAGTAGGACCGGCAATGGAACCAA
Organism: Sporolactobacillus sp.; assembly: GCA_048976585.1. GTDB lineage: Bacteria > Bacillota > Bacilli > Bacillales > Sporolactobacillaceae > Sporolactobacillus. Next base: position 4,853 of record JBHGUY010000019.1, on the reverse strand, counting down.
TCTGGATCCAGGATAATTTTCGATTTCGGTCAGATCTCCTGATCAGTAACGGCAGCATTGCCTGTTCAGCCGGTTTTCCCCAAAGATAATCGATGACGATGTCAACTTCGGACGCTGCCTCACCCAGCCGTTTAGCAACCGCCTCTGGATCGCCGGCTAGAGAAATGACAACATCAGCGCCTAGTGCTGGAAGGGAATTGAGTCGATTCTTATCCCGCCCGGCACCGATGACCTGACTAGCTCCAAGAAGCTTGGCAATTTGGACGGCCATCTGTCCTGCATTTCCAGTTGCACCGAGAACGAGAACTTTTTGCCCCGGTTGAAAGTCAACTCGGCTTCGCAGAGCAACCCATGATGACATTGCCGGATTCATTGCTGCGGCGATGAGGACAGGGTCGGCATCTTCAGGCAAAGGCACAGTGCGTCGCAGATCGGTGACTGTCTTGTCTGCGAATGACCCCAGCGAGGTATCATAAGCAACAAAATAGACTTTCTGGCCATTAGGCAGGCGGCCAACACCATCAATGCCAGGGATTAATGGCAGCTTGTCGGAGCTGGTATAGTGGGAGCCTCTTGCTTGAGATCGTACGCGAGGATGCAATCCCGCAGCGAGAATATCGATCAGAATTTCATTCTTGCTCTCAGGTTCCGGTGTATTGAAAAATTCATATTTAGGCGCGTGATCGAACGAATGTATAACAGCTGCGTGCATAAAAAACCCTCCATTCGCGATTAATACGAGTATATAGTTTGTATTACAAACAATATAGTTTGTCTCACGTATTAAGTCAAGTTTTTAGCAAAATGTGAAGAGGGTTTAGGAGCTACTTGCAACGGCATGATTGGAAAAATGGATTCGCTTATTGAGTTTGAGTAGGCGTTTTTAAGCCTATTTCTCACCCATAAGCGCCTCTTATGGTTTTTGGCGCAGCATACTTCTGAGAACCTTTCCATATTTTCCGTGAAGAGCCAGAATAGAGAGGAAGATGCCCAAGGGGAGCAGGGCGGCATATTGTATCAAATGGAGCAGCAAGCCCGCTGATAGGGCCGCGTTATGCTGAATGCCCAGCCCGGCAAGGCCGATGACAACCGCATATTCAAAAAGCCCTACAGAACCTGGCGAGGCAGGGATAAAACCGATAAGGTTGGTTGCAGCAAAAACAGCGAGAGACATACGCCAGGATGCCTCCCAGCTGAAGCCGAACGCAATCAGTCCCACCCATAAGGAAAGAAGGAGGACAAGATACGAAAGAAATACCCAAAGCATCATCTTCAGCATGCCGGTCGTTAAATAGTCTTGAACATAGGTGCGGAATCGCGGCACAAAATAGAAAACAACCAGTAATAATGCAAGGAGGGCAATACATGAAAAGAAAATAATCCATAGTAGGTTTACGATCCTAGGGTCTTTAAATCCAGAAAAAGGAACGGCAAAAAGCGAGATTGTGATAATGGCAATCGAGTCAGCGATAGCCGGTACCATTACCAATTCCGTCCGACGTAGCGTGCTGTAATTAGCTGGGAAGAACGCTAAGCGTAATCCGTCGCCGATGTGCAGCGGCAGAATCATATTTGCCGCATGGCCGATAGCAACGATTTGCAGCGCAGTCAGACGGTTAATCTTCGGATCAATACCTAACGTGTACCCTAGGCCCCGAATATAGTTTGAATAGCCACTGATGACAACTGAAACAAAGACCAGAAACCATTTGATTTTCGAGCTGAAAACGGTGCTTAGATCGAGGCCGCCGAGGACCTTAAAAGAATAATAGACAACTAAAAGAGTAACGATTATTCCTAATAATAGCTTGAATTTTGTTTTTTCGGACATTCAACTGCTCCTGCTGAACGCTTTTTTATAGTTTTTAATCAAGTCAAACAAAACTTTCATGCGATGGGCCGATCTTTAGATACCGTTGGTTCTTTAGTCGTTTGTATGAGCAGCTCAGTGATTTCGCGAGCCGATTCCGGTTTTCTGAAGTCATATTGGTTTCGAGCGATTTCCAGAAGCTTTTCACCATCATTCTCTAATAATGTTGAAACCATGTCCGGAAGCTGGCGGATATCCTTGCAATAGAGCCCTAACTTGTGTTTTAGGACGAACTGAGGATTCTTTGCCTCCTGCCCCTGCAGCGCGCTAGTGACGATGACAGGCTTACACAGATTGACCGCTTCCATTAATACATTGGGGCTTGCCCGCATGATCAGAAGATCGGCTTCGATCATTCGTGCCTTTATTTCTGTGATAAAACCATAGATTGTGACTCGTTTTCCAATATAGGCGGATAATACCTTCTTCATCGATTGAACTAAGGCTGTATTATGTCCGGCAACAATTGTCAGCTGGATTTTTTCATCGGTTAGCAATGTTTTGGCGATTTGCAGGACCTGTGCGGATCCCTGACTCCCGCTAATCAGAAGGATCGAAACAAATTTTTTATGCCCATGACGGCGATAGCGAGGTTCAGGAAGTTTTAAATCACAGAAGTCGCTGCGTATTGGGAAGCCACTCAGAAACAATTGATCCGGCATCATTCCTGCCTTTAGCATCTGTTGTTTCGCTTCGTTAGATGGACATATCACATATTTTGCCCGCTTGTCGGCCCAAAGGTTCGTTACATTGTCTAAATCTGCAATCAACGAGAGAACTGGGATATCGAGATGTGCCCAGTTTAAGATGTTTATAACTGAACCGACAAAAAGACTGTGAACGGATACGATGACATCAGGATGAAAGGCGTTGATTTCTGCTAACAATGATTTTTTAATTATTTGCGCAACAAAGTAATTGACCAGCCCTTTAAAAGGATTGCCCAATCGGTAGGTGAGACCCCACAATGCAGAAAATTTCACCGCGAATGAATCATAACTGCGGCTGGATACGCTGAGAAGCCGGTTACCCAGCTCGAATCCGTCAATAACTTCAAATTGAATATTTGGTGAAAGGAGCAATAGTTGTTTGCTTAGGGCTTCGGTGATACTTTTATGTCCGCATCCCGTATGCTCAGATGAAATAAACAGGATTCTATTCACAGAAAAATTCCCCTTTATATATCTTTATGAAGTACTTTCAAATCATTCATCCCATTTTCTCTTAAATCCGTCTTCTTATTGGCGAGGATGCTTAAAATTCTGGGCCGATTGTAACGCTGTATTATGATATAGGGAAGATTGCATGCAACGGCAATGAAAAAAATAAGCACTGAAACGCCTGTATGTTTCCATTGCATATAAAGAAGCGAGCTGAGAATGATGCACCAATGGGCAAGTTCAGCACGGCAGGTCTCCAAAGCAAATCTGCACAAATAATCCGGACTGGATTGCTTCATTTGTTTTTTCGAAAAAAGGAAAGACAGATAATCACTGAGTTCCGGCAAGACATTCTTCCACCTCTTCACCTTAAACCAGTACTGATAGATATGCCCCCCTTTTTCCCAGCTTCTTTCTCTGAACGGCCAGCTGTTACAATGAAAGATGGATAGGGGAAGTTTGATCGAAATAATCGTATTAATCAACGAGATGAATATGAAGACGAATAATAAATGATTAATCAATGCAAATACTCTCACAATGCTCACTCTTTCTCTTTTTTGTGCAGGATCTATGTGAAATTTGTTGTCGGTAAAAAACAGCGATTAAAATGATTATGTAAACCGTGAAGGACATTTACTTAAACTATAAATTAAAAATCGGGCAGAATCAACAAGGTTGGCTTAAACTCAGAGAAGCAGCGAAAACCAGCGATGTTTGAAATTCGGAACTTCATCGGATTTTGAACATCGTTTTTTGTGCTTCATTTAATCCCTTTTTACGGCTAAACCCCTATTGACAAAAATGATATTAATGGCTATATTGAAATTAGTTTCATAAACAAATTATTTGTGAAAATAATTTGCATAGTTGGAACAAGAAGGTGAATTTCTCAGTAAGATGCATTTTAAAGTGTACCCAAATGGGTTTCGTCAGACTCGGAAAAAATATCAATCAATGGAGGATGAGCAAAAATGAAAAAGTATAACTGGGGTATGATTGGCACGGGATGGATTGCACATGAAATGGCTGACGCATTAAATGGCGTTAACGGAGAAATTTATGCAGTCGCCGATGTTAATGAAGCGGCTTTACAGGCGTTTAGTAAAGAGAAGAACATTCAGCGAACATTCACTAATCCGGATGATTTGCTCAAGGATCCCAAAATTGATATCATTTATATTGCCACACCACACAATTTTCATTATAACTATATTATGAAGGCTTTGCAGGCAGGTAAGCATGTTTTTGCTGAGAAAGCGATCACGGTCAACTCGCAGCAATTAAACAATGTGAAACAACTGGCTGAGGAAAAAGGATTGATTGTGACAGAAGGACTGACGCTGTTCCACATGCCGCTTTATAAAAAGGTTAAGCAGATTGTTCAATCGGGAGAATTGGGCGATGTTCAATTAGTACAAGTTAATTTTGGCAGTCTAAAGGATTACGATGTCAAAAATCGTTTCTTTAATAAAAATTTAGCTGGTGGTGCTTTATTAGACATTGGCGGTTATGCCACAGCTTTTGCCCGTTCTTTTTTGAAAACACAGCCGGTTAATGTTCTGACAACCGTTAAATATTTTGAAACAGGGGTAGATGAACAATCGGGCATTCTCTTAAAAAATCTGGATGATCAATTAGCGGTTATGGCTTTGTCAATGCGCGCAAAGCAACCGAAACGGGGTGTTATCTCAGGCACCAAGGGTTATATTGAGATTTCTAATTATCCGCGAGCGACGGAAGCCGCGATCACCCATACCGAAGATGCACATACCGAAACACATGAGGTTATCACTGCGGGAGATGCCGATCTTGCTCTGCAC